>NZ_JBJDNG010000002.1:0-260744 GCF_044900155.1 Pseudomonas sp. NPDC088890 | reverse complement strand
CCGGTACAGGCGCTCTAGCAAACAGCCTATGCTAGCGATCCACTCGCCAATCAAGACCCCATCCCATGCTCTATCGCTTAAGCGCCGACACCTTGGTCCTGCTGCATCTAGCCTTCATCCTGCTGGTGTTGTTCGGCGGCCTGCTGGTGCTCAAATGGCGCGCTGCCCTGCTGATCCACCTGCCCGCCGTAGCCTGGGGCCTGGCCGTGGAATGCCTGCACCTGGAATGCCCGCTGACCGACTGGGAAAACCGCATGCGCGCCGCCGCAGGCGACGCCGGCTACCAAGGCGGCTTCATCGAGCACTACATCTGGCCACTGATCTACCCCGCCGGACTGACACCGCAAATCCAGATCGGCCTCGGCCTGATCGTCCTGCTGCTCAACCTGGGCGTGTACGGCTACGTCATCTGGCGCTGGCGCCGCTAGCGGGTAGCGACCACGAACAAACGCGGGAATGCCAGCAGCACCTTGCCATCGGTCGCTGGCGGATAGTCCTTTTGCATGGCCTGTAGGTATAGCTGCAAGAAGTCCTTCTGTTCAGCCTCGTCCAACCGCGCCAGGTACGGACGCAAGGCCGAGCCCTTGAACCACTCCACCACCGCTTCTGCACCGCCTGCCAGCGGATGGTGATAGGTGGTGCGCCAGACATCCACCCGCGCGCACAGCGGGCTCAGCAAGTCGTAGTAAAAGCCCGCGTTGTGCCGCGGCGGCAGCGCGAAGTCGGCGAACTTGTCCGCCCACGGGCCACGGCTGGCGATCTCGCGCAGCTGGCGATGGGCCGGTTGGTCGAGGTTATCCGGGGTCTGCACGGCCAGGCTGCCGCCTTCGCTCAACTGCCGGATCAGGTGCGGATAGAGCGCGCCATGGTCTGGCACCCACTGCAGCGAGGCATTGGCGAGGATCAGTTCCTGGGGCTTGGAGGCAGTCCAACTGGCAATGTCGCCGATCTCGCAGCGCACGCGCGGCACGCCCAGGCGTGGGCGCTCCTTGGCCTTGGCGATCATGTCTGGATCACTGTCCAGCGCCAGGACCTGGGCATCGGGGTAGCGCTGCAACAACACTTCGGTGGAATTGCCCGGCCCGCAGCCCAAATCAGTGGCATGGTGAACCGAACAAGGAGGGACTGCGGCCAGCAAGTCGCGCACGGCGCGGGTACGTTCGTCTTCGAACAGGGAATATTGGTTGGCGGACCAGGCCATGGCGAACTCCTTAGGCGGACAATGCGTCTAGCATAAGCCATATACGCCCGCTTCGCGGGGCAGCCCACGTTAGCCCGGCCTCCTAGCCGACTGCGTGGGAGCGGGCTTGCCCCGCGATCAGGCCGGAACTGCCAGCGCCGCTTTCAGGTCAATGCTCAAAACCCAGGACCACCGCCCCCCATGATCAGCAAGCAACGCCTAGCCCTGCCCCTGGCCATCCTCGCCCTGATCGGCGCGGCCGCCCTGCTCGGCTCGCCATGGATGAACCAACCCTTCGAACTGGCTGACCTGCGTACCAGCAACGACCAGCAACTGACCCGCCAACTGGAAGACGGCAGCCTGTTGCACCTGGCGGCGGACAGCGCGGTAGACATCGAATTCGACCCGGTGCAACGCCGTCTGACAATGTTGCAAGGCAGCCTGTCACTGCACGTTTCTGCAACCGATAGCCGACCTTTCACGCTCATCACCGAGCACGGCACCCTCGCCACACAAAACGCTAACCTCAAGCTCGAGCGCGATGCCAAGCGTTCACACATCACCCTGCTCGACGGAAGCGCCGAACTCGACAGCGCTGGCCAACGCCTGCACCTGAACGCCGGCCAGCAGCTGCGCTTTGACCAGTCAGGCCCTGAACACCCACACAATTAGCGTCCACAAACAAACGCGGCCGGCCCCTTGCGGGAACCGGCCGACGTCAACCAACGAGCCGCTTAGTGCTTGTTGGCGGTGCGCATCTGATGCACCACACCCATCGCCACCACCACCGCAGCGGCGATACCGGTGGAGATCACCAGGATCTGGTAGTCAGGCATGAACGCCATGGTCACCAAGGCGGCCACGATGAAGGCGATCACCAGGTAGGTCAGCCACGGGAACAGCCACATCTGCAGGCGGATCTCCTTGCCTTCGGCAATCAGCTTGCGGCGCATGCGCAGCTGCGAGAAGGCAATCACCAGGTACACCAGCAAGGCGATCATGCCGGTGGTGTTCATCAGCGTTTCCAGCACGTCTTTCGGGCGCAGGGTCTCGCTGAAGTTGATCAGCGCACAGACGACCGCCACTGCGCACGAGCCAATGATGGCAAAGACCGGCACACCGGTACCGGCGCGGGTGATCTTGAAGAACGACGGCGCATCGCCACGCTGGGCCAGCGAAAACAGCATGCGCGAGGCCGTGTAGTGACCGGAGATCAGGCAACTGCTCACCGAGGTCAGCACCACGAAGTTCATCAGCAGCTCAGCGTAAGGCACGCCCAGCAGCTCCAGGGTCCGGCGGTAGGCGCCATAACCCGACTCGCCCAGGTGCGGGTCGTTCCACGGTACCAGGCAGACGATCAGGAAGATCGAACCTACGTAGAACAGGCACACACGCCATACCACCGAGTTGGTGGCCTTGACGATCTGCCCGGCTGGGTCCTTGGACTCGGAGGCGGCGATGGTGACGATTTCCGCACCGAGGAAGGCGAACATCACCCCCAGCAACGCACCAATGACCGTGGTGATGCCATTGGGCATGAAGCCTTCGGCAGTCAAGTGGGTCATGCCGCGCACTTCACCGAACTGCCAGATGTTCAGCACTGCCGCGCCGCAGACGATCAAGAAGCAGACGATTGCGATCACCTTGATCAAGGCGAACCAGAACTCGAACTCACCGTAGTGCTTGACGTTGAAGAAGTTGACCGTGATCAGCACCAAGGTGGTGGCCAGGACGAACACGTTGACGCTCACACTTGGGAAGAAACCATGCAGGATCTTGCCCGCCACATAAGCTTCCCAGGCCATCAGGATGACCCAGTACCACCAATACAACCAGCCGATGGTGAAACCTGCCCAGCGACCAATGGCGCGGTCGGCGTAGGTCGAGAACGAGCCGGTGTCCGGCGAGGACGTCGCCATCTCGCCGAGCATGCGCATGATCAGCACCACCAGGATGCCGCCGGCCAGATAGGCCAGGACAGCGGCGGGACCGGCGCTGTGGATCACGCTGCCGGAGCCGACGAACAGTGCGCCGCCGATAACCCCGGCGATCGACATCATCGTCAGGTGGCGCGACTTGAGCGAAGCGTTGAGCTTGCTCTCCGGCGCCCCTTTGGCGGATGCGGTGGATGTGGATGTTGCGTCCATCAGTTGTGTACCCCGTGCTTCTTTTTATCCAAGGAAATCCGTGAAACCCCGATGGCTAGCGGTTTCACCTGTACATCAGTGCTAATGCGGGCAGGAGGTGTGCACACGGCACACGCAGGCCATCCATGGCGGCCTGCTTACGCGTTCGAGGGCTGGCCCCCGGACGAACTGAACCGGTTGATCACGCGTGCGCAAGCCGAACGGCGGCTAGACTCCAGCCCATTCGACTTGGCGAAAAGATGATGCGAGGCGAGCCTCGACGAAAAAGCAGCAAAATTATGATTGTTCATGACGCTGGTGTGCCTGCACTGCAAAAGGTGTCTGGCGATCTCAGACACCTAATGTAAAAATGTCGGACACAGAGAGCCATGCACAGTGGCATGAAAGTCGCACTGCACTGTACAGGCCGTCGATGCAATACACCCGCGACACCCTGCAGGCGCTTGGCGTTATGCACACCTGAAGGCAGCCCAATGCTCGTACTACATCCAGACTCCTCCACCCCGCTGGTCAACCAGATCATCGACGGGTTACGCGAGCTGATCGACAACCAGACCCTCAAGCCCGGCGCCAAGGTCCCGTCTATCCGCGCCTTTGCCGCGACCTACTCGGTGAGCACCTTTACCGTGGTCGAAGCCTATGACCGTCTGGTCGCCCAAGGGCTGCTGGTCAGCCGCGGCAACGCGGGGTTCTTCGTCAATCGCGCAGCAGGCGAGTTGCTGGATAGTCAGAATCAGGGAGCCGACACCACTCGACCATCGTTCAACTCCGAGTGGTACCTGCAACAGATCTTCGAAACCCGCCAATTGCCGTTCAAGCCCGGTTGCGGCTGGCTGCCCAACGACTGGATGTACGAAGACGGCCTGCGCCGCGGCATGCGCCAGGTCGCCGGCAGCCCCCTGGAGTTGTCCGGCTACGGCGACCCGATGGGCCTGCCGGAACTGCGCGCACTGACCGCGCAGAACCTGCAACAGGAACTGTCGATCGTCGCCAACCCGGCGCAACTGATGCTCACCCACGGCGCCAGCCAGGCGCTGGACCTGGCCGTGCGCACCCTGGTGCGCCCAGGTGACGTGGTGCTGGTGGACGATCCCGGCTACCCCAACCTGATGAGCATCCTGCGCTTTCAGGGCGCAACCCTGGTCGGCGTGCCGCGCACCCCGGCCGGCTACGACCTCGACCAGCTCGAACGGCTGCTGGCGCATCACCGCCCAACCGCCTTCTTCACCCAGCCGCACCTGCACAGCCCGACCTGCTCGCGCACCCCATTGCCACAGCTGCACCGCCTGTTGCAGTTGTCTTCCCAGCACGGTTTCCGTCTGGTGGAAAACAACCTGTACGCCGACATGGTCGCCGAACCGCAGCCCTGCCTGGCCAGCCTCGATCATCTGCAACAGGTGGTCTACGTGGGCAGTTACTCGAAAAGCATCTCGCCCAATGTGCGGGTCGGCTACCTGGTCGCCAACCCCGAGCTGATGCAGCAGTTGCTGCACCTGAAGATGCGCTCGGGCCTGACCACCTCGCAGGTGATGGAGCGCGTGGTCTATGCCGCGATCATCGACGGGCGCTGGCGCAAGCACCTCAAGCGCCTGCGCCAGCGCCTGGCCGAGGCGCACCAGGAAGTTGGCCGGCATCTGCACCGGCTGGGCTTCGAACTGTTCATCGAGTCCGATGAAGGCATGTACGTCTGGACCCGCCACCCGGCTCTGCCCGACAGCGCCGCGCTGCTGGACGATGCCCTGGAGCAAGGCATCATGCTCGGGCCTGGGCAGCTATTCATGGTCGATGCCCAGGCGACCGGCTGGATGCGCTTCAACGTGGCGTTCAGTACCGATCCGGCGATGTGGGAGTTGCTGGAGAAGGTGCTGGTCAAGCATGTGCGCAGGAGCGGTCTGTAGTTTTTCAGTGCTGGCCTCATCGCGGGGCAAGCCCGCTCCTACAGGTCCTGCGCCGATTTCAGCAACGGCGCAAGGCATGCAGGAACGGGCTTGCCCCGCGATGAGGTCGCCATTAGCAGCGCAAATTAACGCCAATCTTGCTTGTCAGCGAAGAATGCCTGCGCATTGGCCTCCAGGCTCTCCAGGTGATAGCCCCCCTCCTGCACGATCAGGCACGGCAGCCGCAACCCACGGATCCGCTCGCCCAATGCGGCGAACCCTTCACGGGTCACGGCCACCTTGCTCTGCGGGTCGAGCTCATAGATGTCGAAGCCTAGCGACAGCACCAGCACCTCGGCAGCAAAGTCCTTCACGGCATCCAGGGCAATCTCCAGCTGGCTCATGAAGTCCGCTTCACTGGCCCCATGCGGCATCGGCAGGTTAAGGTTGTAGCCCTCCCCTGCACCGGCGCCGCGTTCATCGGCAAAGCCGGCCACGCCTGGGTAGAAGTTGGTGGGGTCGCCATGGGTGGAGACGTACAGCACATCATTGCGCGCGTAGAAGATCTCCTGAATGCCTTGGCCATGGTGCATGTCGGTATCGACAATCGCCACGCGGCTGTAGCGGCTACGCAGCACCTGCGCAGCGACGGCGGCGTTGTTCACGTAGCAGAAGCCGCCCGCGGCATCGTAGCGGGCGTGATGCCCCGGTGGACGGCACAGGGCATAGGCCGCTGGCTCGCCGTCGAGCAGGGCCTGGGCCGCTGCTACCGCGCTTTGCGCCGACCAGTAGGCCGAGCGCCAGGTGTGCTCGCCGACCGGGCAGCTGCCGTCGGCCAGATAACGGCCGGCCTGGGCGAGGATGCCGCGCAGGGCGTTGGGCTCGCGAACGAAGATGTTCGACATGACTTCATCGCCCCAATCCTCGGGCACCTCTTTCCAGCGCGCATGAGCTTCTTCAAGAAACGCCAGATAAGCCGTGCCATGCACCGCTTGCAACGGCGCCAGGCCGGCATCTGCAGGTTGACGGATGTCGAAGCCCAGGTCCTTGGCTGCCTGCAACAGGCGCTGGGCGCGCTCGGGGACTTCCTGCGGGGTGCGCATGGCGCCGCGTGAGTAGTAGCTGCGCGGATGGTGCAGCAATTGCTCGGGATGGAAATAGCAGCGCATCAGAACTCTCCTGGTTCGACTTGACCGGCGCGGGCCAGCACGGCGTTGAGCAGTACATCGACGCCTTGGCGGGCATCGTCGGGCAATACGTCTTCGGCTTCGTTGTGGCTCAAGCCGCCCACGCAAGGAATGAACACCATCGCCGTCGGGCAGTAACGGGCCAGCAGAATGGCGTCATGGCCTGCGCCGCTGACGATGGATTGTTGGGCATAGCCCAGGCCATCGACCGCGTGCTGTACCGCTGCCACACAGGCGCCGTCGAACGGCGTGGCGGGGCTGACCCAGTGGCGCTCGATACGCACGTTCAGGCCGCGCTGTGCGGCGATGGCCTGTAGCTGCTGGCCAAGGCTGCGTTCCATGGCTTCGATGGCTTCATCGCGGTGATGACGCAAATCGACGGTGAACTTGACCACGCCAGGAATGGTGTTGCGCGAGGACTTGGCAATGGCCAGCTCACCGACTGTGGTCAGGCCTTCAGGGGCGAAGTCGGCCGCCAGTTGCTCGACCACCTGGATCATTCGTGTGGCGCCATAGAGGGCATCCTTGCGCAGCTTCATCGGCGTGGTGCCGGCATGTGCGGCCATGCCCTCGACGGTGACATCGAGCCAACGAATGGCCTGGCCGCCGCTGACCACGCCGATGCTCTTGGCGTTGTCTTCAAGGATCGGCCCCTGTTCGATATGCGCCTCGAAATAGGCATCGACCGCGCCGCCCAGCGGGCGTTGGCCGGCGTAGCCGGTGCGCTGCAGTTCGTCGGCGACGCTGATGCCATTGGCATCGCAAATGGCCAGGGCTTGCTCCAGCGCCAGGGTGCCGGTGAACACCGCCGAGCCGAACATCGCCGGGGTGAAGCGCGCGCCTTCTTCGTTGGTCCAGACCGCGATCTCCAAGGGCTTGTGGGTGCGGATGCCGAGGTCATTGAGGCGGCGCACCACCTCAAGCCCGGCCAGCACACCGTAGACACCATCGAAGCGGCCGCCTTCAGGTTGGGTATCCAGGTGGCTGCCCATCATCACCGGCGCGGCCTCGGGGTCGCTACCGGCGCGGCGGGCGAACAGGTTGCCGATGGCGTCCACCGACAGGCTCAGGCCCGCCTCGCGGCACCAGGCCTGGAACAGTTCACGGCCGGCTTTGTCTTCGTCGCTCAAGGCCAGGCGGCAACTACCACCACGGGCGGTGGCGCCGACTTCGGCCATGGCCATCAGGCTCGCCCACAGGCGCTCGCCGTTGCTTTTCAACATGTGCGGTTACTCCATCCAGGGGGTGGGTCAGGCCAGCTCAAGCTGCTGGCTGCGGCTGTACTGGCGGGCAAGGGCCAGCACACAGACCAGGGAAATTGTCGCGATCAGGGTGTAGAACACCGCCATCGGCCACCACTGGCCGGTGAAGCTGTGCGCCAGCCAAGTGCCGATCAGCGGGGTCAGGCCACCGGCGATAGCGCCGCAGACCTGATAAGCCATGGAGATCGCGGTGTAGCGCACGCGGGTCTCGAACATGCCACTGACGTAGCCGGCAATCACTGCGTAGAACGAGGCCATGCACGCCGCCGCCAAGGCGATACCGAGCACGATCAACGGCCCCTGGCCGGTGCTGACCAGCACGAACATCGGATACGGCGAGGCCATCGCCAGCAAGGCGACCAGGGCCAGGAATCGGGTAGCGCCGATCTTCTCCGACAGCCACGCTGCCAGCGGCTGGACACAGAACTGGATGACCGCAACGAAGAACAGGCATTCCAGGATCAGCGAGCGCTCCAGGTGCAGTTGCTGGGTGGTGTAGCTGATCATGAAGGTGTTGGTGAAATACACCCCGGCAATCCCCAGGGTATTGGCGCCGATGCACAGCAGCAGCGGCCGCCACGCGGTACGCAGCACTTCCAGCACCGGCGCCTGCTCCTTGCGGCGCGACTTCTCGGCCTGTTCGCGGCTGGCGAGAAACTCTGGCGACTCGTTCACGCCCAGGCGGATCGCCAGGCCAACCAGCAACAGCAAGGCACTGGCCAGGAACGGCACGCGCCAGCCCCAACTCATGAGCTCTTCTTCGGGCAAGCGGGTGACCGCGCCAAACGCCAGCAGCGAGAGGATCAAGCCCGCCGGGCTGCCCAGTTGGGCGAACGAGGCGAAGAACGTAAGCCGGCCCTTGGGCGCATGCTCGCCGGCCATCAGCACTGCACCGCCCCACTCGCCCCCAACGGCGATGCCTTGGATCACCCGCAGCACAATCAGCAGCACGGGTGCGGCGGCGCCGATTTGCGCGTAGGTCGGCAACAGGCCGATGCCCACGGTGACCACGCCCATCATCAGCAGGGTAATGACCAGGGATTTCTTGCGGCCGATGCGGTCGCCGATATGGCCGAAGACGATACCGCCCAAGGGCCTGGCGAAGAAGCCCACGGCAAAGGTGCCAAAGGCGGCCATGGTGCTGAACAGGCTGTTGTCGGAGGGGAAGAACAAGGCGCCGAACACCAATGCGGCGGCGGTGGCGTAGATGTAGAAGTCGTACCACTCGATCATGGTGCCGATAAACGCGGCGGCCGCGGCCCGGCGCGGTTGGGGCGAAGCGGAAGGCTTCATGGGTCAGGCTCCTTTGCTTGTTTTTTTGGCAGGAGTAAGGGGTCACGGGGCGCTCTGGGGGCGCTTGGGTTGCGTCAGTGAGATCGGCGGTGAATTGGTCGCGGGCAAGCCCGCTCCCACAGATTGCGTAGCGCTGCTGCTCCCTGTGGGAGCGGGCTTGCCCGCGAAAAATTCACCACCGTTCCAAGGCTGTTGCGCAATGTTTCCTTGAAGTGATTTTTCGGCCGAGGGCTATGATTAGTCAATTTTCTATTTATTATTCGAACTATAACGCCCATTTATTATCGCGAGCCCGCCATGTCTGACCGCCTGCTCAACGATCGCCTCGACTGGAACCTGCTGCGCACCTTCCGGGTGATCGGCCAGGAGCTGTCCATCAGCCGCGCCGCCGCGCGCCTGCACTTGACCCAGCCGGCCGTCAGCCAAGCGCTCAAGCGCCTTGAAGAGCAGCTCGGTCGCCAGCTGATCGCCCGCCGCGGGCCGCGCTTCGTGCTGACGGAAATGGGCGAGCAGCTGTTCCAGTTGGCTGGCGAGGTGTATGGGCAGATGTCGCAGATCGGCGGCCTGCTCGAGCAGCCGGCCGATGAGTTGGTCGGCAAAGTGCGGCTATTGATGATCAGCCGGATCTGCTCGGAGCGCTTCGACGATTTTCTCGCAGGCTTTCATCGCCAGCATCCACGGGTGGACCTGGAGATCGACGTAATGCGCAGCTCAGACATCGTCGCCGCCCTGCAAGAGAAAACCGCCACCGCAGGCTTGAGCCTCAATCGCCGGCCGCAACCACGCCTGGAGCAGCGCTTGTTCCTGCGGCAGCGCTATGCCTTTTTCTGCGGCAAGCACCATGGTTTGTTCGGCAAGCTGGAAGGCGATCTGCAGCGGGAGAATTTCGTCAGTTTCACCAGCGACCAGATTGGCGGCATGCTCTCGCCGTTGACCATTTTTCGTGATCAGCAGGGGTTCAGCGGACGCATCGTGGCGTCATCGCCGAGCCTTGAGGAAGTGCGCCGGCTGGTGATCGCCGGGTTTGGCATTGGCTGTTTGCCCGAACACGTGGTGGCGCCTGATGTGCAGGCTGGATTGCTCTGGCGATTACCGCCGCATGAAGGGATTGCGGATGTCGATATTCACCTGCTGTGGAATCGTGAGCAGCGTTTGAGTCGGGCGGAGCGGGTGTTTATCGAGGCGTTGCAGGAGTGCCTGGGGGTGCAGTGATGCCTTCAGCTTCTGGGGCCGCTGTGCGGCCCCAAAAATCCAAAGCGTTACACGGTGGCGTCCAACCCCATCTGCCAGAAATCTGCCTCCAGCTTCGACGCCTGGCCAAAGATCGCCGCCAACTCGACAAAGCGCTGCTCGGTCATGCTCCGCGCCGCCAGTTCATCCAAATGCTTGCGCGCCGCAGCCGCCACCCCTTGGTAAGCCTCCCCGGCATACTCGCCGATCCATTCGCGATAGGGATGATCACGCAAATCGCCAATCTGCGCGGACAACGCCCGGCCAATCTCTGCATAGCCGATCACACAAGGCGCCAGCGCCGCGTGCAATTCCAGCAGGTCACCTGCCGCACCACAATCGAGTACATAGCGGGTATAGGCCACTGTCGCCTGATGCTCAGGCGCGGCCTCGATATCGGCCTTGGACAACCCCCAGCGCGCGCAAAGGCGCAGGTGCAGCTCGGTCTCATCGAGGATCGCCGCCAGCCCCGCCTGGGCCGCACGGATGTCGCTTGGCAAACGGCTCTTGTACGCAGCCAGGGCCCAGGCGCGGGCAAACTGGATAAGGAACAGGTAATCCTGCACCAGGTAAGTACGGAAGGCCTCCTCGCTTAGGCTGCCCTCACCCATCTGCCGCACGAACGGGTGATCGACATAGCTGGACCATTGGGCCGCGCACGCGCCCTTGAGGCGGTCGAAGATATCCATGCTCACGCCTCCCCTGGGTAGATGGCATCGAAGAAGGCCAGTTCCAGTTCCACCGTGCGCAGGTAGAAGTCGCTGCTCAGTGCCGCCTGCTGTGGCCCGACCCGATCCAGTTCTGCTTGCAGGAAGGCGACGAAGTCGCGGAAGAACGGGTTGTCATGCAGGGTGATCCACTCGGCGTGAACAAAGTTGGCCGGCAACGGTTGCGGTGCCTTGGTCGCCCAGTCCAGGTACAGGCCCTCGGCGACATTGAGTACCGCCAGGGCGGCGGCATATGAACGGGTGGCCGCTGCTTCGCGCATGATCGCCTTGAAGCCTGCGGTCGGTAGGGTGTCGGCAGGCTCGTCGCGCTGCGCCGGGCTGACGTCCAGGGCTTGGAAAGCGCGCAGGAAGTAGGTGTTCTCGTCGCTGCTGATCATGCCGGCGAAGCGCCCCAGGCGCAGGCGTGCCTCGAAGGTGTCGGCCGTGGCGATGGCGGCGCCCAGCAGGGTCAGGAAGCTATCGAGAAAGCGGTGATCCTGGACCAGGTAGCGGACCATGACAGGGTCCGCCACGCTGCCGTCGCACAGCGCTTTGACGAAGCGGTGGCCGACCGCCGCAGACCAGGTCGGCTCGCTTTGGCGGCGCAGGGTTTGGGTGAAGCGTTCGGTCATGGTGCTGTCCTCTGTAGGGTGACAGCGAGACCGTGGCGGTGTGGCATGAAGCGGCCTCGCAGTGAGGCCGGCAAAAAGGCAGGTCGGCAGTCCCATCCCTTCGCCGGCATGATCCGGATCAGGTTCGAAGGGTCACCGCGCTGGTGATCTCAGCGGTTTCTCAGCCCGTTGCCGGGCTCCCCTTGGTGGCGACTAGGTATACAGGAGGGGGGGTGGCTTGTCATCAGCCGGGATGGCTAGCGCAGACACTCAACTGAAATAGCGCACATCCAAGCGCTCGACCAGAAAGTCGATAAACACCCTCACCCGCTGCGGCAACTGCCGTCCTGGCCCAATGAACACCGCATGCAGGATATCTTCCTCGCCACTGTCAAATTCTTCCAGCAACGGCACCAGCCGCCCTGCCGCGATATCCGCCCCCACATGGAAATTGGCCAAGCGGGCAATCCCTGCGCCGCCGAGGGTCAGCTGGCGCATGCTCTCCCCGTCTTGCAGCAGCAGATTCCCTTGCGGCTCAACCTCGACCCGCTGGCCATCGGCGCCCTGATACACCCAGGCCTGCGAGTGCCGGTGAAAGCCAAAGCCCAATCGATTGTGCTCAAGCAGCTCCTGTGGCGTACGCGGGGTGCCCCGGCGCGCCAAGTATTGCGGGGCGGCCACGGTCAACAAACGACTACGGCCCAAGTGCCGCTGCACCAGCCGTGAGGCCTTCAGCGGCCCCGAACGGATCGCCACATCGGCCCGCCGTTCGAGCAGATCGACCACCGTGTCGGTCAGCTCGATGTTCAAGGTGATCTGCGGATAAGCCTCCAGAAACGCCGGCACCAGCGGCGCCAGGCAATGCAGGCCAAACGGCAGGTTGCTGTTGATATGGATGATCCCGCTGGGGCAGGCGGCATTGGCCACATCGCGCTCGGCGTTGTCGATCTGCTCAAGAATACGCAGGCTCTCGACATGGAAGCGCTCACCCTCGGCGGTCAGTTCCAGGCGCCGGGTCGAGCGCAGCAGCAGACGTGCGCCCAGGCGCTGCTCAAGGCGGGCGATCAGCTTGCTCACCGCCGATGGGGTCATGTCCAGGCGCCGCGCCGCTTGCGAAAAGGTGCCGCAGGCGACCACTTCGGCAAACACTTCCATCTCGCCAGAGCGATTGATGTCCTTGGCTCGGATTTGCATGATTTGAATTCACAGCTGGTTGGAATTGCACGAGTCTACATCACAAGCCGTGAGCCTCGTATCGTGTGCTGCATCTTTCACCTTGCGAGCATTTTTCATGACTACCCCCTCCTCCACACGCATTCACCCCGGGGTGTATGTGCTGGCCCTGACCGCCTTCGCCATTGGCGTGGCCGAGTTCATCGTGGTCGGCATTCTCCCGGCAATTTCCAACGACCTGGGCGTGACCCTGGCCACCGCTGGCGGCCTGGTCGGCCTGTACGCCTTGGCGCTGGCGGTGTTCACCCCGTTCATCGTCTTGCTGCTGGGGCGCTTGCCACGCAAGCCGGTGTTGGCTGGCCTGGTGGCAATCTTCCTGGCTGGCAACCTGCTTTCAGCGTTGTCCAGTGACTACTCGACGCTGCTGATCGGGCGACTGATCACCGCCGTCGCCCATGGCAGCTTCTTCGCCATTGGCGCCACGGTCGCGGCGAGCCTGGCACCCAAGGGCCAGGCCAGCAAAGCCATCGCCATCATGTTCGCCGGGCTGACCCTGGCCATGGTCATCGGGGTGCCGCTGGGTAGCTTCCTGGGCAATGCCATGGGCTGGCGCCTGCCGTTCTACGCGGTGGCCGCGCTCAGCGCACTGGCCTTGCTCGCCACCCTGTTCTGGCTGCCGGCACTGAAAGCCGGGGAAGCCGGGAGCATCCGCACCCAGTTGGCTGCGCTCGGCCAACCGGCGATCTGGTCGATGATGCTGGTGACCATTCTGGGCTTTGGCGCAAGCTTTGCCGCATTCACCTTCATCACGCCGATCCTCACCGACATCACCGGTTTCTCCTCGGCCACGGCCAGCAGCCTGCTGGTGGTGTTCGGCATCGCCACGCTGATCGGCAACCTCGCCGGGGGCCGGCTGGCCGACCGCCTGGGCTGGCAACGGGCGCTGCGCGTGCTGTTCGTCTTGCTGGCGGCGGTGCTGGTGTTGCTGGGCTTTTCGTTGTCGTCGCCAGTGGCCATGGTGGTGCTGCTGTTCGTCTGGGGCGTTCTGGCTTTTGGCATGACGCCGGGCTTTCAGGCCGGCATGCTCGACACCGCTGGGCGCTACACCCCTAAAGCGGTGGATTTCGCCTCTGGGCTGAACATCTCGGCGTTCAACCTGGGCATCACCCTGGGTGAGACCGCCGGCAGCTACCTGGTGACCCACGGCCAACTGGCCCTCACCCCCTGGGCAGGCGTGGTCGCCGCGGTACTGGTGCACGTGCCGCTGGCGTGGCTGGTCTGGCGCGGCAAACGCCCAGCGGTTGGCGCCGGTGCACAGGCAGGAGCGCAAGCATGAGCGGCGCCCTGGCAAAACTCAGCGCTGGCGGCCTGAGCATCGGCCTGGAATTGCCGCTGGACAATGACTGGAGCACCCCACGCGATCAGGCCCGGCAGCAGGCCGGCGGCCTGTTCGGGGTGCCGGACCTGGCCCAGCATGCACAGCTGGCGACCCTCGCCGACCGCTTGGGTTTCCGCGCCCTGTGGGTACGCGACGTGCCACTGTACGACCCGCAATTCGGCGATGCGGCGCAGGTGTTCGAGGTGTTTACCTACCTCGGGTTTCTCGCTGGGGTTACCCGCAATATCCTGCTTGGCACAGCGGCAGTGGTATTGCCGATCCGTGAGCCGCTGCTGACTCTCAAGGCCGCAGCCAGCGTCGACCTGCTCAGCGGCTCGCGCGTGTTGCTGGGCGTGGCCAGTGGCGACCGGCCAGTGGAATACCCACTGTTTGGCCGCGACTTCGACAGCCGCGGCGAACGCTTTCGTGAGCACATCGCGCTGCTACGCGACTGGCGTGGGGCGGGGTTGCCCGAACAGATCGAAGTCTTGCCGCGCCCTGCCCAACCGCTGCCGTTGCTGGTGGCCGGGCTGGCCCAGCAGAGCCCGGCGTGGGTGGGCGAGCATCTGGATGGCTGGTTGGCCTACCCCGGCACGCCGCAGGAGCACGTGCGGCGTGCGGCGTTGTGGCGCGAAGTGGCCGGGGCCAAGCCATACGTGTCGTTCCTGCACCTGGATCTGGACGACAACCCGCACACGCCGCTGCAGCGGCACCGCTTCGGCGCGATGGTTGGGCGCAATGGGCTGATTGCCGAGCTTGAGGCGATGCGGGAGGCGGGGGTGGCGCATATTGGCCTGCACCTGCGGCGCAATCGGCGGCCGCTGGATCAGACACTGGAGGAGCTGGCGGCGTTTGTCTTGCCGCATTTTCATGAGTCCGCCAGCAAGGGCCAGTGAAGCCCATTCGCGGGCAAGCCCGCTCCCACAGGGTTCGCCTGGGAGCGGCGGTTTGGTCCCGTGTGCCAGGCGATAGGGCGGTACTGCTCAGGCCGGGCTCAGCGACTTGCGCTCCAGCCACTCCAACATCAATTCGCCCCAGGCGATATCTGCTTGCAAAGCCGCCTTGGCCTTGGCTGAATCACGCTTGCGCAAGGCCTCCAACACTTCGAAATGCTTGTGCTTGGCGCTGGCCAACTCCGCCTTGGGCACTTCGGCGTGGAAGGTGCTGAGCAGCGGCCCCATCATCACCCACATGTTCTCCAAGGTCTTGAAAATCACCGGCATGCGCGCTGCGGCAATCAGCCCAAAATGAAACTCGCGGTTAAGCAGCGAGGCCTTCTTGTAATCGACGCTGACCGCCGCCTGAAACGCCGCCTGCACCTGCTCCAGATGCTCCAGCTCAGCGGCAGAAATACGCTCGGCGGCCATCCCCGCCGCCTCGCCTTCGAGCAGGTGGCGAATCAATTGGATCTCGCGCAATTGGCTAACGGTCAGCTCTGGCACATAGATCGAGGTGGCCGCCTTCATGTCCAGGGCATGATCGCTGACCAGGCGGAAAATCGCCTCGCGCACCGGGGTGATCGACACCCCGAACTCCTCGGCCAAGGCACTGATGCGCAGGCGGTCACCCGGTTGGTACTGGCCGTCCATCAATGCCGTGCGGATGATGCTGTAGACCCGCTCGCTCAGGTTGCCTTTATCCAGGGGCTTGTGAACTGTCACGCTGGTTCTCTCTTGTCTAGTGAATGGCCCGGCGCCAGCTTCCAGTGATGGCGCCGCTGGGCGAGATGGCGAAAACGCATGATACATCATCATTCATACGCCGCCAGCACGCCCTCTGGTATCAGATACGCGCGTCGCGCCTGCCCACCCCTTGCAGCAACACCGCCACCACGATGATCGCGCCTTTGATGATCTGCTGTGGGTAAGCCGGGACACTGAGCAGGTTCATGATGTTGCCGATCAGCCCCAGCACCAGCACTCCAACCACGGTATAGAACAAACTGCCCTTGCCGCCGGACAACAGCGCCCCGCCAATCACGCAGGCAGCAATGGCATCCAGTTCGAGGGCCATGCCGGCACTGGGCGTGGCGACCCCGGAGCGCGAGGCGATGACCACCCCGGCCAATGCACTCAACCCGCCGCAGATGGCATAGGCAGCAAGCTTGTAGCGCTCCACCGGGATCCCTGCCAGGCGCACTGCGGTTTCGTTGCTGCCGCTGGCGATGATCAGCCGGCCAAAGGCGTTGTAACGCAGGATAAGCGCGAACACTGCAATCACCAGCACCGCCAACCATACCGGCCAGGGCACGCCGAACAGGCCGTCCGCCTGGCGACCGAAGTCGCGCAACAGCCCAGCGGCGCTCTGGCTATCGGCGAGGCGTTGCGGCTGGCCATTGGAGAGTATGAACGCCAGGCCCCGGGCCACCGTCATCATCGCCAGGGTGGCAATGAACGGCGCCATGCGAAAGTAGGCGACGAAGCTACCCGTCACCAGGCCCATCAACACCCCAGCCGCCACGGCGATGGCGACCGCCAAAAACAGCCCGGCCCCACCCTCCAGCGGCACCAGGTTCAGGCTCATCGCCACGACGATACCGCCCACCGCCGCCACCGACGCCACCGACAAGTCGATGCCGGCGGTGAGGATGACGATCAGCATGCCGATGCTCACCAGCATCAACGGCGTCGATTGGCGTAGCAGGTTGCCCAGGTTCTGCCAGGTGAAGAAGTCCGCCGACAGGCTGCTGGCAACCACCACCAGCACCAGCAGCATGACCAAGGCGTTGTGCTGCAAAAACAGACGCTGCAGCGAGCGCCCCCAGGCCTGCGGCTGGGCAGGCTCGCCCGGCAGGTTGCCGGCGGCCAGTTTGCTCAAGTTGTTATCCACGGTGTTCGACTCCCATCGCCAGACAGATCATTGCGTGTTCTTCGATCGCACTGCCGCCGAGCTCGCCAGCGATGGCGCCATCGCGCATCACCAGCACCCGGTCGCACATGCCGATCAGCTCAGTCATTTCCGAAGACACCAGGATGATCAATACCCCGGCTTCGGCCAGTTCATTGATGACCCGGTAGATCTCGGTCTTGGCGCCGACATCGACGCCACGGGTCGGCTCATCGAGAATCAACACCCGACAGCCGGCATCGACCCACTTCATCAGCGCGACCTTCTGCTGGTTGCCGCCTGACAGGTCGCCCACTGCCTGCTCGATCGAGCCGGTCTTGAGCCGCAGTTGCTTGCGCAGCGCCTCGACCCCGGCGCGCTCGCGCCGGCCGTTGATCCAGCCGCAGCGGCCGGTGTAGGGCGAATTTGGCCGCAAGGCGGCGTTGATCCGGATCGACATCTCCAGCAGCACGCCTTGCTGTTTGCGGTCTTCGGGGAGCAAACCAATGCCGTGGCCGATGGCTTCACGCGGGTTGCGATTGCGCAGCAGCTGGCCATCCAGGCGGATGCTGCCGGCACTGCTGCGCTCGGCGCCGAACAATGCGCGCATGGTTTCGGTGCGGCCCGAGCCGACCAAGCCGCTGAATCCCAACACTTCGCCGGCACGCGCCTGGAAGCTGATATCGCGCACCAGCGGCCCGGCGCACAAGCCCTCGACCTGCAAGCGCACCTCACCCAGACTGGCCTTGCGCGGCGGAAACAGATCGCTCAGCTCACGACCGATCATCATCTGCACCAGGCCGCGTTCATCGATGGCCGACAGCGGCAAGGTGCCCACCGTGCGGCCATCCTTGAGCACCGTGGCGCGGTCACAGATCCGGAAGATTTCGTCCATGCGGTGCGAGACGTAGATGATGCACACGCCCTTGCGCCGCAGCTCATCGAGGATGCGAAACAGCTGCTCGGTCTCGTGCGAGGTGAGCACCGCCGTCGGCTCGTCGAACACCAGCACCGACGCGTTGCGTGACAGCGCCTTGGCGATTTCCACCGCCTGCTGGTGGGCTACCGGCAACGCGCCGACTGCGCGGCGCTCGTCGATATTGGCAAAACCCAACTCGTCGAGAATGTGCCGCGCCTTGGCCCGCAGCGTGGCCCACTGCACCAGGCCCTTGCGCGCGCCGAGGTCATCGATGCAGATGTTCTCGGCCACTGACAGGTGTGGCGCCAAGGCGAACTCCTGGTAGATCACCGATACCCCCAGGCGCAGGGCGTCGGCCGGCTTGGCGATGCTCGCCGGTTGCTGGTGCACCAGCACCTCGCCGGCATCGCGCAGGTAGGCGCCAGCGAGGATTTTCATCAAGGTCGATTTACCCGCGCCGTTCTCGCCCATCAGTGCGTGAATCTCACCGGCCTGGGCGCTGAAACTGGCGCCACTCAGCGCGCTGATGCCACCGAAAGCCTTGTGGATGTCGCGCAGTTGCACCGCGGTAGTGTTTGCTGCATTCATAGGTCATGCCTCTGCAAGCGGCGCGCTGCCTGGGCAGGCGCCGCATCCGCGGGGGTCAGCGCATGGCTGCCTTGAGCTGGTCGATGGAACGGAACGCCGGCAACCGCTCGACACTGGCCGGGGCCTGTTCGAGCTGGATGAACTGCTCGACATTGGCCGGGGTGATTAGCTCGACCGGAAAGTACGAGGCCAACGGCAAGTTGTTGGCGGCAAGCCGGCCATCGAGGATCTGATGGATCAGCTCGATAGCCGCCACGCCAGTTTGCGAACCACTGTTGCTGGCGGTGACCAGCAGCTTGCCCTGCTTGATCAGCTCCAGCGCGACCTTGAAGCTGCCAGCTGCGGCAGCGACTCGCACCTGTCCCGCCTTGCCGGCGTTGTCGACGGCGTTGATCGCACCGATGGCGATGAAGTCGTTCTCCGCCAGGATCAGGTTGAGGCGTTCGCCGTGGGCACTGAGGATGTCTTCGCTGGCAGCCAGGCCGCCCTCCTCGGTCCAATCGCCACGCCCCCAGGCAAGCACATTGAAGCCCCCTTCAGGCCAGCTAAAACTGCCCTTGGCCTTGACTTGCTGGAACAGCTCGAACCCCTTGAGCAGGGCATCCTCCCTGGACAAGCCGAGCTTGCGCTGTTCGGCGCGGGCCTGAACGATCCCGGAGATCATGCCGTTGAGACGGCTCTCGGAAGTGGAGTTGCCCATCACCCCGATGACCATGGCCGCGTTGATCTCGCTGGCCGGATCGCTGTGCTCGACCACGTAGCGCCCCGCCTCGACACCGCTGCCGTAGGGGTTACCGGTACTGGTGGTGATAACCGGCGCTCGGGCGTCCGGCGCGGTACCGACGGTAATTACCGGGATCCCTGCCGCCACTGCCCGCTCGACATCGGCCACCGAGCCGAGGATGTCGGTGGGGTCGATGACGATCACATCGACGCCAAGGGTGATGAAGTTATCGACCTGGGCGCTCTGGCGCGCGACATCGCTGTCGGCGACCTGCACCTGCATGTCATAGCCATAGCGTTCGGCCAGGCTACGGGCGTCGTCGATCATCGACACGAACCAAGGGTTGCCGAGGGTGATCTCGGTCCAACCGATACGCAGGCGCTCGCCCTTCTGTTTCAGCGGCAGGGCCTTGTCGACCTGGCTACGATCAGCCATTTGCGGATCGACCAGGCCCGACAGCGCGGTATTGGGGATCAGTTGGTACAGCGGGTGGCGCGCCTCGGCGGCGGCTGGGCCGGCCAGCAGCGCAGTCATGGCCAGGGTGGCAAAAGTACGGGCAACGGTTTTGTTCATCTTATTGTTCTCCAAAGTTGCCGGGCGAAGGCTCACAGCTCGATCCAGGTGGACTTGAGCTCGGAGTACTTGTCCAGGGCGTGCAGCGAGCGGTCGCGGCCGTTGCCCGATTGCTTGAAACCACCGAACGGCATGCTGATGTCGCCACCGTCGAAGCAGTTGACCCACACGCTGCCGGCACGCAGGCCACGGGCCATCTGGTGGGCGCGGGACAGATCGGCGGTCCACAGGCTGGCGGCCAGGCCATAGGGGGTGTCGTTGGCGATGCGCAAGGCCTCTAGATGATCGCGGGCAGTGATCACCGACAGCACCGGGCCGAAGATCTCTTCGCGGGCGATGGTCATGTCATTGCTGACGTTGTCGAAAATGGTTGGCGGGATGTAGTAGCCCTCGGCGCCCAGGCCATGCTTGACCCGCTCGCCGCCAAGAATCAGCTGGGCGCCCTCCTGCACGCCCTTGTCGATGTAGCCCAGTACCCGCTGCAATTGACTGGCATCGACCATCGCGCCCAGCTCGGTGGTTGGGTCCAGCGGGTCGCCAACATTGATCGCCCGGGCCACCTTGAGCACCTCGGCAACGAACTCGGCGCGGATACCCGCCTCGACGATCAGCCGCGACGGCGCCACGCAAACTTCGCCCTGATTGAAGAACATCGACCGCGCTGCGGTGGTCGCGGCTTTTTCCAGGTCGCGGCAGTCATTGAGGATGATGTTCGGCGTCTTGCCGCCACACTCGAGCCAGACGCGCTTCATGTTCGACTGGCCGGAGTACTGCAGAAACAACTTGCCGACTTCGCCGGAGCCGGTGAATACCAGAGTGTCGACATCCATGTGCAGACCGAGGGCCTTGCCGGCGGTGGGACCAAAGCCGGGCAAGACGTTGAACACCCCCGCCGGAATGCCTGCCTCTGCGGCCAGCTGGGCGATGCGCAGGGCCGTCAACGGCGACTGCTCGGCAGGTTTGAGGATCACTGAGTTGCCCATGGCCAGAGCCGGCGCGACCTTCCACATGGCCATCAGCATGGGGAAGTTCCACGGCGTTACCGCCGCCACCACGCCAATCGCTTCGCGGGTCACCAGGCCCAATGCTGCAGGGCCCGAGGGGGCGACTTCGTCGTAGAGCTTGTCGCAGCTTTCGGCGTACCACTGCAGGCAATCGAGCACAGCGTGAACGTCGAAACCTGCGCTTTCGCTGATCGGTTTGCCCATGTCGAGGGTTTCCAGCAGCGCCAGCTCATCCATGTGCTGCTCGAACAGTGCAGCAAAGCGCAGCAGGACTTTCTTGCGCTCCTTGGGGGTGCGTTGCGCCCAGACGCCGCTGTCGAAAGCACGCCGCGCGGCCTTGACGGCAAGGTCGACGTCTGCGGCCTGGCACGAGGCGACTTGGTTGAGCACCCGGCCATCGCGGGGCGAAATGTTGTCGAAGGTTTCGCCACTCTGGGCATCGACAAAGCGGCCATCGATAAATGCTTGGCCCAGCAGCGTGAGCTGGCTGGCACGTTGCTGGACGCTGGTGAGGTCAACGAAATTGGCAAGGCTCATGATTCACTCCATTCATACATGATGCATCATTAAAAAAGCGACACGCCGCCGTGTGGCAGCATCGCCCTAGAAGCTCACTTCGGTTTTCAGGCCCCAGACCACCACGCTGCGGTCATGCTCGAAGCCGCCGGGGTTGCGTACGTACTGCACATTAGGTCTGAGGGACAGCGCCGGGCTCAGGCTCAGGCCGTAATACAGCTCAAGTGGGTACTCGACATCGGCGCGCTGCGGTTGCCCACTGGCTTGCTGCACACGCCGGGCCGAACGCGGGTTGACCTCCAGGCGGCCCAAGGCAACGCCAATCTCATCCTGCGGGCGCTGGTCCAATGGCCCACTGATGAAGGCGCCCACATGCCAAACCCGCTCGATGCTGGAAACATCCCGGTCAGACTGGATGAAGTTGGCGAACAGGGTCAGGCCGCGCGCGGGGTTGCGCGTACTCTGGTAGACGCGCTGTTCGGCCATGGCGTAATAGCCGTTGGCCTGATCGTGCTGCTTGGCTTGCGCGCCAGTCAGGCCGATGGGCTGGCCGTCGACATCGCGGTAGATATCGGCGTAGTCGCCCGTGTTGCGCCACAGCCCGAGCCGATAGCTGCCCGGCAGGCCATTGAAGCTCGGCTTCCAGGCCAGCTCACCTACAGCCAGGTAGCCGCTGGTGCCTGACGGGCTGGCGAAATTCAACCCTTGGCTGTTCTCGGTAAAACGTGGGTTGACCTGATAAATCGCGGTATTGAGCCACCAGTCATCGGCCAACTGCGCAGCCAGGGTGGCGCCCCATTGGCTGACCGGCCAGGTGAACCAGTTGGGGGTGATGTAGCCCGGAACGGCGCCGCAAAAGGTGAGGTTCTGAAACTTGCAGGAAAACGGGAACACATCGCCGCTCATCGGCAGCCGCCCGACTTTGAGCAGCAGGCGTTCATCGAGCAGCGCCTGCTGGTAATACATCTGCACCAAGCGGGTGACGCTGCCGTAGCCGTAGATTTCTTGGGCGGCCAATAACGTACCGGTGTTGGCCTCTTGGGTCAGGCTCTCGCCATTGCGGTTGCTCAGGGTCAGGCGAAACGCCGCGCCCTGCCAGCCCAGCAATCGCTGTAGGTCGAAGCGCGCATCGGCCATCAGCTGATCGCTGTAAGTGCCCTTGTGCTGCTCGCCGCCCTGGGTGTTGTAGGCCAGCTCGTTGACATAGGTGAACTGCAGGTCCACGCCCTGCTCATGCAGGCGGGTACGCTGGCCTTGCCAGTCGCCGAAGAGAAAGTTGGCCGGTGAATAGCTGTCGGCCTGGGCCAGGGGCAAGGCGCACGCGCCCAGTAGCCCGACCCCGATCAAGGTGGATCTTGCCATTGCGTTGAATTCCCGAAACTGGTTGTTGTGGTTGTTGTTCAGCGGTTCGAGTGTGCAAAGGTGGTGCGTGGTATTGAGTGCAGTGGTGCACGCGTCGCGGCGTTAGCCGCGACGCGAAATGTTCAGCCGATCCGATCTAGAGGCACTGCCTGACGATCTCGGCCACCTCCTGCTGGTCACGAATCGGTTTCGGGTGGCACGCCAGGTCCTGGTTGAAACTGGTCCAAACCACTTGGGCAAACTCATCGACCTGCTCGGGCTTGAGGCCATAGCTGCCGAAAGTGTCGCGCACGCCCAGGCGAGCGAAGTGAGCGCTGACAATCTCCGGCAACCGAGCTGCACGCAGGCCCTCGGCCAGGGTATGGGTGCTGGGGTCAAGAATTTCGGCCACGCGGGCGAACTTGTCGGCGGCCACCGGCAAGGTCCAGCGGATCACCTGCGCGGTGCTGGCCGCTACCGTGCCGCCATGCGGGGCATCGGTCATCGCCCCCAGTGGCTGGCCGAGCGCGTGCGACACGGTAACCCCAGCGCCCGCGATGGCCATGCCGCCTAAGGTCGAGGCAAAGGCCATGCGCGCCCGCGCCTCCAGATCATCACCCTGTTCGACACAGCGCAGAGCATTGGCCGCGAACAGGCGAATCGCCTCCAGCGCGACCATCTCCACCCAGGGCGTGGCGTGGATGCTGATATAGGCCTCAAGGGCATGGCAGAAGGTATCGACCGCGGTCAGCGCGGTTAGCCGCGGCGGCTTGGATACCAGAATCTGCGGGTCGATCAAGGCCACATCCGGATAGATGTGCGGATTGACGATGGCACACTTGAGGCCCAGCGCTGGGTTGTTGATGACGGCAAACGGCGTTGCCTCGGTGCCGGTGCCGGAAGTCGTCGGCACTACCAGCAACGGCAGGCCGCGTGTCTGCGGACGGGTCACCGGCTCACCGAGGCGCTCGGTGTAGTCCCAGCAACTGCCGCCATGCACGGCGACGAAAGCCACCGCCTTGGCCGAGTCGATCGCACTGCCGCCGCCAATCGCCACCACCACCTGGCAGCCACTGTCACGCACCAGCGTCACTGCACGGTCGATGGTGGTGTGCCGTGGGTTGGGCACGATGTCGTAGAACTCCACTGCGCTGATACCCCGCTCGGCAAAACTGCCCAGCACCTGGGCGACCAGCTCGCTGCCTTGCAGGAACGGGTCGACCATCAGCAGCACCTTGTTGCCATAGGGGGCTACCTTTTCGCCCATGCGGCGGATCGCCCCGACCTCAAAATCCAGTTTGACCGGCAGGCTTGCCTGAAATGCTTTCATCTACTCACCTCTGCTAATGGCCGATGGCAGATCCCGAGCACCCGATGTGCTCAGGATCGATCCGCCTTTTTTGTAGAATTCGCCCAGGTCGCTGGCGGCGATCAGCGCCGCGCGCATTTCCCAAGCGGTGACTTCGAACGGCTCTACCCGGCTGGTCTGCTGCGGCGATGCGGCGATTTGGACCACTTGCTGCAACTCCTCTTCGCTGAGGTCGGCCAGGCCCAGATCGGCAAAACACACCGGCAGGCCGATCGCCAGACACAGCCCCAGCAATTGATCCAACTCGCTGGCCGGTGCGCCTTCCAGAAGCAGCATCACCAGGGTGCCGAAGGCGACGTACTCCCCGTGGTAGGCCGTGGCGCGCGCACCCAGCACGCTGAATCCGCAATACACCGCATGGGCAGTAGCCACGCCGTTGCTCTCAAAGCCAATGCCGCTCATCAACGCATTGGCCTCGATCACCCGATTGAGCGCCTTGGTGACGATCTGCCGGGAACAGGCCATGACCGCTTGCACGGCGTCGGCCTGGAGCACCTGGTGGCACAGCTGGGCAATCGCCATCGAGGTGAGGGTGGGTTTGCCGCCGCCCTCGCTCGACTGCAATCCGCCACCGGCCAGGCCGAGGAAGTTGTCGTTGTCACCTTGCACGCAGGTACGCGCTTCGTAATAGGTAGCCAAGGCGTCGCCGATGCCAGCAACCAACAAGCGCACCGGCGCCTGAGCGATCACCCAGGTGTCGACCACCACTACATCCGGGCTGCGCTCATGAAACAGCACGTCATCGAAACTGCCATCTGGGTGATACAGCACCGACAAGGCGCTGGTGGGGGCGTCGTTGGAGACCACGGTGGGCACGATGCACAGCGGCAGGCGCGCTTGCTGTGCCACTGCCTTGGCGGCGTCGAGCACCTTGCCGCCGCCCACGCCAATCACCCCATCGCAGCCCAGGCTGTGCTGCAACGCAACCAAGCGCTGGACCTCGGCGCGGGTGACTTCGCCATCGAACATGGCGTAGTGAAGGCTCAGGTCGGGTTGATCGAAGCTGATGGCCAGGGTCTGTTTGAGGCTATCCAGACGGCCCTGGCTGGTGATGATCAGAAAGCGTTGGCCAAACCAGGCGATATGCCGGTAGAGGCGTTCAAGCTCTTTGTAGCCCTGAATGTAGCGGCCGGGTGCGGCGAAGATCTGGGTCATTCGCACCTCCCGCCACGTTCGAGCGGCAACGCACAACGCACTGCTTGCATGGGTTCATCCTTGCCTTTTCTTAGGCTTTTGTTGTTCTTGCTATCAGGACGCTCACCGGCTGGGGGCCAAGTGAAAACATGATATATCATATTTATTTTTTACGTACCAAGCGCGATCCTTTGACTTCAAGGCAAAACACTTTTGCTTGAGACGCTATGCTAAACAAAAGATATATGATGCATTAATAGACGTGTATTCCCTGAACCTGTCCGCAAAAGGAAGCAGCCATGCCAATCACCGGCACCACCCGGGTCGTGGTCCACCTGACCTACCCGGCCAAGCATTTGCGCACGCCGTCCTTCTTCAACCCGCTGCTTGAACGCCTGGGCCATGACGGCGTGCTGGTGCCTTGGGAGGTTTCACCCGCCAACCTGGCCTCAGCCTGGCAAGGCCTGCGCGGGATCGAGAACCTCGCCGGGGTGATCGTCACCGTGCCGCACAAGATCGAAGTCGCTCATCTGTGTGATGAACTCCAGGGCACAGCGCAGTTGCTCAAGGTGTGCAACGTCGCCCGCCGTTTAGCCGATGGGCGCTTCACTGGGCGGATGTTCGATGGCGAAGGGTTTGTCCGTGGCCTGAAAAACCAAGGCCACAGCCTGGCCGGCAAACGCGTGCTGCTGCTTGGCGCCGGTGGCGCCGCCACGGGGATAGCCCACGCCCTGCTGGCCGAGCCGTTGGCGCAGTTGGTGATCAGCAATCGCTCCGCGGCCAAGGCCCAGGAGCTGGCGATCCAGCTGCAAGGCCTGGTGCCTGGTCGTCAGGTGGCAGCCGGTGCCGCCGATGGGCGTGGCTTCGATGTGGTGATCAATGCCACCGCCTTGGGGCTGAAGGCCAATGACCCGTTGCCGCTGCCGGTGGAAACGCTCGATCCGGGCACGCTGGTCGGCGAAGTGGTGATGAACCCTGATGTCAGCGCGTTGCTCGAGGCCGCTCAGGTGCGTGGCTGCCAGATTCACAAGGGCGTACACATGCTCACCGG
Source organism: Pseudomonas sp. NPDC088890 (assembly GCF_044900155.1). NCBI lineage: Bacteria > Pseudomonadati > Pseudomonadota > Gammaproteobacteria > Pseudomonadales > Pseudomonadaceae > Pseudomonas > Pseudomonas sp. NPDC088890. The sequence goes on along the minus strand of NZ_JBJDNG010000002.1, from coordinate 234,654 downwards.
GCAGGTTGAGTTGTTGGCTGATTTTCTGTTCGGCCACTAATGCCCAGTCGAAACCCGCTGGCTTGCCCCTACACAAAAACCTCTATAACGGAGCACTACATGACCAAGATCGCAATCATCACCGGTGGCGGCTCAGGCATCGGCCTGGCCACTGCCCAGCGCCTGCTCGCCGACGGTTACCAGGTGCATACCCTGGGCCTGGGCGAACCTGAGCAATCGATTGCAGGTATTCACTACCAGGAGCTGGATGTCACCAGCGACGCCGCCGTCAACGATTTCTTCAGCCGTTTCGAACGTATCGATGCGCTGATCAATGCCGCCGGCGTCATCGACCACAGCCGTGAATGGCAACTGGACGGTTTCAGCCGCGTGCTCGAGGTCAACCTCACCGCCGTCATGCGCATCAGCAACGCCGCCCTGCCCGCGCTCAAGCTGGCTCGCGGCGCGGTGGTCAATTTCGCCTCGATGTGGGGCATCTTCGGCTCAGCCAAGACCCCGGCCTATGCCTCGAGCAAAGCGGCCATCGCTGAACTCACCCGCTGCCAGGCCGTGGCCTGGGCGGGCGACGGGGTGCGCTCGAATGCCGTGGCACCAGGCTGGATTGTGACCCAGCTATCACGCCGCGCCTACGAAGACCCGAGCCGCTCAGCCAGCATCCTGTCACGCATTCCAATGCAGGCCTGGGGCCAGCCTGAAGACGTGGCCAACGCCATCGCCTTCCTGGTCTCGGCCAACGCTCGCTACATCACCGGCACCACCCTGGCCGTCGACGGTGGTTATTCGATCGCCTGATTCACCACTGAACTGACCTACGGCCGTCACTGCCAGCTGAAGTCGCTTGACGGCCAAAACGCATGATATATGATGCATCATACATGACCGAGATCCTCGCGGGTCTCGCATAACAACAACAAGCAGTCACAAAGAGGTGCCGTATGAATCTGGTATTCGGATCGCCCGGGCGCTACGTGCAAGGCCCTGGTGTACTTGATGAGGCAGGCCAATACCTGGCCCATTGCGGCCGCAGCGCCGTGGTGGTCATCGACAGTTTCGTCATCGGCCTGGTCAAGCAGCGTCTGGACGCCACCTGCGCCCGCGCCGACGTCCAACTGCACTACATCACCTTCGATGGTGAGATCACCGCCCAGGGCATCGCCGCCCTGCGCCAGTCCGCCGCGCGGTTTGCCTTCGACATGATCCTGGCAGTCGGTGGCGGCAAGTCGATCGACGCCGGCAAAGCCCTGGCTCACTCCTCCGGCGCCGCCCTGATCAGCATGCCCACCGTGGCCTCCAACGATGCGCCGACCTCGAAGAACTTCGTCGTCTACGACGAGCATCATCAGCTCAGCGAAGTCGGCCACCTGCTGAGCAGCCCACGCTATGTGCTGGTCGATACCCGCCTGATCGCCCAAGCCCCCCGCCCGTTCCTGCTGGCGGGCATCGCCGATGCCCTGACCAAGAAGTTCGAAGCCGAACAGTGCCTTAAGGCTGGCGGCGTCAATATGTTCGGCGCCCGCCCTTCGCTGGCCGGCGTAACCCTGGCCCGCGAGTGCTACCAGGTGCTGCGCGCGCACGCTGAAGACGGTCTGGCGCTGGCTGGCAGCGGCGAAGTCAACGAATCGTTCGAACGCCTGATCGAGGCCGTGCTGCTGATGAGCGGCCTGGGCTTTGAGAGTGGCGGCCTGTCGATCGCCCACGCAATGACTCGCGGCCTGTCGAAGATCCCTGGCGCGCGCGACCAGGTGCACGGCTGGCAGGTTGCCTACGGCCTGCTGGTGCAACTTGTGCTTGAGGACCGCGAAGCGGCGTTCATGGCTGAGCTGCTGGCCTTCTACCGACGCATCGGCCTGCCCTGCAACTTGGTCGATTTGGGCGTCGATGTGCTCGATCAAGCGACCCTGCTGCAGGTTGCCGAGCCGACCCTGCAAGCGCCCCACGCGCGCAATTTCCTGCGCGCCAACGGCCACCCCCTAACCAGTGATGAACTGATCGAGGCCATGCGCGCGCTCGAATCTTTGACCCGCTGAATTTCCCCGGCAACACCCACCCTGCGATGCCTGCATTTGGAGGTAGAGATGGCTACACCCCGTAAAACCCTCGAGGCCTGGAAAGCCAGCGATTTCGTGCCTAGCGCCGAGACCGTCGCCCACCTGCGCGACCGGGCGAAATTCGTCCGTCTGGAAACCATCCGCCTGATCGAGATCGCCAAGACTGGCCACTACACCTCGGTGTTCTCCGCCGCCGAGCTGTTCTCCGCCCTTTACTACGACGTACTGAACCTGCGCCCAGAAGAGCCGAACTGGGCTGGCCGTGACCGCTTCCTGATGGGCAAGGGCCATGCTGCCGTCGGCCAATTTCCGATTCTGGCCGACCTCGGCATCTTCCCCAAGCAATGGCTGGATGACTACACACGCCTGGGTAGCCCTCTGGGCGATCACCCTGATATGCGCAAAGTACCCGGTATCGACTTCTCGTCCGGCTCCATCGGCCATGCCCTGTCCGGCGGCTTGGGCATGTGCCTGGCCCAGCGCTTCACCGGCCATGAATATGACGTGTTCGTCATGCTCGGCGACGGCGAAATGCAGGAAGGCCAGGTCTGGGAAGCGGCCATGGGCGCAGCCCATCACAAGGCCAGCCGACTGATCGCGATTGTCGATCGCAACGGCTTCCAGCTCGACGGCAGCGTTGACGATGTCATCGGCGTCGAGCCGCTGGATGAGAAATGGCGCGCCTTCGGCTGGGAGGTGCACGTGATCGACGGCCACGACATCACCGAGGTGACCACCACCCTGCGCAAGGTCAAGGCCGACGAAAACCGCGACAAGCCGGTCTGCATCATCGCCAAGACCGTCAAGGGCAAAGGGGTTTCTTACATGGAAACCGAGCCGGGCTGGCACCTGGGTTACCTGGACCCTGAAGACGCCAAACGCGCCATCGCTGAAATCGAAGCCAAGGAGATCTGAACCATGAGCGCCCCCCTGTCCCCCAACTCCTGGCAATACCGTGGCCTGAACGCCATGAACCCAGGGCTTTCCTACCTCTCCGATGCCCTGATCGAGTTGACCCGCGAGGGTCATCCGGTGATGGCAGGCTCCGCCGACCTGCAGTATTCCAACGGCCTGAACAAGTTCGCCACGGCATTCCCGGATCGCTACATCCAGTTCGGCATTTCCGAGCAGAACATGGTCACCGCCGCCGCCGGCCTGGCCACCTGTGGGGTGATGCCGTTCGTGGCGACCTTCGCCTCGTTCCTCGGCCTGCTGTGCTGCGAACAGATCCGCATGGACGTCGCCTACTCGGCGCAGCCGGTGCGCCTGATCGGCCACCACACCGGGATCTCGCTGGGCTTCTACGGCACCTCGCACCACGCCACCGAAGACATCGCCACCATGCGCTCGATCGCCGACCTGGCAGTGGTTTCGCCCTCCGACGGGCCGCAACTGGCCGCAGCGATCAAGGCCTCGGCCAGCTACGACAAACCGGTGTACTTCCGTATCGGTCGTGGTCGCGACCCGATCATCTACGAGAACGGCGCCAGCTTCGAATTCGGCAAGGCCACCGAGCTTGTGCAGGGCGAAGAGCTGACCATCATTGCCTGCGGCATCACCGTGCATCCGGCGTTGGCCGCTGCGCGCAAGCTCAATGCCGAGGGCCGTTCGGTGGGTGTGATCGACATGGCGTCGATCAAGCCGATCGACCGTGAGGCGATCCTGCAGGCCGCCGCGCGCAGCAAGCGGATGATGACGGTCGAGGAGCACAACGTGCTCGGCGGCCTGGGCGCGGCCGTGGCCGAGGTGCTGGCCGACGAGGGTGTCGGGATCAAGCTCAAGCGCCATGGGATCTATGACGAGTACAGCCTGATCGCACCACCGACCCACCTCTACCAGCACTACAAGCTCGACGCCGCTGGCATCGAGGAAGTGGCGCTCGCGCACCTGGCGAGCTGACGTCCGCCGCTGTACGGGCAGCGCCAGCCCTGGCGCTGTCCGCCCCTTTCGCTCGGAGCCAACAATGAACAATATGACCGAGACCCTGCCCGGCAGCGTGGCCCAGGCCACGCCAGGCGCTGTCAACCTGCGCCGCAAATCCTTGCTCGCCACTGGCGTCGGCAACCTGCTGGAGTGGTTCGACTGGACCCTCTACACCGTCGCCTCGGTGTACATCGCCGCCGCCCTGTTCGACAAAAGCAACCCCACCTCCGCGCTACTGGCCACCCTTGCCGTGTTCGCCGCAGGCTTTTTGCTGCGCCCCTTGGGCGGCATCGTCTTCGGCATCCTCGCCGACCGCCTCGGCCGGCGCACCGTGCTGCTCAGCACCATGCTGCTGATGGCCGGCGCCAGCCTGCTGATCGCCTTTATCCCCTCCTATGAAGCCATTGGCAGCTGGGCCTCGGCCTTGCTGCTGGGTGCGCGGCTGATCCAGGGCTTCGCCCATGGCGGCGAGACCACCACCTCCTACGCCTATATCGCCGAAATTGCCCCGCCGAAACGCCGGGGGCTATGGTCGAGCACAGTGTTTTTCGCCGTCGGCAGCGGCTCGTTGCTGGCGACCTTCTACATGGCCCTGCTGACCTCGGTGCTCAGCGTCGAAGAAATGCAGCAATGGGGCTGGCGTATCCCGTTCGCCACAGGAGGTGTGCTGGCCGTGGTCGCCCTGTGGCTGCGGCGCAACATGATGGAGAGCGAGCACAGCCCAAGTGCCAGCCACCATTCGCTGCAGGCGCCTTGGAGCCGCGGCCAGGTCGTGCAACATGGCGTGCGCTTGTTCCTCTATGAAGCCGGAGCCACCCTGACCTACTACACCTGGGTGACCTCGGCGTCGATCTACGCCATGACCGTCAAGGGCATGGATCCGCACAGTGCGTTCATGATGAGTTGCGTTGCCCAGGTGATCTACCTGGCCTTCCTGCCGGTGTGTGGCTGGCTGTCGGACCACTGGGGGCGCAAGGTCTGCGCGCTGATCTCGCTGCTGGGCATTGCCGCGACGCTGTTCCCGCTGTGGGGCATGATCTCTAGCGAGCCATGGACACTGATGGTGGCGCAGACAGCCGGGTTGATGCTGGTGGCGTTCATCACCGGCTGCAAGCCGGCATCGATCTCCGAGCAGATTCCGACGCGCTATCGCACGCGGATGTTTGGGGTGTGCATTTCCTTGGGGGTGGCCGTGTTTGGCGGGACCGCCTCATACCTGACCACCTGGTTGTATTCGCAGCAGATCGGCTGGATGTTCAATGTCTACCTGATTGTGGTGGCGGTGATTGCCAGTGCAGTGGTGCTGATGTGGAAGAACAACCACGGGGTGCCGATCGATCAAGTTTGAAGCAACCCCTTGCTCTAAACCTACTGGCCTCTTCGCGGGCAAGCCCGCTCCCACAGGGTCCGAGTCGTTCGCAGTATTTGCGTTGAGTCAGTACTGACTCAACGCCGGCCTGAAATCAATGCGATACCTGTGAGAGCGGGCTTGCCTGCGAAGCATCCACCGCTGGCCTGAAGCCTTACCCACCCAGCGCACTTACCAACAAGGCCTGGTTCTGCCACTGCGCGGTGCGCACCATTGCCAGCGCATTCTGTGCGCTGAGCTGACTACGCTGGGCCTCCAGTACATCGAGCAATGGCGCCTCGCCTGCCTGCCAAGACCGGCGAATCTGCTCCAGCGCCGAGCCCGCCTGCTCGGCTGAGCGTGCGAGCAACACCTGACGCTCAGCATTGCGCTGCGCCGCCGCCAACGCCGACTCCACCTGCGCCACTGCCACCAGTACCGTGCGCCGATACGCCAGCAACGCCTCGCGCGCCTCGGCATCCCGCAGCGCCACCTGAGCTTTGCGCCGACCGCCATCGAACAACGGCGCACTGGCATTCACCCCTGCCAGCCAGAAGGTCGAACTGGCCAGGTTGGCAGCACTCATGCCGTTGATCAAAGACCCTATTGCCGCCGACAGGCTCAAGCGCGGCATCAGCTCGGCTTTGGCCACGCCCACTCGGGCATAGGCGGCAATTACCCGGGCCTCCGCCGCTTTCACATCCGGTCGCTGGCGCAGCAGATCGGCCGGGGTACCGGCGTCTTGCACGGCCACTTCGCGCACGCTGACCGGGCTTTGCTGCATCTGCCCATACAACTCGGCACTGGGCATGGCCAGCAGCACCGAAAGCCGATGCACAGCACGCTGCCACTCCAGTTGCAACGCCGGCACCCGCGCCGCAGTGCTATCAGCCTGGGCCCGCGCGCGCAGCACATCAGCTTGCGGGCTGCTGCCGGCTGCATACAACTGCTCACTCAACTGCGAGGTCTCAGCCTGGCTCTGCGCGCTCTGTCGAACGATGGCCAGGCGTTGCTCCAGGCCACGCGCCTGGGCATAGGCCTGGACCACATCGCCCACCAAGGCGACGCGCACCGCGCGCGCCTGCTCCTCGCTGGCAACCATTTCGGCATCGGCGGCCCGCACACCTTCGCGGATGCGTCCAAACAAGTCGAGTTCCCAACTGGCGCCCACCCCCAGCGACACCGGCTCATCGATCACCGCGTCGCTAAAACCAGTCTGGTAGGCCGAGGTGCGCTGGCGAGCCGCGCTGGCACCGAGGTCCAGATTCGGGCTACCAGCCGAGGCGCTGACCTGACGCAAGGCGCGCGCCGCATCGATGCGCGCCAAGGCAATCTGCACATCGAGGTTGTCGTCCATAGCGCGCTGCACCAAGCGGTCGAGTAGCGGGTCATGGTAGCCACGCCACCACTGTGTGGTGATCGTCAGCGGCGCCGTGGACGGGGCATTGGTGTACTGCGCGGGCGGCGCGGCGCTGTCCGGCGGCAAGCTCGGCGCGGCACAGCCGCCAAGCAGCGCCGCAGTGAAAGCCAGCAGGGGAAAACGAAAACGAGTATTCATGGCTGGATGTCCTGTTCAGCAGCCGCAGGCTGCGCCGAAAGCCGCTGCTCGCCACCGGCCAGGCGGCGAATCAGCACATAGAAGACTGGGGTGAACAGCAGGCCGAACAAGGTCACGCCGATCATCCCGAAGAACACCGCCGAGCCCACCGCCAGACGCATTTCAGAACCGGCGCCTTCAGACAGCACCAGCGGCAGCACACCGAGGATGAACGCCAGCGAGGTCATCAGGATTGGCCGCAAGCGCAAGCGACAGGCCTCGACCACGGCGGTAACGATGGCCTGCCCTTGCTGCTCCAACTGGCGGGCGACTTCGACGATGAGGATGGCGTTCTTCGCTGCCAAGCCCACCAGCACGATGAAGCCGATCTGGGTGAGGATGTTGATATCCAGGCCCATCAGGCGCACGCCACCGGCCGCCGCCAACAGACACATCGGCACGATCAACAGGATGGCCAGGGGCAGGCTCCAGCTGCCGTACTGCGCCGCCAACACCAGATAAACGAACACCACACACAGCGGGAAGACCAAAAGGCCCATGTTGCCAGCGGTGGTCTGCTGGTAGCTGAGGTCGGTCCATTGATAGCTGATACCCGCCGGCAGATGCTCGCCTGCCAACCGTTGCATGGTCTGGATGGCGTAGTCCGAGCCCAGGCCCGGCAAGGTGTCGCCGTTGATCTCAGCAGTCGGAAACAGGTTGTAACGTGGGAAGCGCTCGACGCCGAGGGCTTCGTGCAGTTGGGTTACGCTGGCCAACGGCACCATCTGCCCAGCCTCGTTGCGCACCTTGACCCGCGCCAGGTCCTCAGGGCTGACCCGATACGGCAAGTCAGCCTGGGCAGTGACCCGATAGGTACGCCCGACCAGGTTGAAGTCATTGATGTAGGTCGAGCCAAAGTAGGTCTCGATGGCCTGGTTGATCTGGCTGCTCGGCACCCCCAGCATCTCGGCGCGCTCGCGGTCGAGTTCGACGAACACCTGCGGCGTGCTGGCCGAGAACGGCGAGTACACCCCGGTCATGCCCGGCGTAGCGTTGGCCGCAGCGATCAGCTCGGCGGTGGCCTTGGCCAGCGCCTCGCTGCCCAGCCCAGCGCGGTCTTGCAGACGCAGGGAGAACCCGCCGGTGCTGCCCAGCCCTTGTACCGGCGGCGGCGTGGCGACAATCACCGAGGCACCACTGACGGCCTTGAGCCGCTCGCGCAGGTCGACGGCGATCTTGTCTGCAGTCAGCCCGTGCAGCTTGCGCTGGGACCAAGGCTCGAACACCGGCGCCAGGCCCGCCGAATTCGACGAATTGGTCCCGGTGACCATCGAGAAACCGGAGAAGGTCGGCACCCGGTCGACACCCGGCACCTGCAGGGCAATCGCTTCGATCTGTTGAGAAATGGCGTTGGTGCGCTCCAGCGAGGCGCCATCGGGCAGTTGCACGATCACCACCAGGTAGCCTCGGTCCTGCGCCGGGATGAAGCCCTTGGGCGTGCTCACCAGCAGGTAGCCGGTGGCGGCGATCAGTGCCGCGTACAGCGCCAGCATCAACGGCGTCTTCGCCACCAGGCCGCGTACACTGCGGGCATAGCCATCAGACAACCGGGCAAAGCCACGGTTGAACGCCTCGGCAGCGCGCTGCGGCACGCCAAGCACACCACGGCGCAGCGGCGCATGGCCGCCATGGCGACGCAGGATCATCGCTGCCAATGCCGGCGACAGGGTAAGCGAGTTGAACAGCGAGATCGCCGTGGCCACCGCGATGGTCACCCCGAACTGGCGGAAGAACTCACCGGAGATCCCCGGGATGAACGCGGTGGGGATGAACACCGCACACAGCACCAGGGTGATCGCCACCAGCGCGCCGCCGATTTCCTGCATGGTCAGGATAGTCGCCTCACGCGGGCCCTTGCCCTCGGCCAGATGCCGCTCGACGTTCTCCACCACGACGATGGCGTTGTCGACCACGATCCCCACCGCCAGTACCAGGCCGAACAGGGTCAGGTTGTTGATCGAATAGCCAAGCATCGCCATGACCGCAAAAGTGCCCACCAGCGATACCGGGATTGCCAGGATCGGGATGATCGATGGCCGCCAGCCCTGGAGGAACAACAGCACCACCAGCACTACCAGGATCACCGCCTCATAGATGGTCTTGCCCAACTCGCCAATGCTGTCGGCGATGAACGCGGTGGGGTTGTAACCGATGCTGTACTCGATGCCTTCAGGGAACTCCTGGCTCAGCTGCGCCATGGTCTGCTCGACCACTTGCATGGTCGCCAAGGCGTTGGCGCCGGGGCGCTGCAACACTTGCAAGCCAATCGCAGGATGGCGCAGGTAGTAGGTGTTGTTGACGTAGGCAAGACCGGCGATTTCAGTGCGGGCAACATCTTTGAGGCGCACCAGACGTCCCGCCTCACCCGACTTGAGCACGATGTTGTCAAAGTCTGCCGGCTCTTTGAGACGACCTTCGAAGATCAAGTTCGGCTGGAACGCCTGGGACGCTACCGGAGGTTGAGCGATCACCCCACCGGCCACCTGAGTGTTTTGTGCGCGTACCGCCGCAATGATGTCACCTGGGGTCAGGTTGAACGCAGCGACCCGCTCCGGGTCCAGCCAGATGCGCATCGAATATTCGCGGGCCCCCAGCGGGTTGATATCCCCTACCCCATCGATACGCTTGAGCGTGTCGGCCACTGTACGAATGGCGAAGTTCGACACGTACAGCTGATCGTGAGTGCCCTTGGGTGAAGAGATGAAGATGGTCGACAGCTGGGTCGGCGACGACTTGCGCACCGAAACGCCGCTGCGCTGCACCGGTTCCGGAAGCCGTGGCGTGGCCAGGGCGACGCGGTTTTGCACCAGCACCTGGGCCTTGTCGACATCGGTGCCGCTCTTGAAGGTCACGGTCAGGTTGAGGCTGCCATCGGAGGTCGCCTGGCTGTACATGTAGAGCATGTCCTCGACACCGTTGACCTCCTGCTCCAACGGGATCGCCAGGGTCTGGGCCACGGTCTGCGCCGAGGCGCCCGGATAGGTCGCCTGGACCACCACCGTCGGCGGTGCGATGTCGGGGTACTCGGAGGTCGGCAACACCAGGTAGGCCAAGCCACCCACGATCAGCATCACCACCGAAAGGACGATGGCCAGCACCGGCTGGTCGATCGACGTGCGTCCCAGGTTCATAGTGGCGCCTCCCCCGTTGGGTTGGCACTGGCCACCCGGCTCAGGCTGCGCGGCTCGCCAACGGCGCTGTCGCCTGCGCGTACCCGCTGCAGGCCATCGACGATGACCCGCTCCTGCGCCTGCAAACCGCTGATCACTTCGCGCAAGCCGTCATGCAGCTTGCCCAGCTGCACCGGGCGCAGCTCGACCCGGTTCTGCGCATTGAGCACGTGCAGCACCTTGCGCGTGGCATCCACGCCGACTGCAGTGTCCGGCACCAGCAACGCCTCATAGGCAGGGCGTGCGGAAAACTGCACGCGGCCGAACTGGCCCGGGCTCAAGGCCAGCTCGGGATTGCTCACCCGCGCCCGCTGACGCAGGGTGCCGGTGGAAGGGTCGAGGCGGTTGTCGATGAAGTCCATGCGCCCGCTCAGCGAGGGCTGGGCCTCACCCGGCAAGGCGATACGTACCTGGCTGCCGGTGAGGTTGCCGGAGGACTGGCGGCGGTACTTGAGGTAGCTCTGCTCGTCGATGTCGAAATAGATGTCGATCGGGTCGAGCGAGACGATGGTGGTCAGCAAGGTCGCGCCACTGCTGCCGCCATTGACCAGGTTGCCTTCGCTGATCAGCTTGCGGCTGATGCGCCCGCTCATGGGCGCAGTGATGCGCGTGAACTCCAGTTCCAGGCGCGCATTGGCCAACACCCCTTCGGCGCTGAGCACTTCGGCCTTGGCCGCGTCGCGCGCTTGCAGGCGTTGGTCGTAAAGGCTCTGGGCGATGGTCTTGGAATTGATCAGCAGCCTGGCCCGGGCATACTCCTGCTCGGCCAGCGACAACCGCGAACGGGCCTGGGCCAGTTGGCCCTGCGCTTGGGTGACGGCAGCCTGGAAGCTGCGCGAGTCGATGACGAACAGCAGGTCGCCCTTCTTGACGATCGCGCCATCGGTAAAGGCTACCTTTTCCAGGTAGCCACTGACCCGCGAGCGCACCTCGACCGAATCGGTGGCTTCGAAGCGGCCGGTGAAGCTGTCCCAGTCACTGACGGTGGATTTCAAGGGCTGGCTGATCACTACGCTTGGCAGGGCCGGTGCGCTGTGCTCGGCCTGCGGGCCGCAGCCGACCAGCACGGCGGCCAGGGTCAAGGCGAACGCTGCGGCTGCGCCACTTCTGGAGAGTTTCATATGGATGGATTCCATGCAGAACAGCATCAGTTTTTCAGGGCGCGGGCGCTGAGTGTTTGCGTGCGCTCGACGAACGCTGACGACTCTTCGGCCTGGACAGCCAGGGCCGACGACAGGCTGGCCAGGGTGGCGAGCAGGAGCAGGGCGTGCTTGATAACGGTCATGGAAGATGCCTCGGTGAGCGGAAAGTGAGGCGGATTCTTGGCAAATGGCTGCCGGAGAAAAATAGCGGCGCGCAGAAATCAATTTTGTGCGCCGAGCACGAATGGCTCGCGCAACTGCATAAGCGACACCGCGCGCCCACTCGTGCCGTGGCGGCAAAAGTGATTGTCCTCACGGCGGCTGTTTCCCTGCTGCGCCGCTGCCGAGAATCACCCCATCGACTTTCCCCGGAGACCGCCATGCGCAACGACCCGCTGTTCCAACCCCTGCCACTGGGTGGCCTGCAGTTGCCCAACCGCATTCTTATGCCGCCGATGACCCGCTCACGCGCCGCGCAACCGGGTGACGTGCCCACGGCGCTGATGGCCGAGTACTACGCCCAGCGCGCCAGCGCCGGTTTGATCGTCAGCGAAGGCACCTGGATCTCGCCATTGGGCAAGGGCTATGCGCGCACGCCAGGCATCTACAGCCAGCAGCAGATCGACGGCTGGCGGCTGGTTACCGAAGCAGTGCATGCCGCAGGCGGGCGGATCTTTGCCCAGCTGTGGCATGTCGGTCGCTTGAGCCACAGCAGCTTGCTCGGCGGCCAGGCGCCAGTGTCGTCCTCGGCGGTGCAGGCGGTCGGGGTCAATGTGTTCATCGACAACCCCGATGGCAGCCCAGGCTTTGTCCAGGCATCGCAGCCGCGAGCACTGGCTGAAGAGGAGATCGGGCAAATTGTCGAGCAGTATCGCCAGGCCGCGCGCAATGCCATGGCAGCTGGCTTCGATGGCGTCGAGCTGCATGCCGCCAATGGCTACCTGGTCAACCAGTTCCTCGACTCTGAGGCCAACAACCGCACCGATGGCTATGGCGGTTCGCTGGAAAACCGCCTGCGCTTTCTCGATCAAGTGACCCGCGCGTTGGTCGATGGCACTGGCGAGCGCAGCCGGGTCGGCGTACGCCTGGCGCCGCTGACGACCCTCAATGGCTGTGTCGATGCAGACCCAGTCACCACGTACACCGCAGCCGCCAAGCGGCTGGGCGAGATCGGTATTGGTTACCTGCATATCGCCGAGGCCGACTGGGATGATGCGCCAGACATGCCGGTGACCTTCAAGCAACAACTGCGCGAGTTGTTCCCAGGGGTGATGGTGTATGCCGGCAAATACACTGGCGAGCGTGCGCGTGAGGCGCTACAAGCGGGCTGGGCTGACTTGATCGGTTTTGGCCGGCCGTTCGTGGCCAACCCCGACCTGCCCGAGCGCCTGCGCCAGCATGCGCCGCTGGCCGAGCATGAACGCGCCACCCTGTTTGGGGGGGATGCCCAAGGGCTGACTGATTACCCAACGTTGCAGACAGCCTGATAGTGATTCGGGACAGATCCGGCCTCTTCGCGGGCAAGCCCGCACCCACAGGTGGGTGCAATACCTGTGGGTGCGGGCTTGCCCGCGAAGAGGCCAGCACTACCCTACACAACCACACGCCCTAAACCCGAGGACTCCCTCATGTCCAACACCTACCAAGCCTGGGGCTGGACCCCAGGCGCTGGCCTCGATGGCCTGCAACTGATCAGCAAACCCTTGGCGCAACCTGGCCCCGGCGAAGTGCTGGTGGCCAACCGCGCCATCGGCCTCAACCCGGTGGACTGGAAGATCTGCGAATGGGGCCACCCCGACTGGCACCAGGGCACCGTGCCCGGGGTTGACGGGGTTGGCGTCGTCGCAGCCGTCGGCGCTGGCGTGGACATTCCGCTCGGCACCCGCGTCGCCTATCACCAGTCGCTCTCACGCGATGGCAGCTTCGCCGAGTACTGCCTGGTCGACGCCTACTTGCTCATGCAATTGCCAGCCACTATTGATGACAGCGTCGCTGCCGCCGTGCCCTGCCCCGCCATCACTGCCTGGCAGGCACTGGCCAAGGTCCCCCCAGGCGCCTCAAGCGATGTGCTGGTAATTGGCGCCGGTGGCGCGGTTGGGTTCTATCTCGCGCAACTGGCCGTCCAACGCGGCTTGCGCGTATGGGCCACTGCCGGCCCGCAGCACCATGCAGCGCTCAAGGCCCTAGGGGTGATCGATGTGTTCGACTACCACAACGCCCAGTGGCAGGCACAGTTGCACAGCGCCTTGGGCGAGCGCCCTCTGCATGCGCTGTTCGACACCGTCAGCGGCGCCCACGCTGCCAGCCTCGCCCCTCTGCTCGGCTACAACGGCCACTTGGTATGCATCCAGGACCGCCAGGAAACCGCGCCACTGCCCGCCTTCAGCAGCGCGATTTCACTGCATGAAGTCGCCCTGAACAGCATTCACGCCTACGGCCGCCTGCTCGATCATCAGGCACTGCGGGCCGCAGCGCAGCAGTTGCTGCAACACGTCGCCGACGGCCAACTGCTCACCCCGCAACGCCGGCTGTTCGACTTCGCTGAGCTGCCCCAGGCTCTGCGCCAGCTCAAAGAGGGCAATAGCGGGGGCAAATGGGTGGCGCAGTTGAGCCGGCCTGCAAGCAGGTAAGGCCTAGCTGCACACCTGGCATTTTTGCCAGTAGACCTGCCCCACTGTCCATTGCAGGCTAGGTGATGCCCTCGGCTATGGAGCGCATCACCTGATGGACAAGGACACGCTGTTCTGCAGAACCACAGATGGCCAGCATTCGTTGCCTCACGCCGCCAGCCTGCTCGGCTGGCAGCTGATCTTGTATCACAAGGTCAAGCGCCAGGCCGAGGTGCTGTTCACGGCTACGTCATCCCTGACCAACGAAGAGGGCTTTATCCACGCCGGTATGCTCTCGGCGATGATCGAGGAATGCATGGGGCCGGCAGTCTTCGCCATGCTCGCCAGTGACCAAGCGGCCCGCTGTACTGGGCTGGATATCCAACTGCGGGTGCCTGTCACTCCTGGGCGCTTCGTCGGCGTCGGTACCCAATACATGTCCAGAGGACATAGGCGTTATGCCAGAGGAAAACTCTGGGATGAGCAAGGCACGCTAGTCGTCGAGGGAACTGCAATATACGAAGTCATCCAGCAACCGTTGCGCGAAGGCGCTAACTAAATTTGGATCCGATCCTGCGCCAAGGTATGCTGCGCAGGAATAGCCAATTGCCACTAGCTAGGCGAGCCACCCGCTGCGCCAAGGATCCGTGTTTTGCCCAGCAATCCCACTCGCCACACCATCGCCCGTCAGTGGCAGTTGCTCAGGCTGCTGCCCGACTACCCTCCGGGCTTGAGCTCCACCCAGTTGCAACAGGCGCTGGCCAAGGTTGGTCACCCAACCAGCAAGCGTACGGTGGAACGTGATCTGAATGAGCTGGCCGGGTTGTTCCCTTTACACTGCAACAGCAAAGGCATGCCCTATGGCTGGTACTGGCAACCGAGCTTGAGCCTGGGCGAGGCGCAGCTGCTGCAACCAAACGACCTCGACCGGCCACAGCGGGTGGCGTTAAGCGCCTGGGTCAACCCAGCACTGGCCCAGCGCCTGCAACAACAGCCGCTTTCTACGGATATGCGCCTTGAATATCAGGAAGACGGCAGCGCTCACCTTGAGGCTACCGTCGAAGACAATCGCCCCTTGCTGGGCTGGCTGCTGGCCCACGCCGGGGCGATTCAGCTGTACGCGCCCGCGCAGCTACGCACAGCGATGCTTGCACAACTGCGCCAGGGCCTGGCGCTGCACGACGAGTGAGTTATCTGGACGCGCTCGAGGCGCTGCGCTCTCGGCGCAGGCAGGTGTAGGCCAGGCCAAGCACCGCCAGGGTCAGTACCACCAGCAGTGCCATTAGCAGCTGGCTGTACTTGGCCACCGTTGCGGGCAAGCCTATGTATTCGCGGTAGGTGCTGATCTGTGCCAGCCCATCGGCATGGCGGATGCTCAGGCCACCCTGGCGAATCTGCGAGTAATCCGAATCAAAATAGATCCACACCTTGCACGCCGCACGCCCGGCGATGCTGGGAATGTCGATGATATTGGTCGCCGCCTGGGGAATCGCATCGTTGCCGGCATCGTCACGCACCTGCACCAGGCCTTTGGCCGGCAGGCGGATCTGCACGTCCTTGAGTGCCCTATCGCTGGTATTTTCCAGCTCGATCTGCAAGCCGGTGCGATGGTCGACCAGCCCTGCTTCGAACGGCTTGGCGAACAGCTGCAGGTAGGGTTCCTGGGCGACGTCGACCAGTTTGTCGAGCTGCTGGTGGCCGAGCAGGCCTTTGCTGATATCGCTCATCCGCTCATGCAGGCGCTCGTACTTGAGCAAGTCATTGGCCTTGCTGATGCGCTCGTTGAACTGGCTCGGGTAGGTCAGGTAGGCGTAGGTCAGGCGTGCCTGCAGGGCTGGTTCTTCCTTGAAGGCGGTATACAGCCCTGCTGCGCAGGCGCCGACGACCAACAGGCCCACGAGGGACTTCCCGACTTTTTCCCAACTCACCTTGGCGGTTCCTTATTGTTCGCAGTATGGGTGATGCAAAAGCGCCGGCAAAGCCTGCCACCGATCGGCCTGTGGGGCAATTGTGAATTGCTCTTAACGGGCTACAAGCGCGGGTACCGACGCAATCAGCATGGCCACCCCGGACAAGGTCAACAAGCCCAGCACCAGCCGGCGGAAGGTCTGTTCGCTGATCCCCAGGTAGAGCCGCGTGCCCAACAAAGCCGGCAGCGCCATCGCCAAGGCCACCACGCCAAACGAGGGTAGCATCTGTTGCGTGACAACTCCGGTACCCAGGTAGGTGAGCATGGTCACCAGCAGCATCGACAGGTTGAAGTTCTGGATCACCGCACGCTGGGTATCGCGGTCGAAGCCGCGCAGGGTGCACCACAGCGTCGGTACGGTGCCGGTGAAGCCACCGATGCCACCCAGCGCGCCACCAACCATCCCCACGGCGCCGTCGGCCAGGCGGTTGCCTTGCAGACGCGGCAGGCGTGGCGCCATCAGCATCAATGGGCACCAGAGCACCAGCAAGGTGCCAAATACCGCCTTGAACCAGAGCATGTCCAGATAGGGCAAGACCCAGACCCCGAGCGGGATGCCCGCCAGGCCGCCGAGTACGAACGGCCACAGCAACGGCCAGCTGAAACCGCGGCGTACGCTGAACACCGCGATCAGTTGGCCGGTGAGGCTGCCGAATACGGTCAGCGACGCGGCCAGACGCGGTTCTAGGCCCCAGGCCCAGAACGACATGGCGACCATGCCGAAGGCGAAACCGGAGAGGCCTTGGACAAAGCCGGCAACGATGGCGCCCAGCGCGATGAGGTAAAGCGGGTCCATTTACGGATGGCCTTTGCCTTGAAACCTCGTAGTCTAATCGCAAGGTTTGAGATTGTGGGGGCTGCTTTGCAGCCCCAGCCTCTACACCTCAAGCAAACCGCTGAACCTGCGCTGGCGTGCGGCGCATCAATACCTTGCCAGCACGCACCGACACCAACGCATGCCCTTGGCTGCGAACCATCTCGTAATCATCCGGCGCCGACAACAACAGCAGATTCGCCGGCCGCCCCACCTCGATGCCATAGCGCTCACCCAGGTTGAGGGTGCGGGCACTGTTATCGGTAATCAGGTCCAGGCCACGCTGCAAATCTTCATAACCGAGCATGTGGCAGATGTGCAGCCCCGCCTCGAGAATGCGCAAGATGTTGCCATTGCCTAGCGGATACCACGGGTCGACGATCGAGTCCTGGCCAAAGCACACATTCATCCCCGCCCGGTCGATTTCGGCCACCCGGGTCAGGCCACGGCGCTTGGGATAGGTATCGAAACGCCCCTGCAGGTGGATGCTCTCGGTCGGGCAGGAAACAAAGTTGATCCCACTCATCTTCAACAGACGAAACAGCTTGGAGCAGTAGGCATTGTCGTAGGAGCCCATGGCCGTGGTATGGCTGGCAGTGACCCGCGCGCCCATGCCACGTACCCGCGCCTCCTCGGCCAATACTTCGAGAAAGCGCGACTGCGGGTCATCGGTCTCGTCGCAGTGCACATCCACCAGGCAGCCGCTGCGCTCGGCCAGGTCCATCAGAAACTTGATCGACGACACGCCCTGGTCACGGGTGTTCTCAAAGTGCGGAATACCACCGACCACATCGGCGCCCATCGCCACCGCCTCGCTCATCAGCGCCCGGCCATTGGCGTACGACTCGATGCCCTCCTGCGGGAAAGCCACGATCTGCAGATCGATCAGGTGACGGACTTCTTCGCGCACCTCGATCATCGCCTTGAGCGCTGTCAACTTGGGGTCGGTCACGTCGACGTGGGTACGCACATGCTGGATGCCGTGATCGACCAGCATGCCGATGGTCTTGGTGGCACGAGCCTTGGTGTCTTCGTGGGTGTTGAGCTCTTTGCGTTCGGCCCAGCGCTCGATGCCCTCGAACAGCGTGCCGCTCATGTTCCAGTTCGGCTCACCGGCGGTGAGCGTGGCATCGAGGTGGATATGCGGCTCGATGAACGGCGCTACCACCAGGTTCTGCTGGGCGTCCAGGTCATCGGCATTGCTCAGCGCCAGCGCCGCGGTTTGCGGCTCGATGGCGGCGATGCGCTCGCCATTGAGTTCGATCCGAAACAGGCCGGGTTTGCCACGCAGGCGTGCGTTGATGATGTTCATGGGGTTACTCCTTGCCTTGGGCTTCGGTCATGCGCCATATCAGCATAGCGACCGAAGCATTCATACGGAAAAGCGGGTCGTCCAGCGACTGCCCGCTCAATTGCTCGATACGTTGCATACGTTGGTTGATGGTGTTGCGATGCAAGCCCAGACGCTGCGCGGCCTTCAGGCCATTGCCGTTTTCCTTGAGCAGCGCGTCGAGGGTATGCACCAGCGAGTACGGGTGTTTGCGCCCAGGCGTGATCAGCGGGCCGAGGGTCTGGGCGACGAAGTCGTCGATCAGCGAGCGGTCGACGATACCCTGCAGCAAGCGCAATACACCTAGCTCGCTGAAGTCGCACAGCCCCGTGGCTGGGCGCAGGTTTTGCGCCACCTCCAGGGCCTGGCGCGCCTGGTTTAGGGCCTGGCGGTAATGTGCGCAGTCCTCGGCGAGGCTCGACAGCCCCATGTACAGCCCCATCTCCCCAGCCACTTCCAGCAGTTGCCGATGCAACTCGGCCAAGGCCATGCGCAGGTCGCCATCCTCGGCCAACAACAGCACCAACAGATCACCTGGCAACTGCGCCATCACCGCGCCTGGGCGATTGCGGCACCAAGCGTGAAGATGGTCTTCCAGCGCTTGGCGGGTGCTTTGCCAGAGACGCTCACCGTGCGACGGACCATGGCGCTCGAACAACTCATCGACCGCTGACAGGCGTAGCGCCACCAAACGCCGCGGCATATCCAGCGCCAGTTCCAGATGCGCTGCGCGCTGGCGAGCGATGGCCAGGCTTGGGTAATCCCCAGTCAGCAATTGGCCCAGGATATCGTTGCGCGAGCGCCGTACCTGGCTCATCTGCACCAACGCCGTGCCGATCAAATGAGTGACCACCACCATCTTCAGCGCATAGGGCTGCTCGATCAGCGGCAGGCCCAACTGCTCGGCGCGCGCGATCACCGCAGGCGGAATACCCTGGATGAACGTACCGCCGGTGAGGATCACCATCCCGGCAATGCCAACCGCCTCGCCGTCTTCGACCAGGCTCAACAGATTGGCCTCGCCGCGCGGATGGTTGATGCCGGTGACGAACACCAGCTCGCCGCCCATCACCCACTCAGCGATGCCCTCGTTCTCCGCCACATAAGGCCAGCGCACGCGCCGCTGCAAGTTGCGCGCCCCGGCGCGAACCACCATGTCCTGCAGCCCAGGCAAGGAGAGGATCTCTTCCAGCGCCAGGCTCACGGCTCGACCTGCGCCAGGGTGCGCCGCCGGCCACTGAGTTCAAGCAGCAGGATGTAGCACAGCGCCGAGGCGCCAATCCCCACCAGTGGCGCAACCCACGGCGAGCAATAGGCCAACAACGCGCCCACCGCGTAGGCCGACAAGCCCTTGAGGTTGTAGCGCGGCAGGCTCACCGACGCCAAGGCCGGATACTGACCACGGTGGCGATACCAGAAGTCGGCCATGATCACCCCGCCCACGGGTGGAATGATCGAGCCCAGCAGTACCAGGAACGGGATGAGCAACTCGTACATACCGCCAATCGCCAGCACGATGCCTACCGCCGCCGCCACCAGAGTCGCCGTGCGCCGACGCTCGCTGCGCAGCAAATGGCAGGCCGCCGCCGAAACGTTGTAGATAGTCGGCCCCTGGATGGTCCACAGGTTCAGGCAGAGCATCACCACCGCCGCGAACGACAGGCCCTGAAGGATCATCACCTCGACGATATCCGCCTGCTGGTAGACCATCGCACACCAGGCCCCCGCGACCACCATCAGCCCGTTACCCAGCAGAAAACTCACCACACTCGCAGTCACTGCCACCCGCCCGCTGCGCGACAGCCGCGTCCAGTTGGTGGCCTGGGTGGCGCCGCTGGCGAAGGTGCCAAAGACCATGGTCACCGCCGCGGAAAAGCTCATCGCCTCATGCGGCATGACCGCCGCCAGCCCGGCAAAGCCCCCGGCATCGCGGGTGGCGATGACCATCGACACCACCAGCAGGACGAACATCAAGGGCACCGACACCCGTGACAGCAGGTCCAGGCCCTTGAAACCAATGATTGCGGTGATGCTGAAGCCCAGGCCAAACAGCACCATCAGCGGGATGGTAAAACCATCGGCAAGACCAAGAAGCTTGACCAGCACGATCGCCACCGTCGCCGTGCCCCAGGCGTACCAGCCCAGTTCGGCAAAGCCCAGGAGAAAATCCGAAAGCCGGCTGCCTGCCTCGCCAAAGCAGAAGCGCCCCATCAGCACCGTGTTCAGACCGCTGCGCGAGGCGATGAAAGCCAGGGTGGCGGCATACAGCGCCAGCAAGCTGTTGCCAATGGTCGCGATCCACAGCATGTCGACGAAGTTGAAGGCCATGCCCAACTTGCCACCGGCGAACATCGTGCCGGTGAAGAAGGTGAAGCTGAACAGGACCATGGCAATCGGTAGCAGGCCCTTGCGGGCTGATTGAGGGGCTTCTGAGAGGGGGAATTCGCTGGGCGCGCTCATGGCTGGGGCTCCGGGTTGTCGATGGCAGCAGCTAGAGCAATATGTGGGCCGCTTACGCGGTACCAGGTGCAGGCGGAAAAAGTCAGCAATTCGAATATCGATTTATATGCAACATGCATAGCTAAAACCAACTAAAGGCAAAATTATTGTGCTTGGAGACTCATTTTAAAGCATGCCTGCACTGTTTGGGGACGTGCTGAGTAGTTCAGAAACGAAAACAATCGAGCTGGCCTTGAGCGCTATTGACCATTTTCCCCTGACCGCAGGCCCAGCCCCTTCCATCGGCGTTGTGGTTAACAATTCCTACAACCAAGCTTCTGCATCACGTCAGACGCTTCCGAAATGCCGTCCCTAGGGATGTATCTCTCTGCCATGGCCTGCACAATCGCAACTCACGCCACGTGCACACTGCACCCATGGACGCCGCGCCGGTCGCTAGCTCGACCGGCGGGCAAGAGAGATAAAACAAGGAACGGCAATGCTTGAGGTACTGCTCTGCGTCACCCTGTTCATCATCGCCCCAGCGTTATCGGGCTATGGCGCCAATGTCTATGCCACACCACGTAAACGGGTCTGGTGCTATCGCCGCTACCTGATCGTCAAGGACTGGTCGTTGACGCGGCATGTGATGATGATCTTCGGCTTCTTTGCCGTGGTTCTTTACGCCACTGGCGCCCTGGCCAAGCTGGGCATGCCGCTCAACCCTCTCTTCGGCCGATCACTGCTGGGTTTGACCTGGTTGTCTGGAATGGCCTTCCTGTACTGCTACTTCGAGATCAGCAAACTGCGCGACCGCCTGCCGTGGAAATCCCTGGCAGGTCTGCTGGCGATCGGGGTGGCGACACTTTCGAAGGTTCTCGCCGATCACGTCATTGCCGAGCTGACCCACTTGCCACCGCGCGAGTTGGTCGGCGCACAACTTCTGCTGAGTGTGATCATGACGGTGTCACTGTGGTCGGCGGGCGTGGCGATAGCGCTGGGGGCGGTGGTGTTCGGCTCGTTGTTCCTGATGCTGCGCTCGATGGTGCGCGACTACTTCAGCATGCGCAAAAAACAGAAATATGACGCGTTGCCTGACTTGGCTGCGGTGGTGGCGATCTACCTGTGCGCGTTGATAGCGCTGACTGCGATGGCCGAACTCTCACGCAAATCGACGTATGAAAGACCAGCACGCGAGGCAATTGCCTTCGCTGCCTTCACGTTGCCGGCTTCCTACTGCGGCCTTTCGGACAAGCGTGGTGCCATGATTGCGCCTTTGCCTAACGATACTGCTGCTATCGCTATCGCTGACGACAAGCTGGGTTATCGTTTCGAACCGATCGCCTGTGCGCCGGCGAAGAAGAGCTTGGCTGAGATCGAGGCATTGCTGGGTACCTCGGCTCAATAATGAGGGGAACGGGCGAATCGCTGCGCTTTCATTAGCAGCGGCGGTGCGCCGCTGCGACGTGTCCCCCGATAAAGGCCGATGTCCGCAAAACTTAATGCGCGGTAGCGCCCGACTCGCCATGCAAGCCCAGCAACAGATCCTCGACCAACGCCTTGGCCATGCCATTGAGGTAGTAACCCGAGCGCATCAACACTTCCACATCGTCCGGCCGGGCCATGGCGCGGCGAGTGAGCTCGGTCATACAGCTCAACATTTTCACCACATCCTGCAGCACCTCTTCGGCCGCCAGCCCTGGCATCACCCGGAGCAGCTCGACCTTGCCCTTGGGCGTATCACAGGCAAACGTGGCTACACCTGTGGTCTTCAATTTCATAATCTGGTTCAACAGCGTTTGGTCGTCCATTGTGCCGCCCTTCTCTTGTCCATGATCGATAGAACCTCTCGCGCCACACCCAAGCTCCTGCCAGACCGATTCAACGCAACCCTACGCGAATCTCTGCCCGTGGAACCGGCAAATGCTGGGGTGAAGCGCGACAGGCATAGCGAGACTAGACCTGCCGCCGGGGTGTCACAATGGACTGAGCAGGGAAACGACGCCATTGGGAATTGGACTACAAGCATTGAGGAAGAAAAGCGCGCTTTCCTACAAATTACCGCCTTGCTCGATGCCACTGCCGGCAAAAACCGTCCTACAAGGCGTCCCGCGCTTTCCCTCGATACACCCGTAATACGTCCGCCATGACCGCCAGCGCGATCTCTGCCGGCGACTTGCTCCCCAGGTCCAGACCGATTGGCATGTGCAAGCGCCTGATTTGCGCCTCGGTCAATCCACCAATACGCCGCAAGCGCTCAGCGCGCTTGGCGGAAGTTACCAGCGAACCCATGGCGCCGATGTAGAATGCCTGGGTATTGACCGCCTCCAGCAAGGCCAAATCATCGATCTTCGGATCGTGCGTCAACGCGACCACGGCCGTGGCGCCATGGCAGCCACCCTCAGCAATGAACAACGAGGGCAGCACGCGATGCATCTGCACGCCTTCAAGCTGCACATGCGCCATCTCTTCACGCGGATCACAGGCGATGACCTCGCAACCGAGGGTGCGGGCGATAGCAGCGCAGGCCTCGGCCACCGGGGATAACCCAGCCAGCAACAATCGCAGTGCCGGACCGATGCCGATCTCCACCACCTCCTCGCCCAAGCGCACGGCAACGCTGTTGTCGGCATAAACTTGGAAGTCGCCGCTTGCCAGCGCGATCCTGCGCGCCACCCGCTGCTGGCCCAGGAGCGCACTGCGCAGCGCCTGCAAATGCGTCAGCCAGCGAGCATTCGATTCACGACGTTCGACCAACACCACCAACACGCCGCCGCACGGCAAACGCAAACGACGGCTCTGCGCCTGCCCATCGCCATAGCGCACCACCTGCGCCGACTGGGTAAAGGCTCCGCGCCCAAGGCTTGCGAGAAACTCCTCCTCGACGCAGCCACCCGACAACGAGCCGACGTACTCCAGCCCGCCATTGCTGACCAGCATCGCGCCTGGGGAGCGTGGGGCCGAGCCATAGGTGGACAGTACCGTGCAAAGCCAGATCGTCTCGCCGGCCCGCGCCCATTGCAGGGCCTTGTCGATGACCTGCAGATCCAGATGCTGCATGTTCGCTTACCTCATTGGCATCATTAACCGTTGTGCTGAAAAAGCCGCGCAAAGGCCCTAGGGTCTATGGCAGTGTTAGCGCTCTTGCCAGCCGCACAGTGATCCCCCATGCAGACTCGCAAAACCGGCGTTCGCGCCCAGCAGGCCGACCGCACCAAACACAACATCCTCCAGGCCGCGGTGAAGGTGTTCAGCAAGGAAGGCTTCACCGGTGGGCGCATCGAGCAGATCTCCTCGTTGGCCAAATCCAATGACCGCATGATCTATTACTACTTCGGCAACAAGGAGCAGCTGTTCATCAGCGTGCTGGAGCATATCTACGCAAGCTTCAACCAAGCCGAAGCCAAGCTGCGCCTGGACCTCTGCGACCCCGAAAACGCCCTGCGCGAACTGGTGGCGTTCATCTGGAACTACTACGTGCGCCACCCGGAGTTCGTCACCATCCTGGCCACGGAAAACCTTCATCAGGGCAAGCACGCCAAGAAGTCGCAGAACCTCAAGGCGCTGTCCGGCGAGGCGGTCGGCGTATTGCGGCCAATCATCGAGGCGGGCCAGGCCCAGGGCCTGTTCCGCGCCGATATCGACATCAAGCACACCTACTTGATGATCGCCTCGCTGTGCTACTTCTATAACTCCAATCGGTACACCCTCAGCTCCTTCCTTGCCGTGGACCTGGCCGACAAGCAGGCCAAGTCCGACTGGCTGGCGTTCATCAGCGACCTGGCCCTGCGCGGCCTGCGTCGCTGAGCTTCAGTGGCTGCCAGGATTGGCACGCACTAGAGCGCTCTTGGCCTGCAGCCCCTCCCAGGCCGGCTGGCTGCCAGCAAAACGCTGGCGTAGGTAAGCGGCAAGGTCGGCTACCTGGCGGTCCGATAAGCTGTCCTTGAACCCCGGCATGTAGCCCAGGTCGGGCGTTGCTGGATGGGCAATGCCGTGCAGCACCACGCGCAGCAGGTTGTCTGGCAGCGCGCTATGGACGTTGCTATTGACTGCCATCGACGGGCTGACGCCGAACAGTTTCGGCCCAAGCCCATCGCTGTGACAGGCCAGGCAGGCGCCCTTGAATAGGCGCTCACCGTTACTCAACGAAACCTGCGAATCGACTTGTGGCGCGGGCTTGGCTGCAACCTGCTGCGGTGTGCCGTCGAGGGATGTCAGGTAATGGGCGATCGCCCGCACATCGCTCTGCGGCAAGCTGGCCAGTTCGCTGACCACCGGCCCCATGGGGCCTGCGGCAACGCCGTGCTTGTCGGAAAAGCCAGTGCTCAGGTACGTGAACAACTCGCTCTCGCTCCACGGCGTCGCAGACTTGCCTAGCGCGTTCAGCGCTGGCGCTTCCCAGCCATCGACCATGCCGCCGGCCAAATAGCTGGAACCGCCCTTTTCCGCGCCCATCAGGTTGCGCGGCGAATGACAGGCAGTGCAGTGCCCCAGGCCATCGACCAGATAGGCACCACGGTTCCACTGTGCGCTGCGCTGCGGGTCGGGCTGATACTCGCCGCGCTTGAGAAACAGCGCGTTCCAACCCGCCATCAGCGGGCGCTGGTTGAACGGGAAACGCATCTGGTTGGCCGGCGCCTCCTGGCGGACCGGCGTCTGCGACATCAGGTAGGCGTACAGCGCCTGCATGTCTGCGTCGGTGATAGTGCGAAACGAGGTGTAGGGAAACGCCGGATACAGATGTCGGCCATCGCGGCTGATGCCCTCGCGCATGGCCCGTTCGAACGCGGCGAATGACCAGCGACCAATGCCGGTTTCCGGGTCGGGGGTGATGTTGGTGCTGTACAGCGTGCCGAACGGCGTATCCATCGCCAGGCCGCCGACATTGACCTTGCCACCGCTGACCGTATGACACACCGCGCAATCACCGGCCGCCGCCACTTGGCGCCCACGTTCGAGCATCGAGGCCGACCAGCTACCGGCGGCCGGTGGCGTTACCGGGGCGATCTCGGCGCGCCAGGGCAACGCCGTGGCGGCCATGCCCAATGCCGCACCGATTACCCCAGCGAGCGAGCCGAACCACCATTTCGAGCGTTTGCTCGCAGGCTGCGCTGGCGGCTCAGGGGCCTGGTTTTCAGCGTTCAGCGCCGCGCGCACCCGTTCGGCGGTGATCGGCAGTTCGCGAAAGCGGATACCCGTGGCATCGAAGATCGCGTTGGCGATGGCCGCCGCGCTCGGCACCGAAGCCGACTCACCGCTGCCCATCGGTGGTTCATGTTGGCGCGGCAGCATCATCACATCGATCGCCGGCACCTCGGGGAAGGTCAGGATTGGGTAGCCACCCCACTCCTTGCTCGCCACGGTGGACTCCTCGAAGCTCACCTGTTCCTTGAGCACGCGGCTGGTCGACTGGATCACATTGCCGTGAATCTGATGCCGCACCCCTTCGGGGTTGACCATCATTCCGGCGTCATGGCCGATTACCACGCGGGTCACCGCCACCTCGCCGGTACGCCGGTCAACCGCGACATCGGCAACCCAAGCAGCCCACGCGGCACCAAAACCTGGGAACTTACTGTGGATGTAGCGCGCGTAAGCGAACCCGCGGCCACGCAACACATCGCCTTCGGCAGGGGTTTGCATGGGTTCGCTGCGCGGCTGCCAGTCGGCCCGTTCGGCGGTGGCTTTGACCAAGTCGATGGCGCGCGGATCGGACAGATGCTTGAGGCGGTACTCAACCGGATCGACGCCTGCGGCAAAGGCCAGCTCGTCGATGTACGACTCGTGGGCGAAGCTGTTGGGCATCGCCGACACACCGCGCATCCACGACGCGCGCACCAGCGGCGTCATGTCGTTGATGGTCACGCGCATGTGCTCATAGTCATACGGCGGGATCGAGGTTCGGTCGCCCATCTCGAACAGCGCCGGCACTGGCTCTACCGCGCCGGTGAGCAGCAAGGCCAAGGTGGGGGCGCCGTTGGAGGGGTAGCTGGTCTGGAAATCGTAGGCGGCCACTGTGCCATCGGCATTCAAGCCGCCGTCGATTTCCATCAACTGTGCGGTGCCCTTGGGCTCCCAGGCATGCTCCTGCTCGCGGGTCAGTTGCACCCGCACCGGGCGGCCGACCGCACGGGACATCAGCACCGCGTCAGCGCAGACATCGTCAGCGCAGTTGCGGCCATAGCAGCCAGCGGCTTCCATGCGGATGATCTCGATGCGCTGTTCCTCACACGCCAACAGCCAAGCCAGGTCGGCGCGCAGCAGGTGCGGGTTCTGGGTGCCGGACCAGACGCGGATCGGCCCCTCGGTAAAGTCGGCCAAGGCGCACGACGGGCCAATCGAGCCATGCAGCTGATAGGGCCACAGATAACTGCGGCGCAGGCGCTGACTGGCATTGGCGATGCCGCCGTCGACATCGCCCTGATCCAGCACAGTACGCTGCACGCGAGGGTTGTCGCGGATCGCCTGGGCGATATCGCTCAGATCCGGCAGCTTGCCGGTGTATGGTTTCCAGCTGATCTTCAGTTCTTGGGCGGCGCGGATCGCCTGCTCTTCACGCTCGGCGACGACACCGACGAAGTCGCGGATGACCACCACCGCGATCACTCCGGGGAGATGGGCGATGGAGTCATGGTCCACCGCCAGCAGGCTGTTGCCAACGAAATCGCCGCTGTCGTGGCCAGCGTAGGGCGGGCGGATCACCCGGCCATGGAGCATGTCGGGCAGGCGCATATCGTGGACGTAGGTCAGCTCGCCAGTGGCTTTGCCAGGGATGTCTACCCGCGCCGCACTGCGTCCGACCAGGCGATAGTCGTCTACCGCCTTGAGCGGCGCATCGTCGGCAATCGGCAGTTGCTGGTTTCCGCCCTGAACCAGCTCGGCAAAACGCAGGCTCCGGCCGTCGCTGCTGATCACTGCGCCCTCCTCCATGCGCAGCGCATCTGGCGCACAGGCCAAGCGCTGGGCGGCCTGCTGCAGGAGGAAGCGCCGCGCCGTGGCCGCGGCCTTGCGCAGCGGCACGGCGGAAATCTGTAAGGTTGCGCTGGCGATGGTCGCGCCCTGGTTGGGAGCGCGCTCGGTGTCGCCCAGTACCATGTGCACCTGATCCATGCGCAGGTCGAGCTCTTCGGCAACGATTTGCGCCAGCGAGGTGCGAATGCCGGTGCCTAGGTCGACGTGGCCGTTGAAGGCGTAGACCATGCCGTCGTCACTGACCGCAAGAAACAGCGCCAGCTCGCGGGCCTTGAGCGTGGGCGTCACGCCCTTGGCCACCGGGCCTGAGGGCGGCGTGATCTGGTCGACGATCAGCAATACGTTGCTTTTGCCCAGCAGTTGCTCGCGGCTGGGAACGTGTTGTGAGTGGTTCATGTTCAGCTCCGGATCTCAGGCCAGGCGGCCGGCAGCGCGGCGCACGGCGCGCAGGATTTCGACGTGGGTACCGCAACGGCAGAGGTTGCCGGATAGCTCGTTGCGGATCTGCTCGTCGCTGGCATCGGGAATGCGGTCAAGCAGGGCCTTGGCGGTCATGATCATGCCATTCATGCAGTAGCCGCATTGGGCCGCCTGCTCATCGATGAACGCCTGCTGCACCGGATGCGGCGCGGCCTTGCTGCCCAGCCCTTCGAGGGTGGTGATGTCGCGGTTGGCGGCGCCGGACAGCGGGATCACGCAAGAGCGTGCGGCGACGCCATCGATGATCACCGTGCAGGCTCCGCATTCGCCTAGGCCGCAGCCGTACTTGGGGCCGTTCAGGCACAGGTCGTTGCGCAGGATCAGCAGCAAGGGGGTGTCGGCCATGGCGTTGACTTCGACGGGCTGACCGTTGATTCGCAGGGAGATGGTTGTTTGCATTGTTGGCTCATCTCTGGTGGTTGCATGCCGTTCAGGGCGAGTACCTGGGCGCTACCAAACAACTCAAATGGCGCGCTTGTTTAGGTAAGTACTCACTACATGAAATGATCAGGCAAGAAGCAGGCCAGGGATGATTCTGGGGGTTGGGGGTTGGGGGTTGGGGGTTGGGTTGCGAGATTATCCATTTGATGTAGCGCCGCCACTGGCCCCTTCCGCCTTTACGGCGGCTTACTTTTCTCTTGGGAAAAGTAAGCAAAACCGCTCGCTCCTACATACGGCCCTACGCTGCGCTTCGGGTCCCTTCGCGCCGGCGCCTTCCGGGCCCGCGCGGCCTACGATTTGCTGCGCAAATCTACATCTCGCGCCTTCGGCTACGCCGAAGGGTGCTAGCGCACCTGGCCCTCCAGACGCCTCTGCTCAGCCTCCTGAAGTCGCGAATCTGCGTCGCCTGAACCTGCGCGCTCGAAGATCAAGAGCAGGCGAATCGCTGCGCTCTCGCAGAAGCCAAAGCCAAAGCCAAAGCCAAAGCCAAAGCCAAAGCCAAAGCCAAAGCCAAATTTTGATTTTTCTGTTGTGTTGTTTGTTCTGGCCTCTTCGCGGGCAAGCCCGCTCCTACAGATACCACGCAGCTCTTGGTTAACGCTGACCCGTGGGAGCGGGCTTGCCCCGCGATGGCGTCCAACTATCCACCACACCTGGCACTATCGCCAGATAACGCCTGCCCAGTCGCCGCCACTAACTTCGCGACTTCAGGAGGCCGAGCGTAGGTGTCTGGAGGGCCAGGTGCGTCAGCACCCTTCGGCGTAGCCGAAGGCGCGAGATGTAGATTTGCGCAGCAAATCGTAGGCCGCGCGGGCCCGGAAGGCACCGAAGCGAGGGGACCCGAAGCGCAGCGTAGGGCCGGATGGTGGAGCGCAGACTTTTTTGGTTACTTTTTGGGGCGTTTGCCAAAAAGTGACCCGCCGTAAGGGCGGAAGGCGCCAGTGGCCGCGCCACAAAGAATGGATAAGCTCCCAAACCAAGAAACCGGAAACCAAGAAACCAAGAAACCAAGAAACCAAGAAACCAAGAAACCAAGAAACCAAGAAATCAGCCCAACACAACGATCAGCCCGCAACCCCCTCATCCCCATCAATCATCTTGCGCAGCAAAAACAAAATCGCCACCCGCTCAGCCGCATTCAAACACCCCATGCTCAGCTCACTGATCTGCCGAGCACAGGGAATCATCGCATCGAGCAGCGCCGCCCCACTGTCGGTCAGCTCGCAAATCACCTTGCGCCGATCCCCCGGATCAGGCGACAGCTGAATCAGCCCGCGCGCCTTGAGCCGCTCGACGATACCCCGGATGGTCGCCTGATCCACCGCAGTCGCCTTGATCAACTCAGCCTGGGAACTAGGCCCATGATCGCGCAAGGCGCACAGGGTAACGAACTGGATCGAGGTCAGCTGCGGGTCGCACGCCTGCTGCTGGAAGATCGCCGTATGCCGCTGATAGGCCTTGCGCAGCAAGTGGCCGACCTGTTCGGTAACGTCGTAGGGTGCGGTATCAGGTGCAGCAGTAGCGTTCGGAGTTTTGTTCGACATGTGATGGCTTGGGCTGTGAGGATTGGGCTGGCCGGGGCCCCGAAGAGCGGGGCGCCAGGCCAGTATAACCACTAACGCGCCTTGGACTGCTCAGGCGCAACCACATCCCCGGCCAGGACCACAGCAAGGTCGTCCAGATAGATATCGCAATTGCGCAGCGGTATATCCAGGTGACACGGGGTCTTGCGCTTGCCGCCGACCTCGGTGTTAGGGCCTGTGGAAAACAGGAAGTTGCCATAGAACGCGCGGGCGTCCATGCACATGCCGTCGTTGCGGTCGTGCAGGCCCATCGCCGTCCACTGCGCACGCGGCTGCAGGCCCCAGCCGATGTGGGAAATGCCGTAGACCTCAGGGTCATGGAAGTACTTCATGTAGTCGCGCAGGTACTCAGCTTCGAAACCGCCATGGATGCCAGTGATGAAGCCCTTTTCGATCTCCAGGGTAATGCGCTCGCGGCAGTAGTTCTTGAACGGCAGGATGATGTCGCCGACATCCAGCACCAGCGTGCCTTCGGCGCTGTCTTCGTTCGGCCAGGTGAACAGAAAGCCACTGGGCCAGTGGTCCCAACGGCCTGGCTCATCGGCGTAGCCGTATTCGGTGACGGCTGGATACTGGCCGAGCGGCGCATGGAAATCACTGCCTGCCTTTGACCGCACATGCATGCTGCGCGCCTGTTTGAGCACGGTTTCAGCGGCCAGCACGCGACGCTTGTCGTCCTCGCTCGGCAGCATGCGCGCCAGGACTTCCGGGGGCTCGACCGCCAACAGGATGCGCGTGCCGGTCTTGAGAATCTGCTCTTGCTCAGGGGAATGCAGCAGCATCATGGTGTCGACGATCAGGTCGGCAGCTTCCAGCGCCCGCTGCGCGGCCAGGTTACCGGTCAAGGCGGTGTCACCGCAGTAGGCGGTCATGTCGTTGCCCATCGCCGTGGGGTGATTGAACGATGGCAGCTCCACCGCATACACCTTGGCCTTGAGGCGCTGCGCCGCCTCCATTGCCGCGTTCACCGTACGCGGGTCGGAATAGTGGCTTTTGAGCACGGCGACGCTCTGCGTTTCGTCCACACGGGACAGCTTGAGCACGTGTTCGAACATCTGGGTCAGTTCTGCATTGCTAACCGGCATCGGTTTTCTCCTGAGCATGCCTGGATGGGCTCGAGATGCTGCACTGCCGTAGTGCACGGCGCTTCATCTCGGTGCGAATTAATAGTGTATACACCCTATTTATCTAGATGAAAGCGCATCCAGCCGACAAGCGCAAGTGGCGCACCCAAACGTTACCATTTCACACATACCCCAGTATTTGCGGTGACAAATCGCTAAATACAACTTTCGATCGTTTGTTTGAAATTAATTCGATCGCACTCTTCCCATTGAAAATTTATAGCGTATACACTCGATTGCATCAGACGGCCGAGCCGCTGAGCACATCACAGAACAAGAGGAGAGATACCTATGCGGGGCAGGCAGAAAATCGCAATCGTCGGTGCAGGTCTGGGTGGCGCGGCTGCCGCCACGTTGCTGCAGCAGGCTGGTTTTGAGGTCGACGTGTACGAGCAGGCGCCGGAATTCACCCGCCTGGGCGCGGGCATTCATATCGGCCCTAACGTGATGAAGATCTTCCGCCGCATGGGGCTGGAGCAAAAGCTGGAGCTGATGAGCTCGCATCCAGATTTCTGGTTCAGCCGCGACGGCGTCAGCGGTGACTACCTGTCGCGCATCCCCCTCGGCGAGTTCGCCCGCCGCGAGTACGGCGCCTCATACATCACCATCCACCGTGGCGACCTGCACGCCCTGCAGATCGATGCGATCAAGCCAGGCACGGTGCACTTCGGCAAGCGCCTGGAAAAGATTGTCGACGAGGGTGATCAGGTACGCCTGGACTTCGCCGACGGCACCCACACCGTGGCCGACATCGTCATCGGCGCCGACGGCATCCACTCGAAGATCCGCGAAGAGCTGCTGGGCGTCGAAGCGCCGATCTACAGCGGCTGGGTCGCCCACCGCGCATTGATTCGCGGCGAGCACCTGGCACAGCACGCCGATGTGTTCGAGGACTGCGTGAAATGGTGGACCGAAGATCGCCACATGATGGTCTACTACACCACCGGCAAGCGCGACGAGTACTATTTCGTCACCGGCGTGCCGCACGAAGCCTGGGACTTCCAGGGCCCATTCGTCGACAGCAGCCAGGAAGAAATGCGCGCTGCCTTCGACGGCTACCACCCCACCGTGCAGAAGCTGATCGGCGCCACCGAGTCGATTACCAAATGGCCGCTGCGCAACCGCAACCCACTGCCGCTGTGGAGCCGTGGTCGCCTGGTACTGCTGGGCGATGCCTGCCATCCGATGAAGCCGCACATGGCGCAGGGTGCGTGCATGGCGATCGAAGACGCGGCGATGCTCACCCGCTGCCTGCAAGAAACCGGGCTGTCCGACCACCGCAGCGCCTTCGCCCTGTATGAGGCAAACCGCAAGGAGCGCGCCTCGCGGGTGCAGTCGGTATCCAACGCCAACACCTTCCTCTACACCCAGGAAGACCCAGCCTGGGTCTACGGCTACGACCTCTACGCCCAAGAACTCAAGAGCGGGGAGGCAGCATGAGCAGCTTTATCGCCGGCGGCAACGTCAGCGCCAACGGCATCCGCCAGCATTACCTGCGCTACGGTGGCAAAGGCCCGGCCCTGATCCTGGTCCCGGGTATCACCAGCCCGGCGATTACTTGGGGCTTCGTCGCCGAGCGCCTGGGCCAGCACTTTGACACCTATGTGCTGGATGTACGCGGCCGCGGCCTGTCCGCAAGCGGGCCTGAACTGGACTACGGCATCGATGCCTGCGCGGCGGATATCCCGGCCTTCGCGGCGGCACTGGGCCTGGACCGCTATCACCTGGTCGGCCACTCGATGGGCGCGCGCTTCGCCATCCGCGCCGCCGCCCAGGGCGCGCCTGGATTGCAGCGATTGGTGCTGATCGATCCGCCGGTGTCCGGCCCGGGTCGTCGCGAGTACCCAAGCAAGCTGCCCTGGTACGTAGACTCGATCCGCCAGGCCACGCTCGGCATGAGTGGCGACGACATGCGCGCCTTCTGCGCGACCTGGACCGACGAACAGCTAGCGCTGCGCGCCGAATGGCTGCACACCTGCTATGAACCGGCAATCGTGCGCGCCTTCAACGATTTTCACGAGGTCGACATTCACCAGGACCTGCACCACGTGCATCAGCCGGCGTTGCTGATGGTGGCCGGGCGCGGCGGTGTGATCCAGCCGCAGGACATCGCCGAAATCCGCGAGCTCAAGCCGGACATCCAGGTCGTCCAAGTGGAAAACGCCGGACACATGATTCCCTGGGATGACCTGGAAGGCTTCTTCGCTGCCTTCGCTGATTTCCTCGACCATCCTCTCGTCTGAAGGAGCACAAGACATGACCAAGCTGTACCGCATCGGCCAGATCGTGCCGAGCTCGAACACCACCATGGAAACCGAGATCCCGGCGATGCTCCTGGCCCGTCAGGCGATTCGCCCCGAGCGCTTCACCTTCCACTCCAGCCGCATGCGCATGAAGCAGGTAAAAAAGGAAGAACTGGCAGCGATGGACGCGGAGTCCGACCGCTGCGCACTGGAGCTGTCCGACGCCAAGGTCGACGTCCTCGGCTACGCCTGCCTGGTAGCAATCATGGCGATGGGCTTGGGCTACCACCGCCAGTCGGAGAAACGCCTGCAGAAAGCCACCGCCGACAACGATGCACTGGCGCCGGTGATCACCAGTGCCGGGGCGCTGGTGCAAGCTCTGCACGTGATGAAAGCCAAGCGCATCGCCATCGTCGCGCCTTACATGAAGCCGCTGACCGAATTGGTGGTCAACTACATCCGCGAAGAAGGCTTCGAAGTGCAGGATTGGCGCGCGCTGGAGATCCCCGACAACCTCGCCGTGGCCCGCCACGATCCGGCCAACCTGCCTGGCATCGTCGCCGGCATGAACCTTGAAGGCGTCGATGTGGTGGTACTTTCGGCCTGCGTGCAAATGCAATCGTTGCCAGCGGTGGCCAAGGTCGAGGCACAAACCGGCAAGCCGGTGGTCACCGCCGCCATTGCCACTACCTACGCCATGCTCAAGGCATTGGACCTGGAGCCCGTGGTTCCAGGTGCCGGCGCCCTACTGTCGGGCGCTTACTGAATCGGGAGACGCACATGAGCGACGCACAAAGCGCCAGCGACAACTACCAGGGCGTATGGGGCCAGCGCATCGGCTTCGGGCACAAGGCGGCCCTGCTGATGATCGACTTCATGCAGGGCTACACCACCCCCGGTGCGCCGCTCTACGCCCCTGGCGTGGTAACGGCTGTCGAGCAGGCCACCGGCCTGCTGGCACTGGCCCGTGGCTGCGGTACGCTGGTGGTGCACACCAACATCCGCTACCAGGCCCCCCACTTCACCGATGGCGGGGTGTGGGTACGCAAGGCGCCGGTGATGAAGGACATGGTCGAAGGCAACCCGCTGGCTGAGTTCTGTGAGGCGGTGCTGCCTCGGGCAGATGAAGTGGTGCTCAGCAAGCAATACGCCAGCGCCTTTTTCGGCACCAGCCTGGCCTCGCTACTGCATGCCCAAGGCATCGACACCGTGGTACTGGCCGGGTGCTCGACCAGCGGCTGCATCCGTGCCAGTGCAGTCGATGCGCTGCAGCATGGCTTCAGAACCATCGTGGTGCGCGAGTGCGTCGGTGATCGGCACAACGATCCACATGAAGCCAACCTGTTCGACATCGACAGCAAGTACGGCGATGTCATCAGCCGGCAGGAGGCCATGGCTCAATTGCAGCGTCTGGCCGCCTAAAACCCGGCCGCCCTTTTGCCCATAACAATTACGCAACGGCGCGGGAAGCCCGTTGCATGACCGTCCGCTGTGCAGACGGCCGCCCCGCAGGAGCGCTCGGGGCCTTGTGACGCTGCCCAGAAACGTCGCGTATAGTGCGCGGCGCGCCTGGAGCGTCGAAAACTGCTGGCCTAAAAACAACCACAAAGTCGCCCGCCAGGAGACAGGAAATGCCAATTGCGAATGCAACCACGGTCCACGCTGAAGTCGACCAGGGTACTCAAGCGCTTTACCGCCGGATCACTTGGAGGCTCATCCCCTTCCTGTGCTTCTGCTACCTCGCAGCCTATCTAGACCGCATCAACGTCGGCTTCGCCAAGCTGCAAATGCTCGAAGACCTGCAGTTCAGCACCGCAGCCTATGGCCTGGGTGCGGGGCTGTTCTTCGTCGGTTATATCATTTTCGAAGTGCCGAGCAACCTGATCCTGCAGCGGGTCGGCGCCAAGCTGTGGATCGCCCGCATCATGATCACCTGGGGCCTGCTCTCGGCCTGCACCATGTTCGTCACCAGCACCACGCAGTTCTACATCCTGCGCTTTCTGCTCGGCGCGGCCGAAGCGGGCTTTCTGCCAGGCGTGCTGTTCTACCTGACCATGTGGTACCCGACCTACCGCCGCGGGCGGATCATTGCCCTATTCATGATCGGCCTGCCGCTGTCGAGCGTGATTGGCGGGCCGATCTCTGGCTGGATCATGGGCCATTTCGACCAGGTCCACGGCCTCCATGGCTGGCAGTGGCTGTTCTTGCTCGAAGCAATCCCCAGCGTGCTGCTCGGCATCCTGACGTTCTGGGCGTTGCCGAACAACTTCCAACAGGCCAAGTGGCTGTCGGATGACGACAAGGCGCAGCTGGCAGCGGACCTTGCTGCCGATGATGCCGAAGGCAAGGGCAGCAAGCACAGCTTTCGCGATGGCTTCTTCAACCTGAAGGTGTGGATGCTTGGCGGCATCGACTTCTCGATCCTGCTCAGTGCCTATGCCATGGGCTTCTGGATGCCGACCTTCATCCGCGATGCCGGCGTCAGCGACACCTTCCACATTGGCCTGCTCACAGCGATCCCGAGCCTGGCCGCGCTGCTTGGCATGCTGATGATCGGGGCCAGCTCCGACCGCCATCGCGAACGCCGCTGGCACATCATCGTGCCCTTCATCATCGGCGCGATCGCCATGGCCAGCAGCACCCTGTTCAGCCAGAACCTGGTGATGACCGTACTGCTGTTCGCCATCGCCTCGGCGGCGATCATCGGTGCCGTGCCGGTGTTCTTCAGCCTGCCGGCGACCTTCCTCAAGGGCACGGCGGCAGCCACCGGTTTCGCCCTGGCCTGCTCACTGGCCAATATCGCAGGCTTGGTGAGCAACTCACTGATGGGCATGGTCACCGACCTCACCGGCACCTCCCATGCGGCGCTGTGGGTGTTCGCCCTGTGCCTGCTGCTTAGCTGCTTTTTGGTGATCGCCCTGCCCGCGAAGCTGGTCAACCGCTAACGGTCCAGCGCTTCGCGCAACGGCAGCGCAAGCGGGCTCGCAGCCCGCTTGCCGATTCCCTTTCAACGCACCCCCGTCGTGGACGATCGCCTGGCCGCCACGCAGGGTTGCTGTTGCCTGAATTCAGGAGTAGCTCACATGCAAGGTCACACCCATCAACGCTTAGCCTGCACCGCACGCCTGACTGGCGGTTGTCTTGCCGCCGCCCTGTGCGCCGAAGCGACGGCCGAAGAAGCCGGCTTCATCGAAGGCGCCAAGGCCACGCTGCAAGCCCGCAATTATTTCTTCAGCCGCGACTATGCCGATATCAAAGGCAGCAGCACCCAGTCGCGCACCCAGGAGTGGGCTCAGGGCTTTATCCTCAATGCCAGCTCCGGCTACACCCAGGGCACACTGGGCGTCGGCATCGACGTCACCGGCCTGCTCGGCTTCAAACTCGACAGCAGCCCCGAGCACGCCAAGTCCGGGCTGTTGCCCAGCCTTGAAAGCGGCAAGTCGGCCGACAACTACAGCCGCCTAGGCGCGGCGATCAAGTTCAAGCTATCGCAGACCGAGCTCAAAGTCGGCGAGTTGATGCCCAACCTGCCGGTGCTGCTGTTCAGCGACCTGCGCCTGCTACCGCCGACCTATCAAGGCGCGATGCTCGAGTCGCGCGAGTTTGCCGGGCTGACCTTGAGCGCCGGGCAGTTCCGCTCGACCAGCCTGCGCGACTCTTCCAACAGCCAGAAGATGTATGCGCTAGTCAACGACCCGATCAATCCGGCGCGCCTGGCGCGGTTTACCAGTGACCGCTTCAACTACCTCGGCGCCGACTATGCCTTCAACGACAACCGCACCAGTGTCGGCGTATGGCAGGCGCAACTGGAGGACATCTATCAACAGCGCTTCTACAGCTTCAAGCACGCCGAGCCGCTCGGTGACTGGACGCTTGGGGTCAATGCCGGCTACTTCGATGCCCGCGAGGATGGCCGCCAGATCGCTGGTAAATACGACAACCATGCGCTGTTCAGCCTGTTCTCGGCCAAGACCGGCGGGCATACCTTCTACGTCGGTTATCAGCAGATCGGCGGCGACGACGGCTTCATCCAAGTCGGTGCCAACACCAACCCGATGGGCAACACCCTGCCCACCTACGAGTTCTCGGCGCCGGGCGAGCGCTCATGGCAGGTGCGCCATGACTACAACTTCGTTGCATTGGGTATTCCTGGGCTGACTTCGACCCTGCGCTATGTCCAAGGGCGTGATGTAGAGACTGGGCTGGGCTTCGAAGGGCGTGACCGCGAGCGCGACCTGGACCTGGCCTATGTGGTGCAGAGCGGGCCGTTGGCCGGGCTGGGGGTGCGGCTACGCAACGTTATGGCACGTTCGAACTACCGCACGGATATCGATGAGAACCGGTTGGTCCTGAGTTATACGGTCAAGCTGTTCTGAATGGGGCGAGGCTGGGGCCACCCGCAAGGCGCTCCAGCCTGCCCAGCGGCGCTGATCACCAGCGCCTCCAATCTCAGACGCCCCGCATGACTGATAGATAGTTACCAGGTCTTGGGTTCGGACTTCTTGAAGGAGCCGCCAGTCATGCACTGTTCGACCAGATTGTCCCGAGCTTTATTGTCAGGAAGGGTCTTCAAGTAATTGGGCTGACAATGTTCGCTGGACACTGCGTATGCTGCAGAATCCATGGCCTCTTCATTGGCGCCCTCACCATCTGCCTGCGAGGTAGAACATACCTCCAGCAAAGCAACTGATGAAAACGCCATCGAGCACATCACCGACAGTACCGCACCCCGACAGATAGCCTTCGACCTGCACTGCCAGGAACAACAGGGCGAGCAAAAGAACGACGCCCATGATGCGCCGCTGAAGCTTGAACCTGGCCTTGTCAGTTCCGAACCACAGCATACCTGCCTCCTGCTCTAATCCCTCTACACCCCCACGCAATCTCGAAATCCGCGGCGGATAGAAATGATCTTACAAGGGGAAACATAGGGTTTGGCGACAGTCGCAGCCTGCCAACTGCTGCAACGCAAGCCAAACCCTATGCAAAGAACGGCTCAAACCAAACGGCTATCAGATCTTCGGCTTGACCGCCCTTGCTTGCTCGTCTGCCAGTTTCTGTTTGCGCTCAGCTTCTGCCTTGGCTTCGCCAGCAGCCAGCTCATCAAACATCGACTTGGCATCAATGATCGACACTGTGTAGTGAGGCACCATGTCGTCACTTTGCGTCGAAGCCCCCACCGAGATGATTTTGCCGCAGTTTGGGCTGAACGAACGCGGGGCGCTTATCGACACGCCCGGGATATTGCTGCTGCGAGCGCCGCCCTGGCAAGGCGCCACGCCAGAGCCAAACCACTGTTTGCCGTTGCGGTCGTATTGCCAGTTGAAGCCGAGCCCCATCATGTTCGAGGTGCTGGAAGGTTTACCGAACTTTTCCGTCAGGGCTGCCTTGAGCGCGTCGATCTTGATACGCCCGCCTTCATCGAAGCGCTGAACGCGAGCGATGAACCATACCTTGCCAGACTCGTTCTGCAGCGCTGCAAACTCGTCGGATGGCCCGCCTGCATTGGTGGTGCCAGTCCATGGCATCCGGTCGTCCGTCTTCGCCGTGACGCCAGCTTCCTGGCCGGTAGTCAGCATCAACGAAGAAATTTTGTAGTCGGGATTGGCCTTGGCAATGGCGGCCTTGGCTTCAGCCAACGAGGAACCGATGACCACGCCTGAAATATCGTCTGCGGCCAAGGTTGCCGTGCTTGCGAGGGCGGCAAGAGTCGCGGCGGCTAAGACACTTAACCCCTTCAGATGAGCGTTTTTGCAAGCCTTTTTCAGTACTTGCGCGTCGTTATGTTCGTTTGCAACAACAGCCAATTGCATGAGACCTCTTCCTGAAGTCGATTGAAGGACGCAAAAGGTATCACATTGTTTCCATTTGCAAAGAGCGAGAGCTCCGCTCCCGAATAGCCTTGAGGATCTATGCGCTCCCGGCAGTACAGTATTATTGCCTCGGCCGCTCCAGCTGCTGAACTAAGCCAACACAGCGAGTGCGAGGGAGCGAATCATGGCTTGAATCACTCGTCCTGGCTTTCATCAGGCGGAGTGATGTTCCAGAAGTTGTCGCTCGCTTCCTGTTAAGAAAAGGCCACCCATAAAAAAATCCAGTCACCGTTAAGTGACTGGATTTTTTAGGGATTTTTGGTCGGGACGGAGTGATTCGAACACTCGACCCCTTGCACCCCATGCAAGTGCGCTACCGGGCTGCGCTACGCCCCGAACTGCTCTCGATACTGCTGAGAACGTTGAGAAATCTACCCTAAGCGTCTGATTAATGGAAGCTTTTTTTAAAAAAACTTTCCACTCGTCGGATCAGATCACTTCTTCAGCACCACTAGCACATCTTCCAATTCAGCAATCATCTGCCGGATCAGTTGCTTGTACTGGGTGGTATCGTCCTTGGCTTCATCACTGGACAAACGCAACCGCGCGCCGCCGATGGTGAAGCCTTGGTCATACAGCAGCGCGCGGATCTGGCGGATCATCAGCACATCTTGGCGCTGATAATACCGCCGGTTTCCGCGGCGCTTGACTGGGTTGAGTTGCGGGAACTCCTGCTCCCAATAACGCAACACGTGCGGTTTTACCGCGCAGAGCTCGCTAACTTCACCGATGGTGAAGTAGCGTTTGCCCGGTATGGGGGGCAGCTCGTCGTTATGGCTTGGTTCCAGCATAGGCCTCAACCCGGGCTTTCAGTTTCTGCCCTGGACGAAAGGTGACGACACGGCGTGCGGTAATCGGGATCTCTTCCCCAGTCTTGGGGTTGCGGCCCGGCCGCTGGCGTTTGTCGCGAAGGTCAAAGTTGCCGAAACCGGACAACTTGACCTGCTCGTTGTCTTCAAGCGCGTGGCGAATCTCTTCGAAGAACAACTCGACCAGTTCCTTCGCTTCGCGCTTGTTGAGCCCCAGCTCCTCGTACAGCCTTTCGGCCATCTCAGCTTTCGTCAGAGCACCCATGCCGTTATTTCCTTAACGTGGTGTTCAACCTTTGTTCGAGCGAGGTGAGGATCAACTGCAGGGTGGCGTTCACCTCATCGTCATTAAGAGTGCGCGATGGATGCTGCCAGGTCAAGCCGACGGCCAGGCTTTTTCTATCAGGATCAATACCTTTACCCTGGTAGACATCAAACAGCCTGAGGTCTGTGAGCCATTCGCCTGCATTGTCACGAATTACTTCAAGGACCGAGCTCGAAGCTACATCACGTCCCGCGATCAAAGCCAGGTCACGCCTGGTTTCAGGGAACTTGGACAGTTCGCTGAATTTCGGCAGGCGACCTTCGACCACTTCCTCCAGGATAAGCTCGAAGACGAACACCGGGCGGTCCAGGTCGAGGGTCTTGGCGAGTTCTGGGTGAAGGGCGCCGAGGTAGCCGACTTCCTTGCCGTCACGTTCGATGCGAGCAGTCTGACCTGGGTGCAGGGCAGGATGTTTGCCGGCGACGAAGGTGAAGTCGTTGAGCGCGCCAGAGTAGCCCAGCAGGGCTTCTACGTCGGCCTTGACGTCGAAGAAGTCAATGTTGTCACGGGCATTGGCCCAGCCTTCCGGCAGGCGGGTGCCAGTGACGACGCCGGCGATCATCGGCTGTTGCTTGAGATCACCCAGCTGGCCGACGAAGCGCTGGCCGCTCTCGAACAGGCGCACGCGATCTTGCTGGCGATTGAGGTTGTGCTGCAGTGCCTTGACCAGGCCCGGCCACAACGAGGCGCGCATGGCAGCCATGTCGTTGGAAATCGGGTTGGCCAGCAGTAGCGGCTCGACGCCAGGGGTGAACAGCTCGAACAGCTTCGGATCGATGAAGCTGTAGGTGATTGCTTCCTGGTAGCCGCGAGCAACCAGCAGGCGGCGCAGGGTTGGCAACTCGCCACGGGCTTCCGGAGCACCTTTTGGCGCCAGACGCGCTTGCGGGTAGCGTACCGGCAGGTGGTTGTAGCCGTACAGGCGAGCCAGCTCTTCGATCAGGTCGACTTCCAGGCTGATGTCGAAGCGGTGGCTTGGAACATTGACGGTCCACTGCCCTGCCCCATTGCTGGTGGTGGTCAGTTCCAGGGCGTTGAGCAGTTGCTCGACCTGTGCTGGCTCCATCTCCATGCCGAGCATCTGGGTGATGCGTTCGGCGCGCAGGGTGATCGGCGCCACTTTAGGCAGGTGCTGCTCGCTGACACTCTCGATGATCGGGCCAGCTTCGCCACCAACGATCTCCAGCACCAGCGCGGTAGCGCGCTCCATGGCTTCGCGGGCCAGTTGCGAGTCGACGCCGCGCTCGTAGCGATGCGAGGCATCGGTGTGCAGGCCGTAGGAACGGGCCTTGCCTGCGACCGAAATAGGCTCGAAGAAGGCGCTCTCAAGGAACAGGTCGCGGGTCTTCTCAGTATTGACACCACTATGCTCGCCACCCATGACGCCAGCGATAGCCAGGGCCCGGGTGTGGTCGGCGATGACCAGGGTGTCGCTACGCAGGGCCACTTCCTGGCCATCGAGCAGGACCAGTTTCTCGCCCTCTTCGGCCATCCGCACGCGGATGCCGCCGTTGATTTCCGCGAGGTCGAAAGCGTGCATCGGTTGCCCAAGCTCAAGCATCACGTAGTTGGTGATGTCGACGGCAGCGTCGATACTGCGCACATCGCTGCGGCGCAGGCGCTCGACCAGCCACAGCGGGCTTGGCCTGGACAGGTCGACATTGCGGATGACCCGACCCAGGTAGCGCGGGCACGCAGCCGGAGCGCTGACTTCGACCGAGCGTACTTCGTCGTGAGCGGGCGCGACTGCTGGCACCGCCAGACGAGTGACCGGAACGTTGTACAGAGCGCTGACATCGCGCGCCAGACCGACTACCGACAAGCAGTCGCCGCGGTTCGGGGTCAGGCCAATCTCGATGCTGGCGTCGTCCAGGTTCAGGTATTGACGAATGTCTTCACCAACCGGGGCATCGGCTGCCAGTTCGAGCAGGCCATCGTTTTCTTCGCTGATCTGCAGCTCGGCCGCCGAGCAGAGCATGCCGAACGACTCGACACCCCGCAGCTTGGCCTTCTT
The DNA here is from genome assembly GCF_044900155.1 of Pseudomonas sp. NPDC088890. Lineage (NCBI taxonomy): Bacteria > Pseudomonadati > Pseudomonadota > Gammaproteobacteria > Pseudomonadales > Pseudomonadaceae > Pseudomonas > Pseudomonas sp. NPDC088890. The sequence continues at coordinate 192,401 of NZ_JBJDNG010000002.1, read as the reverse complement.
GATCTTGAAGTCGCCCGGCAGTTCGGCGCCGATCATGGCGAACGGGATCTTAATGCCTGGACGCGCATTGGGCGCGCCGCAAACCACCTGGAAGGTTTCCTGGCCGCTGCTCACCTGGCAGACGCGCAGCTTATCGGCGTCCGGGTGTTGCTCGGTGCTCAGGATTTCGCCAACGACGATACCGCTGAACTGACCAGCAGCCGGGGTAACGCTGTCGACTTCGAGGCCGGCCATGGACAGACGAGCGACCAGCTCGTCACGGGAGACGTGCGGGTTGACCCAACCGCGCAGCCACTGTTCACTGAATTTCATGCTGTTCTCCTGAAAGTTGCGTCGATTGGGCCTAGCGGAATTGGGCGAGGAACCGCAGGTCGTTGTCGAAGAACAGACGCAAATCGTTGACGCCATAGCGCAGCATGGCCAGGCGCTCGGCACCCATGCCGAAGGCGAAGCCTTGGAACTCTTCCGGATCGATACCGGACATGCGCAGCACGTTCGGGTGGACCATGCCGCAGCCCATGACTTCCAGCCAGCCCGTCTGCTTGCAGACGCGGCAGCCTTTGCCGGAGCACATCACACACTGGATATCGACTTCAGCAGACGGCTCGGTGAAGGGGAAGAACGACGGACGGAAACGCACGTCCAGTTGTTTTTCGAAGAACACGCGCAGGAATTCTTCGATGGTGCCCTTGAGGTCGGCGAAATTGATGTCGCGATCGATCAACAGGCCTTCGACCTGGTGGAACATCGGCGAGTGAGTGATATCCGAGTCGCAGCGATAGACGCGGCCCGGGCAAACAATGCGGATTGGCGGCTGAGTGGACTCCATGGTCCGCACCTGCACCGGCGAGGTGTGGGTACGCAGCAGCATGTTGGCATTGAAATAGAAGGTGTCGTGCATCGCCCGCGCCGGGTGGTGGCCAGGGATGTTGAGCGCTTCGAAGTTATGGTAGTCGTCTTCGACCTCAGGGCCTTCGGCAATGCCGTAGCCGATGTGGGTGAAGAACTGCTCGATACGCTCGAGGGTGCGGGTGATCGGGTGCAGGCCACCGGTGGTCTGGCCACGACCTGGCAAGGTCACATCAATGCATTCGGCCGCCAGGCGAGCGCTGAGCTCAGCCTCTTCAAAGGCAGCTTTGCGTGCGTTGAGCACTTCGGTGACGCGTTCCTTGGCGTCGTTGATCAGCGCTCCAACCTTGGGGCGCTCTTCGGCTGGCAGGTTGCCCAGGGTCTTCATCACCTGGGTCAGCTCGCCCTTCTTGCCGAGAAATTGAACCCGGATCTGTTCCAGGGCATTGATGTCTTCAGCGCGCTCCACAGCTTCCAGGGCTTGGGAGACCAGCGCATCCAGGTTTTCCATGTACAGACTCCAGATACGAAAATAGGGGAAGAGCTTTGAAGGCTCTTCCCCTATCGATGACGTTCAACACCCAGCGACGCTAGCATCGCCGGGTGATTGTCGTGGGTACTTAAGCCAGAACGGCTTTAGCCTTCTCGACAATCGCAGCAAACGCCGCTTTTTCGTTCACTGCCAGGTCAGCCAGAACTTTGCGGTCGATTTCGATCGACGCTTTTTTCAGGCCAGCAATCAGACGGCTGTAAGACAGACCGTTGGTGCGGGCACCGGCGTTGATACGAGCGATCCACAGAGCGCGGAACTGACGCTTTTTCTGGCGACGGTCACGGTAGGCGTATTGACCAGCCTTGATGACAGCCTGCTTGGCAACACGGAATACGCGCGAACGTGCACCGTAGTAGCCTTTAGCCAGTTTCAGAATTTTCTTGTGACGCTTACGAGCGATTACGCCGCGCTTTACACGAGCCATGAGTAACTTCCTCTATCTAGACCAGAATTAACGAACGCGCAGCATGCGCGCGACTTTTGCCACGTCAGACGGGTGCAGCAGGCTGCTACCACGCAGTTGACGCTTACGCTTAGTCGACATTTTGGTCAGGATGTGGCTCTTGAAAGCGTGCTTGTGCTTGAAGCCGGAAGCCGTTTTCAGGAAACGCTTCGCAGCACCGCTCTTGGTTTTCATTTTTGGCATGTTGGAACTCCGCATTCGATAAAATTACACAATAATCATCAGGCCTGCCGTGCCCGGGAGATTACTTCTTCTTTTTGGGGGCGATGACCATCATAAGCTGGCGTCCTTCCATCTTCGGATGCTGCTCAACGGTGCCGTATTCGATCAGGTCAGCTTCAACCCGCTTCAACAGCTCCATGCCCAGCTCCTGGTGGGCCATCTCACGACCACGGAATCTCAGAGAGATCTTGGCCTTGTCCCCATCACTAAGGAAACGTACCAGGTTGCGTAGTTTTACCTGGTAATCCCCTTCCTCCGTCCCTGGACGAAACTTGATTTCTTTGATCTGGATCTGCTTCTGGTTTTTCTTGGCCTCGTTGGCCTGCTTCTTCTTCTCGAAGAGGTGCTTGCCGTAGTCCATGACCTTGCAGACAGGAGGTACGGCGTCAGCAGAAATCTCTACCAGATCCAGCTTCGCTTCTTCAGCGATACGAAGCGCTTCATCAATCGAGACGATGCCAATCTGCTCGCCGTCAGCGCCAATTAACCGAACCTCGCGGGCCGAGATATTCTCGTTGATCGGGGCCTTCGGTGCAGTTCGTTTATCGTTTCTCATTTCACGCTTAATAGTTATTACTCCGATTCTTGGCGACCACGCCGGGAAACCGCATGCGCAAGGAGCTCAGCGAATTGGGCGACGGGCATGGAGCCCAGGTCAGCGCCTTCGCGAGTACGCACAGCGACGGTTTGCGTTTCGACTTCACGGTCCCCTATAACCAAAAGGTACGGGACCTTGAGCAAAGTATGCTCGCGGATTTTAAAGCCGATCTTCTCATTTCTCAAGTCAGACTTGGCACGGAAACCGCTATCGGTCAGGTTTTTTTCCACCTCAAGGGCGAAATCGGCCTGTTTGTCGGTGATATTCATGATCACCGCCTGGGTTGGCGCCAGCCAGGCTGGGAAGACACCGGCATAGTGCTCGATGAGCATGCCGATGAAGCGCTCGAACGAACCGAGGATGGCGCGGTGCAGCATCACCGGACGCTTACGGGCATTGTCTTCGGCGATGTAGCTGGCGTCCAGACGCTCAGGCAGGTTCGGATCGTATTGCAGGGTACCACACTGCCAGTTACGGCCCAGGCAGTCGCGCAGGGTGAACTCGATCTTCGGACCGTAGAACGCGCCCTCGCCCGGCTGATATTCCCACTCCAGGCCCGACTCGTTCAGGGCATCGGCCAGCGCACCTTCAGCGCGATCCCACAGCTCTTCGGAACCGACGCGCTTGACCGGACGGGTCGAGAGCTTCATGGCGATGTCGGTGAAGCCGAAGTCCTTGTACACATCCAAGGTCAGCTTGATGAAGTCGGCGGCTTCTTTCTTCACCTGATCTTCGGTGCAGAAAATGTGCGCGTCGTCTTGCACGAAGCCACGCACACGCATGATGCCGTGCAGGGCGCCGGATGGCTCATTGCGATGGCAAGCACCGAATTCAGCCAGACGCAGCGGCAGATCGCGGTACGACTTCAGGCCCTGATTGAACACCTGCACGTGGCATGGGCAGTTCATCGGCTTTACCGCGTAGTCGCGGCTTTCCGACGAAGTGGTGAACATGTTTTCGGCGTAGTTGGACCAGTGACCGGACTTCTCCCACAGGATGCGGTCGACCACTTGCGGGGTCTTGATCTCAAGGTAGCCATTGATACGCTGGACGTTGCGCATGTATTGCTCGAGCACCTGATACACGGTCCAGCCGTTCGGGTGCCAGAAGACCATGCCCGGGGCTTCTTCCTGCAGGTGGAACAGATCCAGCTGCTTGCCGATCTTGCGGTGGTCGCGTTTTTCGGCTTCTTCGATGCGCTGGATGTAGGCTGCCAGCTGCTTCTTGTCAGCCCAGGCGGTGCCGTACACACGTTGCAATTGCTCGTTCTTGGCATCGCCGCGCCAGTAGGCGCCGGACAGCTTGGTCAGCTTGAATGCCTTGAGGAAGCGGGTGTTCGGCACGTGCGGACCGCGGCACATGTCGACGTATTCTTCGTGATAGTACAGGCCCATGGCCTGCTCATCGGGCATGTCTTCGACCAAGCGCAGCTTGTAGTCTTCACCGCGATTGCGGAACACGTCGATGACTTCGGCGCGCGGGGTCATCTTCTTGATGACGTCGTAATCCTTCTCGATCAGCTGTTGCATGCGCTTTTCGATGGCCGCGAGGTCGTCAGGAGTGAAGGGGCGCTCGTAGGCAATGTCGTAATAGAAGCCTTCGTCGATCACCGGGCCGATCACCATCTTGGCGGTCGGGTACAGCTGCTTCACTGCGTGGCCGATCAGGTGGGCGCACGAGTGACGGATGATCTCCAGTCCCTCTTCATCTTTAGGGGTGATGATCTGCAGGGTGGCGTCGTGCTCGATCAGATCGCACGCATCGACCAGTTTGCCGTCGACCTTGCCGGCCAGGGTGGCCTTGGCCAGGCCTGCGCCAATAGAGGCAGCGACTTCAGCTACGGATACGGCGTGATCGAACGAACGTTGACTGCCATCGGGAAGAGTAATAGTGGGCATGGCGCCTCCTCTCCTAGTGGTGACCCCTACCAAAGGTCACGTGGGTTGGGATGAGCCAGTACAAGATCCGACCTGCCTTTCCCGCGGGAAAGCCTGCCTCACAGTGGCAGAAGCCTTTCGGCTTGCCAGGGACGAACCAGAGTGACTGGAAAATAAAATGATTACGGCCGGCACCAGGCCCGCCGCAAGCCAAGCATGCTAGCACGCGGGTTGCACCCCAGGCAGAAATATTTGGAAATTACGCCCCGTGCTGAACTTGTGCGGAAATTTGCCTATCAGACTTTCTGAAGCATCCTACTCTGTATGAGACCTAACCCAAGGAGTGTCTGGTTATGCGATTTCAGTCTCTTTTGGCCTTGACTGCCGCCGGCGCCCTGCTGCTGCCCATGGCCGCAACCGCTGGCGACTTCCCGGCCGGCAAGCAAGCGACCTACATGACACAGTGCCAGCAGGTGGCGACGGGCCAGGGCGTCGATGCCAATACGGCCAAAAAACACTGTGAATGTGGCGCACAAGCCATCAAGAAGAATTTCACAGACGAGGAAATCAAGGATTTGGACAGCCAGGACGGAGTGGATGCCAAATTGATGAAAAAGGCGCAAACCGTGGTCCAGCAGGCCTGCAACGCTAATTGATACGGCGATTTTGTGGCTTACTGCGCTTTTATTTGCGATGGATCAGCATAATCCGAAGGTAAAAGGCGCGACATCCGCAGAATTAGACTATGATGTACCTGGCGCACGTAGCTTCGGCCACATTTGCACCTCGATAAAAAATCATGTTTCTGGAGATTCACCCCATGTCCAATCGCCAAACCGGCACCGTCAAGTGGTTCAACGATGAGAAAGGCTTCGGCTTCATCACTCCTCAAGGCGGCGGCGACGACCTGTTCGTACACTTCAAAGCCATCGAAACCGACGGCTTCAAGAGCCTGAAAGAAGGCCAGACTGTTTCCTTCGTCGCTGAACGCGGCCAGAAGGGCATGCAGGCTGCACAGGTTCGTCCGGAGTAATTCGGATTGTTGTAAAAAAACCCGCCCTTGTGGCGGGTTTTTTTATGCTTGGGATCTGCTCTGCCAGTGGCAGGGCTTCCCATCGCGGGACAAGCCCGCCCCCACGCAATCGCTCAAACGAATACGTGGCAGCGGACTTGCGCCCGACGGCAGGAGCGGATCAACCGCAGTTAACGCGAATGACCTTGCCCTGCTCATCAACGTTCAAGTTCAAGCGCTCAGAGCGATACTCCAGGGTAATTACATCGTGTGGCTTGAGGATTCGCGCCATCTGCGAGCCACTGGCCTTGCGCGCCTGCTCGAGCAGGTCTGGGGTGCCCGGCTTGCCAACTGCAAAGTCGGCGCCACTGGCTTCGCAGCGGCCGTCGTTACCGGCTGGAGCCGCCGGGGCGTTGCCAGCAGTGCCGGAAGAACCGCCTGTGCTGCAACCTGCCAGGACTGTAGCCACCAGCAGGGTTGCCAGGGAAGCACGGGTACGGAACATGAATCCTCCTAATCATCATGGGAACTGCTCTATGCGACAGCTCCACGCAAAATTTGTTGCAAAACCGCACAAGTCTGCCTGAATCGGCCGCTTGAGGCGAAACGCTAATCGTGACCGGATTTTGCACCACACCGATAGTTTGCCAGCCGAGCGTTCTTATGCCTAAGTCGCAGGGCTATTGACGCAAAGGCATGATTTACTGCAATAAGTGGAGCGCAGCATGCCTCCCTACGAACGCCAGGGTCAGGTGTTCGCCTCATCGCCCGGGCCGTCACGAGAATCTCCCATGAGCAGTCATACCATCGATGCCGATATCAAGGTCAAATGGGCCGAGGGCCAGAGCGCCTACAGCCCTGGCACACCCGAGGAGCTGCTGTTGATTGCCGTCGATCTACTGGTGCGCGATCGCGGCAGTGAGGCGACGCGCAGCTTCATCGAACAGGTGCTCGAGCGCTACGCGCCACACGAAGCTATTGCAATCGAGCCAGACGCTCGCTGAGCAGGTCAAACAAACCCTGGGCGTCGCCATCTCCGATCCACAGCACATTGGCCGGTTGCTTGAGCACACCGTACCAATCCGCCACGGTCTGGCCGAAGGTTGGCCCTTCGCGGCTATCGACTGTCATGTGGATCTGCCGCCCGCTGAACAACTCGGGCTTGAGCAGGTAGGCAATGACGCTGGCATCATGCACCGGGCCGCCGGGCATGCCGTAAAGGTCCATATCGTGCTTGATGTAGGCGTTGAGAATATCCACTACCTGCTTGCTGGCCCGATTATTCACCGCAGCCAATTGCTTGAGGCGAGTCTCGCTGGTCAATAGCTTGTGCGTGACATCCAGCGGCAGATAGGTGAGCTTGACGCCACTGGCCAGCACCACTTGCGCGGCATGCGGGTCGGCGAACAGGTTGAATTCCGCAGCTGGGGTGATATTGCCGCCATTGAAGTGCGCACCACCCATCACCACCACTTCCTTGATGCCGTCGACGATATCGGGTTGCTGAATCAACGCCAAGGCCAGGTTGGTTTGCGGCCCTAGCATGGCGATGGTGATGCTATGCGGCTCGGCAGCGCCCAGGGTATCGACCAGATACTGCACCGCATTGCCCTTGGCCAGGCCCTGCTTTGGCTCGTGCACACTGACGCCCGTAAGCCCTTCTTCGCCATGCACTTCGGCGGCGTAGATTGGCGGGCGTACCAGCGGGCGGCCGGCGCCAGCATATACAGGGATCTCCTCCCGGCCTGCCCATTCGCGCGCCAGGCGAGCATTGCGTGAGGTTTTTGCCAATCTCACATTGCCGGCAACGGTGGTGATGGCGCGAATGTTCAGCGCGTCAGGCGAGGCCATGGCCAAAAAAAGTGCCACCAGATCGTCCGCCCCGGGGTCGGTATCGATGATCAGGTCGCGAGGCGCGGCCTGCAGACTGGCGGCGGCGATGGTGGACATCAGTACGACTCCTTGTAGCAAACGCTTGAGCATCGAGCACTCCTTGCTGCGTGATGAATGGAAGACTTGCGCCCTGAACTTAAAAGGTAACGCCAGCGATTAGGGCAATGTTGCTATAGGGCTGGCACTCTCCCGTGCGCACGATAGCCTTGGCCTGCCTGCTCAGATCCTTGAACTCGCTGTGGTGCAGACGTTCACGCCCGCCGAGCACGCCTTGCGCATGGAGCCGTTCGATCTCCGCCAGGGCCGGCGGCGAAACCTGAAACAGCTCTTCGGCGAGCACGTGTCGCTCGACCTGCATCTCGCTCAGCACCGCGCGCAGGACACTGGCGAAATCAGGAATCCCAGGGGTCAGGGCCAAGTCGATCAGTTCGACACCCGCTGGCACTGGCAGCCCCGCGTCACCAATAATCACCACATCGCCGTGCCCCAAACCGGCAATGGTGCGGGACAAGGCGATATTGAGCAGCGCGGTTTTCTTCACGACTGCAACTCCCTGGCGTAAGGAATCGACGGCTGGGCGCCCGCTCGGGTGACCGACAACGCCGCGGCGCGCTGACCGAAAGCAATCGCCTCACCCTCCTCCATCCCCTGCGACAACCCTGCCGCAAAACCACCAATGAAGGTATCCCCGGCCGCAGTGGTGTCCAGCGGTTCGACGGGCGGCGCCGGGAAGTGCTGGCTGCCGTCGGCATTGACGAACAAGGCACCTTGAGCGCCGAGGGTGACGATCACTTTGCCTGCCCCCAGCTTCAGCAACTGCTCAGCGGCGCGACGGGCGCTATCCTGGTCCGTCACGGGCAGGCCAGCCAGGGCCTCGGCCTCGCTTTCATTGGGGGTGAGGTAATCAATATGGGCAAACCACTGCGCCGGCAGCGGCCCGCTAGCCGGCGCAGGATTGAGAATGACCGTCTTGCCCAGCTCGCGGGCGCGAGCCAGGGTCCAACCTACCGTGGGCAGCGGCACCTCAAGCTGACAGATGACGATCTCGGCAGCCTGCAACAAGGCGTCGAAACGCTGCACCGCCTCAGGGCTGAGGAGCCCATTGCCGCCGGGAATGATGACAATGGCGTTTTGGCTCGAGGCATCCACCACGATCAACGCCACCCCACTGGACACGCCGTCGCACACGCTCACAGCCTGGCAGTCAACACCTTCGACCTGTAGCGCCTGGCGCAACTGCTGGCCATAGGCGTCATCGCCGACGTTGCCGATCATCGCTACGCTGCCGCCCAGGCGTGCCACCGCCACCGCCTGATTGGCACCCTTGCCTCCCGGAACAGTGAAGAAACTGTCGCCGGCCAGCGTCTCACCACCGCGCGGCAAACGCGTGGCGCGGGCCACCAGGTCCATGTTGAGGCTGCCGACCACTACTACCTTGGCATCCATGGCAATTCCTTAACGGTAATCATTGAACAAGTCCGGGCGCGGCCCGGTGGACTCACGCATGACGATGCGCGGCGCGACGATCCGCTGCTCGGCTTGCGCCGCCTCGCGCCGGGGCGTAGCGATCCGCGAGAGCAGCAGCTCGGCCGCGCTTTCACCCAGCTCTCGGATCGATTGGCCAACGGTGGTCAGCGGCGGATAGACGTAACGGCTAAGCTCGATATCGTCGAAGCCGATCACCGACAACTCACCGGGCACATTGATATTGCGCTCGGCCGCTGCGCGCAGCACGCCAAAGCCGATCATGTCGTTGCCCGCGAAAATCGCCGTGGGGCGCGGGCCGTCGAGCAAGCGCGCGGCGGCCGCATGCCCCCCGGGGCTGGTGAAGTCGCAGTGCAGCACACGGTCTGCAGCGATCGGCGCATCGGCCTCAGCCATCGCCCGACGATAACCGGCCAGACGCAACTGGCTGACGCCGGTCTCGGCAGGCCCCCCGATACAGGCGATATCGCGATGGCCCAATTCCAACAAATGGCGCGTGGCGAGATAGGCGCCCTGCTCGTGGTCGATGCGCACCAGATCAGCATCCACCCCCTCCAACGCACGGTCGACGATGACCATCGGAGTGCGCACCCCAGACAGGCTCTGCAGCAGATCGCTGTCCTCGCCCACCGACGCCACCACCAAGCCATCGATGCGTTTTTCCAGCAACACCCGCAGGTAGCTGCGTTGCTTCTGCGGGTTGTCGTCGGAGTTACACAGAATCACGCAATAGCCATTGCGTTCGCAGCCATCCTCGATACCCCGGGCCAATTCGGCAAAGTACGGGTTGACGCTGTTAGGCACGAGCAAGCCAATGGTGGCGGTGCTACGGGCTTTCAGCGAGCGGGCGACGGCACTGGGCACGTAATCCAGCTCGACGATAGCCGCCTCGACTTTCAGACGCACCTGCTCGCTGACTGGACGGGTCTTGTTCAGTACATGCGACACGGTGGTGTAGGAGATACCCGCCAGTGCCGCGACATCTTTGATGGTTGCCATGGGTTCAGTTCCGCCGGCTCGCGCGCCGGCTGCGGTAAGTGTCGAGTACCACGGCGATGACGATGACCGCCCCGGTGATGATGCGTTTGGTAGGTTCCGAAGCGCCAATCTGCGCAAGGCCTGCGGCCAGCACGGAGATGATCAACACGCCGAAGAAGGTGCTGATGACCGAGCCACGCCCCCCCATCAGACTGGTGCCGCCGATCACCACGGCGGCGATCACCTGCAGCTCGAGGCCAGAACCCGCATTGGGATCGGCCGCCTCCAGGCGCGATATCTGAAACAGCGCAGCCAGGCCAGCCAGCAGGCCCATCAGGGTGAAGACCAGGATCTTGTATGGCCGCGGGTCGATGCCTGCCAGGCGCACGGCTTCTTCATTGGTGCCAATGCCGATCAGGTAGCGACCGAACACTGTGCGGGTCAGCACCAGCTGGGCAACGATGATCACCACCAAGGCGATGATGAACGCCGGCGCAATGCCAAAGGCGATGGGGTTGGAGAACCAGGCGAATGCGTCACCGATGTAAGCGGTACGCGAATCGGTGAACTGGTAGGCCAAGCCACGCGCCATCTCCAGTACGCCAAGCGAGACGATGAATGAGGGGATGCGCCACGCTACGGTGATACTGCCAGTGACGCTACCGGCCATGGCCGCCACTGCCATGCCCAGCAACGCCGCAGGCAGTACACTCCAGCCCCAGCCGAGGATCGCCACGCTCACCGCCGAGGCCGCCAGGGCCAATACCGAGCCCACCGACAAATCGATACCGCCAATGATCAGTACGAACGTCATCCCTACTGCCAGCACCATCAGGTCGGGTATCTGGTTGGCCAAGGTACTGAAGGTCGCGTAGGACAAGAAATGGCTGCTCAACAGCGAGAACAGCACGATCATTGCCAACAAGGCGCCAGCCAGCCCAAGGTAGGTGCCCAGGCCAAAGTAGGTACCACTACGGCGCGCGGGAACGGCACCGGAGTTTTGCAGGGGGGTGGTCTTCATGCGTCCATCCTGGGGGCTGCGTCGTGCAGCAGTGCGTCACGTTTCTGGTAGCCGGCAAATGCGGCGGCAAGCAGCTGGTCCTGGCTCCAGGCATCGCGCTCGAAGGTCTCGATAAGACGGCCAGCGGACAGCACAGCGATGCGATCACAGATCAGCATCAGCTCGCGCAAGTCGCTGGACACCACCACCAATGCCTTGCCTTGGCGGGCCAACTCGGCGAGCAAGCCATAGATGTCGAACTTGGCGCCGACGTCGATGCCGCGGGTCGGCTCATCGAACAGCAACACTTGGCAGTCGCGCTCCAGCCAGCGGCCAATCACCACCTTCTGCTGATTGCCGCCCGACAACTCGCCAACGACCTGGGCAGGGCTGGCACTGCGGATGCGCATGGCGTTGATCTGGCGTTCAGCCAGCGTCCTTTCAGCGGCGCCATCGAGCACCCCAGCGCGGGACACCGCGCCCAAGTTGCCCAAGGCGATATTGGCGCTGATCGACTGGGTCAGCAGCAGGCCTTCGCCCTTACGGTCTTCGGTGATCAAGGCAATGCCCGCGCGCACCGCAGCCTTGGGCGAATCAATGGTCACAGGCGCCGGCGGCAGGCCCAAGGCAACGCTGCCGCTGTCGGCACGGTCAGCGCCATAGATCAGCCGCAGCAGCTCGGTGCGTCCGGCGCCAATCAGGCCGGAAATACCGAAGATCTCCCCTGCCCTCACCTCGAACGACACTTCGCGAACCTTGTCACCGCGGCTGAGCTTGTCGACCTTGAGCAACGGCGCACCGATGTCGCGGCGCCCCAGGTCGATATGCTCGCCCAGTTCACGGCCAACCATCAGGTTGACCAGTTCGGCGCTGCTATATCGTTGGATCGGCTCGACACACACCAGCTTGCCATCGCGCAATACGGCGATGCGCTGGGCCACCCGCTGCAGCTCTTCCAGGCGGTGGGAGATATAGACGATGGCCACCCCGCGCTGGCGCAGACGCTCGATTTGCGTGAACAGCAGCTCCACCTCGCGAGCGGTGAGCATCGCAGTCGGCTCATCGAAAATCAGCACATGGCAGTCGCCGATCAGATTACGAGCGATTTCAACCATTTGTTGATGACCGATGCCCAGCTCGCCGACCGGCGTATCCGGATCGATCGCCTCCAGGCCGACTTGAGCCATGGCGGCGCCAGCCAACTGGCGCAGTCGCTTGTGACTGATCCAACCAAAACGGCTGGGCAGATTATCGAGAAACAGGTTCTCAGCCACGGTCAGGGTCGGCAGCAAATTGAGCTCCTGCATGACCATGCGCACACCGAGACCCTCGGCCTCGCTACGGCTACCTGGAGCGTAAGCCTGGCCGCGGTATGTCATGTGTCCGGTGCTGGGGGTCTCCAGGCCGCTGATCAGCTTGGACAGGGTGCTTTTGCCGGCGCCGTTCTCGCCGGTCAGCGCCAACACTTCGCCGGCGCGCAAGCTCAGGGCAACGTCGCCAAGTACCGGCTGGGCGTAACTCTTGCCCAGGCCGCTGACAGAGAGCACCGTTTCATAGGCCGATGCAGACATGGCCGTATCTCCTGCTGGGCTCAAGGCTTGGTGATCAGTTCGACCGGCGTCTGGATGACGTTATCGGCATCCACTTCAGGCTTTTCGCCCTTGATCATCTGCAGCGCCGCCTGAATGCCGTAGACCGCTTGTTTCTTGGCATCCTGGTCGAGGGTGGCGAGCACGCGGCCATCCTTGAGCATCGGCTTGATGGCATTGATGTTGTCGTAGCCAACCACCTGCACTTGCCCAGTCTTGCCAGCGGCACGTACCGCAGACACCGCGCCCAGAGCCATGCTGTCGTTACCCGCCAGCAGCGCCTTGAGTTCAGGGTATTCGTTGAGCATGGCGGCGGCCACGGCATTGCCCTTGTCGATCTCCCAGTTGCCCGACTGCACCGAGACAACCTTCATCTGCGCAGCGTCCATGGCATCTTTGAAGCCGGCGGTGCGCTGCTGGGCGTTGGTGGTGGTCGGTACGCCCTCGATGATGCCGACCTGATCACCCGCCTTAAGCTTCTCTTTGGCCAGGTAATCCCCGACCAGGCGCGCGCCCTTGCGGTTGTCGGGGCCAACGAATGGCACGCTGAGGTTCTTGCTCTTGAGCACCTCGGGGTCGAGGCGGTTGTCGATATTGACCACGGTGATGCCCGCATCCATGGCCCTCTTGATCACCGGTACCAGGGCTTTGGAGTCCGCCGGAGCAATCACCAGGGCGTCGGCACCGGTGGCGATCATCTGCTCGACGATGCGAATCTGGTTGCCGGTATCGGACTCGTCCTTGATGCCGTTGGCCACCAGGTCGAAGTCGTTGGGGTGCTGTTTCTGGTAGTCCTTGGCGCCGTCTTCCATGGTGCGGAAGAACTCGTTAGCCAGCGACTTCATCACCAGGGCGACTTTAGGTTTGTCTTCAGCCTGAACCGAGAAAGGCGATGCCAAGGACAGCGTGGAGACGACAGCGAGGGTCAACAGACGAGCGGAAAACGGCAGTTTCATGGAAGATGACTCCGAATCTTGTGTTTTTTATCGGATCGCAAACGTTTGCGGTGAATAACTATGGAAACAAGACCCGCGTTTGTCAAATCCCTCTGCCGTAGTGTCGCCTGGCCATGAGCGTGGAGAATATCCGGAAAATACACGGAAAACCGAACATCTTTTCCTACGCTTGTTCGGGAAGCCGAACGACAGTAGCTGCTGCCTGGTTTTTGCTGCTCAAAACATCGGCCGTAGACTTCGCACACACCTCTGCCCTCCCCTGTACCTGAGGGGGGCGAATTGACCGAGAAGCAATTGCTGCTGGCTCACCAGGATGAACGCCGCTATCTGGTACGAAAACTGCCTTCAAAGCTGTGCGACTCATAAATCTCATTAGGAAGAGAGAGAACAATAACGATGAAAACCGCACTGAAATCCTTCGCCCCTGGGGCACTCGCCCTACTGCTGATTCTGCCCACCGCCGTCTCGGCCAAAGAAGCCGAGCAACAACAGAAACTGGCCAATGTGGTGATCCTCGCCACCGGCGGAACCATCGCTGGCGCCGGTGCCAGCGCTGCCAACAGCGCCACCTACCAGGCCGCCAAGCTTGGGGTCGACAAGTTGATTGCCGGGGTGCCTGAACTGGCGCAACTGGCCAATGTGCGTGGCGAGCAGGTGATGCAGATTGCCTCCGAGAGCATCAGCAATGAAGACCTGCTCAAGCTCGGCAAGCGTGTTGCAGAGCTGGCCGAAAGCAATGATGTCGACGGCATCGTCATCACTCACGGCACCGACACCCTGGAAGAGACTGCCTACTTCCTCAACCTGGTGGAAAAGACCGATAAGCCGATCGTAGTAGTTGGCTCGATGCGCCCAGGCACCGCCATGTCCGCTGACGGCATGCTCAATCTGTACAACGCGGTCGCCGTGGCCAGCAACAAAGATTCGCGTGGCAAAGGCGTACTGGTGACCATGAACGATGAAATCCAGTCGGGCCGCGATGTGAGCAAGATGGTCAACATCAAGACCGAAGCATTCAAGAGCGCCTGGGGGCCGCTGGGCATGGTGGTCGAGGGCAAGTCGTACTGGTTCCGCCTGCCAGCCAAGCGCCATACGGTCAATTCCGAGTTCGACATCAAACAGATCAGCAGCCTGCCCGCAGTGGACATCGCCTATGGCTACGGCAACGTGACCGATACCGCCTACAAGGCATTGGCACAAAATGGCGCCAAGGCACTGATCCACGCCGGCACCGGTAATGGCTCGGTGTCGTCGCGGGTAGTCCCTGCCCTGCAAGAGCTGCGTAAGAATGGCGTACAGATCATTCGCTCTTCACACGTCAATGCTGGCGGTTTTGTCCTGCGCAACGCAGAACAGCCCGATGACAAGAATGACTGGGTGGTCGCCCATGACCTGAATCCGCAGAAGGCGCGGATCCTGGCCATGGTCGCGATGACCAAGACCCAGGACAGTAAAGAGCTGCAGCGGATCTTCTGGGAATACTGATAGGCGCGTAAGTGGGGTCGCAATGTGAACCATTGCGACCCTATCGCGCGGGCAAGTCCGCCCCAAGAGCAATAAGCTTAATCTTCTTTTGAGTAAGCAAAATATCGTATCGCTCGGAACGAAACCCTCTACCACGGTCTTATAGGCTTTTTGACTTACATGCTGTTGCGAAATAACCTACAGTGAAATACTGTATGCGCATACAGCAAAACAAGGAAAAGCCCAATGGCCAGTACCTCTCAAGCCACCCCTACGCCCTATCAGCTGCTTGGGGAGCGCATTCAGAAGATCATCAACAGCCCTACCGCCCAGCGCAGCCGCGCCGCACTGATCTTCCGCCTTGAACATGAACTGCCCGAAGATTGGGCAACCTTGCTCAATGAGATCGCCGAGAACGACAACGTCACCCTCGCCCACCGCGATGACGGCGGCGTGCAAATCTTCTGGACCGTGCCGAAGGAAGATTGATCGCACATGAGAGTTTCACTTTTCGCCGCCGCTTGCCTGCTGTTTACCACCCCCATTGCCCACGCCGACGCCCCGCGCACCTTCCAGGAAGCCAAGAAGGTCGCGTGGCGGATATATGCACCGCAATCCACCGAGTTCTATTGCGGCTGCAAGTATAACGGCAACAAAGTTGACTTGGCCTCCTGCGGTTACCAGCCGCGCAAGAATGCCCAGCGCGCCTCGCGCATTGAATGGGAGCACATCGTTCCGGCCTGGCAGATTGGCCATCAACGCCAGTGCTGGCAAGACGGCGGGCGCAAGAATTGCTCGCGCAATGACACCGTGTACAAGCGTGCAGAAGCTGACCTGCACAACTTGGTACCCAGTATTGGCGAGGTGAATGGCGACCGCAGCAACTACAGTTTCGGCTGGCTACCGGAGCAGCATGGGCAATATGGCAGCTGCCTGACCCAGGTGGACTTCAAGGCCAAGAAAGTCATGCCGCGGCCTTCGATCCGCGGGATGATCGCGCGCACCTACTTCTACATGAGCAAACAGTACAACTTGCGCCTATCCAAACAGGACCGGCAACTGTTCGAAGCCTGGAACAAGACTTACCCGCCGCAAACCTGGGAGCTGCAACGCAACCAGCAGGTGGCCTGCGTGATGGGGCGCGGCAACGAGTTTGTCGGTCCGGTGAACCTCAAGGCCTGCACCTGAAGCTCAAGCCAGCGTCTGCAAGTAGGCGCTGGCCTCCCGATAACGGGTCAACCTGGCCAGGTCAGCAGGCCCCGGACAGGCAATGCGGGTGAGATCGCTATTGTCGGCAAGGTCGGCCAACTTGACCTCTCTGGCCAATGGATCATCACCCAGACGCACCACGAATGCCTCGTAGCTCTCACCCCTGCGCCGACTCAGCGACAGCAGCGCCGCGAGAATCTTCAGTGGAAAGCCTTCGCGTGCTAGATCGGCAACGGTCAGTTGGGTGTCCTCCAACACGTCGTGAAGCACGGCAACAATGCGCTGCTCAGGCGTGGACACCCGCATCATCACCCGCAACGGGTGAAGGATATACGCCGCGCCACCCTTGTCATACTGCCCTTCATGCGCTCTGGCGGCCACAACGATGGCCCGCTCCAGTGTAGACATGAGGCCCCTCCCTGCTCTGCGCCTTCAGGGGCAAGCATAGCTGGGACGGGCGTTGCAGGACAGCCCGCACATGGCAAGCGTAGGCTCTATCGCCGATGTGGGCCTCATCGCGGGGCAAGCCCGCACCCACAGACTCACCCCAAACGAAAGGTTGGCGCGATCGGTGGGGGAGCGGGCTTGCCCCGCGAAAGAGTCCGGAAAACCAATGAAGCTCAGCGCTGGACGCCGTGCTGAATAACGATCGAATCAGTACCCTGCCGCGCCATGACATCGGCCTTGCGCGCCTCAGCTTCTTCTTTGGTCGGGAAAGGCCCCATCAATACCACCGGTTTGCCATCTCGGTATTCGACCGAAGAAGGGATGCCCTTCTCGATCAGGCGCGCAGTCATGTCGCTCAAGGCGCCCATATTGGCCCCCTGGATCACTTCCACATCCCAGCCTTCAGGCGCCGGCTGATCTGCCACTGCCTCGGCACGCCGCTGCAAGTCGGCACCGCCGCAGATCTCACGAATGCGCAGATTATTGCCGGTGTCATCGACGATAATTTCGTACTGGCCATCGTGCTTGATCGCCACGTAGCTGCGATAGGCCTCAAACTTGCCCGCGTCGTCTTTGCCGCGGAACTGACCACAGATGGAGCCCTGGGTGTCGAAACGCACGTTGGCGAACTTGGCGGTCTTGGGGTTGCTCAGGTGCTCGGCTACCTTTTTATGCACGCCATCAACTTCGTTGTTACAGCCCGCCAGGGCCAGCACTGCCATTACCACTGCCAGTTTGCGCACGCGTGTATCTCCAGATTCGAAGGGGCGCAGTCTAGCATGACGCCCCTCTCTCGCCGATGGGCAGGCTGCCGCAGGGTGTTTCCAGCCGGAATGTGAATGCAAAAAGGGCGATCCTTTCGGATCGCCCTCTTCTGATTTGGTAGGCACAATTGGACTCGAACCAACGACCCCCACCATGTCAAGGTGGTGCTCTAACCAACTGAGCTATGTGCCTGTCGTGTGGGGCGCATATTACGAGTGATACACCAAGCTGTAAAGCGTTTTTTTCAGAAAAATCAAAAACTTTGCCATTTGCAGCAACTAAGCCTAGGGCAGCGAGCCTGCCCGCGAAAGCGCCGCAGCCACGAGGCAAAAGCCACCCGCCGAAATGCAAAAAGGGCGATCCTTTCGGATCGCCCTTCTTCGATTTGGTAGGCACAATTGGACTCGAACCAACGACCCCCACCATGTCAAGGTGGTGCTCTAACCAACTGAGCTATGTGCCTGTCGTGGGGCGCATTCTACGCATTGCAGATGAGCTGTCAACACTTTTTTCACGCTAACCCGCTGAATCTTAAACATTATTGCTCATGCCTAAAGAAGCGCTGCTCGTAAAGGATTTTCACCATACGACTAGCGGGTGTTTATTATTATTGATAGCATCGGTACATTCGTTAAAAATATAAAACACGAGGTTTCTCGAGCATGGCCAATACCCCCTACCCCCAGTCCTACTACGCCGCCTCGGCTAACCCGGTGCCGCCACGTCCGGCGCTGCAGGGTGAGGTGGAGACGGATATCTGCGTAATCGGCGCTGGCTACACCGGTCTTTCCAGCGCATTGTTCCTGCTTGAAAACGGCTTCAAAGTGACCATCGTCGAAGCGGCCAAAGTTGGCTTCGGCGCATCGGGCCGCAACGGCGGTCAGATCGTCAACAGCTACAGCCGTGATATCGACGTCATCGAACGCACCGTCGGCCCTAAGCAAGCCGAACTGCTGGGCGCGATGGCCTTTGAAGGCGGGCGCATCATCCGTGAGCGCGTGGCCAAGTACAACATCCAGTGCGACCTCAAAGATGGCGGTGTATTCGCTGCACTGACCAGCAAGCAGATGGGCCACCTGGAATCGCAAAAGCGCCTGTGGGAACGCTACGGCCACACCCAACTAGAGCTGATGGACCAAAAACGCATCCGCGAAGTGGTCGCTTGCGATAGCTATGTCGGCGGCATGCTGGACATGAGCGGCGGCCATATCCACCCGCTCAACCTGGCGCTGGGCGAAGCGGCAGCGGTCGAATCGCTCGGTGGCGTGATCTACGAGCAGACGCCAGCCGTGCGCATCGAGCGCGGCGCCAATCCAGTGGTTCATACACCGCAGGGTAAAGTCCGTGCCAAGTTCATCATCGTTGCGGGCAACGCTTACCTGGGCAACCTGGTCCCTGAGCTGGCCTCCAAGTCGATGCCGTGCGGCACCCAGGTCATCACCACCGAGCCACTGGGTGATGAGCTGGCGCGCACGCTGCTGCCACAAGACTACTGCGTCGAAGACTGCAACTACCTGCTCGACTACTACCGCCTGACGGGCGACAAGCGCTTGATCTTCGGTGGTGGCGTGGTCTACGGCGCGCGCGACCCGGCCAACATCGAGGCGATCATCCGGCCGAAGATGCTCAAGGCCTTCCCGCAGCTCAAAGATGTGAAGATCGACTTCGCCTGGACCGGTAACTTCCTGCTGACCTTGTCGCGCCTGCCGCAAGTTGGTCGCATCGGCGACAACATCTATTACTCGCAGGGCTGCTCGGGTCACGGCGTGACCTACACCCACTTGGCGGGCAAAGTGCTGGCTGAAGCCTTGCGTGGCCAGGCAGAGCGTTTCGATGCCTTCGCCGGCCTGCCGCACTACCCGTTCCCGGGTGGCCAGCTGCTGCGGGTTCCGTTCAGCGCCATGGGTGCCTGGTACTACAGCCTGCGCGATCGCCTAGGCTTCTGAGAGGTACGGGGGTTTTAAGCGCCTCATCGCGGCACGAGCCCGCTCCTACAGGGACGATAGCGTCTTGGTAGGAGTGGGCTTTTTTATGTCTCGAGTTACTGGCCGATACTGCCAATGGCCTGCTTGGCGGCAGTTTCCTGGCCTGCGCGGGCCAGTTCGTCCGCGGCCTTCAGCCAGCGCTGGCGATCTACTTGGGCTGGCAATTGCAGTGGCGATTGCACGAGCACCGCCCAACTCCCTGCACTCTCCCACGCCGCGGCAAAGTCGTCGAACGCCATCAGCTGGCGCCGATGCATGCCCGAGCGCAGCAGCACCCGTTGCTTGTAACTGTCATAACCGACCAACACGGCGTAACGCGGCTCGCTCCACCAGGCAGAGCCTTCCTGATAGCGCAGCAAGACTGGATTACCGGCGGCCACCTGGGTCAACAAGGCATCCAGGCGCGGGTCCAACGGGTAGACCAACATGCCGTAGTCACGCGCAGCAGCAGGAATGGTCGTCTGCAGCGAGTCAACGCGTTGTGGCAAGTTCAGGGGCTTATCGAGCAGGCCTGGGGTAATGCGCACGCCCTGCTGGGACAAAGCCATTGCCAGGGCCATGGCGCCACTGTGGTTGGCATTGCCACGAAAGAACGGCACGCTGCTGATCTCGACCCGCTGTGGCAGGCCCTTGGATGCAGGCGCAGGGCCGCCCGCGCAACCAGCCAGGCTGGCGACCAGCAGACACGCAGCGAGGATATGACGCGGCAGGCTGCCCGACGACTTGAGGGGTTGTTGCAACATGGACACTCGCTTGTCTGGATGCCAGGCAGGCAGCGCCCGGCCGTGGGCACAGATCATAGATTGCAGACGCGCATGGGTATAGTCCGACACCGGCTTGGAACAAATCGACCCAAGGGATAGACCTTTGGTCAATGGAACGTCACGGGGGGCGAGCTAGACTAAAGCAGTGTCTGGAGGGCGAGCCTGGGGCTTGCCTGAGAGAAGGAGGCACACATGAGCCTGACAATGGCAATTCTAATGCTGGTGGGTATGTGGATCAGTGTCGCTGCCGCCATGCTCTGGGGTGTACTGCGCATCGTGCGTCGGCACTCGCACCATCACCTGCCGCCGCAGGTCCAATCCAAGCAGCAGTCTGTGCGCCGCGCTCGACGGCATGCCGGGGCGCATTAAGCCTGCCCCCTAACTGCGGTTGCTCTTAAAAGACTTGGGGCCGCTTTGCGGCCCCAATACTGAATGCAACTTGCAGCCAACTGTTGCTTAACCTTCAGCCGCCTCACGCTTCAACCGCGCCCGACGAGCGAAGATGTTGAGCATCTCGATCACGGTCGAGAAGGCCATCGCTGCATACACATAGCCCTTCGGTACATGCGCACCGAAACCTTCGGCGATCAGGGTCATACCGATCATGATCAAAAAGCCCAAGGCCAGCATGACTACGGTCGGGTTGTCGTTGATGAAGTTGGCCAGCGGGTCGGCCGCAACCATCATCACGATCACGGCAGCGATCACGGCAATGATCATGATCGGCAAGTGCTCGGTCATGCCCACGGCGGTGATGATGCTATCGACCGAGAACACGATGTCCAACAGCAGGATCTGGAAGATCGCTGCCGCAAAGCCCAGGGTGACGGTGCTGGAAACCTTGGCCTCTTCCTTGGCACCATGCGGGTCGACGCTTTCGTGGATTTCTTTGGTCGCCTTCCACAGCAGGAACAGACCACCGGCAATCAGGATCATGTCCTTCCAGGAGAAGGCATTACCGAACAGTTCGATCACAGGATCGGTCAACTGGACGATCCAAGCGACGGTGCTGAGCAGCGCCAGGCGCATGATCAAGGCCATGCTGATACCGATACGGCGAGCCTTGGAGCGATATTCCACCGGCAGCTTGTTGGTCAGGATCGAGATGAAGATCAGGTTGTCGATACCCAGTACGACTTCCATCGCCACCAGAGTGGCCAGGGCAACCCAGGCGGTCGGGCTTGCGGCGAGTTCCAGCAAATATTCCATGAATCAATCCTGTTTGGGGTCTGTAAATCAGATGTCCTGGGTCTTGTCTTGCTCAGCGGCTGGCTTGGACGACTTCTCGCCCTCGCCGCCGATGGCGTCATTCAAAGCCTGCTGGGCGGCTTTATTAGTGTCGTCGATCGCCTGCTTGGCCGATTCGGCGGCCTGATCGAGCATCTGCTGGGCAGATTTTTCCGCCTGGTCGCAGCCTGCCATGGTGAACAGCGCCAAAGCCAGCACCAATGGGGTGCCAATGGATTTCAGTTGTAGCATGGGTTCCTCACTTGTCATGTCCGGGCGGCACGCACGATGCCTGATGGGAAGGCATTCTAGTGAAATGGAAACATCCGGAAAATTCGTTTTTTTAGCGGTTATACTTCGGCTATTCCGAATAATGGTAATCCCGAGATGCTTAACTACAGGCAGTTGCATTATTTCTGGGTGGTCGCCCGCACAGGCAGCATTGCCCGCGCCAGCGAGCAATTGAACCTCACCCCGCAGACCATCAGCGGGCAGATCAGCCTGTTCGAGCAGACCCACGGCCTGGAGCTGTTCCAGCGAGTGGGTCGGCAGCTTGAGCTGACCGAAACCGGGCGCCAGGCCTTGGTGTACGCCGAGCAGATGTTTCAGATTGGCGGGGAGCTGGAGGCCATGCTGCGCGCCGGGCCGCAGGAGCAGATCTTGTTCCGGGTCGGGGTGGCTGACGTGGTGCCCAAGTCGATCGTCTATCGACTGCTGGCGCCGACCATGGAGCTTGAAGGCGTGCTGCGCATCAATTGCCGGGAAGACAAGCTCGAGCGTTTGCTGGCGGACCTGGCCATTCAGCGCCTGGACCTAGTGATTTCCGACAGTCCGATGCCGAGCCACCTGGATATCAAGGGCTATAGCCAGAAGCTCGGCGAATGTGGCTTGAGCTTCTTCGCCACCCCTGCCCTGGCCGAACGCCACCACCCGCCCTTCCCCGCCTGCCTCAACGATGCGCCGTTGCTGATCCCTGGCCAGGAAACCGTGGTGCGTAGCCGGCTGCTGCGTTGGTTATCCGAGCAACATGTGCAACCGCGGATCATTGGCGAATTCGACGACAGTGCCTTGATGCAGGCGTTCGGCCAATCTGGCAGCGGCATTTTCGTCGCCCCCAGCGTGATTGCCGAGGAGGTCTGCCGCCAGTATGGGGTAGTGCTGATTGGCCAGACCGAGGCAGTGAACGAGTCGTTCTATGCGATCTCGGTGGAGCGCAAGGTCAAGCATCCGGGGATCGTGGCCATTACCGAGGGCGCGCGGCGGGAGCTGTTCAATTGGTGATTGCCAGGGCGTTTACCAGCGGTCCGGCGCAGCGATTACCGGCGCAGAGGCCCAAACCAGCCGACAAAGGTCTATGGTAAAGTCGCGCCCGTCCAAGTCCCTGAGATCGTGCTGCACATGTCCCCCGTCCTTCGTCTGCTCAACCGTACCAGCCTGGTGACCCAGATCGTCATCGGCCTGGTCGCCGGCATTGCCCTGGCCCTGCTCGCCCCTGCCGTGGCGCGTGATATGGCGTTTCTGGGCAAGGTATTCGTCAGCGCCCTCAAAGCGGTGGCGCCAGTGTTGGTGTTCATCCTGGTCATGGCGTCGATCGCCAACCATCGTCACGGTCAGGAAACCCACATCCGCCCTATTCTGTGGCTGTACCTGCTGGGCACTTTCGCCGCTGCCGTTGTCGCAGTAGTGGCCAGCATGCTGTTCCCCTCCTCCTTGGTGTTGAGCGCCAGCGAGGCCTCGCTGAGTGCCCCTGGGGGCATCACCGAGGTGATGCAAAACCTGCTGCTCAGCGCCGTAGACAACCCCATCAGCGCCTTGATGAACGCCAATTTCATCGGCGTGCTGACCTGGGCCATCGGCCTGGGCATTGCCCTGCGCCATGCCGGCGAAACTACCCGCGCCGTGGTCGATGACCTGTCCAACGGGGTAACCCTGATCGTGCGCGTCGTGATCCGCTTCGCGCCGCTGGGGATCTTCGGCCTGGTCGCCTCGACCCTGGCCCAGTCCGGCCTGCAAGCGCTGCTTGGCTACTTGCACCTGCTGGCGGTACTGATTGGCTGCATGCTGTTCGTGGCGCTGGTGATGAACCCGCTGATCGTGTTCTGGAAGATCCGCCGCAACCCTTACCCACTGGTACTGCTGTGTCTGCGCGAAAGCGGTATCACCGCATTCTTTACCCGTAGCTCAGCGGCCAACATCCCAGTCAACCTGGCACTGTCGCACAAGCTCGGCCTGCACGAGGATACCTATTCGGTGTCGATCCCCCTGGGTGCGACCATCAACATGGCCGGCGCGGCAATCACCATCACCGTGCTGACCCTGGCGGCAGTGCACACCTTGGGTATCGCAATCGACCTGCCGACCGCCGTGCTGCTCAGCGTTGTCGCTGCGGTGTGCGCATGCGGCGCCTCGGGTGTGGCAGGTGGGTCGCTGCTGCTGATTCCACTGGCCTGCAGCCTGTTCGGCATCCCCAGCGAGATCGCCATGCAGGTGGTGGCAGTCGGCTTCATCATCGGCGTGCTGCAAGACTCGGCGGAAACAGCCCTGAACTCTTCCACCGACGTCATCTTCACCGCCGCAGCCTGCGAAGCCCAGGCGCGTCGCGGCGCCTGAGGCTGCTTGTCTTTACCCTGCCAGGCCCCTAGTCTAGGGGCCTTTCCTCGCAACGAGACAGGGCCATGTCAGAACAGCAAAACGCCAGCGAAGGCCGCTTCACCAGCACCGAAATCCGCATTCTTGGCTCGCTGATCGAAAAGCAGGCCACCAGCCCTGAAAGTTACCCCTTGACCCTCAATGCCCTGGTCCTGGCCTGTAACCAGAAAACCAGCCGTGAGCCGGTCATGAACCTCTCTCCAGGCCAGGTCGGCCAGGCACTGCGCGCACTCGAAGGGCAAGGTTTTGCCCGCCTGCAGATGGGCAGCCGTGCCGATCGCTGGGAGCAGCGTGTGGACAAGGCGCTGGAGCTGGTGCCGGCGCAGTTGGTGTTGATGGGCCTGATGTTCCTGCGCGGGCCACAAACCATTAATGAGCTGCTGACACGCAGCAATCGTCTGCATGAATTCGAGGATGGCGATCAAGTTCAGCATCAGCTGGAGCGCTTGATTTCCCGTGAGCTGGCGGTGCATTTGCCACGTCAGGCAGGGCAGCGTGAAGACCGCTACACCCATGCCCTGGGTGACCCGGCGGAAATCGAGGCCATTCTGGCTGCGCGCCAACAAAGTGCTGGCGAGAGAAGCCCGGCAGCGGGCGTCTCGCAAGAGCGCATTGAAGCACTTGAAGCACGCATCGCTGCGCTGGAAGAGCGCCTGGCGCTGCTCGAAGGCTGAATCAGGGCGGTGCGGGATCGGGGAAGTTGCGACAGCTCTTGCGCTCGGCCAGCTCCTGATCGCTGGGGCGCTGGTCGACAAAGATCGTGCTACCGTCGGCGTAGATTTCCAGATAGCCCCAGTGCAGGTCCTGCTCGTTCTGCCCAGGCTGGGGTGGCTTTAGCCACCAGGGTTCGCGGCTGATCAAACGCATCAGAAGCCTCTTTGGCAGGTGTCTGTCTTTACTATAGACACCCCACCTGGAACGCCTCTGTACGAACGATGATCATCAGGTGTCAGTCCGAGCTTATCGCGGGGCAAGTCGGCGTGGGAGCGGGCTTGCCCCGCGATGAGGGCGGGGCTGACTGGCGCAAAAAAACGCCGCCCAAGCAGGCGGCGTTTCTCATTCAGCTAGCGCAGTCAAGCTGGCGCAGAGGTCCGGATCAGGTGATCGAAGGCCGACAACGATGCCTTGGCTCCCTCGCCCACCGCGATCACGATCTGTTTGTACGGCACCGTGGTCACATCACCTGCGGCGAACACGCCCGGGATGTTGGTCTGGCCCTTGGCGTCGACAATGATCTCACCGCGCGGCGACAACTCGACCGTGCCCTTGAGCCAATCGGTGTTAGGCAGCAGGCCGATTTGCACAAAGATGCCTTCCAGCGCCAGGTCGTGCTGCTGGTCGTTGGTGCGGTCCTTGTAGCGCAGACCGTTGACCTTCTCGCCATCACCGAGCACTTCAGTCGTCAGTGCGCTGGTGATCACCTTTACGTTGGCCAGGCTGTACAGCTTGCGTTGCAAGACAGCGTCTGCGCGCAGTTGGCTGTCGAACTCGATCAGGGTTACCTGGGCCACGATACCCGCCAGGTCGATGGCCGCCTCCACCCCCGAGTTACCGCCCCCGATCACTGCCACGCGCTTGCCTTTGAATAGCGGGCCGTCACAGTGCGGGCAGTAGGCCACGCCACGGGCGCGGTATTGCTGCTCACCGGGCACGTTCATTTCGCGCCAGCGGGCGCCCGTGGCCAGGATCACGGTCTTGGCCTTGAGCGACGCACCGCCAGCCAGGCGCACTTCATGCAGGCCGCCATCGCTGGCCGGGATCAGCGCTTCGCCGCGTTGCAAGTTCATGATGTCGACGTCGTACTGCTTGACGTGCTCTTCCAGCGCCGAAGCCAGTTTCGGCCCTTCGGTTTCCTGAACCGAAATGAAGTTCTCGATGGCCATGGTGTCGAGCACCTGACCGCCGAAGCGCTCAGCGGCAACACCGGTGCGGATACCTTTACGCGCGGCGTAGATCGCCGCTGCGGCGCCAGCCGGGCCACCGCCGACCACCAGCACGTCGAAAGCGTCCTTGGCGTTGATCTTCTCGGCCTGGCGAGCACCGGAGTTGGTGTCGATCTTGCCAAGAATCTCTTCCAGGCCCATCCGGCCCTGGCCGAACACCTCGCCGTTGAGGTAGATGCTCGGCACGGCCATGACCTTGCGGGCCTCGACCTCTTCCTGGAACAGGGCACCGTCGATGGCCACATGGCGCACGTTAGGGTTGAGCACGGCCATCAGGTTCAGCGCCTGGACCACGTCCGGGCAGTTCTGACACGACAGCGAGAAGTAAGTCTCGAAGGTGAACTCACCCTCCAGCGCCTGGATCTGCTCGATCACTTCAGCACTGGCCTTGGACGGATGGCCGCCGACTTGCAGCAGCGCCAGTACCAGCGAGGTGAACTCGTGGCCCATAGGGATGCCGGCGAAACGCAGGCTAATGTCCGCACCAGGGCGATTGAGCGAGAACGATGGACGACGGGCGTCGGTGCCATCCTTGCTCAAGGTAATCAGGTTCGACAGGCCGGCGATTTCCACCAGCAGGTCGTGCAATTCGCGGGACTTCGCGCCGTCGTCGAGGGAGGCAACGATCTCGATCGGCTGGGTGACCCGCTCCAGGTAGGTTTTCAGTTGCGATTTAAGCGTGGCGTCCAACATACGGGCGATTCCTTGTTCAAACGTGTAAATAAAAACGCCCAGGCGAGGTCGCCCGGGCGTTTTTTACGGGGCGGTGACAACTTAGAAGTGGCGGTTGCTCACCGCCCGCAGCCGGGGCATGACGTTAGATCTTGCCAACCAGGTCCAGCGATGGCGCCAGGGTAGCTTCACCTTCTTTCCACTTCGCAGGGCAGACTTCGCCTGGGTGGGCGGCAACGTACTGGGCAGCCTTGACTTTGCGCAGCAGTTCGCTAGCGTCGCGGCCTACACCACCGTCGTTGATTTCGACGATCTTGATCTGGCCTTCTGGGTTGATCACGAAGGTACCGCGATCGGCCAGGCCGGCTTCTTCGATCAGCACGTCGAAGTTGCGCGAGATGACGTGGGTCGGGTCACCAATCAGCGGGTACTTGATCTTGCCGATGGTTTCCGAGGTGTCGTGCCACGCTTTGTGGGTGAAGTGGGTGTCGGTGGACACGCCGTAGATTTCCACGCCCAGCTTCTGGAACTCAGCGTAGTTGTCGGCCAGATCGCCCAGCTCGGTTGGGCAGACAAAGGTAAAGTCGGCCGGGTAGAAGAACACGACAGACCACTTGCCTTGCAGATCGGCTTCGCTCACCTGAACGAATTCGCCGTTGTGGAAGGCAGTAGCGTTGAACGGTTTGACCTGGCTGTTGATGATAGGCATGAGATGCGCTCCTTCATGGGGTTTGAAATGGGTTGACGCAGAGAATCCTAACCGCGCACTCCGATAAAGGCTCATTGGCAAACCTGATGCTGCTGATTGGTTTTGGCTATAAAGCTGGGTTACCGATAGATTGTTTGATTCCTAGGCTACCGGCAGATCTAAGACCCGCCCCGAACACTCGGCGTACAAATGATTGCGGACTGCTCTTGCTCAGTCCTCGGTTCGGATGCGATCCAGCACTGTTCACCCTCAGTATCGCCCCACACCACCTGCCATTTAGGCTGATCGCCAGCGCTACGTACATACAACTGGCTACCCTGCCCAACCAATCCCAGCTCCAGGCCTTGCTCATCAAAGACCTGTGCGCCAAACGGCAGCGCTGTGCCATCGTTCAGTCGAGCCTCGATCACCTGCAGACTGCCAACACGCGTCGGATAATGCAGCAGCGTGGCGGCGCCGGCCCGCGGCGCCACCGACTGGCCAGTGAGTTGCAGTTCGACATCCTGAGCGGTGCCCTTAGGGTCGAGTTCCACGCTATTGAGTTGGTAAGGCGCGAGCGACGGTAGCACGGCGTATCCGCGTTGATCGAGGCGCACCTGTGGATGCTGGCGGATACCCGCGCCGGCGGCGCCAGGCGCCTGCACGATGGCGAAGCTATCGCCCAACGGCGGTGCGGCAATTACCCCTCCCCCATGGGCGACCAACGCGCCTTGCGCCCCCACCGCCGCCTGGCGATAGCCACCGCGGTTGACCAGCGAGCCACTGATCTGACCGCCAGCGCCACTGTGGCGCAAAGTGGCATCCAACCCTGCATCGTTGCGCACGCCCTGCTGCTGGGCCACTGCCAGTCCATACCCCCATTGTCCCTGCTCGCCATCGACAGCACTCCAGCGCAGGTTGGAGGTACTACGCCCCAGCGAATCGACATTGACACCACTACTGAGTGTCGAGCGTCGGCGCTCTCCAAATGGCACACTGGCGTTGAACGTATAGTTCGTGAAGGCTTGTCCCAAGGCGCCCTGCTCACGATTGATATTGAGCCCATAGGTCAACGCGCCGAGGTAGTTGCTGTAGCCCAGGTTGTAGCCCATCCTGCGCCCACCCCCAGACCAATTAAGCCGGTCGCTGGTGGTGAAGCTCAAGCGCCCGGCCTTGTCGCCCAAGTGCTGATGCACGCTCAACTGCAGGCGTCTTCGCAGCGGCCTTGCGCGGCCTCTGCGACTTCCGTTGGCGAACTCATCGAAACTGTAGTGATCCGCGCTGTTGCTTTGGGTAAGGGTGGCGCCGAGGTCCGTTCCCGCCCGTGACAGGCGATGACGCCAACTCAGGCGCATGGCATGGCCTCTGCCACTCTGCCCTGAGGATAACGTGGTCCGGCTGTGGTAATGGGTCAAGCCAAAGGCGCCGACACCGCTATTGATTGCGGCCCCCATAGCGCTGGCAAGATAATCCTCAGCGAGCCAGGCGCCGCCGTGCACGCTGAAGCGATTGTCCACGCCCTGTTGCCAGCTACCTTGAATAAAGCCTGGACCGGTCCGCCCTGAATCGTTGCGCCAGACGCCACTGCTAAATTCGAACCGGCTGGCGCCAGGCCGCAAGGCTAGAGGCGCTACCTGATTTGGCAGAAAAAACGTGCGCACGCTGCCATCGGCCTGGCGCAAGCTCACCTCAAGCTCTTCGCTCAGACCACTGGCAGGCAGGTCATCGATCTCGAAGGGGCCTGGCGCGACCGTAGACTCATGCAGCAGTACGCCCCGCTGACGAACAGTTAATAAAGCGGTGCTGCTTGCCACTCCTTTTACCGTCGGCGCAAAGCCTCGCAGCTCCTGCGCCAGCATGCGCTCATCAGTGCCCAGCAGCACCCCGCGAAATGCGCTACCGGGGAACACACCCGCATTGCTGTAGCCATCACCTAGGGTAATCTGCGCCGACCAGGTCGGGACGTCGGTTCTGACTGAAGTAGCACCCGCTTGATAGCGGGTCGCACGGGTATTTGAAGCCTGCCAACTGCCATCGTGACGCCAATACCAGTCACCCGTATTCACCCCAGCGCGCACCCCCAGAAAGCTCTGTTGCAAATTGCTGCGCTGTTGCCGGTCCTGACGTTGATAGTGGCTGAAAGTGTAATTGATGAAGCCCGCGCTGACTCCACTGTCCCATTGATCAGGGGGTAGATAGCCGTTTGGCTGCCGGCGCAAAGCGTCCTGCGCGATCTGTAGATCCAGACCCTGATTGCCCAGGTCCAGCGTTTCAGTGGCAACTACACCGAGCCTGTCAAGGGCAACACACGCGTCTCTGCCTACCAACGCCTCGCGGACGCTATCACCAAACCGCTGCACATCCAGCCCTAAGCTGTGCAGCAGCGTTTCACTGTAACAAGCCGCGCTCTCTACGGCTCCCGGTGGAATCTTGAGCACCACGACGTGGCGCCCCTTCCACTGTTGGTTCAGAGTGATATCGAGGCTGAAGCTGCCTTGCGGCGCTTGAGCGCCCTGCTCAAAGCGACGCAAGTCAGCCGACGAACCCTGGCGTAACAGTGCGGCGTCGAATTCGACAGCCACTGCTACAGCAGCACCAAGTGCGCTAAGCGATCCAACAAGAACTTGGCCACAGGGGCTAAGGAACCGGCCCTTGCCAGGGCTGAAGCACCCCACCTCACTGCTCCCATTGCGCCACAGAAACCGCAGGTGCGTCACGCACCGCACCATAGTCATCAATGACCGCATAACGCAGCTCAATGGCGGCAGGCCGCTCGCGTGCCTGTAGCGCAAAGCGGACGCTCGAGAAAGGCGGGACATGAGTAGGCACAAGGCTGACTACCTGCTCACCCAGGGTTATCTCCAACCTTGCCAGATTGACGAAAAAAGGCCCGGAATTGTCTGCCTGCATCGCCCAGGCGGGGCCATCACGCACCACTCGCCAGGTGACTGCTCTATGTCCATCAGTAGCGTTGCCCGCCAGGCCCTGCGGGCGATACAGCAGCTTGATCCGGGAACGCAGAGAAAACTGCAGAAAATTGCCCGCCCCCTTGGCAGGCACCTCCAGAACATTGAGCCAGTACAGGCTTTCCCGATCCCCTGGCATCACATCGCCCGTGTGGAACAACCTGAGACTTTGCGCCTTGCCGGGGTCAAGACGAAACAGCGGCGGCGCCAGCCTGAACGGTACGCGCAGTTGCTCGAGAGGGACCTCAGGGCGGCCATCATCGACCCAGGACTGGATCAATGATGGGTGACTGCCAACATTGTTCATCTTCACGGTGACTTCACGCTGTTCAGCGGGAAAGATGAGGCGCGTAGCGCCGATGACCACACCGGCGTCGGTCTGCATGGAAAGCAAACAGCCAGCCAGCAGCGCTCCACGCCTGAATACGCTGAGAAAACGTTCCATGAACTTTCACTTGGATACGCAGGAAAATGCAGCCGCATGCGAGCTGCGCGAAGTACTCAGAGGTAGTCGAGGGAGTACTGGACGTTGGAGCTTACTGGGCCTGGCGTGGCATTTCCGGTTGAGTAGTAGCGTACGAAGAAGGCCAAGTTGGCTCGTCCGTCTTGCACACCTATGCGTTGCACATTCTGAGAACCTTTCGCGGCGGCAAGGTCCATTGGCTGCTGTTGGTTATTGAGCAACTGCAGCTGAACATTCTCAGCGCCACCTTCTGCGACATTAAGGCGTCCCTCCGGGCTTATGTTCTGGCCCTCGAAGTACACAGAAATCTCACTCAACCCAGGTGGGCAGTTTTCCACTTCGAGTCTGAACAGTATTGGCCCAGCAACACTCCCTGCCCTGCGCAGCTCGCTGGTATCGATGACAGGAAGCTGAACTTGTGGGTTTCCGTTCTCGTTGCTGACGGCGCAAGTCGATGAGCGCAACTCACCCTGGAAGTTAATCTGACCACGATCAGCCGACACTTGCCCTGCCCAGACCAGCAAACTGCTCGCTACAAAGAATACCTTCGACAAAGTGTGCATGTTCGCTTTCCTCTCAACGCTGATGAATACGATCAGCCAATACCGACCGACGCCGCTTGCGCAGCGCCGGGGCAGTATCAAGAAGGCGTCAGCAGCACGCTGTAAGGCAAGCAGAGAGAACAGGCAGGAAAGCTCGACCGAGCTGATCAGAAACCTGCAGAGCAGAACGTATGTGAGCGTTTACTCATCGCGTTACCGTACGCATGGTCACGAACTCTTCGGCCGCCGTCGGGTGTACGCCGATGGTTTCGTCAAACTGCTGCTTGGTGGCGCCCGCCTTGAGCGCGATACCCAAGCCTTGGATGATCTCGCCGGCATCAGGCCCAACCATGTGACAACCCAGTACCTTGTCGGTGTCGGCGTCGACCACCAGCTTCATCAGGGTCTTTTCCTGGATGTCGGTCAGGGTCAGCTTCATCGCCCGGAAGCGGCTCTCGAATATCTGCACGTGGTGCCCGGCTTCCAGCGCCTGCTCTTCGGTCAGTCCAACCGTGCCTATCGGCGGCTGGCTGAACACCGCAGTCGGGATGTTCTGATAGTCCACTGGGCGGTATTGCTCAGGCTTGAACAACCGCCGCGCTACCGCCATGCCTTCAGCCAGCGCGACCGGCGTCAGCTGTACGCGACCGATGACATCACCAATGGCCAGGATCGACGGCTCGGTGGTCTGGTACTGCTCGTCGACGCGCACGAAGCCACGCGGATCGAGCTCCACACCGGTATTTTCCAGTCCGAGGTTATCCAGCATGGGCCGTCGGCCGGTGGCGTAGAACACGCAGTCGGTGATCAGCTCGCGGCCGTCCTTGAGGGTGGCCTTGAGGCTGCCGTCGTCCTGCTGGTCGATGCGCTGGATATCGCTGTTGAATTGCAGATTCAGGCCGCGTTTATCCAGCTCTTCTTTGAGATGGGTACGCACCGAGCCATCGAAGCCGCGCAAGAACAAGTCGCCGCGATAAAGCAACGTGGTATCGCTGCCCAGTCCCTGGAAAATGCCGGCGAATTCGACAGCGATATAGCCGCCACCCACTACCAGGATCCGCCGTGGCAGCTCCTTGAGGTAGAACGCCTCGTTCGAGGTGATAGCCAGCTCCTTACCAGGAATGTCCGGCACCTGCGGCCAGCCACCGGTGGCGATGAGGATGTGCGCGGCGCTGTAGCGCTGGCCTTCGACTTCCACTTCGTGGGCGCCGGTCAGGCGAGCATGGCCTTGCAGCAAGGTGACTCCACTGTTGACCAGCAGGTTGCGATAGATGCCGTTGAGGCGCTCGATCTCGCGGTTTTTGTTGGCGATCAGCGTCCCCCAGTCAAAGTGCCCTTCTTCCAAGGTCCAGCCGAAGCCTGCAGCTTGCTCCAGCTCGTCGGCCACGTGAGCCCCGTAGACCAGCAGTTTTTTCGGCACGCAGCCAACGTTTACGCACGTGCCACCCAGGTAGCGGCTCTCGGCCACAGCGACCTTTGCACCGAAGCCCGCGGCGAAGCGCGCGGCACGCACACCGCCGGAACCGGCGCCAATCACGAACAGATCAAAATCGTAGGCCATGTATTCAGTCTCCTTGGCTGGCGCTCAGCATACCGCCGTTGGCCGCCACAAACAAAAAAGCCACCCCGAGGGGTGGCTTGTCGGCCTGGCGTGGCGAATCAGTACGCCTTGCCGGTCTTGTAATAGTTCTCGAAGCAGAAGTTGGTCGCGTCGATGTAGCCCTCGGCACCACCGCAGTCGAAGCGTTTGCCTTTGAACTTGTAGGCAATCACGCAGCCGTTCTGCGCCTGCTGCATCAGGGCGTCGGTGATCTGGATCTCGCCACCTTTGCCCGGCGGGGTGTTCTTGATGATATCGAAGATATCCGGGGTCAGGATGTAACGACCGATGATCGCCAGGTTCGACGGAGCGTCTTCTGGAGCCGGCTTCTCGACCATGTTGGTCACACGGAAGATGTCGTCGCGGATCATGTCACCGGCGATGACGCCGTACTTGTTGGTTTCCTGCGGATCGACTTCCTGGATGGCGATGATCGAGCAGCGGAACTGGTTGTACAGCTTGACCATCTGGGTCAGCACGCCATCGCCTTCCGGGTTGACGCACAGGTCGTCTGCCAACACCACGGCGAACGGTTCATCGCCGATCAGCGGCTGGCCGGTGAGGATCGCGTGACCCAGACCTTTCATTTCGGTCTGACGGGTGTAGGAGAACGAGCACTCGTCAAGCAGGCGACGGATACCGACCAGGTATTTTTCCTTGTCGGTGCCCTTGATCTGGTTTTCCAGCTCGTAGCTGATGTCGAAATGGTCTTCCAGGGCACGCTTGCCGCGGCCGGTAACGATGGAAATCTCGTTCAGGCCAGCGTCCAGTGCCTCTTCAACGCCATACTGGATCAGTGGCTTGTTGACCACCGGCAGCATTTCCTTGGGCATGGCTTTGGTAGCGGGCAGGAAGCGAGTGCCGTAGCCGGCTGCCGGGAACAAGCATTTTTTGATCATATACGTCCTTAACAAGGGCTTTGCGTACGAAATTCGGCGCAGTCTAATCAGGCGGCACGCACCTTACAATGCCCCGCCCTCGGGCGACCGATGCCATGATAGAGATAACCCAGTGTAGATAGTTCCGGCCAATCGTAAATATTGCGCTCAGTGAAAACTAACCACCCCCGCGATCCTGCGGCAATTGCAGCTGCGCGAAGCGCTTTGATTCAGCTAATTGAATCAAAGCATTCAGACCCGCACTGTAGGCGTAGGGGCTGCCTTGCAGCCCCCTCTGCGGCAATTAATCGCTCCCCTGGCCTATCAGCAGTCCTTCGACCGTCTGTCCATAAAGGTTTACCCCATCATTGGCGTGGAACTTTAGCCGGGTCTTTTCGATGGAACCTTCGACCAAGCGCGGATCCTGCGGGCGCTCGTGACGGTTGATCCAGGCGGCGACATCCCACGCCTGCTGATCGCTCAGGCTGCCGGGTCGGCCCAGCGGCATGTTGTACTTGATAAACGACGCCGCGGTGTTGATTCGGTGCATACCTGCGCCCCAGTTATAGGAGTCCTTGCCCCACAGCGGCGGCATCACGTATTCCCCTGCCACTTGCTGGCCTTCGCCCTGGTCGCCGTGACAAATCGCGCATTGCTCGCGATACACCTGCTGGCCACGTTTGAAGTCGTAGCCGCCCTTGGGTTGAGGAACCTCCGGGTAGCCGCGACCCGGTGTCTCGATACCGGTAGCCGCATGGGTCGAGAGCCAGTAGGCGTAGACACTGAGTGCAGTCATCTGCGGGCTGTCGGCAGCCGGTGGCTTGCCGTTCATGCTGAACTGGAAGCAGCCTTGGATGCGCTCGGCGAAGGTGTTGACCTTGTCGTTCTTCTTGCGATACGCCGGATACATCGGATACGCACCCCACAACGGCGCAGAGAAGGCCATGCGTCCCTGGTCCAGGTGGCAGTTGCTACAGTTCATGCCATTACCCACGGCCTCGGGCATCAGTCTGCGCGTATCGACAAACAGCGCATGACCTTCGCGGACCATTTTGCCAAACGCGTTGTCCGGCAGCTCACTTTCCGCTGGCGGGGTGAACTGCGGGGCAGCCTGGGTGCCTGGCACCTTGAGCTGGGACTGATCTTCCATGGCAATCGGCGCCGCCTGAAGGCTGCCCACGGCCAACAGTAACAGGGCTGGGATCATCGGCTTCATGGCTTGACCTCCTGGCTGCCGGGCTCGGCGAAGAACGCGGCAACTGCCGTAACCTCAGCATCGGTCATCGCCTTGGCCACGCCGACCATCAACTGGTTGGGGTCGTTGCTGCGGCTGCCATCGCGCCAGGCATTGAGTTGCGCCACCAAGTAACTGGCCGGCT
The DNA here is from genome assembly GCF_044900155.1 of Pseudomonas sp. NPDC088890. NCBI lineage: Bacteria > Pseudomonadati > Pseudomonadota > Gammaproteobacteria > Pseudomonadales > Pseudomonadaceae > Pseudomonas > Pseudomonas sp. NPDC088890. The sequence continues at coordinate 157,285 of NZ_JBJDNG010000002.1, read as the reverse complement.
GCCCGGCCAACGGCGGAAAGTGCTCACCAACGCCGCTACCGCCCGGCCCGTGGCACTGCACACAACCTGGAATGTGCCGACTCCAGTCGCCATACAGCGCCAGGCGCGTCACCGGATCGGTGGCGATCTGTTGCCGGCGCTGCTCGGGGGCGGGGTCACTGGGCAGGTTGGCCAGGTAGGCACTGACGGCCTTGGCTTCTTCGTCACTCAAGGCCTTGGCCAGCGGCTCCATGACAGCCTGCTTACGAGTGCCATTACGAAAGTCGCCCAGTTGCTTGTTGAGGTATCCAGCGGGGAGTCCAGCCAAGCGGGGGAAGCCTGCGGCGGCAATGCCCTTGCCATCGGCGCCATGACAGCCCAGGCAAGCCATGGCGGCAGGATTCTGCCCGCCTTGCGTGAAGATTTTCTGGCCATCGGCGGCATGCGCCGCAGACCAGGCCAGGATCAGCGCAGTGCCGATCGCGACGCGACTTAACGGTTTGATCACGGGACGCTCCATTTCCTTGTTATAAGCTTAGGCTTAATTGGTATAAGCAGGAAAAGTCTAGGCTTAACCTCCGGCAGGGAACAACGCCTACCGGACAAGAAGATGTAATCTGCCCGTTAATTGCTCCTGAGCTGAGCTAGATCAAGATCCTGAGATGCACTTGGTCGCGGCGGTACGCACGTCGCCCAACCGCAGGGGGAAGTTGTTCAAACGCTCACGCAGCTTGATGCTGCTGCCACTGCCGCGTTTGTCGATGTCCAGCAGCGCGGCCGGGCCGGTACCTGCGGTCAGCTTTTGCGGCACGATCAGGCGCAAGCCATCACCACGCTGCTCTTCGTGCAAAGCATCGCGGCTATCAGCCAGCTCAGCCTTGACGCAGTCAGCGTAAGCGCGCGGGGTCTTGCCAGAAATCACATCCATGGTTTCTCGCGATTGCTCCAGTTCCGAAACACTGACGCAGCCGCCCAAAGTCAAGGTCATCGCCGCCACCACCCACTTCATTCGTTGTACCTCTGCCCTTTAAGATTGTGTATGACAACGCCCGGGCGGATTTGCTCCCTGCTTTGGCGGATTTATCCCTAGCCCGGTCAACAGGGGCGCGAGTGTACCCTTACATCGTGATATCTTTCGCGTTTGCAGAGATAAACCTTGCGGAGCATCACATGAAATTCGTACACCAGCGCGAGCATCTCAACGAGGACGATATCGTCGTTATCGAGTGTTCCCAGCGCTGCAACATCCGCCTGATGAACGACGCCAACTTCCGCAGTTTCAAGAATGGCGGCCGTCACACCTACCACGGCGGCGCCTTCGATCGCTTCCCGGCCAAGATCACCGTGCCGAGCACCGGTTTCTGGAACATCACCATCGATACCGTCACCCCGCGCCCGATCTCGGTCACGCGTAAGCCGACCTTCACCCACAAGATCAAGATCATCCGTCGCTCGTCGTCGCAACTGAGATAAGCCTCATGACCCAGACCATCAAATACGTGATCAAGTACAAACTCGATGGCGAGCGCCGTTGGGACTTCGCCCTGATGCCCGATAGCTCCACCGAGCAGGCCCTGCAAGCACTGCGCAAGATCCATGGCGATGACGCTGAGAAGATCAGCGACATCCAAGTCAGCAAGGCCCTGTAACCCCCCCTGAGGTAAGCCCCCGTCGTCACACCGCACAAGGAGCCGCGCATGAGCACCTGGTCAGACCGCCGCATTCTCGATCTGTTGGGCATCGAGGTACCCATTCTCCAGGCGCCCATGGCCGGCGCCACGGGCTCGGCCATGGCGATTGCGGTGGGCAATGCCGGTGGGCTGGCAGCGTTACCTTGCGCCATGCTCAGCCTGGAGCAGGTGCGCAGCGAGATCGACGCTTTCCGCGCAGCCAGCCTGGGACCGCTGAATCTCAACTTCTTCTGCCACCAACCGCCAGTCGCCGACGTTGAGCGTGACTCGCGCTGGAAGCAGGCACTCAAGCCGTACTATGAAGAAGTGGGGGCAGACTTTGACGCCCCGACCCCAGTTTCCAACCGCGCACCGTTCGATGAACACAGCTGCCAGCTAGTCGAGCAATTACGGCCGCAAGTGGTCAGCTTCCATTTCGGCCTGCCATGTGCCGACCTGCTCCAGCGGGTCAAGGCAACGGGCGCCAAGGTGCTGTCCAGTGCCACCACGGTAGAAGAGGCGCGCTGGCTAGAGGCCCATGGCTGCGACGCGATCATCGCCATGGGCTATGAAGCGGGTGGGCATCGCGGCATGTTCTTGAGCGAGGAGATCACCAGCCAGATCGGCACCTTTGCCCTGGTGCCGCAGGTGGTGGATGCGGTACGCGTGCCCGTGATCGCCGCGGGCGGTATCAGCGACCACCGCGGACTGGTCGCGGCCCTGGCGCTGGGCGCCTCGGCAGTGCAGATTGGCACAGCCTACCTGTTCTGCCCCGAAGCCAAGGTATCGCCTGCCCACCGGCAGGCGCTAGACAGCGCACCTGCCAGCGATACGGCACTGACCAACCTGTTCACCGGGCGACCGGCACGTGGCATCAATAATCGGATCATGCGCGAGCTAGGGCCCATGAGTGACCTGGCGCCGCGCTTTCCGCTGGCCGGCGGTGCGTTAATGCCGTTGCGGGCAATCAGTGATGCCAAAGGCAGCAGTGATTTCAGCAATCTGTGGTCGGGGCAGGCATTGCGTCTAGGGCGAGCGATGCCGGCGGGCGAGTTGACCCGGGACATTGCAGAGAAGGCATTGGCGCAATTGGGGCGCTGAGTCAGGGATTGTCATCGTTCTGGCCCCTCTCGCGGGTCAAGCCTGCTTCTACAAGTACGGCGCGCCTCTTCCCGATCAGCGGGTTATCGCTATATAGTCGACAACATAACGATAACCTGCCCTCTGGAGCTGCTTCATGCGTATTCGTCTGTCCCACCTGGCCGTCACCGCACTGGCCGGCCTGATTACCCTCAATAGCGCGTGGGCAGATGAGGTCCAGGTTGCCGTTGCCGCCAACTTCACCGCTCCGATCCAGGCCATTGCCACGGACTTTGAAAAGGACACCGGCCACAAACTGGTGGCTGCCTATGGTGCCACCGGCCAGTTTTATGCGCAGATCAAGAATGGCGCGCCATTCGAAGTGTTCCTCGCCGCCGACGACAGCACCCCGGCCAAACTGGAACAGGAAAAACAAACCGTGGCAGGCTCGCGCTTCACCTATGCCATCGGTACTCTGGCGCTATGGTCGGCCAAGCCTGGCTATGTCGACGACAGAGGCGCTGTATTAAAAAGTAATGACTACAAGCACCTGTCCATCGCCAACCCGAAGACCGCGCCCTACGGCCTGGCCGCCACCCAGGTTCTGCACAAGTTGCAACTGACCGAAGCCACCAAAGGCAAGATCGTCGAAGGTCAGAACATCACCCAGGCGTTCCAATTCGTCTCCACCGGCAATGCCGAACTGGGCTTCGTCGCCCTTTCGCAAATCTACAAGGACGGCAAGGTCGAGAACGGCTCGGCCTGGATCGTGCCTGCCGATCTGCACGAGCCGATCCGTCAAGACGCAGTCATCCTCAATAAAGGCAAGGACAATCCGGCGGCCAAAGCCCTGGTCGATTATCTGAAGGGCCCCAAAGCCGCCGCGCTGATCAAATCCTACGGCTATGAAATCTGATGCCACTCGACGCCAGTGACCTGGGGGCGATTTGGCTGACCATCAAACTGGCCAGCTTGACCACCTTGATCCTGCTGGTGGTGGGTACGCCTATCGCCTGGTGGCTGGCGCGTACCCAGTCATGGCTGCGCGGGCCAATCGGCGCGGTGGTGGCCTTGCCGCTGGTGCTGCCGCCGACGGTAATTGGCTTCTACCTGCTGATCGCCCTAGGGCCGCACGGTTGGATCGGCCAGGCCACCCAGGCGCTCGGCCTGGGTAGCGTGGTGTTCAGTTTTGCCGGACTGGTGATCGGCTCGGTGGTGTATTCGATGCCGTTCGTGGTGCAGCCGTTGCAAAACGCATTCAGCGCCATCGGCCCACGCCCATTGGAAGTCGCCGCAACCTTGCGCGCCAGCCCTTGGGATACCTTCGTGCACGTGGTTCTACCGCTGGCCCGGCCAGGCTTTGTCACCGCCAGCATCCTTGGCTTTGCCCACACCGTGGGCGAATTCGGCGTAGTGCTGATGATCGGCGGCAATATTCCGGACAAGACCCGCGTGGTCTCGGTGCAGATCTTCGATCACGTCGAGGCCATGGCCTATTCGCAAGCGCACTGGCTGGCCGGGGCCATGCTGGTATTCTCCTTCCTGGTGCTGCTCCTGCTCTATGCGGGCCGGCGCGGCAAGGCTGGCTGGAGCTGAAATGAGCTCATCAATAGTGGCGCGGCTGACCCTTGGCCGCGACGATTTTACCCTGGATGTCGACCTGCACCTGCCTGGTCGCGGGATCAGCGCGCTGTTTGGCCACTCCGGCTCCGGCAAGACCTCTTGCCTGCGCTGCCTGGCTGGGCTTGAGCGCCCCAGCAGCGCTTATATCGAAGTCAATGGCGAGGTCTGGGAAGACAGCGCACGCGGCTGGTTTCTGGCCCCGCATCTGCGCCCGGTCGGCTATGTGTTTCAGGAGGCTAGCTTGTTCCCGCATCTCTCGGTGCGCGGCAACCTTGAGTTCGGCTGGCGACGCATCAAGGCCAGTGAGCGCAAAGTCAGTTTGGACCAAGCCTGCCAACTGCTCGGTATCGGCCATTTGCTCGAGCGCAAGCCAGCCACGCTGTCAGGCGGCGAAGCGCAACGAGTAGGCATTGCTCGGGCTCTGCTCAGCAGCCCGCGGCTGTTGTTGATGGATGAACCCTTGGCAGCCCTGGACGGACCGCGCAAGCGCGAGATCCTGCCTTACCTGGAACGGCTGCACGATGAACTGGACATCCCCGTGGTGTACGTCAGTCATGCGCAGGATGAAGTCGCCCGCCTGGCTGATCATCTGGTACTGCTCGAGCAGGGCAAGGCCGTGGCCTGCGGGCCGATTGGCCAGACCCTGGCCCGCCTCGACCTGTCGCTGGCCCAAGGCGAAGATGCAGGCGTGGTGCTCGAGGGCGTGGTGGTGGGACATGATCCGCACTATCAGCTGTTCGATCTGCGCCTACCCGGCAGTGACGCTCAGGTGTTGCGTATCGCCCACCCGTCTTTGGTGGTCGGCAGCACTCACCGGCTCAAGGTGCAGGCGCGCGACGTCAGCCTGGCCCTGGCCGCCGACAGCACTTCAAGCATTCTCAATCGCTTGCCGGTACGGGTTCGTGAATTCCGCGAGGCGGACAATCCCGCCCATGTGCTGGTCAGTCTGGACGCTGCCGACAGCGCCCTGCTCGCACGCGTGACCCGCTACTCTGCAGACCAGCTCGGCCTGCGCCCAGGCCAGATGCTCTGGGCCCAGATCAAATCAGTGGCGCTGTTGATCTGAGCATCGGCGGCTTTGCCGTTGTCCATTGCTCAGGTAACTGGTCGATGGATGCCGCCTCATGCTCGATTGCCCCCTGCCCCGCACCCTGCATTATGTCGACGACAGCCAGCCCGGCCTGAGCCGGCGTCGTTGGCGCGACCGCTTCATTTATCTGGATGCCGATGGCAATCGCGTGCGAGATAGCCAGACCCTGGCGCGCATCGCTGCACTGGTAATCCCACCCGCCTATACCGATGTGTGGATCTGCGCCGACCCGCAGGGGCATTTGCAGGCGACCGGGCGCGATGCACGCGGGCGCAAGCAATACCGCTACCACAGTGAGTGGCGCGAGCTGCGTGACCAGCACAAATATGGCCGGATGCTGGCGTTCGCCAAAGTACTGCCCGCGCTGCGCAAGCAACTGGACAACCACCTGCGCCGGCCAGGCCTGGACCGGGAAAAGGTCATGGCGCTGGTCGTCAGCCTGCTCGACACCACGCTGATTCGCATTGGCAACCGCCAATACCTGCGCGATAACAAGTCTTATGGTCTGACCACCCTGCACGCGCGGCACGTCAAGGTCGAGGGCAGCACGATTCGTTTTCAGTTTCGCGGCAAGCGCGGCGTGGAGCACAACGTGACGCTACGCGACCGCCGTCTTGCCGGGTTGATCAAGCGTTGCATGGAGCTACCGGGGCAGTCGCTGTTTCAATACCTGGATGAAAATGGCCAACGCCACAGCATCGGTTCCAGTGAAATCAACCTGTTCCTGCAACAGCTGACCGGTGCCGACTTCACGGCCAAGGACTACCGCACCTGGGCCGGCAGCAGCTTGGCTCTGAGCCTGCTGCGCCCACTGGCCTGGGAGCCGGACAGCGAAGCCAAGCGCCAGGTCAGCGCAATCGTTCGCCAGGTTGCCAGCCGCTTGGGCAACACCCCTGCAGTCTGCCGCCGTTGCTACATTCACCCAGCGGTGCTCGAGCACTTCCACCTGGGCCGGCTCGCCACACTGCCCAAAAGCCGCACGCGCAAGGGCCTGGAGCCTGAAGAAGTCGCCTTGCTGCGTTTTCTGCAGGGCCTGCAAACCCTCGATTGACTCACCCTATCCTCACCATCAAGCAGAGAAATTTCCAATATGAGCGTAAGCCCCCTATTCTTGCCACCGAGCACCTTCGCCGATAGCGCTTTAATGGGTTAAGTCGGCACCTGCAACTAGAGACAGGCAACAGATTTTGTCAGCGGGGGAATTCCTGTCCGCCGAAAGCGTCTTTAATGAGAAGGAAGAGGGACAAGCTCCCGCCGCAGCGGTAAATGGCCGCACGGTTTTCATCATTACCAAGGAGAACTACATGCTGATACTCACCCGCAAGGTTGGCGAAAGCATCGTCATCAACGATGACATCAAAGTCACCATTCTGGGCGTTAAAGGGATGCAAGTGAGGATCGGCATCGATGCACCGAAGGATGTTCAGGTTCATCGTGAAGAGATTTTCAAACGTATCCAGGCTGGCAACCCGGCGCCGGAAAAACATAACGACGAATAGCACTGATCTGCATCGCCTGAAGCCGCACGGATGCGCTTGACCGATCGGCCCGCCGATGCGGGATTTTGCCTGGCCTTCAGCCGCCCAGCAGTTCCCGCACTTTGGCGATCAGCTCTATCGGATTGAATGGCTTTTCAAACACCGCAACGAACAGATCAGGACTGGCCTGGCTGGCTTGCGCGCCACTCATGAGAATCACCGGCAGGTCTGCAAGCTCCAGCTCGTCACGGATTTCCCTGGCAAGCTCTTCGCCGTTTTTCTTCGGCATCATGAAGTCAGTAATGACCAGGTCTACCCGCTTCTGCCTCAAGGTTTCCAGTGCCTTGGTGCCATCACCCGCTTTTTCAACCGCAAAGCCCTCATCCTCCAATGCATAGGCAAGGATTTCGACTATCAGGTACTCGTCATCGACGATCAGGATGGTATTCATCGCCTCATCCCATCACCCACCCTCCTGCGGCACAGCGCTACCAGAGAGCACTCCCGAGGCCCCCTCGAACGCTTTGCGCAGAGTGACACCCTGAGGCCCCAGGCACAGTTCATGAAGCGCAGGATCGTGGTGACTGTCGCGCACTTTGAGAATTGACAGCATCCGCCGCAACTGCGCATCCAGCTCGACGAAGCGAGTCAGCAGCAGGTTGTCGACAATGCTCGACAGATCCGGCGCGGGCGCGCTGATCTCGGCGCCGAACAGGTCACGCATCTCCCAGGTCATCAGCACGCTGACGTCATGAGCGCGCAGCTCGCCGATCAGCGCACGGAAAAAACCATTGAGCCGCGCAGGGTCAGCAGCCAGCCGACTGAACGCCCCCAGACTATCGATGACCACTCGCTTGGCGCCCAACGCCTTAACTTGAGCAAGCAAGCGCGCACCTAGCTGATCGAGTAAGCCTTCGGTAGTTGGTTGCCAACACAGCTGCACGGCGCCCGCGCGTTCCAGGGTGGCAAAGTCATAACCCAACGCGGCGGCCTTCAGGCGCAAACGCGCTGGGGTTTCATAGAAGCCAAAATGCAAACCCGGCGCCTGCGCGGTGGCGGCAGCCAGAAAGGTCAGCCCCAGCGACGTCTTGCCAATCCCCGAGGGCCCCATCACCAGACTGGTTGAGCCAGTGGCCACACCACCGCCAAGCATCTCGTCCAGCGTAGGCGCACCGCTGGTGACCCGACTCAGGGTCGCGGTGCCTGGTTGGCTAGGATGGCTGTAGAGCGACTCCAGACGTGGAAATACCTTGAGCCCGGTCTCATCGATCAGGCACTCATGCAATCCTGCCAGGGCACCACTGCCGCGGGTCTTGCGCAGTTGGATATGGCGTATTGCCCGGCTTCCAACCAACTGCTCGCTGAGCTCAACCACCCCGTCGACCATCGTATGCTCGGGGCTGCCTTCCTGTAGTCGAGCACTGGTCAACAACAACACTGTGCAACCGGCGAAGGCGGCATGGCCCTGCAGCTCAGCAACGAATTTCTTGGTATCCAGGGTCGTTTCAGCGCGCACCCGGGCATTGAGCAACCCATCGACGATGAGCAAGGTCGCCTGTTGCCGGGCGATTTCCTGACGCAACAGCTTGACCACCGCCTCCAGCCCCTCCTGCTCCAGGGTATCGAAGGCACTGACGAACTGGATCTGATCGCCGACCAGGGCCTGATCGAAGAACTCCAGCGTCGAAAGGTATTGGAACAAGCGCTCGTGAGACTCGCTAAGCAAGGTCGCCACCAACACTCTGCCGCCCTCACGCACATGCCCCCAGGCCAGCTGGTTGGCCAAGATCGTCTTGCCTGCGCCAGGCGGCCCTTGGATGATGTAGGAGGCACCCACCACCAAGCCGCCCTTGAGCAACGCATCAAGCCCATCGATGCCAGTGGTCAGCCGTTTGAGTGCTTCTACCATGGTGTCCACCTAATTGGATGTCGTGCTATGGGCCAATCTGGGCAACGGGCAAGTACAAGCTCATGCGCGTGCCAACCCCTACTTCGCTAGTTACACAGATCGCACCATTGCTTTGCTTGGCAAAGCCATAGACTTGGCTCAACCCAAGCCCGGTGCCTTTGCCGAAGGCCTTGGTGGTAAAAAACGGCTCGAAGATGCGTGGCAGCACCTTCGCCTCGATACCTTGACCGGTGTCCTGCACAGCGAAACACACAAAGCTGCCGTGCAACCCCTCAACTTCGCCTGACAACTCAACAGCGTTCACCTCAAGGCGAATACTCCCCTCACCGTCGATGGCGTCACGGGCATTGAATAACAGGTTGAGCAGGACCATCTGCAACTGCCCGGCATCGGCTTGGATCATCGGTACATCCAGTTGCAGATGTTGCTCAAGCACTATCTCACTGGGCAGCGCGTGCTCCAATAGACCACGGGTAGAATCGATCAGCTCGGCTGGCGCGATACGCGTGACGTTCAACTGCTGATGGCGAGCAAAGCTGAGCAAGCGCTGGGTGAGCTGGGTTCCGCGCTGGCCCGCATCGAGAATATGCTCGAGCAGGCGCCGCACGCGCTCAGGATCCTGGCTACTTGCAGCCAGGCGGGCAGAACTGAGGATGATGGTCAGCAGATTGTTGAAGTCATGCGCCAAGCCGCCGGTCAACTGTCCTAGGGCTTCGAGCTTCTGCGCCTGGAATAGTTGGGCACGCATGGTATCCAGTTGCAGTGCCGACTCGCGCCGGTCGGTGATGTCGCGGGTAACTTTGGCCAAGCCGACAATCTGGCCGTGCTCGTCACGAATCACATCCAGGGCCGCCAAGGCCCAGAACTGCGTACCGTCCTTGCGTACTCGCCAGCCCTCATCCTGGGCAACGCCCTGCTCCAGTGCCTGGCGCAACAGGTGCGCAGGGCGCCCTTCGGCACAATCTCGGGGCGTGAAAAACAGCGAGAAATGCTTGCCGATGATTTCATCGGCGCGATAACCCTTGATGCGCTCGGCACCGGCGTTCCACGACACCACGTTACCGTCAGGGTCGAGCATATAGATGGCGTAGTCCACTACCGACTGAACCAGCTGTTCATAGCGGTTGGTGGGCACTTCAGGCTGATCCAGGCGGTCGGTTGAAACCATGCAAGCTCCACAGGCACCGCAGGGAAAGACAAATTGAGCGTAGTTCAGAGTCTACTCGCCCTCGGGCCATCAAGCGAAACTCTTCAGGTCATGCGCTCTACTACAACCGGGCTGAGTCTGCGCGGCATCGTTACCCTAAGCAGCCACAGGCATGCCAACACAACGCCGCCGCCAGCCGCGATTGCCAGCCCTCTCTGCTGAACCGTGTGCTGTGCGTCGAAGCCGATCATCAGCAGATAGCCACCCAGGCACAACAGGCTGAAGTAAAGGAAAGCCGCTAGAACGAAGACCTGAGCGAACAGTATGCGCCAGAACAGCCTAGGCCGTACGACGCGCGTTGAGGGTACAGACGAGAGCTCAGCAGACATGGCATTTAGCTCATTGGATCCAAAGTTTCGAACAGTGGCCTAATGCTGGCACCGTGTCAATTGCATCTTTGCCAATTATGGCCTAAAGCCTTGAGAACGCCTCGGTTTGATCGGGCCCTACCAGCCGCTGAGTTGACTCACCTATAACGATGGGTTATAAAGCGCGCTTGATTGTGTGGCCCTTCACTACGAAGCGCCCGGTCCTTGCGGCCCTTTCAAGCGTGCGAGTGTGGTGGAATTGGTATACACAGCAGACTTAAAATCTGTCGGCGTGAGCCTTGCGGGTTCGAGTCCCGCCACTCGCACCAATCTTCTTTGAAAAGGCGCCCATGAGGCGCCTTTTTCATGCCTGGCGCAAAACCTTTGCGCGCCTGCTAGAGTGGAACATGTCTCGGTTCATTGGAATGCCGCCATGCGCTACTCCCTGTTCGACGGTCAACGCGATGCGATAATTCTGCTTGCGCGTATCCTGCTGATGATCCTGTTCGTCATGTCTGGCTGGAGCAAACTCACTGGCTTCGAAGGTACGGTTGGCTACCTCGGCTCACTGGGCGCTCCGGCCCCAACGCTGGCGGCGGCAATCGCGGTGATCATGGAGTTCTTCGTCGCCATCGTGTTGATCCTGGGCTTCTATACTCGGCCGCTGGCGTTTCTGTTTGCCCTGTTCGTGCTTGGAACGGCGCTGATCGGCCATCCCTATTGGAACATGGTCGACCCCGAACGTAGCGCCAACATGACCCAGTTCTTCAAGAACCTGAGTATCGTCGGCGGTCTACTTTTGCTGGCAGTCACTGGGGCTGGACGATTCTCGCTTGATCGTCGCTGAAGACAGCGTACCGAGCTGCGCTGCGTAAGGGCCGTTCAGCGCAGGCTCAGTCGTCGTCGACATCATCATGCCAGGCGGGATGATCCTGCTCATCGAAGTCATCGAGGGTATTTTCATCTTCCTCAATGTCATCTTCCAGGCCCTGGGCATCGGCCTCGGAATCCAGATCCTGGTAGAGAAACTCGTGGTCGAGCAGATGATCATGCTCAGGTTCTGGAAGGTCATCTTCGTCGTGCATGCCGGGCTCCTGAAATAAGCACGCCTGTATAGGCCGTTCAACGGCCGCGGTCAATCACCGAGCCGTTAATGCTGACTTAACTGCCCGACACCAGACTGCAACCTCTCCCTTCAAAACGTCCTTGCCCGCCTCCTGGCGGGCTTTTTTGTGGGCACCATCAGGCACCAGCGCCTACTGCAACGCTGCTGGCTGACATCGGTCTGAGCGCACGCCTGCTCAGCAGAAAGCCCTCAACAGACTGGCGACATGGTCTTCACAAATTTCTGACATCTGCGTAGGCAGAATCATGGTGCTTCGTACGTTCTTTCAACCCGCCCCTTTGCTGGCGGGTTTTCTTTTTCTGCCGGCTTTTCCTCGCCCCGCTAAACACGCCTTCTTGCCCAATCTTGAGGTAGGCCAAGCCGCCCCCAGGCCGACCTGAAGGTTGATTTAGAGCCCAGAATGATGTCATACTAGTATTATTGAAAATCATTCTCAGGGCAGTATTCTGCTGCCTTTTTCCACTTATATCCAAGGAAGGTCTTATGAGACCGCTTCTCTCCCTGGCCGCCAGGATGAGCCTGTGCGTCGCGCTTCCTGCGTGGGCGGCATTTGCCGCTGCTGAATCCGTTACTCCCTGGACCCAGGAACCTACGGATTTTCTCGGCATCGACCTACAGGGCAACTTCCTCGAACAAGTTGAAGAGTGCCCTACCGATAGCGTCAGACCCACCACCCTGTGCCGTGTCACCACCGCGCAACCGAACCAATTCGAAGTTCGTGGACTGCCCTACCTGCCTATCTCGCCAGGCTACAGCCTGATCGCCAGCATCACCGACGGGAAGGTGAATGAGCTGGTTTTCAGCGGCAACGCCAACAGCCTCTATCTGGTCACTGAAATGCTCACTGATCGCTTCGGCGAACCTGGTGTTCAGCAGAGTCACTGGATCAAGATGAGTTCGGGCGCGTCCTATCTGGCCGAGGTCATGAGCTGGAAAGGCGAGAACGTCGCGATCAACTTCCAGCGCCAGGAGAGCGATCTTGGCCGCTATGCGGTAACGATCTCCCCACTTTCCAACACGCCAGCAGCATCAACCGCCGAAGCTTCTACTGAAGTTGTCGAACCGCAGGTGTCAAATCTCTGATCGCGAAGAGCGCTCAACGGCGCCAGGGGGAATCAGGAAAGATCCAATTGCCGAGCCACTGCTGAGGCTCGGCAGATCCTGACCTTTAAACTGCCAATCAGTCGCTGACCAAGCTCAGTGGCCATGATGACCTTGAATGGATCAACCACCCAATTGACTCTCAGGCCTTGGCAGCCTGAGCTTTGGTCCAGTGCACCTTAGGCGCGGCAGGATTAAATCCGCTAACGCCCCTGGCAATTTCCTTGATCGTGCCGCCTTTGGAGAGGAATTGCTCGATTTGCTCATTCAAGCGCAGTTGCGCCTGCTGGGTAGTGGAATGGTACATGCTGACACCTCATTGGTGAGCCACCCAAAGAGAGGACTCGCCCGCCACTATACACCTACTCCCGGCAAGGCAGGCTTAAATGACAAATAAAGCCCAATCGCCGCAAAATTTCTGCAGATCTCGACAAGATACAATCGGCCGGATGGCGCAGGCCCCCGCTTAGCCACTCACAGATTTTCCGACCCACAAAGAAAAACCCCGCAGACGTTAATCTGCGGGGCTTTCGAATATGGAGGCCGAGGTCGGAATCGAACCGGCGTAGACGGATTTGCAATCCGGAGCATAACCACTTTGCTACTCGGCCTCAAAAAGTTCGGATCTAGCGGCTTACGCTTTGCTATCTCCTTGAAACTTAAGCGCTTTTTCAAGCAACCTGCGTTTCGATGGAGGCCATTATGTCTGCATTCGATGTTCCTTGCAACCCCTGAACCGAAAAAATCTTCAAGGGGTTCAAGGTCTTAGCGTAGGCGGCCGAGTTTGCTCCATAAACCCACCAGCGTGTTCTCGACAGTTCCGCTAGCCGCCATGCCAATGCGCTCCTGCAGGCTCTTGCGCTCGGCGAAATGCAGGTGAAACAGATTCGCTTCGCGAGCGCGATCGCTCAGGTACTCGTCACTGGTGCGCAGCTCGTCAACCAGCTTGCGGTTCAATGCAGCGACACCCAACCAGACTTCGCCGGTTGCCACCTCATCAATGTGCAACTGCGGACGATAACGTCCGACAAAATCCTTGAACAGCTGATGGGTGACGTCCAGGTCTTCCTGGAACTTCTCTTTCCCTTTCTCGGTATTTTCGCCAAACACGGTCAAGGTGCGCTTGTATTCACCCGCAGTCAGCACTTCAAAGTCAATGTCGTGCTTTTTCAACAAGCGGTTGACGTTGGGCAGTTGTGCCACGACGCCAATCGAGCCAAGCACGGCGAACGGCGCGCTGATGATCTTTTCGCCGATGCAGGCCATCATGTAACCGCCGCTGGCAGCCACCTTGTCGATACAGATGGTCAGCGGAATACCAGCCTGGCGAATGCGCGCCAGTTGCGAAGCTGCCAGGCCGTAGCTGTGCACCAGGCCGCCGCCGCTCTCCAAGCGCAGCACCACTTCATCTCTAGGGGTGGCGAGCGTGAGCAAAGCAGTAATCTCATTGCGCAGGCTCTCAGTGGCCGAGGCTTTGATATCACCATCGAAGTCGAGCACAAAGACCCGGGCCTTATCCTCAGCCTTGGTCTTCTTGAGCTTTTTATCCGCCTTGGCTTGCTGCTTGCGCAAGGCCTTTAGCTCAGCCTTGTCGTACAGGCCTGACTCTAGACGCTCTCGCAGCTGCTTGTAAAAATCGTTGAGGCGGGTGACCTGCAACTGCCCACCTGGCTTGCGCCGCCCTTTGCCCCGCAGGCCAGCAATGGCCGACAGCACCACCAGAATGGCAATTACCAGGGTTGCGGTCTTGGCGAGAAAGCTTGCGTATTCGGCAAGAAATTCCACAGTAATCCTCAAAGCACAAAATTGATCGCCCATCGTACCTAAGGTTGGGGTGACTTGGGTACGACGGCCTAAGGTTTTAACCGGGGGCTTTGATCCTCAGTCTTCCAACGGCTTGGGAGGCGCCGCGGGCTTGGCCGGTTTGCTCGGTTTAGCGTCCTTTGCCTTGGGCTCGGCCACAGCGGCAGCGACAGGTTCTGGAGCCGTTACGGCTTTCTCGTTAGCGGGCAGTTCGTCTACAGCCTTGATGATCGCCTGCGGGTCGATCTTCTCACCACTGTCATCATCCTTGAGCACGTGCCGCTCGCCGTCCTTGCCCACCAAGATCACCTTGGTGCCTTTGCTTGCGCCTAATTTGAGTTCACGGATCAGGGCCATGGTGGTTTGTTGTTCAAGGTTCTTGTCCTCGCGCATGCCCATCATGTTGGCAACGCTATACAGGACCAGCCCACGCTCCTTGAAAGCAGCCTGGGTAGCAGGATCTTTCAGGGCTTCATTCAATCCACGCAGGGTTGGATCCGCCGAGCTTGGGGCAATGACTACCAAAGGCCGTGCCTTACCCAATTCTTTGGCCAGGGGGGCATCGCTGTCGGCGGCGAACAATGGGCCACTAACGGCGAGCAAGGTGGCGAGGGTCAGTGACCGGACGAGCATGTGCATCTCCTTACTATCTCGATAAATCAGTGACTACAGATCATGGAGAAAAATCCGCTCTGGAGACTAAACCACCTGACAGAGCAAGTGGTTAGAGGAAAAGTTACCGGCGATTTCCAAGCTTTATCCAGACCGGGATATCGGCATCTCCGGAAAATGCCGACACCCAAACAGAGCATAGTTCAAAGCCGCCTGAGGCGAGCTGACATGCCGCTTTCAGCTAGACGATAGTCAACGTACGTGAATTGGCGGGTCCGCCGGTCCCTCCTCCAGGGCGCGGATCGTCACCTCAAGCATCAGCCCTCGACGCGCGGCCAGCTGCTCATCTCTGATCGCGTCCGATTGCAGCTTCTTGTCCTGGTCGGACAATGCCTGATCATCCAAGAGCGCTTCGAGCCGTTCATGAAATGGCTCATCCATGCGACTGAATTCGTCAGCCCGGGCGCGCTCCAGATGGGCCTGCCAAAAATCGCGCTCTACCAACGAACGCGCCAGTCGCTCTTGTGTTTCAGCCTCCAAGACCTGCATATGCGCCTGCTCCAGGCGCGTCTCATCAACTCCGGCAATGGGCCGAAAGCTCATGTCGCCCACCTCCAGCGGTAAGTTCAGGCGTTCACGCAGACCAAGTCGATAAGCAAGGCCAACTTCGCTTTCGTCAGGATTGCCAGCGCGAGCAACGATGTCCTGCACTGCCAAACGATCGACCTCATCCAGACGCCACAGGCGCTTACCCAAGTCCAGCAATGCGCTTTCTGGATCCCCTTGGGTATTGTTCCGGGCATTCCACACCAGGACTTTTAATTCCAGATTACTCAGACACCAGGTAGCACCGTCCTGACAGCCCCATTCATCATTGGCCACGCTGAGCAGTTCATCGCACAGTACCTGGTTGTCAGTCATCAATTGCAGTAACGCCAACACACGTAACGCGACCGGATGAGGTCGACGATGAAAGTCCGCCGAGTGCAGCAACTGGCGCAATACCTGGAAAAAACGCTCTGACTGTGGCCGCTGCTCAATCGCGTCCCAGCGACTAACCATCGAACCGCGATAATCCGGCCCCACGGCATCGCCCCACAGTTCGCGCGCATTGATCGACTGCTCTCCTGCAGCTTCTGCATCGATTGGCTCCATGGGTGCCATCAATGCCCTCTGCAAACGCAAGACCTCAGCCGTCCCGAATGCATTACCAGCCAGGCGGATCCTGCGCCTGACTTGCAACGGCGCTTGATAGAACTGTTCTGGTAAGTGGGTGATGCGGTTGTCGCGCAAGTCCGCGTAATACATCATCGGTCGATCGGTCAGTGCCGAAGGGAGCTGGCTGATGCGGGTGGCGCGCAGGTTCAGCCAGCGCAGTCGGCTCATTCCGCTCAGGGTAAAGGTACGACCCAAGGGGTTATGAGACAGGTCGATGTACTCGAGCCCTTCACAACTGGCTAAAACAGATGCCTGGGCCCGATCCAGGACGATCTGATTGTTGGTCAGCACCAACGAGCGCAGGTGCTGCATCTGTAACAATAGTTGCGGCAGTCGGGTCAAGTGGTTATCACCCAAGTCCAACACCCGCAGGCGACTGAACGCCAACAGGAAACTCGTCGGTATCTCCTCGAGATCCATGTGTAGCAGTGCGAGATTGGATATATGACCGAAGCTGACCCGCGCCGGCAACTGCGGCAAACCTTCTGGCTTGGCCCCATACAGCATCATGTGAAAGTTGGCGTTTGGTTGGCTGGTATCGTAGGGAGCGGCCGTCCGGCGTCGCCAGCCATTGAGCAGCGTCCGCCTGACGAAAACGCGCTCAGCTGCCAGCTCGACGTCGCCCTCCATGACCCAGTTATCCAGGCAACTGTTGAGATCAGCCAGCTCCGCGCGCAGGCTGGCCATGACGATTTCTGGCCTGCGACCAGACTGCAGGACATTCTCGACCCAGGCGATGACTTGCTCGTCAGTGAAGGTAGGAAACAGCTCTCGCAACATCGCGGGCATCGACCTATCTCGACCACACAAGCCACTGGGCGTACACCCTCCCATCAGATAGCCAAGGCGTCCATCTGCCAGGCGTTGCGGTGGGCGGAAGGTGCCACTGCGCTGCACTCGGGTAAATAGCTGGGCGACCTCTTCGCGCCGCTGTACAGCCTGGCGCGCCAGCAGCACACGCAAGTTGTGCGAGAACGGCTCGCCAATACCCATGGAGGCCCACTGCTGCGCGGTTCGGGCACTCGCCATCACTTCGAACAACTCGCCTGCCACGCCGTCGGCCTGCCCTTGAGCATCCAGGCGCAGGAATCGGCCACTGACATGTGCCAGATCCAGCGTTTGCCCACCTTCCTCCGTCGCCAGCAATAAGGGCCCATGGACATCGCCTTCAAACAAGCGCCAGCGAACCCGCGGTGCGGCCCCGGCAAGATGCTTGAACATGCCAAGGGCTATCCTGGCCAAATCTGCAGTCTGTGGCGTATCCAGGTAGAACGCTTCATAGCCACGGACCGCGCGGATGGCCAGCGAACTGGCCCGCGCAGCCTCGGCCAGGCGCAAAGGGATCCGCCCACTTTCCAGCAGGCGGCGCCGGTCATTGCTGATCGCCGCCTCTATCAGCTCATCGGCAGCCGGCTGGTGCAGGCTTGGGAAAACCCGCCGCAGCGCGCTGCTGGCAGGGCTTTGAGTGGCTTGCATGGCATCGTAAAGGCGCTGGAACAACTGCCGACGTTCAGACCAGGCCAGTTCGGCAAGCGCCTGATCAGAAAGCCCGGACGCTCCGGTCAATCTTTGCGCATGCTGGAGCACAGTAATGTCCTCAACCTTTTTGCCTGAACGCAAGTGACCAACCAAGCGGCGAATACGCGCATCCAACCGGCAGCGCAACACGCTGTCGAGCAGTCCCGCCAGCGCAGGCTTGTCACTCACATGCAGCGCCCGCAGATGATCGGCCTCAAGACCATGACAGCTCAAAACTTGATCGATCTGCTCGTCATCCAGTCCAATAAAATTGCCACCTAGACGCCGAAATAGATGAAATCTGTCGTCCCATTCAGCCGGCTGCTCGTGCCACAGACGCCAGGCGCCCGCCCCATTGCTCTGCAGTTGCGGACCATGCCCATCAATCGGGCGCAGTTGCCAAGGTCGATGGGGACCAGGGCGGATGACTGGATAGGTATGGCCGTCCATCTCGATCCAAGACTGGCCATGCAGATGCTGGATTCCCTGCGCATCAACCGCTGCTTCACTGGGGGTTATAGAACTGCGAAAGGGCATCAGATCTTGCCGCCACAATTTCGTGCTGCCATCCTCCAACCGTGCGGGTACTAGGTTGTCGACCAGCACAGAGCGATTCCATATCCGTCGCACTGCCGTTACACCGACAGCAGTGGCGGCGATTGTCGCAAGATCGACTGCAACATTGTGCAGGTGCTCAAGCGCTTCGCTGGTGTCACCCTCACGCCATGTCTCAATACCGTGGTAAACCTCGCCCAGCAATTCCCAGGCCGTCACCGCCAGTAGCACGATGCCAATCTCCGGAACAAACAATCCTGCGATATTGACCAGCGTCCAGCCTTCGGCAGCCAAACGCTGGTCATGCATACGCTGAATTTCACGATCAAGCTGGGCAACGGGCGTTGCAATCAGCGCCGCATCATCCTTGATCTGGCGGATACGCGCACGCGCCAGGCTGTTGAACAGGGGCACCGGATACGGCTCTAGGTGCTCCTGCAAGTCGAAACTGGCCCAGACAGGCAAGTCTGCATAGGCAGGAATGATGACGGAAAAGAACGCCTGACTGTCGCGCAGGCGCACAAACCGCCTGAAAAACTGCAGATAAGCGTTGCTCCGAAAGCGCTGGCCGAGGGCTCTGGACATCCGGGTCAAACTTGAGAATTTGCTCCAAGCGCCATAGGGATCACCTGGGATGTACAACAGTATCTGGCGGGTGGTATTAAAAAGCGGACCCTGGTCGATGACCTCGAGCACGACAATTTGCTCCAGCATGCACCCTACCAGGCGCAACTGCTTGGCTACCACCAGATCTCCAGCCAGACGCCTCGTTTTGCCCTCGAACGACATCCCCAGTACCAACTGCAACTCGCTATCATCCAAGATGCCCGTGAACCGCGCCTGATAGGCATCTACCGCCATGGCGTAGCGGTATGCGTCGACCAGCAGCGACTCCACACCTTTTGGATCATCGCTTGGAATGAGAACAGCGCTGAGGTGACGCTGGTAGTGTTCACCCAGGTCGAGCTCGCGACACAACGCGGCAAACTCGATCGCAGTGGGTGCCGGGCGCTTTCCCTGGCGACTGATAAGCAGGCGATTACCACTAGGCTGGCCGTCAGCCTTGGCCTGCTTGGCGGTGAAGTTGCGCATGGCGACTTCGAGCAAGGGTTTCTCTTCGTACACGACTTTGGTGAGATGGCTACCCACCGGTTGCGCATTGATGATTGGCTCACCGTGGCCTTGTAAAAACCTCAAACGCCGCACGTTGTATCCTGGTGCATATCGCTCGTCCAATTCGGTCTGCAGGGCGGATGCGACGAAATCGTCAATGTTGTCTACTCGCGCAAGCATTCGAGCCAACTGCTGACGATATTCCAGGCTTTTACTCAGTGCCTCGCCCAATACGATCATCTGGTCGACCGGGACCTTGACCAGCCAATTGGGTAAGCGCTTGCCGATGATGCTGTCCTGAAACGCTGCCGCTGTGTTGCGCAGCGTCTGAAGCCGTGGATCGTCCGCGCTTGCGGTGGCTTTATCGGTGTTTGCTGGTGATACCTGGTCGGCACCCATGGGCAGGACCTCCTGTGAGTTTAAACCGACCAGCCTAAGGATCGCTGCACAGGAGAAGAGCTAAATATCTACTACGGGCGCTCAGAACAACAGCAGTTGCCGATCGGTCAGCGCGGCAAAGTCATCGTCGACAAAAGGCAGAATGGCGTCGGCAACCGGTTGAAGCTGGCGACTGAGGTAGTGATCGTAGTCAATCGGCGATTGCAGGTTCTCCAACGGTTCAGGCCCTGCCGTGGTGATGATATAGCTGATCCAACCGCCATTCTGGTATTGCCGTGGTCGGCCCAGACGCAGATTGAATTCATCGGCCAGTCGCGCGGCGCGCACATGCGGCGGGACGTTGCGTTGGTAGTCAGCCAGTGGCCGGCGCAGGCGTTTGCGGTAGATCAGCAGCTGATCCTGCTCGCCACCCAGGGTGGCACGCACATACTCCCGCACATAGTCGCGATAGGGCTGGCCACGGAAGATCCGCTCATAGAGCTCCTGCTGAAATTGCCTGGCCAGCGGCGACCAGTCGGTACGCACCGACTCCAGGCCTTTGTAGACCATCTGCTGCTGGCCATCGACACGCTGCACCAGGCCGGCATAGCGCTTTTTGCTGCCCTCTTCAGCGCCACGAATGGTCGGCATCAAAAAGCGCCGATAATGCGTTTCGAACTGCAACTCCAAAGCACACTCCAGGCCCATGCTCTGGCGTAGATGCTCTCGCCACCACTGATTGACCTTGGCCACCAGCGCGCGGCCAATGCGCGCCGCAGCCTGTTCATCGTGGGCGCTTTTTAGCCAGACAAAGGTGGAGTCGGTATCGCCATAGATCACATCGAAGCCCTCGGCTTCGATCAGCGCGCGGGTCTGGCGCATGATCTGGTGGCCGCGCATGGTGATCGACGAGGCCAGGCGCGGATCGAAGAAACGACAGCCGCTAGAGCCGAGCACACCATAGAAGGCATTCATGATGATCTTCAGCGCTTGAGACAGCGGCGCGTTATCGGCGCGCTTGGCCGCCTCGCGGCCCTGCCACACCCGCTCGACGATAGCCGGCAGGCAGTGGCGAGCGCGCGAAAAACGCCCCCCGCGAAAGCCCTCTACCGAGTGATCATCGTCGGGCTGACGCAAGCCTTCGACCAAGCCCACCGGATCGATCAGGAAGGTACGAATGATCGATGGGTAAAGGCTTTTGTAATCCAGCACCAGTACCGAGTCGTACAGACCAGGTCGCGAGTCCATGACGAAGCCGCCCGGGCTGGCTTCATCAGGTCGACTGCCCAGGTTCGGCGCGACGTAGCCCAACCGGTGCATGTGGGGAATGTACAAATGGCTGAACGCAGCTACCGAACCGCCGCTGCGGTCCACCGGCAAACCGGTGACAGTAGAACGCTCAAGCAAAAATTCGAGCAGCCGGGTGTGGGCAAAGATCCGCGTGACCAACTCGCAGTCCTTGAGGTTATAACGGGCCAAGGCCGGTTTATCCTCGGCGAACATGCGGTTGATCTCATCCATGCGCTGGTAGGGCGTATCGATCGCCTTGCCCTCGCCAAGCAAGGTCTGGGCAACGTTTTCCAGGCTGAACGAAGGAAAGCTCCAGGTCGCCGAGCGCAGCGCCTCGATACCGTCGATCAACAGCCGGCCCGGGGCGTCGGCGAACACATGGTTGCGGCCTGAATGGGCGCGCAAGGTCATTGACGCACCATTGCGCCCCAAGGCCAACGGTACGTGCAGCCGGGCGGCGTGCTCATGCAGCAGGCGCAGGTCGAACTGCACCAGGTTCCAACCAATGATTGCATCGGGGTCGTGATCGGCCATCCACTGGTTCAGGCAACGCAGCAGCTGCGCGCGGTCGTCGCAGTACTGCAGATCGAAATCCAAGCCGCTGGCCTCGCCATTGGCCGGGCCGAGCATGTACACCTGGCGCTGGCCGCACCCTTGCAGGGCGATGCTGTACAGCTCGCCGCGCTCAGTGGTTTCGATATCCAGCGACACCAGGCGCAGCGGCGGGCGGTAGTCGGGGTGCGGCTTGAGTTGGGCGTCGCAGAGCACGCCATGGGCATCGGGCTTGCCATCGAACAGCACCGGCGCGGTGATGAAGCGCTCCATCAGGTAGCGCTCCGGCGGGCGGATATCGGCCTCGTAGACCTCGACCCCGGCGCCACGCAGACGCTGTTCCAACTGCATCAACTGGCGATGCTGGCGGCAATACAGGCCAAGTACCGGACGCTGCTCGAAGTCACGTAGACGCAGTGGCTTGAGCTCAACGCCCTGCTCATCCTTGAGCAGGGCACGGGCATGCGCGGCATGGATCGCTGGAATGAACGCAACCGACGCCTGAACCGCCAGGCGCAGCTGGCGCGGGCCTTGGTCAGTGGCCAACCAGAACTCCACGCAGGTGCCCTCGGGCGTGTCATGCCAGTGCCGGGTGAGAACGAAACCCTGCTGCAACTCCACCGCGTTGAACTCCACACATTGATAGGCGCCGATTCTACCTTGTTGCGGCGTTGTCGACCTTATCGCCAGCCGTTCGCTTCAGCGCCCGCCCGCGACGAATCCGGCCCGGCGACCCGACCAGGCGAGAATCCCGGCCAGCGCGATCATCACCAGCACCACACTGCCAAACGCGCCGACCCCGCTACCGCTAAGCAACAAGCCACCTGCCACGCCACCCAAAGCAATCGCGCTATTCCACACGGTCACCAACATCGACTGGGCGACATCACCGCCCTCACCTGCGGCATCTGCACAGGCCGTTTGCAGCAGGGTCGGCGCGCCGCCGTAGGTCAGCCCCCAGAGCGCTACGCTCACGTGCACCCAACCAGGCGTCGGCGCCTCCTGGCCAAGCGCCAGGGTTGCCAAGGCAAAACCTGCCAAGCTCAACAACACCAGCAGTCGCAAGTGACGATCGACCCACAGGCCAACCACCACGATGCCCAGCAACGCCGCCAGGCCAAAGGTCAGCAGCACCAGGCCAGTGTCCGCCGCCATGCCTGCTGCCGCCAACAGCGGCACGATGTAGGTGTAAAGGATGTTATGACCCAGAACCCACGCCAGGATGACCAGCAAAACGACTGCCACACCGGGTGTGCGCAACACCTGCAAGGCTCCGGCGCGCTGCCCTGGCGCCTGTCCAGGGAAATCCGGCACCGCCCGCAATACCCACAGCGCCAACACTACCGACGCCAGGGTAACCAGCACAAAAGTCGCGCGCCAGCCCAGCCACTCACCTAGCCAGGTGCCAACCGGCACCCCCAGCGATAGCGCAATCGGCGCGCCGACCATGGCCACTGCCATCGCCTTGCCCTGGCGCGCCACCGGCACCATGCGCCGGGCATGCCCGGCGATCAGCCCCCACGCCAAACCCGCGGCGGCCCCCGTAAGAAAGCGCGCCACCAGGGTCAGGCCATTGGATTCGGAGATCGCCGTCAAACCGTTGAACACAATGAACCCAGCAATCGCCAGCAGCAGCGTGCGCCGCCGCCACCAGCCCTGGGTCAGGGTCACCAAGGGGATCGCGGTCAGCAGCGAACCCAAGGCATAGGCGGTAACCCATTGCCCGGCCATCGCCTGGCTGATTTGCATACCACCGGCAATCTGGCCGAGCAGTCCGGCCGGCAGGGTCTCGCTGAGAATGGCGATAAAGCCGGTCATGGCCAGCGCGAGCAGGCCACTGAGCGGCAAGCGCTGCGCTGAGGAGGGAGTATCGGCCGCTGTCGCGATGGCCGCTTGAGAAGTCTGGTGCATGGCAAGAACGCCTCATGTTGCTGATCAAGAGGCAGGCATCTTGCGTCGGTGTAGATTACGGAAAAAGATGGGTAGAATTCCGCTCACCTCGGACGTTGATGTCCGTAATCGGGAGCAGCACATGGACAGCCTCAGCGGCTTTGTGGTCTTCAACCGGGTCGCCGAAACCCGCAGTTTCGTCGCCGCCGGGCAATCGCTGGGCATCAGTGCATCGGCGGTGGGCAAGCGGGTGGCGAGGCTGGAGGCGCGTCTGGGAGTACGCTTGTTCCATCGCAGCACGCGCAGCATCACCCTGACCGCCGAGGGCACGCTGTTCCTGGAACGCAGTCGGCGCATCCTGGCGGAGATAGAAGCCACTGAGCAGGCGCTGTCGCAGGCCAGCGAAACACCGAGCGGGCGGCTGCGAGTCAGCCTGCCGCAGGTTACCGGCTTAGTGATGCCGGCCCTTGCCGACTTCATGGCGTTGTACCCACAGATCGAACTGGACCTGGATTTCAGCGACCGCATGGTCGATATCATCGGCGAAGGCTTCGACGTGGTCATGCGCGGCGGCCAGCCGGTGGATTCGCGGCTCAATGCCAAATTCCTCGGCCACTTCCAGCATCGCCTGGTAGCCTCGCCGCAGTACCTGCGCGAACGCGGCGTGCCGGACCATCCGCGTGACCTGAGCGGCCATACCTGCCTGCACTACCGTTTCCCCAGCAACGGCAAGCTGGAGAGCTGGCCACTGCGCCGCGAACATCCCGAGCAGGCCTATGACATCCCCATCTCGATGGTCTGCAACCATGTCGAGACACGCATCTGCTTCGCCCTCAACCACCGCGGCATTACCTGCCTGCCAGATTTCAACGTGCGCAAGGAAGTGGCCAGCGGCAGCCTGGTGAGCGTGCTCGACGACTTCATGGAGCGGCGCGGCAGCTTCTACCTGCTGTGGCCCTCAGGTCGGCAGATGCCGCCGAAGCTGCGGGTTTTTATCGACTTCATGCTGCAGCGGGTGTTCCAGGAACCGCAGGCCTAGCCATACAGGTAGTTGATCTCCTTGGAGGCCAGCGGCGGCACCTGGGCCAGGAGAAAATCGCGCAGGCGCTGCATCTGCCGGGCCTTGGGGCTGGCTTTGAGCCAGGTCATGTAATAGCCATCACCGGTGGCCACGGCGTGCTTGAACGGCGTGACCAAGCGCCCGGCGCCGATATCGGCACTGGCCAGCACCAGGTCGACCACGGAAATCCCCAGCCCCTGCTGGGCCGCCGAGATACCTTGATCGAGTGTGTCGAACACCTGGCCCTGGTCGATGCTGATGTCCAGCGCGTCCATCCGCGCCAGCCAGCGCCGCCAGTCGCGCCGGTCGGTCGAGGGATGGAGAAACTCGCACTGCTTGAGCGCCGACAGAGCGGGGGCATCGTCCTGCAGGTAGTCGGGATGGCAGACCGGGATCAGCCATTCATCAAACAGCTTGAAGCTCTCGACGTCGGCCGCAAAGCGTCCGTTGGCCAGAAGGATGGCGCAGTCGTAGGGCTCGGAATAGAAATCGACGCTGTCGATGTCCATCCACACGCTCGACAGTTGCACGCTGCAACTGTTCTCGACCTTCTTGAACGCATCCAGCGCCCGCAGCAGCCAGCGCACGGTCAAGGTCGACGGCGCTTTGAGGCGCAGGCCATAGCGGTCCTGACGCAATAGCGCGCAAGCGTTCTCGATGATCTTGAAGCCGACCTTGAGCTCCTGGGCCAACAGCCGGCCGTGCTCGGTCAGGCGCAATTTGGGGCCGCGTCGCTCGAACAAATCGCAGCCAAACAGCGACTCGAGGGTCTTGATGTGATGGCTCACTGCGCCTTGGGTCAGCGCCAGCTCCTCTGCCGCGCGGGTGAACGAGCCATAGCGCGAGGCCACTTCGAAGGCGCGCAGCGCATGCAGTGCCTGAATCCGTTCCGACATCGATCGCCTTCCCAATCATGAGTGAGACTAATAGTAGGTCATAGTTCCAGGCGTTTTACAACTGCAAGTGGTTCTCAGAAAATGCTTGAAAACAACAAATACATAGAGCGAAACCGCCTAACTAACGGCGGAAATGATTATTAGAACTCCTGGGGAAACCATGTTTACGGGTTACGGAAACTGCTATCGCTTGGATGCGCTAGAGCTGGCCAATGAACATGTCCAGAATGCCAATCACTGGACGTACAAAACTATCCAACATTTTCGCGACATTCTCGCCAACCCCGACTTTCCCTGCCTGTTCGGGCGCAAGGCGGTAGCCGCCAAGACCTGTCACATCGTCTTCGCCCGCGCCGAGCACATGGCCGACGACATGGCTCAGGGCCTGGCCGATTATGTCCGCACCATCGAACCGATCCCGCTCAAGCAGCGCATCGGCACGCCACTGCTGGTGTTTCTCGAAACGGCCCCCGGCGGCAGCCTTGAGCAACAGCAGGCACTGGCCTGGAAAGTCCTGCAGGGCGTGCATGCGCGCGACCCCCAACCCTGGCCGCAGGACGTGCCCGGTGACCCGCATGACAGCCAATGGTCATTCTGCTTCGCCGGCATGCCGCTGTTCATCAACATGAACTTTCCCGCCCACCGCGTGATGAAGAGCCGCAACCTGGGTGACAGCATCGTGTTTGTGATCAACCCACGGGAAAGCTTCGACGAAGTAGCCAGCGCTGCCACCGAAAGCGGCCAGCGCATTCGCGGCAAGATCCGCGAGCGGGTGAGGCACTACAACGATGGCGTGATGCCCGACTCCCTGGGCTTCTTCGGCCAACAAGACAACTACGAGTGGAAGCAATACCAGTTGCAGGAGCACGGCTCGCTGAACCCTGCACGTTGCCCTTTCCACGCCCATGCGACACCCGACACATTGATCGAGAACTGACCGTGAATACCGCATTGACTGCCACTTACGCCCTGACCGTGCTGCTGCTGATCGCCACCCCTGGCCCGGTCGTCGCGCTGATCGTCAACACTGCCGCCGCCTCCGGGTCGCGCAAAGCCCTGTTTACCGCGATCGGCACCAACTGGGCGTCGCTGGTGCTGATTGGCGCCGCAGCCTGGATCATCATGACCAGCGCCGCCATCGACAAGGTCTGGCTCAACGGCATGAGTTTGCTGGGCTGCCTGTTCATCGGCTACATCGCCGTCGCCACGCTGCGTGAAGCATTGCATGCCCCGGTAGCCGACACCGAGATGGCGCCAGCGCCGGTAAAACCGGGGCGTGGCGGCTTGCTGCAAGGGTTCATGGTGGGCATCTCCAACCCCAAGGACATCATCTTCTTCATCTCCTTCTTCCCCCAGTTCATCCAGATCACCGAGTCGTTCGAAAAGAGCATGGTGGTGCTGTCATTGCTGTGGATCGCCATCGATTTCGCCGTGCTCAGCCTGTACATCTTCGCCATCGGCAAGATTGCCTCGCAGCGCAGCAACCGCCTGATCAGCCTGGCTTCGGGCGTGGCCTTGCTGCTGATTGCCGCTGGCGGCCTGCTCTACAACCTCAAGGAGCTGACGGCCTGACGCGGCCGCCGAACTCCCCACCCACAAGGAACGCCCATGAGACCGATCGACACCGCTACGGACGTCCTGGGCGCGCCCCTCCCCTTGCAGGAGGACTACCAACGCTTCCTGCAACTGGGCAGTCGCCGAGCCCCGCATACCCTATATATGCACGAGCGTGCCTATCGCTCCGACACGATCAATACCGATGCGCTAGGCCTGCGCTACAGCCACTGTGCGGGCAAGCGCTACTCGCCCGCCGAGCGCGGCGCCAGTGCCCGGGTCAACCTGTTGGTAGGCGGATCGACCGCACTAGGCATCGGCGCCAGCAACGATGAACACACGGTGGCCTCGCACCTGTCGATGCTCACCGGCGAAGTCTGGTTGAGCCTGGCCGGGTGTGGCCTCAATGCCACTCAAGAATTGCTGATGTTTCTCAGTCACCAGCATCGCTTGGGCAACATTGGCCACGTGGTGGTTCTGAGCGGGCTGAACACCCTCGCCCAGGAAGCCTTGGGCGAAATCATGGCGGCCGGTCATGCGCAGCACCAGGGCGGCGCCTATCAGAGCTACCTGAACAGCTTCAACGAAGGCGTACCGATGCTCGACACGCCGCGCCGCGAATCGCTGTGGCAGCGCCTGGGCCAGGCCCTGCTGCCGCGTCATGAGGCGCCACCCCCCGACTGGTCACTGCCCGCACCGGACAAACGCCTGATGCGCGCCGCCGACTGCATCGGGCGCACTCTGCGCCAATGGGATCGCCTGCTGGCCGACAGCCACGCCACCCTGACCTTCATTCTCCAGCCATTGTTGCCCTGGTGCCGGGAAAGCTTGCCCGATGGCGAGCAACGGATGATGGCGGCGCAACGTCAACCGACCAACTTCGATCGCCTGCTGGCAGACGTGCAGGACAGTCAACAGCATGTAGCCTTTTTCCGAAGAATTAAAAGCGAAGCCGAGGCGGTGCCCTGCTACGACATGAACAGCATGCTCAGCAGCTCACCGGTTTTTGGCCAGTCGCTGTTCGTCGATCGCCTGCATTTCAATGACTTAGGCAACAATGCCCTGGCCAAGGTGATCACCGCAAAGCTGGGCCTGGCCCAGGAAAAGTACAGCCAACGCAAAGTGACGCCGATCAAGCTCGTCTGATAAACGCGGCAATGGTCTTTCGGCAGGGGCCTTGGGGTGGCTAGAATACGCCGTCGTCGCTCTGATTTGCCTGAGGCACATGCGTAACCGCAATGAACACCACCGCCATCTGGTCGCAACTGACCGCCTACGAGGCTCATCCGTGAGTCGCGCTGTATTGTTCTCGCCCCTGCTCATGGCCCTGGCTCCGCTCGGCGCGCAAGCACTGGAGATCCAGATCGATCCGCACGCCGATCTGCTGTACCGCCAGGCCCTACCCTTGTTGGAACAGGCAGACAACCGCGAAGCCAGCCCCAGCGCGCTGCGCACGGCGATCGACAGCGATCCAGAACTCAGCCGTCAGGGCCAAGCGCTGGCCCGTACCCTGCCAACTGCGGTAGACCTGCTGAAAAAGTCGGTCGCTCTGGGTCATCCGGTAGCGCAATACCGCTTGGCGCTGTACTACATGACTTACCTGCCAGCGGCGCAAATCCCCGATGCGGCCTGCCCGTTGCTGCAAGCCAGCCTCAAGCAAGGCTTTGCGCCTCCCGCGCCAGCGATCTCTACCTGGTGCCCGCCCTATAACGCCAGCCCTGCCTACCGTGACGCCATGGAAGCGATTCCGAACATGGCCACCTTGTATGCGCCGTACTATCCGCAGCCAGCGGTACGCCTGGCTTGCAACCGCAGCCAGCCGCAGGGGCTGGAAATGCAGTGGGGCCGTCAGCGCGACTATCAGGCCGAGGTATACCGTCTGCTGGGCGACCTTGATCCGCAGCATCGTCAGCTGCTGCTGCAAAAAGCCGTGGAGATCAATGGCTGTGCTGCCGCGCAGCAGCGCTTGACCAGCCACCGCTGAAGAAGTCCTCTGCCCGCCGATAGCGCCGGGCAGGAGACAAACGAGCAAGATCGTTCAAGCCAGCGCCCCCCGCCCTCTGCCATGCTGCTCTGCCCTGTAGATGTGTTTGAGCCACCATGTCCAGTCGTCAGCCCATCGCCCGTACCGCCTTCCTCCATGGCGCCATCGCCATTGTGCCGCTATCCCTGGCCGTAGCCCCATGGGGCCTGCTGGCAGGCTCGATGGCCATCGAAGCCAACCTCAGCCCTTGGGAGGGCCAAGGCCTGTCGGCCATCGTGTTTGCGGGGGCTGCGCAACTGGTGGCCATTGGCATGCTCAAAAGCGGCGCCAGCCTGCTCTCGATCCTGCTGACCACGCTGCTACTGACCTCCCAACACCTGCTGTACGGGTTGTCCATGCGTCCGCTGTTGTCGGGCCAGCCGCTGGGCTGGCGGCTGGGCCTGGGGTTCTTGCTGACCGATGAATTCTTCGCCCTGACCAGCCATTACGACCAGCAGCAATTCAACCGCTGGTATGCCCTGGGCGTGGGCCTGACCTTCTATGTCGCCTGGAACCTGTTCACCTTGGCCGGCATCATCTTGGGCCAGAACATCCCCCACCTGGACCAACTCGGCCTGGACTTCTCGATTGTCGCCACGTTCGTCGCCTTGATCGCGCCGGTAGTGCGCAATCTGCCGACCGTAGTGTGCGTGGCGGTGTCGCTGTTTTGCTCGGTGCTGTTCAGTGCCTGGCATTGGGAAACCGCGCTGGTCGCCGCCGGCCTGCTGGGCATGGGCGCCGGCTTCATTTGCCAGA
Source organism: Pseudomonas sp. NPDC088890 (assembly GCF_044900155.1). Taxonomy (NCBI): domain Bacteria; kingdom Pseudomonadati; phylum Pseudomonadota; class Gammaproteobacteria; order Pseudomonadales; family Pseudomonadaceae; genus Pseudomonas; species Pseudomonas sp. NPDC088890. The sequence continues at coordinate 127,496 of NZ_JBJDNG010000002.1, read as the reverse complement.
AATTCTCGGGAGCACGCACATGACTTGGCTACTGATCTTGGCCATGGGCCTGGTGGTGTTCCTCAACCGCTATGCGTTTCTGGAACCGCGCCTGCCGCTGCGCCTGAGCTCAAATGCCCGGCAGTTTCTTGGTTTCGCGGTACCGGGCATGCTCACTGCGATTTGCGGGCCGATCATCTTCCTGCCCGGCCATCAGCTCGACCTGAGCCCCAGCAACCCTTACCTACTCGGGGCCCTGGCCGCCATAGCCCTGGTGCTGTTGACCCGCAGCGTGTTGCTGAGCATGCTGGTGAGCATGTTGATCTTCTTTTTGCTGCGCGGCTGGCTGGCATGAGCATGCCCCTGCGCGAACAAACCCATCTGTGGCAGGCGCCTGCACTTGGCGATGTCGAGATGCTGCATGCGCGGTATTTCCAGCAGCGCTTCGCCCCACACGTGCACGAAGGCTACGTCTTCACCGTGATCGAGTCCGGCGCGCAACGCTTTTGGCACCGCGCCAGCGAGCACCTGGCGCCGGTCGGCAGCATGGTACTGATCAATCCCGATGAACTGCACACCGGCGCCACCGCTCATGAAGCCGGTTGGCGTTATCGCGGCTTTTATCCGGAACATACCCGGGTCACCGGGGTACTGGAAGAGCTGGAGCTGGGCCGTCATGGCATGCCGCATTTTCAGCAGAGCGTGATCCAGGACCCAACCCTGGCCGCTGCCTTCAGCCAATTGCATCAGTTGTCCGAATCCGGTGCCAGCGCCCTGGAACAGCAGACCGCCTGGCGCCACGCCGTGCTGGCGTTGGTGCAGCGGCACGGCCATGGCGCCCAGCCGCGCGCACCGGGTAACGAACCGTTGGCGGTAGCTCGCGCCCGCGAGCTGCTGGAAAGCCAGCTGGCCGATCCACCGTCACTGGAAAGCCTGGCGGCGGCAGTCAACCTCTCGCCTTTCCATTTCGCCCGGGTATTTCGCCAAGCCACTGGCCTGCCGCCGCATGCCTGGCTCAAGCAACGCCGACTGGGTCGCGCGCGGGAGCTATTGAAAAGGGGCATGGCCGCCGCCGAGGTGGCGTTTGTCCTGGGTTTCGCTGACCAGAGCCATCTGAGTCGTCAGTTCAAGCAGGCCTATGGAGTGACTCCCGGCACCTATCGCACGGCCTGCCTAAGCCTGTAGCCGGATCCGGCAGCAATGCCAGCCACTGCTACACTGACAGGGTTGAACGGAGGATCCTGTCATGTCCGCAAAAGAGCTCAACACCCTCCTGACGCTGATGAACCAGCGCCAAACCCGCTTGACCAGTGCGTGCAAGGAAATCGCCGAATGGATCGACCGGCAGGGCGATGTGCCCGCAGCTGGCAAGATTCGCGATAGCCTCAAAGCGCTGGAGGCAGAAGAGGCACAAGTACGTAAAACCTTGACCTCGCTGACGATCGACCGGCCACTGCCACGTTTTCGCGGTTGAGCCCACCGTCGAGCAAAAAGGCCGCTCCCGCAGAGGGCAACGCGGCCGCTGCGAGAGCGGCCTTGAGCCGCCAATGAGCTGCACAGCAGCCCAAGCGCTTAGTGCTGGTGAGCGTGCTCGTGGCCTGCGCCCGCTTCAGCGGTCAGCGCGCGTACTGGCGCCTGCACTTGCAGGGTCTGCTTGGCCCCCTTGGCATCTTCGATAGTCAGGGTCAGCGGCACTTGCTGGCCTTCTTTGACCTGCTCATGCAAGCCCATCAGCATCACGTGCAAGCCGTTGGGATCGAGGCTCACTTTCTGGCCTGCCGGCAGCTCGACCGCCTTGACTTCACGCATGCCCATCACGTCGCCATTCATGGTCATTTCATGCACCTGAACGGTCTTGGCCACTGGCGAGGCAACGCCGACCAGCTTGCTGTCGCTGGTCGCGGTCAACACCATGAAGGCTCCAGTGGACTGCTGGTGCGGCACAGTGGCGCGTACCCATGCATCACTTACGCTGGTTTCAGCCAGGGCCGGTAAAGTCATGCCCAACAGGGCCAGGGCGGCCAGGCCGCGCTTGATCGGTTGCAGCAAAACAGCCATTAGCAAATCTCCATCAAAGTGAGCAGGTCCTCTGTGCATTCCTTGGCGTTCAAGGAGTGCCCCAGGCTCAAGCGCAGGGTACTGCGCGAATCATAGACGTAGCTGGTGGACGAGTGGGAGATGGTGTAGGTATCGCCCGCTGGCACCTTCTCGTAGAACACCTTGAACTCCCGGGCCACCTCGGCGATTTCCTCAGGGGTGCCGGTCAGCGCGGTGAACGACGGGTCGAAGGCCTTGACGTAGGCGTCGAGCACTTCTGGCGTATCGCGCTCAGGGTCGAGGGTGATGAACACCACTTGCAGGAAGCCGGCATCGCGGCCCATCAGCTTCTTGATCTGCGCCGCACGCGCCAGGGTGGTCGGACAGACCGCCGGGCACTGGGTGAAACCAAAGAAGATCATCGGCATCGAGCCATAGAAGCTCGACAGGGTGCGCACATTGCCTTGAGTGTCCTTGAGGCGGAAAGAACGCCCGAGGATCTCGTTGCTCATGTTCTTGCCGTACTTGAAGTCCAAGCTCCGCGCCGGGTTGCAACCCGCCAGCAGGCCAAGCCCGAGTACGCCCATCCCGGCGACAACCGCGCGCCGGGTCAACAGATCATTCATGGAACCATCCTTTACAGGGAAGGCGCCAGCCCTTGGGCAGGGCCGGTCGAAAACCGCGGCATTCTGGCATGACACCTTGGGGTGTTCTACCCGACGATGGGGTCGATAGGGCTGCAAGCCTTGAATTTCGCGGCTGCGGCCTGTTGTCGCAGGGGTTGAATCGGTAACAGATTGTTGCTAGAGAGCTGATTCTTGGGGCGCTTATTCAGCCTCATCGCGGGCCAAGCCCGCGCCTACGCGAAACCTGTGCTCGACACGATTCGTGTAGGAGCGGGCTTGCCCGCGATGAGGCCGGCAAGACAACCACCGACTATCAGTAGTAGGCGTTCTCTTTCTGCGTGTGGTCAGTCACATCGCGAACACCCTTGAGCTCAGGAATACGTTCGAGCAAGGTCCGCTCGATGCCATCCTTGAGGGTCACGTCGGCCTGGCCACAGCCCTGGCAACCACCGCCAAACTGCAGCACCGCGATACCATCGTCGACCACGTCGACCAGGCTCACCGCGCCACCATGGCTGGCCAGACCTGGGTTGATCTCGGTCTGCAGGTAGTAGTTGATCCGCTCGTTGATCGGGCTGTCTTCGTTGACCATCGGCACCTTGGCGTTCGGCGCCTTGATGGTCAGCTGGCCACCCATGCGATCGGTGGCGTAGTCGACCAGCGCGTCCTCAAGGAACGGCTCGCTGACCGCGTCGATGTATGCGGTGAAGCTCTTCAGACCCAAGGCGGTGTCCTCGGGCTTTTCCTCGCCTGGCTTGCAGTAGGCAATGCACGTCTCTGCGTACTGGGTGCCCGGCTGAGTGATGAAAACACGAATGCCGATACCCGGGGTGTTCTGCTTGGAGAGCAGATCGGCCAGGTAATCATGGGCGGCGTCGGTAATGGTTATAGCGCTCATGGAAGTTCCTCACAGACTTGCTGGCAAGTGTACGCCAACCCAGGCCTTGAACAAAGTCCTAGCATTTGACTCGGGAAAGCGCCAATGCCGGCTCCTGCGTCGAACGTGTGGCGAACCAGGCCTTCATCCGCTGATACACGCCACGTTCGAGCCACTGATAACTGAGCCACGACATTAGTCCAATGGACGGCACGCAGAAGGCGAATACCAGGTACGGGTTAAGCGCGAATCGCTCACTGACGAACCAGCCGGCATACAGTACCAGCACGTGAATCAGGTACACCGAATAGGAGCAATCACCCAGCGCCTTGAGCAGCTGGTTGCCGCGAAAGTACGGCTCCAGGGAGATGAACGCCAACACCACCAGTGCGCTGGGCAGGCCCCAATGCAGCAGGCGCAGCGAGGCATCCAGGTGATAAAGGGCGTAACCGGCGGTCATCAGCATCGCCAGCGGTAGCCACAGCCCTTCACGGATCAGGCCGCGGCGGTACAGCACCCCCAGGCCGATGCCCAGCAAGAACTCATAGATGATGTCGTTGTTGTAGAACCGGCTGAGCACGCCAAGCCGGCCCAGCACCTCGCTCACCAGCAGCAATGCGGCAGTCACCAGCAGCAGGTGATGGCGTTGACGCACCAGAAATGCCAAGCCGAACAACAGATAGAAGAACATCTCGAAGTTCAGCGTCCAACCTACGTTAAGCGTCGGATACAGCCCATATCCGCCGGGGTTTTCCGCCGGAATGAACAGCAAAGACAACAGCAGGTGCTGCCAGTCGAACACCTGGTGCGGCATCCAACGGCTGGCCGCCAGCAGCAGGACCGCCATCAATACCGTATAGAACCAGTAGGCCGGAATGATCCGCAGTGCTCGATTGAGCAGGAACTGGCTGGGCACAATGTCTTTGTCGCGGGTCGACAGGTAGATCACCAACCCGCTGATGACGAAGAAGATGTCCACGCCCACCGCCCCGCGATCGCTGAGCAATTGACCGACCGGGCCGGTTGCGTGGAAGTCGAAGAAGATCTGCATGAAGTGGTGGCAGACCACCACCCAGGCGGCGAACGCCCGAAGTGCCTGAAGCGAATACAGCATGAAAAGCCCTGCGTGTCCGGGTGCATTCAGGTCCCGTATCGGCGTCAATGGTTATCGCGGGGCAAGCCCGCTCCCAGGCCCCTTGGCATTCGAGCGATGGCGTGGGAGCGGGCTTGCCCCGCGATAGCACAATCCGGGACCACTCCCAGAGTCGGACCGCAGGATGCCGGGAAAGGTCAGCCAATCTTCCCGGCGGTCACCTCAGAGATTCTCGTAGCGGTTCATGTCCAGCACCCCCGCCTCAAGCGGTTGGGTTTGCTTGATGAAGCTGTTCAGGTCATGGAAGTAGCGCCAGAACTCAGGGTGGCTGCGCCGCACCCCCCAGCGCATGACGATCCGTTCGAACTTGGCAGGGTCATCGCGAGCCGCTTCCATGTCCTCGACCCACTCCGGCACATCGCTCGCCGGAATGTTGAAGATGAAGTTGGGATAGCTGCTCAGCACCCCCGGATACAAGGTCAAGGTATCCAGCCCCGGCTGATAGCGATAAGCCTCACCGAGCAGGAATGCCACGTTGCTGTGCGCGCGGTTGCGCAGCAGGCTGTAGACCTGGCGCTGGCCACCCTGCCCTTCGATGCGCAGCATGGTCGCCTCAGGCAATTGATTGATCACCTTCAAGCCCGCAGCTGGGCGCGAGACCAGGCGACTGAGGCTCTGCTCGACATCACGGAACTCAGCCGTCATCTCTGGCCGCGAGCAGTATGCGCCGGTGCAGCGGTTGATCGGATCGGGCGCCGCGTTGAGGCTGCCGGTGCGCTGCAGCAGTTTCAGGCCAAAGTCGCGCTTGGGGTCGCGCTCATCGAGCTTGAGCCCACTCGGGGTATCGGTGTCGATGTCCTCGTAATCGAGCCACATCTTCACCTTGCCGCTGTTCTGGTACCAGTCGCTGAGGATTGCCCCACGCTTGTCAGCCGGCATCAGGCGCAGGAAGTTGACCTCGGCGCCATTGCGGATCAAGTCGAAGTACAGACGCGTCTGCAACTGGTGCGAGACGTTGCCGAACACATCGAAGTTGACTGCCAATTGATAGTAGGTGCGCTCGAACAACGGATAGTCGAACAGCCAGGTGGTCTTGGGCACGTCACCGATCAAGCCCTTGGTCACCGAGGCGCTGTCGAAGTGGCGGAAGATGCTCAGCAACGCGTTGTCGTTGCCCGCCCACAAGGTCGACCAGCCCGGCGCCGGCAGTTCGGCATAAGCTTGGCGGCGCAGTTTCTCGTACTCGTTACGCTTGTCGCGGTAGGCGTGCCAGAGGCTCAGCACGCTACCAACATCATCGATCTGGCCAGGCATGGCCAACAGCGGCGTGGCCTCGCCACGGTACTGGGCATCGGTGACATAACGGTCATGCGCAGGCTCCTGGAACAGCGCCCAGAAGTTGTCGCGAATCACGTCGGTGGCGATCTGCCCGCGGCACACCGGGCCGCGAATGAAGGTGCGTACGAAATACTCGGCGTTATCCAGCATGAACTGGTAACGCGCCACGGCCGGAATCGCCTCGAAGGTTTCGAACGGGTTGGCCCGGTGACGCGGGCCGTAACCCGGCAGCGCGGCGGCATGCCAGTCGCCGCTGTAGAACAGCTGTTTGACCCGTTTGAGCTTCTGCGGCCCCATTGGGTAGGTGATGTGGGTTTTATGGACGATCACGCCCTGCACCGGCATCAAGCGGTAATAGAAGTCGGTGCCCGGTGGATCGTTGGGTCGGCGAGTGGCGATCAAGTCTACTGCCTGGCCGCTTGGCGTGCGTGAGCGCACCCACTGGAAGAAATGCTCCTGCTCGCCGCCGACAAAATGAATGTGCGCCAGGAACAGGTGCTCATACAGCCAACGGCCTACCAGCGCTTCGGTGGAACCTGGGCGGTTTAGCAGCTCTTCCCAATCGGCGATCTGCTTGGCCTCGACCGCACTGGGCTGGATCGGCTGCGACTCGACCGGCGCACCGGCCGCCAGCCAACGCTGCAGGGTCTGGTACTCCTGATCGGTCAGGCCGGTGACCGCCAGCGGCATGCCCTCCTTGGGGTGGGCGCCGGCATAGGCGTCGAACTCATGGGGCAAGGGGCACATGTTGTTGCGGTTGAGCCCCAACACGATCTCTTCAGGGAGCTTGGCGTTGGGCGTCAGTGGGGTCTTGTGCCCCAGCTCGAGCATACGCGCCATCAGCGCGGCCTGGCTGCCCTGGCGATCGAGCACCGAATAGAAGCCCTGCTGGCGCCAGCCCTGTTCATTCTGCTCGTCGTAGAACAGCCGCGTGGTAGGCACCGCCTGGCTCCGCTCGCCTTGATACACCGGCACCTTGGAGGCTCCGCGCTCGGCGCCTTCGGCACTACCCAGATTGAGCTGGCAGGCGGCGTCGTTGCAGGCGTGGCAGGCGACGCATTTCTCGGTGAAGATCGGCTGGATATCCCGGGTGTAGGAGATTGCCGGGCTCGATTGCGGGGCTTGCCCCACCGCCAGACCGCTGATCATCAGGGTCAAGGCGGTGGTCATGGCAAGTAAACAGCGATGCACCATGTGCAGATTGTCCTGGTTTCTAGTAAAGCCATCACGATTGCCTACCGGTCGCGGGGTGCGTCAACATGAGGGAAATTCATGCAAAAGCCCAGCGTGCCTAAAAACCGCACAGCTTTGCTATCATTGCGCACCTTCTGTTATTCGCCCGACCAGGTAGTCCTATGTCCGACCGTAGCGCTCGTCTCCAAGCACTTCAGCAAGCCCTCAAGGAGCGCATACTGATCCTCGACGGAGGCATGGGTACTATGATCCAAAGCTACCGTCTGGAGGAACACGACTATCGTGGCACGCGCTTTGCCGATTGGCCAAGCGACATCAAGGGCAACAACGATCTGTTGCTGCTGACCCAGCCCGATATCATCGCTGCGATCGAGAAGGCCTACCTCGACGCCGGGGCCGATATCCTCGAAACCAACACCTTCAACGCCACGCAGATTTCCCAGGCCGACTACGGCATGGAATCGCTGGCCTACGAGATGAACGTCGAAGGCGCGCGGGTTGCCCGCCGCGTGGCCGATGCCAAGACCTTGGAGACGCCAGACAAGCCACGCTTCGTCGCTGGCGTGCTCGGCCCGACCAGCCGCACCTGCTCGATCTCCCCGGACGTCAACGACCCGGGCTATCGCAACGTCACCTTCGATGAGTTGGTCGCCAACTACATCGAAGCGACCCGCGGCCTGATCGCCGGCGGTGCCGACCTGATCCTGATCGAAACCATCTTCGACACCCTCAATGCCAAGGCGGCGATCTTCGCCGTGCAGCAAGTGTTCGAAGATGACGGCATCGAGTTGCCGATCATGATCTCCGGCACCATCACCGACGCCTCCGGCCGGACCCTGTCCGGGCAGACCACCGAAGCGTTCTGGAACTCGGTGCGTCACGCCAAGCCAATTTCCGTGGGCCTGAACTGCGCCCTCGGCGCCAAGGACCTGCGCCCGTACCTGGAAGAGCTGTCGACCAAGGCCGACACCCATGTATCGGCGCACCCCAACGCCGGCCTGCCGAACGCCTTCGGCGAGTACGACGAAACGCCGGCCGAGATGGCCGCCGTGGTCGAAGAGTTCGCCGCCAGTGGTTTTCTCAACATCATCGGGGGTTGCTGCGGTACCACCCCGCCACATATCCAGGCTATCGCCGAAGCGGTGGCCAAGTACAAGCCGCGTGAAATCCCCGAGATCGCCAAGGCCTGCCGCCTGTCGGGCCTGGAGCCGTTCACCATCGATCGCCAGTCGCTGTTCGTCAACGTCGGCGAGCGGACCAACATCACCGGTTCCGCCAAGTTCGCCCGCCTGATTCGCGAAGAGAACTACACCGAGGCCCTGGAAGTCGCCCTGCAGCAGGTCGAGGCCGGCGCCCAGGTGATCGACATCAACATGGACGAAGGGATGCTCGACTCCCAGGCAGCCATGGTTCGCTTCCTCAACCTGATCGCCGGTGAGCCAGACATCTCCCGCGTACCGATCATGATCGACTCCTCCAAGTGGGAAGTGATCGAAGCGGGCCTCAAGTGCATCCAGGGCAAGGGCATCGTCAACTCGATCTCGATGAAGGAAGGCGTCGAAGCCTTCAAGCATCACGCCCGCCTGTGCAAGCGCTATGGCGCTGCGGTAGTAGTGATGGCCTTCGACGAGGTCGGCCAGGCCGACACCGCGGCGCGCAAGCGTGAGATCTGCAAACGCAGCTACGACATCCTGGTCAATGAAGTCGGCTTCCCGGCCGAAGACATCATCTTCGACCCGAACATCTTCGCCGTCGCCACCGGCATCGAAGAGCACAACAACTATGCCGTGGACTTCATCGAAGCCTGCGCCTACATCCGCGACCACCTGCCCCACGCCCTGACCAGTGGCGGGGTATCCAACGTGTCGTTCTCGTTCCGTGGCAACAACCCGGTGCGTGAGGCGATCCACTCGGTGTTCCTCTACCACGCGATCCAGAATGGTCTGACCATGGGTATCGTCAACGCCGGCCAGCTGGAGATCTACGACGAGATCCCGCCCGCACTGCGTGACAAGGTCGAGGACGTGGTACTCAACCGCACCCCGGAAGGCACCGACGCCCTGCTGGCCATTGCCGACGACTACAAAGGCGGCGGCGCGGCCAAGGAAGTGGAAAACGAAGAATGGCGCTCGATGCCTGTCGACAAGCGCCTCGAACATGCGCTGGTCAAAGGCATCACCGCCTACATCGTCGAAGACACCGAAGAGTGCCGCCAGCAAGCGGCGCGGCCGATTGAAGTCATCGAAGGCCCGCTGATGAGCGGCATGAACGTGGTTGGCGACCTGTTTGGCGCGGGCAAGATGTTCCTGCCGCAGGTGGTCAAGTCGGCGCGGGTGATGAAGCAGGCCGTGGCCCACCTGATCCCGTTCATCGAAGCCGAGAAAGGCGACAAACCTGAAGCCAAGGGCAAGATCCTCATGGCCACGGTCAAAGGCGATGTGCACGACATCGGCAAGAACATCGTCGGCGTGGTCCTCGGTTGCAACGGTTATGACATCGTCGACATGGGCGTAATGGTCCCGGCCGAGAAGATCCTGCAGACCGCCCGCGAGCAGAAGTGCGACATCATTGGCCTGTCCGGGCTGATCACCCCCTCGCTGGACGAAATGGTGCATGTTGCCCGCGAAATGCAGCGCCAGGACTTCCATCTGCCACTGATGATCGGCGGCGCTACCACCTCCAAGGCGCACACTGCGGTCAAGATCGAGCCCAAGTACTCCAACGATGCGGTGATCTACGTGACCGACGCCTCGCGCGCGGTCGGCGTGGCCACCCAGTTGCTGTCCAAGGAACTCAAGGCCGGCTTCGTCGAGAAGACTCGCCAGGAGTATGTCGAGGTACGCGAACGCACCGCCAACCGCAGTGCCCGCACCGAGCGCCTGAGCTACGCCCAGTCGATCGCCGCCAAGCCCAAGTACGACTGGGCCACTTATTCGCCGGCGGTGCCTTCCTTCACCGGCGTCAAGGTGCTGGAGAACATCGACCTACGGGTGCTGGCCGAATACATCGACTGGACGCCGTTCTTCATCTCCTGGGACCTGGCCGGCAAGTTCCCGCGCATTCTCACCGACGAGGTAGTCGGCGAAGCGGCCTCGGCGCTGTATAAAGATGCCCGGGAAATGCTCGACAAGCTGATCAACGAAAAGCTGATCAGCGCCCGCGCCGTGTTCGGCTTCTGGCCGGCCAACCAGGTCGCCGATGACGACATCGAAGTGTATGGCGACGACGGCCAGACGCTGGCCACCCTGCACCACTTGCGCCAGCAGACCATCAAGCCCGATGGCAAGCCGAACCTGTCGCTGGCCGACTTCGTCGCGCCCAAGGACAGCGGCGTCACCGACTATGTCGGCGGCTTCATCACCACCGCGGGCATTGGCGCTGAGGAGGTGGCCAAGGCCTATCAGGACAAAGGCGACGACTACAGCTCGATCATGGTCAAGGCCCTGGCCGACCGCTTGGCCGAGGCTTGCGCCGAATGGCTGCATGAGCAGGTGCGTAAAGAGCACTGGGGCTATGCCCGCGACGAGCACCTGGATAACGAGGCGCTGATCAAGGAGCAGTACAGCGGCATCCGCCCTGCCCCGGGGTACCCGGCCTGCCCGGATCATACCGAGAAGGAAACCCTGTTCCGCCTGCTCGACGGCACGGCGATTGGCGAAACGGGCCCTAGCGGTGTGTTTCTCACCGAGCACTTCGCCATGTTCCCGGCGGCGGCGGTCAGTGGCTGGTACTTTGCCCATCCGCAGGCGCAGTATTTTGCCGTGGGCAAGGTGGATAAGGACCAGGTCGAGCGCTATAGCGCGCGTAAGGGCCAGGAGTTGAGCGTGACCGAGCGCTGGCTGGCGCCGAACCTCGGGTACGACAGCTGAGATTGATTGGGGCCGCTTTGCGTCCCTTCACGGCGGTTCGGCGCCCCGACAAGCCCGCTCCCACAAGGATAGCGCTGACTATCCGAACGACGCGGTACCTGTGGGAGCGGGCTTGTCCCGCGAAGGGCCGCAAAGCGGCCCCAAAAATCGAAAGGTCTACACTTGTCCCTGATCGTTTCTGAAAACCTTCAGGAGCCCCTCATGGATGACTCAAGCCAGGGCAAACCGCCCACCTTCTGGCAAATGCTGCACAGCATTCTCGCCGCCGCCTTTGGCGTGCAAAGCGGCAAGAACCGCGCACGTGACTTCACCCACGGCAAGGCCAGTCACTTCATCGCCCTCGGCACGCTGTTCACCCTGATCTTCATCCTGGTGCTGATCGGCCTGGTGCAACTGGCCCTGCACCTGACTGCCCGCTAAAACGCACTCCGCCCGTGGAAATCCCTTCCACGGGCGGTTCAGGTTGAATCCACGGTCTGAAGTTTTTGCGCTACTGATGGCTGACCCAATACACAGCGGTGACGACCACCAGAACGATCAGGCACAGGATCGCCCAGGCATCGACACTGCTGTCAGGCTTGCGGACCTTGGTTGAGTTTCCCATTGCATTGCCTCTTGTAGTGGTTATGGGAATGCACTTCACCACCAGCAGTTAAGACGAGCAATGCCCTTCCCTCAAGCAGGGTCTTTCAATAGTCGACGGGTGACGTAAGAAAAGGATACTGATAATCGGCCGGCCGCCCTTCAGCGCTGTAGCGCTGGAAATCAACGCCATGATCGTCCTCCTCCAGCAGCTTGAGCCAACGCCGGGCCTTGGCTTGATCGATCGATTGCAGCACGGGCAGGCTGTGCTCGCGCAGACCATCACGGTTGATCGCCACGCCCCGGGCATCATCATGCAGCATCACCATGGCCCAACCACCCACACTGAAGTGCCCACCCATCAACACCCCCAGGCGCCCATCGATGCGCGCACGCAGGGCTTCAGGCGAGCTGTTGACGGCGCTGAATACGGTATCGACGCCCGGCTTGCGCCCAGCCGCCTCGAACGCCTGCATGGCGCCGAATGCCATTTCGTCATTGGCCGACCAGACCAATTGGGTCTGCGGATAGCGCTCGAGAAGCAACTGAGCCTGTTCGTACGCGCGCTGCCGGCTCCAGCCGCCATACACCACCTGACGCAAGCGTACCTGAGGGAAATCAGCCAAAGCGCGGCGCATACCCTGCTCACGCAGCTGCGAGGCGGGAGTGGTCTTGATCCCGGCGAACGCCAGCAGATCCACCGGCCCGCTGGAGCGCGGCAGCAACGCGACCATCTCGCGCAACATCTGGTAGCCAGCCTGCTCGTCGTTACCGGTGAGAGTCCCCAAAACCGGGGCATAGCGCTCGGGCTGGGCCTGGATACTGCTGGCCTGGGTCGCGGTCAGGCCGTTGTTGACCAGAAACAGCTTGACCCCGCTGCCACGTGACAAGCGGATGATCTCCGGCGCCACGTATTGCTCGTTGACCAGCACCAGGTAATCGGGCCGCTGCGGCCCCTTGAGAATCGCCCGCGCCTGGCTCAGGGCAAGGTCCGCACGCCGCTCGCTGTATTGCACGCGCAACTCCATCCCCAGGTCCTGTGCTGCCGCCTGCATGAAGCGCGAGTAGCTGACCCAGAAGTTTTCATTGGAGTGACCCGGATTGAGAAACACCACCGAAGCGGCCTGCGCGCCCGCTGCCAGGGGCAGGCTCAAGCACAGGCCCTGACCGACGGTGCGCAGCAGCGCCTTGAGCATGAGGTATATCCTTGCGGAGCAAACCGCGGATTATACCTATTCGCCCCGGCTGCGCGGATAAATGCCAGTCAGTCTCACTTAGTCCGTTTAGTTCTTTTCATATGCAAAAACATCACTTTAGCGCATAAATACAACCTGATATCGTTCCCCGGCTCCGAACCGGAGTGCGCGGCCGTGCGCGCGATTAGCTGCATGCAGCCTGAGACAGGACTTTTATGTACGTATACGACGAGTACGATCAGCGGATCATCGAGGACCGCGTCAAGCAGTTCCGTGATCAGACCCGCCGCTACCTGGCCGGTGAGCTGAGCGAAGAAGAATTCCGCCCTCTGCGCCTGCAGAACGGCCTCTATATCCAACGTTTCGCGCCCATGCTGCGTGTCGCGGTGCCTTACGGCCAGCTGAACTCGACTCAGGTGCGCATGCTGGCGAAGATCGCTCGCGACTACGACAAGGGTTACGCGCACATCAGCACCCGCCAGAACGTGCAGTACAACTGGCCGGCGCTGGAAGACATCCCCGAGATTCTGGCAGAGCTGGCCACCGTGCAGATGCACGCGATCCAGACCAGCGGCAACTGCCTGCGCAACACCACCACTGACCAGTTCGCAGGCGTCGCCGCCGACGAAATCGTCGACCCGCGCCCATGGTGCGAGATCGTCCGCCAGTGGACCACCTTCCACCCCGAGTTCGCCTACCTGCCGCGCAAGTTCAAGATTGCCGTCAACGGCTCGAAGGAAGACCGCGCCGCCATCGAAGTGCACGACATTGGCCTGGAGCCGGTGCGCAACGAGGCCGGCGAGCTGGGCTTCCGGGTCCTGGTGGGTGGCGGCCTGGGGCGTACCCCGGTAGTCGGTTCGTTCATCAATGAGTTCCTGCCGTGGCAGGACCTGATCAGCTACCTCGACGCGATCCTGCGCGTTTACAACCGTTACGGCCGCCGTGACAACAAGTACAAGGCGCGGATCAAGATCCTGGTCAAGGCACTGACCCCAGAAGTCTTCGCCGAGAAGGTCGAGGCCGAAATGGTCCACCTGCGTGGCGGCAACACCACCCTGACCGAGGCCGAAGTCGAGCGCGTTTCGCGTCACTTCGTCGATCCGGCCTACCAGGCCCTGGACAACGTCGACTACGCCGAGCTCGATCAACAATTCCCAGGCTTTGCCCGCTGGCGTTCGCGCAACACTCGCGCGCACAAACGTCCGGGCTATGTTGCCGTGACCCTGTCGCTCAAGCCGACCGGCGTTGCCCCAGGCGACTTGACCGACAAGCAACTCGACGCCGTTGCCGACTTGGCCGAGCGCTACAGCTTCGGTTTCCTGCGCACCTCGCACGAGCAGAACATCATCCTGGCCGACGTCGAGCAGCGCCAGCTGCATGCGCTTTGGCAGGAACTGCGTGAAAGCGGCTTCGCCACGCCGAACATTGGCCTGCTGACCGACATCATCTGCTGCCCAGGCGGCGATTACTGCTCGCTGGCCAACGCCAAGTCGATCCCGATCGCCGAATCGATCCAGCGCCGTTTCGATGACCTGGACTACCTGTTCGACATCGGCGAGATCGACCTGAACATCTCCGGCTGCATGAACGCCTGCGGCCACCACCACGTTGGCCACATCGGTATTCTCGGCGTGGACAAGAAAGGTGAAGAGTTCTACCAAGTCTCGCTGGGCGGTAACGCCGCGCGTGGCGCGAGCCTGGGCAAGATCCTCGGCCCGTCTTTCGCGCAAGACCAAATGGCTGATGTGATCGAGAAGCTGATCGACGTCTACGTTGAACAACGTACCGAAGAAGAGCGCTTCATCGACACCTACCAACGTATTGGCATCGACCCCTTCAAGGAGCGCGTCTATGCAGCGAATCATTAAGAACAATCAGCTGGTCGACGAAACCTGGCACCTGCTGCCCAAGGAAACCTCGTTCGACGAGCTGACCAACTGCGACGACTACATCGTGCCGCTGCAGTTGTGGCGCGACCACGCGCATGCCCTCAAGGCGCGCGATGGTGGCCTGGGCATCTGGCTGGATAGCGACGAAGAAGCCGAAGAGATCGGTGACGACGTCGAGCACTTCCAGGTCATCGCCCTGAACTTCCCGGCGTTTACCGACGGGCGCAACTACTCCAATGCGCGCCTGCTGCGTGACCGCTACAAGTTCAAAGGTGAGTTGCGTGCCATCGGTGACGTCCTGCGCGACCAGCTGTTCTTCCTGGCTCGCTGCGGTTTCGATGCATTCGCCATTCGCCCCGACAAGGATCCAGTGGATGCCCTTGAAGGCCTGAAGGACTTCTCGGTGACCTACCAGGCCGCCACTGACGAACCGCTGCCGCTGTTCCGTCGACGCTGATCGTTATCGCTTCACCCTCCAGCCCGCCCTTGAGCGGGCTGGTTGGTTTTTGCGCTGCCGTAATCTCCTGGCTGAACACGCAGAGCGCAATAAGTCCTCAGGTTTTCTAGTGGCATGCCGATATCAAGGGCTACAGCCTAAGATCTGCACGGAAGCCGACCATGAATGCGATCACTGCCGCACAGCGCTTCACACCTGTCTACACGCCACCGGTGCGTACGCTGGCGCCCATTAGCACCAACAGCCAGAGCAACACCGCCGCAGCCACACCCAGCACTAGCGTGAGCCTCGGCCAGAGTCAAACCACGCCGGTGCAAACCTACAGCCCCAACGGCTTGGCCAGCACTGGCCAGGTGCGCTACATCTGGGAAAAAGACAGCGGCAACAAGCTCGGCACGGCCATGACCATCGCGGTGCAAGCCTCGTCCAATGGCGGCCGCTTCGGCGGCATTGGCGCAGCACTGCTCGACCAGTTAGCGGCCAATGGTGGGCACAACATCTCGCAATCTGTGCTCACCTTCTCAGGCACTGAACAACCTGATGCCACAGGACTGCGCCTGCAACAGGACAGCCTGCGCGAAAACGCCGCCAATAAGGTGACGTTCAATCTCACTACGGCTTCAGGCGCTACGGTGACGCTGTCGTTGGCCAGCGGCGAACAAGGGCTGGCGGTGAGCGCAGAAGTGCAAGGCGGCCAGCTGAACGCAGACGAACTCAAGGGCCTGGCCGGGCTGGCGGATGGTTTCCAGTCCGCCCTCACCGGCCTGACCCAAGTACCACCGCGGGTACAGATTGGCGACTTGGTAAAGGTCGATCCTGCGCTGTTCACCTCACTACAGCTCAACGCCAGCCTTGATGTAGGCGGAGAAAAACAGACCTTTGACCTGCGCCTGGACGAGCAGTCGCGCAGCCTGGCCTTGCAAGGTCCGTCAGGGCGCGTGCAGCTTGACCTCGACGCCTCCAGCACCCGGCTTGGCAGCTCAGCGCAGCGTCAGGCGGCGATCGACAACTACCTGAGCCAGTTCGACGCGGCGCAAAAACGTGGCAAGGGCGACGAGAACCTGATGCGCCAGTTCAAGGACGCTTTCACGCAGCTCAATGCCGCGGACAATGGCAAGAAGGCAGTCAACGACCGTATCTCGCTGATCGATACCGGCTCGCGCGCCTTGCTCAGTGGCCTGGCGGACTTTTCCGCCTCGATCAGCCAGACACCTGGGCAAAGCAACCCCCTGCACCCTGAGGAATCAGACCGCTTCAGCTATCGCGCTTCGCAGTCGACCAGCCTCAAGGGCAGTGGCTTGAACCGCTCAGTGCAACAAGACCAGCAAGCTGAACTCAAGGCTGCCTATCACAAAGGCCTGAACCCCCTGGTGGACATGCAGCTTGGGATGGACCGCGAATCCCAGAACTACAGCTACCACGAGATCAACGACCAATCGAGCAGCTCCACCCGCCTGGCCTATGACAAAGGCCGGCTAGTAGAGGCCAGTGCTACTCAGCAAGCCAGCCAAAGCGAGCGAGTGCGCACCTACGTCAAAGGTGAACTCACCGAAGATGTGACCACACCGGCCTCGGCACGCCAGTCGCGCAATCTGCTGGGCGTGCTCGATGATGTGATGCGCCGTGAGCGCAACGCTCGCGAGCAAACCGGCGCCTCGATCCTCGATGACGCCTTGCAAAGCTTGCGCAGCCGCTGGCAGCTGCAGTCGGCGCCGTCGGCGATTGCCGGCTAAGCCTGCTGCGAGTCGCGCTCATTCAGGTCTTTTGCCTCAATGAGCGCGGTTTCCCAGGCCTGTCAAAGCCTCGCTTGTTCCCACTAAACACTACGTCCCTGGCGGCTCAAGGTATCGATACGCATCTGTGCAGCCCGCCAGCGCGCCAAAGCCTGCTCGTCCAACGGATTATTGGCCAGATTGACCCGATGCGGATGCTGGTGGACCCATTGCAGCGCCTGCTCACTCAACTCCACGATCAAGTTGCCGGCCATATCTACATGCAGCTGCGGATGGGCCTGCAGGAACGCTAGCGGAAACTCAGTCAAGCGGGCCTCGCGTAGCGCCAAGTGACGCAGGTGGTCCAAATTGCGCAGCGGCGGGATCATGCCTATCGGGTTACGGTTCAGGCTCAAGGTCTGCAAGCGGCTAAATGCCTCAAGCCGCTGCCCGCCTGCGAGATCGATGACGATCTGGTTATTGCCCAGATAACACTCGGTCATTTGCCGTAACCGTTCCAGACCAAGCGGAACTTCAGTGAGCTGGTTGGAGGCCAAGTTGAGAATCCTCAATCGCGTCAGATTGCCAAGCGCAGTTGGCACCGCAGACAAGTTGTTCGCGCCCAGATGCAGATGCAGCAACCCGACTAACTGGCCAAGCGAGTCAGGCAGTTCCGTCAGCTGGTTGTTGGCCAGGTTCAACTGATTCAACCCGGCCATGCGCTCGATACCCGGCGGTACAACCGTAAGCTGATTCCTGCTCAAGTTCAGGTACTGCAGCCCAGTCAAGCGTTCAAGCTGCCCAGTGAGTGCCGTCAGGTGATTACCGCTGAGGTCCAGTTGAGTCAGTGAAACGAGGTTTTCAAGGCCAGGTACGCCGGTCAGTTGATTGTCCTGCAAGTCCAGACGCAGCAACCGCGTAAGGTTTTCCAGCCCTGGTAGCTCGCTCAGCTGATTGTCATTGAGGCTCAAGAGAGTCAACTGCGTAAGCTGGCCAAGTCCGCGAACCTGGCTCAGCTGATTGCGCTGCAGGTCCAATCGCGTCAAACGCGTGAACGACGCCAAATCCGCAATCGTGGTCAATTGATTACCGCTCAGGATCAAGCTGGTCAGATTGGTAAAATGAGCCAAAAATGACTGATCGAGTGTCGCCAAACCGATGTTGCTCAAGCTGAGGTTGCGGATATGAGCGAAGTGCACGTTGGCCGGTAACGTGGGCAGCGTGCCGACACGCTCGCCCTCGACTCTCAAGGTACTCGTGCCACCGGGGCCGAAGTCGTGAGGTTCCCAGGCCTGAGCAAGCAACCGCCCAACGCGCTGGCGACTGGTGTAGGTTGCACCTGTCGCCTGGACGTACCAGCTCCATAGACTCGATCGCAAACCACGCACCTGGCTGCTCAGTTCGCTAAAGGCGGTCCACATCGTCCTTGCGGGGCGCTGGCCAAGCTGATGGGCCATCCAGGTTACATCCGCCGCGTGCCAATGCGGGAAGAGCTGACGCAAGCCGGCATGGATCGAGCGTCGAGCGGCTTGATCTTCGGTAGTGAGTACCGACCCGGTCAGTATCCTGTCGGGCTGCCCACCGCTCAACGGGTAGCCCAGACGACCATCACCCAAGCGCACCGGCGCACGCACACTGTCTTTGATCGGCGCCATACCCAGCAACTGAGCGACTCGCTCGCGTCGAGTCGACGCACGAACTGCCAGGGCCTCAGCCAACTGTTGTGCTGAGCGCCCAGCGCCCCCCATGAGCTGCTTCTGCGCCTCATCCAGATGTAGCCACAGCGCGGTGAACAAGCTGTCGCTCGGTGCAGCAGTCGTCGGCAAGGCGCCAGTGGCTGCCAGGGCTTTATAACCCTCCGCAGTCTTGACGATTAGCCGCACTTGCGCGGCCATGGCCGGGCCCGCTTCGGCCAGCAGGGCGCCGGTCGAAGTCAGATCGCGCAACTCGATACGCACTGCCGACGGCCATGGCGCCCAGTCGGCGATCAGGCCCAGTGCCAGACGTTGTCCATCAGCGTTGATCGCCGAGGCCTGATAGAAACCGGCACAGGCGCGGTCCAGTCGATAATCGCGGATCAACCAACGCGCTTCGCTCGCCAGGGCCAGCGGCACGCGCTGGGAGGTAAGCATCTGCTCGACCATCTCGGCACTTGCCTGGCTGACGATCTGCTGCGCTGCACGTGCGCTCAGGCTGGGGAAGTCGCGGCGCAACAATTGCTGGGCAGGCGTCAATGCCTCTTGCAGGGCGGCGAACTGCTGGTCGAATGCAGCGCCGATCAGGCCGGGCTGCTGTTCACGCAGTTGATACACGCGCAATGCGTCGTGCAAGCGCGCCGGGGCTGGTGCATGATCCAGATGCAAGCGGCGCAGGCGATCTTCATCGAAGCCGGTGATGTGCATGATCCGCTCTGCTGTGTGCTCATCCAGCTCGGCCCAGTCGCTGCCTAAGCGACGCAGCAGCAGCGCGGCACCCTGCCACTGCTGGGGGGTTTCCAGCTCATGGCGCCAACCACCTTCGCCATTGTCCTCCAGCAGCGGCATATAGGCATCAGGATTGCTCGGATGCTGGATGCGCAGGCCCTCGCCAGCAGCAGACTCGAGCACTTGATAGGTTGCCGAGGGCGTGCGCAACCGCAACTGACCGGCCATGTCGCTGCGCTCTCCCACCTTCAAGCCGAGATCGCCCAGGGCATAGCCAGGCAGCTCGGCGTCGATCAACTTGAGCGCACCTGTTGCGGCCTGGATCGGGATCAGCGCATCAACGTACGCTGATCGCTCGATCAGCCTGCCAGCGGCTACGCCCACTGCCGCAACCGCAGTGCCAATGGCCAGATTCTCAGCGACCCCCAGCAGGTGATTGAGCGCGCCCTGACGATCGCCCAAGCGCCAATCGGTATACCCCTCATAGACTTCCTTGGCAATTTGCCAAGCAGCAATGCCCAACAATGGCAAGCCAAGTGAAGGTAGGAAAAAACTAGCCAAGCCAAGCACACTCAAGCCGGCGCTGGCATAGGCGTCCGAGCGCCTGTCGCGCTCTGCGCTGACTACCTCGGCACTGGGCGTGGCCAACACCCGCGCGTCGTCGAGCACGGTGTCGATGCGCACTTTACGTAGATGGGCGAACAGTGGCGTGCCGATGCTGAAGTAGCGCCCGTCAAGTTCGATCGCAGCCGCTGTGCCAGCGCTCAACAGACGCGCCAGGGCACTAGTGAACGCGACACGATCACGTTCACTGATAAAGCGCTGGAAAAACGCCTGGTAGCCTGGGCTTTGTAACCGCCGGCCCAGACCTGAAAACAACTCATCCCAGGTTTCGTAGCGGCTCAGCGCGCCCTGCGGATCATCTGGAATCCACACCACTACTCCCTCCAACGGCGCAGAGGCCAAACCACCGCGACGCACTTCGAACGCCACCGCCCCGCGTACTTGCATACCCAGCACCCGCAGATCAAAAGGCAGCAGCCGCGAAGCATCGGAGGCCACCACCGACGCCTTGGCCACGACCGGAAGGAATTGGAAATAAGTGCGCTGATCAATATCGCCGCGCAGCGCCGCAAGGCGTACAGCCGCGTCAAGGTTTGCCCGAGCGCCCTCTTCCAGCAACGCTTCGATTTTCTTTCCGGCAGCGCCGGTCGCCGGTAGGACTGAGCGCAAGTGCTGCTGGTACTGCGCACCAATGTCCAGGCTACGGCACAACGTCATGAACGACTGCACCGACGGCGCCAGCGCGCCTTGAGCGTCCACCAGTACGGCAGTTTCAAGCCCACCCGATGGCGCCCTCTCGGCCGCAGCGAAGTTATGCAGCGCAGCTGCCAGCAGGCTGATTTCGCGGGTTTCCTTCACGGTCCTGCCCAGCGCGCCGGGGGCAACTGGGGCAATGATGACGCTGCTGGTGCGACGCAGCTTGGCCTGACGCACATCGATGGTGAGCTTAAATTCCGCTTGCATACCATTGGCGAGCACGCGTTCAGCGAATGTATCGAGCGGCGTAATCTTGGCAAACAGCGCCGCCAGCTGGTGCTGACTGCGCTGTTGCTGGTTCAGGCTGATGCGCAGCCGGCCAATGTGTTCTGCCGATGAGCCGGTCAGCCAAGCGGGTAGCTGGCTGGCAATCAGTGCATCAACGCAATCCTGGCGAAACAATCCTGCTGTCATGGGGCAATCCTGTCCTTGATGAGAAGGCCCTAAGCAGACCATCCCACAAGCCAGCATCGGCATTACTTAAAGCAATGGTGCTTTGCAAAGTTCGCTCAGGCTCACGGCGCGTCGAGCGCGTCGAGCGCCTCGAGGGCCTTGCCATGGACTGCCCGTAGCTACCCTCTAACGTCAGGGCAACGGCACTAGCTATGTCTGCACTACCCCGTTTCAGGCACTCATTTCCCCACTCGCGGCTCGAACAGGGTCACCGCACGCGCATCTACCGCCTTGGGCAGCAGGCCTTCACGCAAGAAAGCATCGGCAATGCGCTGTTGCTCAACCAGGTTATCCGCCTGTACCGGCTGCACCTCATAGCTGCGCCGGGCATTGGCCTGCTGCACCGTAGCGCTGTCCAGGTTGCCCCACAGCGGGCCAAGTACACGTGCTGCGGCCGCGGGGTTGGCCTTGGTCCAGGCGCCGATGTCACGCAGCGCGCTGTAGACTTGCTCCAGCACTTGAGGATGCGCCTTGGCATAGTCACTGCCAGCCAGGTAGTAGCGCTGATAGCTGGCAAGCCCTGTGCCGTCGGCGAGGATTCGCGCATTTTGCTGGCGCTGGGCGCTGGCTACATACGGGTCCCAGGTGACCCAGGCATCGACCTTGCCGTTCTCGAATGCGGCGCGGCCATCGGCGGGGATCAGGTAGGCCGGCTTGATATCTTTGAAGGTCAAGCCTGCCTTGGCCAGAGCCTGGATCAGCAGATAGTGGCTGCCCGCCGCCTTGGTCACGGCCACGCGCTTGCCCTTGAGGTCGGCGAGGGTCTTGAGCGGAGAATCAGCAGGCACCAGGATCGCCTGGGCACTGGGTGAAGGCGTTTCTCGAGCGAAGTAAGTCAAGCGCGCGCCCGCGGCCTGGGTGAACACGGGGACCGTGTCGGCGACGTCTGCCGACAGGTCGACATTGCCTAGGTTCAGCGCTTCAAGTAACGGCAGGCCACTGGGGAATTCATGCCAACTAACCCGAATACCCTCGGCCTGTAAACGCTGCTCGAGGGTGCCACGGGCTTTGAGCAGGGTGAGCAAGGTCGAGGATTTCTGATAACCGATGCGCAGGGTCTGTTCGGCGTTGGCGATACCCGGCAGCAAGCCGCCGAGCACTAGCCCAACGGCCAGATGGCGCAAGTGTTTGAATGCAAGCATGAGCTGTTCTCCCGATCAATGTTGCGCCGCAACCGCCTCGGCGTTCGGCACGCTGAAATCTTTGGCGAAGGTGGGTGACACATCCAGGCGCTGAGTCATCAGCCCATGGGCGTGATAGAAGTCGGCGGTTTCCTGCTGCTCGGCGATGGTCTTGGCGTCGATAGCCTGCCAGCGTAACTGGCGTCGTTCGAACTGCAGGCGAGCGGCGTCCTCAGGGAAGCCGATGATCTTGGCCAGGGTGTGCGAATAGCTGTCCAGGTGCTGATACGCCCACACCTGAGCGCCAGCCAGCCGCTTGAGGTAGTCCTGCAAAGCCGCATGGCGAGCTGGGTCGTGCAGCGCCTTATCGGTCACGGCGAGAAAACTGTTGCCGGTGGACAGGCCACGGCCATCGACCAGCACCCGACCCTGGCCACTCAACTCAGCCAGTGCGGTATAGGGCTCCCAGGTCGACCAGGCGTCGACAGAGCCATTGGCCAATGCGATCTTGGCGTCGACTGGGCCAAGGAAGCGCAACTCAACGTCCTTTTCACTCAGGCCGGCCTTGTCCAAAGCCTTGAGTGCCAGGTGATGACCGATCGAGCCGCGGCCGGTAGCGATGCGTTTGCCTTTGAGATCAGCTGCAGACTGTAGAGGCGCATCCGGACGCACCAACAGCGCCGTGCCATAGGGGTCGGATTTGTCCACCGCAACCGCTTTGACCGGCGCTCCGGAGGCCAGTACGAACAACAGCGGCGCATCGCCGATGATGCCGGCATCGATGGCGCCAGCATTCAGTGCTTCGGCCAACGGCGCGGCGGCGGGGAACTCGGCCCAGTGGATGTCGTAGGGCAAGTCGCGCAGGGCATCGGCAGCTTCGAGCTGAGCGCGCATGTTGCCCTTCTGATCGCCAATGCGCAGGGTCAGGCGGTCGGCGGCGAGCGCCTGGGTAGCCGCCAGCAAAGCGGCGGCGAAAAGCAGAAAACGCGAGCGGATTGGCATGGTGCTCCTTAAGGGTTGTCCCTGGCCAGGTACTAGCTGTCTGGGACAGACTCTATAGAGCATTTCTTAATTAATTAAATTGATTTTAGGAATAACCTAATATGCATTTTAACAAGATAGGCCAAGCACCCCAGTTCGAGCCAGCTCATGCCCCTGGAGCGCCGTGACGGCTGGAGGAGCGCTTCTAACGCACGTACCGAGGGATAAACCGCTGCTGACCAAAACCGGCTATTAGCAACATTTCGATGCATAAAACTGGAACATTGCCGCCAATATTCTGTAAAATTTTCGCCTGGCGTGTGCTGCGTGCGCCCGGGAGCCATCCCGAATACGGAGAACATTCATTTGTTTTCCGAGAGTCCGTCCATGTTGCATGCAGCTGTCCAATGTCTATGGTGTTTGCCGTTCCCGCTTTTTTTAGCCGGGTTGCGCACGCCCCTTCCCTTCTTCTCGCCTACCGCCGCACTGGTTCGGGTCAACCCCTACCGGCGCTTTGCTGTGCTCGCTAGTTGGCCAACCGCAGCGGCATCGAGGGCGAATCCATGAACGAGGACCTTCCCATGAACGTTTCCCTACCTACCGCCGAGCGCCGGCCCTTGCTGCAGCGCTTGCTGGCCAGCGAGGCTGCTGGTGGCGTGCTGCTGATGCTCGCTGCCGCCCTCGCCATCGTCATCGCCAACAGCCCCTGGGCCAGCGCCTATCAACACCTGCTGCATCTACCGGTAGGCCCGACCTTCACTGACAAGCTCGGCCCGATGACCGTGCACCACTGGATCAACGATGGCCTGATGGCGATTTTCTTCCTGATGGTAGGCCTGGAGATCAAGCGCGAGATGGTCGACGGCCGCCTGGCGACCTGGGAGCAACGCCGTCTGCCGGCGCTGCCAGCGCTAATGGGCATGGCCGTACCCGCGCTGATCTACCTCAAGGTTTCAGCGGTCGAACCGGGCCTGGCCAGCGGTTGGGCGATCCCCGCCGCCACCGACATCGCCTTCGCCGTTGGCGCCCTGGCCCTGCTCGGCAAGCACGCGCCGCTGTCATTGAAGGTGATGCTGGTGTCAGTGGCGATCATCGATGACATGGGTGCGGTGGCGATCATCGCCTTGTTCTACACCTCATCGATCGACCTGCTCGCCTTGGGCACTGCAGCGGGCATCGTTGCCCTGCTACTTGGCCTTAACCGCATGCGCGTGGTGACGCTGTGGCCTTACCTGATCGGCGTTGCGGCGCTGTGGTACTTCACCTTGCTGTCCGGTGTCCACGCGACCATTGCCGGCGTCGTCGGCGCCCTGCTGATTCCGTACAGCGCAGGCACCAGCGACAGCCCGCTGCTCAAGCTTGAGCATGCCATCGCGCCCTGGGTAGGGTTCCTGATCGTGCCGGTATTCGGCTTTGCCAACGCCGGTGTTTCGTTCGCCAACCTGAGCTGGAGCGATGCGCTGGCGCCACTGCCACTGGCGATCGCCCTTGGCCTGTTGCTGGGCAAGCAGTTGGGCGTGTTCGCAGGGGTGCTGCTGGCAGTGAAAACCGGCTTGGCCTCTAAACCGCAGGGCGCCAGCTGGCTGCAGATCTACGGGGTGGCAATGCTCTGCGGAATCGGCTTTACCATGAGCCTGTTCATTGGCGAACTGGCGTTTCCAGGGCAGCCGGAGCTGATCGATCAGGCCAAGATCGGGATTCTGCTGGGGTCGTTGCTGTCGGCGGTGATTGCTTGCGTGATCTTGCGCTGGGCGCCGAAGACAACCGAGTAAGTGGTCTCTCACACGATAAAAAAACCGGGCCTTGATGGCCCGGTTTTGCTTTCGACTCGCTCCTTGCGCCTACCGTACGCCAGTGCTGGTAAGCGCAGCCTGAACCGCCCGCGGGCTACCTTGCTCAAGCAAGGTGCGCGGTAGCCTGAAGCCTTTGAACGGCTGCTGGGTGATCGGGTTGAATGCTTTCTCCGAACTCAGTTGATAACGCATCATGCCGTCTCCTGTACGGAAGCTCAGGTCGACACTGGTCGCCGTACGCCCATTGAGGGCGCCCCGACTGAGCAAGCGGAACATCGACCAGGGCCCGCGATACTCGAGACTGCTGCTGTTGCCATTGAGCTTGAGCAAGGTCAGGTTGCTACGCACCTGCGGGTTCAAGGTATTGGGCCAGATCACCCCGGTGATCAAGCTGGGTCCATGGGTGTAGGAAATCAGCTGGCCATCCAGGTCAAGCACACTGGTACGCTGGTTCGCACTGAGCCCCAAGGGTTCGATGCTGAACTGCACACTCAGATTGCCTCGGTGATCGAAAAAGGTTTCGCGGATTCGATCTGCTATCTCTAACTGTTCGATGACATCGGTGCGTATCAGGTAGCTGCCACGATTGTCGGCATAAAGTGCATCGAGGTTGTCCTTCAGAAACACCTTAAGGTATTGATCCTGGAACTGCTGCAGGCGCCCCTTGGGCCCAAAGAAGGCCTCGAAATCATCCAACGCCGCATCGGGGGCTCGCGCAAGGAATGGATAACGCCCCGCGAGCCGCTGCTGGAAGAAGCTGTAGACATCAGCATCCCAACGCCGCTCCAGCTCTCGCAAAGCTTCGATTACCAACACTTGGGCAGTTTGCTCGGCAACCTTTTTAACCTGCTGGCGGATGGGATCAGGCAGGCCGGTAGAGACCCGCTGCAGGGTTGCAATCGGATCAGGCCCCTTCATCGAAAAGCGCTGCAGCACCACCTGCAAGGCAGCCTTGCCTCGATCGGGGCTATCTTGCACGGCCTTGGCGTAGTCATAGAGCGCGATGATAGCGCTGAGGGTTTCGTCGTAATAACTTGGCCGCTCACCCCTCGCCTCGAGCATTTCATTCAAGCCGGTGAACGCCCTGCGTATTCCTCCGGCCTGTTGTTGGGCAGGCTCCACACCTCCCGCCAGCGCCGTGACAGCCTCTGCTTGCTTGGACTGTGCGGCGGCCAACGAATCGATGGTGGTGTTGTCGCGCACCGTCTCCAACAAGCGGCGCAGCGGCGCTGCTGGTCCTGTGATGTGGTCGAGGACCGAAACCCCATGGCTCAAGTCGTGAAAGTCCGTCACCGTAAACTCATTCAACGCCCGTCGCCAACTGTCGATGTAGTCAGCGCGGTACAGGCTGCTGATCTTCTCAGTCAGTGCAGCGCGGTCAGCCGCGGAGTAGTCCAGTTGACGCCGCTCACCCAGGGCCCACTGGTCGATCATGGCCATGTCTGTAATGTGCTCGCTGTGCGGTTCGAAATAGTCCCTGAAACCCTTAGCCGTCAGCAATGGCGCCAGCAGGATGCGGTCGCTCGTTGTCACGTTTTCTGAGGTTGGCTGATAGACGACGTCGAACGCAGGCCCTATCTGATGGCGCAAATCCAAGCCTGTATGCAACTGATCTTGAGCCTGCCGCTTAAGGCTTGCATAGACACGCTGCGCCAGCGGGACTTTACCCAGTATCTGCTGGACTTCACTGATTCGCTGCCGGAACTGCGGTAGATCGGTGTCGGCGTAGGCCAAGGCGTACTGCAGGTGACGCATAAGGTCACGCTGTAGCTGCCCCTGCCCAGGGTAAGCAGATTGCCATTGGTGTGCCATCCAATCTTCTACCCACTTCGCTCGCCGGTTCTGCCGGTCCTCGATCATCCGATAGACCCTGAGCGCCGCCATCTGTTGCTCGCTACCCTCGTCGGCGGCATTTATCGCGTCGACGACTCCACTGGCAAGGGCCGGCAGGAAACGCCGCGACAGTAGCGTCAGGTAGGCCTGATCGACCATCGGACCAATTGCACGGCCCTGGTAGAGGCCAAAGTCGGCCACCACCGGCCACGCAGCGCGATAGTCGCCAAACACCGAAACGGCCTCTCGGATCTGATCCAAAGGCACCAGCAGGTTGCGGCCGGTAGGATCCAGGCGCTGATCGACTTCACCCTCGCTGAACGCCTGACTCTTGGCCAGCACGCTGATCGCTTGTTCCCGGTTGTGATCAAAGTAGCGATGCCAGCTTGTCCCAAGCACGGCAAAGGCCAGCACACCAACGCCCGAACTGAGCCACAACAGACGGCGTTTGTCGCGAGCGACTTTGACGTTGTCACCCGCCAATCCCGCTTCGGGAAATATCGCCCGCTTGAACACATGCTGGGCAAAATAGACCAGGGCTTTGCCTTGCGGCTTGCCATCGCTCAGCGGTGGCAGAACCTTGTAGGGTTGCGCCGCTTCGCGGACAAACGCGTTGTTCATCTCTCCCTGCTGAAACACCGAAGACAAGTACAGTCCGCGCACCAGCGCCGGCGTCGTGAAGCGATCGCTGGCCAATGCGTGTTGAAGGAACGTCATCAATGCCGGGCGCAGCCCCATCAACTGCCCCTGCAACGAAACCAGCCGCTGGCGCTGCTCAGCGCTGCTCAAGCCGCTCATGCTATCGAGCACCATTTCCTGGGCGATCTCGATCAACTGATCGTAATGGGCGATTAGCTCATCCAGCCACGCGTCGAATGAACGAATGGCATCGAGCTTGAAGCTGAATCCAAGCATGTGCTCTCGCTGAGACTGGCTCATGCGCGCAAACAGCTGATCGAAACCGTCAAGCAGATCGAACTTGCTCAGCACCACGTACAAAGGCAAACGTGAGCCCAGCTGACGGCTCACCTCATACAGCCGGGTATGCAGCACATCAGCCAAGGCCATGCGCTGCTCGGGCGTCGAACGCAACAACGATGCCAGATCGACCACAAGCACCAGACCATTCAAGGCTCTACGGCTGCGCTTGCGCGCCAGCCAATCCAGCAGGTGCAGCCAGAGCTTGGCCTGAGTACCCACAGGCAGGACGGGTGACGGCTTGCCGTCAGCGTCAGGCACAAGGCCCTCAAGTGACTGCTGGGTAATCAATTCGCCAGGAGGATCGATGATCACTGCCTCATTGCTGATCCACCAGTCCACCGGGTAGGCGAGATCGTCATCCTGGCGACTGAGCGCCTGTGCCTTGCTGATACGGGTCAGAGAGAAATGCTGATCGGAACGAGTGATGAAGCTGGTCTTGCCAGCGTTTTGCTCACCGACAACCAGATACCACGGCAACTGATAGAGCCCACGACGACCGCCGGCATTGTCCAGATAGCTTGCCAGCCCTCGTTCGAGCGCTCGCTCCTGTGCTTGCACGAACGGCAGGCTCGGATCTGCCTCGACAGCGGCCTCCTGCTGACGCTGTGCTTGGAGCCGACGCAGGCGCGCAACTAGCACCAGCGACGCGCACAGCAAAGGCACCAGTACCACCAGCAAACTGGCGATACTGCGGTGCGCCAGACTGGCCAGGGGCTGCTGCGCACGCCAAGTCCACTGCGGGCCAAGCCACCAGATGGCGACCAGCAACAACACCCCAGCCGCTGCGAGCAGCAGCGGCATGGCCAGCCCTGCGCGGGTGGCCAGCGGCAAGCCCAAACGTTTCAGATGTCTCCAATATGTGCTCATCGGGGACTGCTACTCCTTGTCCTGGTCAATCAGTGATGACGTGCCTGCGTAGTGCTTGAGCTTTTGATAAACCTGCGGCTCCCACATCTGGGCGGTGGTGGCCTGCATGGTTCGGGCAACACTGGCGCACAGGTCGTGCGCCAGCCAAGACACGCCACGGGTACCGAGCAGATCGGCAGCGATCAGCGTGGTATGGCAGCGCTCGCGCGGCGAGCTGTGCTGTGTTTGCAGGGCCTGTAGGCGCAACAACACCGCTTCCACCCCTTCAACTTCCATCTGCTCGACCAACGCTTCGCGCAGCCCAAGAAATTCTTGCGAGCCTGCGCCCTGGGCAGGCGATGCTTCTGCGCCCTTGAGCCATGCCAGGCATTGCTCATCGACAAACGCCACGCCATCGCTGAAACACAGCTGTTGCACGGCGGGTAGGCGACGGACGAAGCGCGCCGTTGCGCAGCGGATCGCTTCGGCGACTTCAGCCATGGCCAAACGCGATGCGATGCTTGCAGCGAGGAAACTGCCGCGAATCCAATACGGCGAAGCAGTGACGCTTTTCTCCACTCGCAGCAACAGGGCCGGATCAATAGCGGTACTCGACAGCGCCTCCTCGTATCCGCTGACGATGTCTGTCGGGACCGACATCAGTTCGGTGCGATGATCCTGCCTGGCGCCCGGCGCAGCCTGGATGTGCGCCCACAAGCCAAACCTTCGCAGTTGATAGCCGGTCGGGTCGTACAGGTCTTGCTGATTGATGAACTCGGCCATGCTCAGCACCGCGCGCCGGGTTTCGCGCTCGTTGCCGAGCGACGCGGTGGTCTTGGCCGGGAGGAATGCTTCAGCGAGCGGGGTAGCATTGCGAGCGGGTGAAACAGGCTTGCCAGCAGGTTCGTTGCCGACTCCAATGACAGACTCGCTGTGCATTACCAGCAAGCGCTCAAGCGCCTGCAACGCCGGCAGATCAAGCTGCGCCGAGCTCGCCTGTTGCAACAAGGAGGCAATCGCCTTCTGCGCCGTTTCGGCACAGGCCGGTGTATAGCTAAAGCGGTCGAGCTGAGGCAGCGCTTCGGTCAGTCGCTTGACCTGCACACCAACCAATTTGCGCTTGCCCAGAAATCCCGTCGGGCCGGGCTTGGGATGGGCGGTTTCCCAATAGTGTTCAACCATGCCCGCCAGCAACTGCAGCGTGTGGCACCAGTGCTCCCAACAGCGCTTGCGCAACCACACGACACTCAGATGGCCGACGATGCGCAAATGCTTGCAGTGGCTACTGAGGTACTGGCGGGAGGCTTCTTCGATGAATGGCCAATCGATAGCACCTTCATGCAATCCGCCAAGCTTGACCATCTCCTGATCGATCGCCTGGTAGGTCTCATCCTCGATATCGAACAGACCTGCGGCAAGCTTGGGGTCAATGGGCGCCAGCAGCCTGGCGATGTCATCGCTCGACACCCTGGCTACCAACGACATGCTTGGCGCGCCTGATCAATCAAAGGGTCTAGCCCTTGAGCATCGAAACTCAGCCCATCGAGCGCCGGATGGTCGCTGACGATGTGGATCCGCTTGGCGCCGATCAACGCCCTGATCTGCTCAATAGCCGGTAGACCCCGGCCAGCATCCAACACTTGGCCGTTTTCCATGACTTGCCAGGGCTGCGCATTGGTCGCCCGATGCTCGGTGCGCAGCTGCAGTACCACTCGGCTGCCCTCAACAGGTCGCGCGGTGATCAACTGCAATCTGGAGATGTTCTGCACGCAGCTGATCGCAAGGTAAGGCCGCGGCTCGACCGCAGCGATCGCAGGCGCCGAAATCACCAGTCGCGCCTGCCCCGCTTGCCCCTCACGCTGCACGCTCATGCGAAACGCCAGGTCGTCCGGCATTCGCTGGGCCTCGTTGGTCATGACCCGAGCCACGCTAGGTGCGCTCAGCTCCGGTGCTGACCACGTGGCTTTTACCCGCGGCACCCGCGAAGGGGTTCCGGCCGCCTCATCAAAACAGGCCAAACGTTCGACATTGGAAACAATCCGCGTGCAATCGCGCACAGGCTCGGCGAACACTTGCCCCAAGCCGAGCAACAATAAAACACCCATTCCATAAGTGCATTGTTTGTTCACCGCAGCTCTACTCCACTCTCATACACCCATACGGGCGCACACTTCCAAAGCATTTACCTGAAGAGCAATGCGCCGCGTACAAAGCTAGAAAACTCGACAAGCGCAGAGCTTAGAGCAGATTCAGGCCAGGTCACAAACAAATATTTCTTTACACTTTTAAACTCGACCAAGGCACTTTCACCCATGCATCGTTTAAATGCAAAGCAAAATCACAAATAAACAATAAGTACAATTTCAACACCAACTGTACGAATAAACCTACAAAAACAACCCTAACGGGAAGCAATGTAAGAAACATCCTACAAACTTAACAGGGAGTTAATGTAGCGCATGGCTAAAAGCTCAAGTTCCGTCGCCCCCAAGGAACGTATCAACATCAAATACGTACCTGCCACCGGCGACCAGCAGGCCGAAATAGAACTGCCCCACAAGATGCTGGTCTTGGGCGATTTCGGCCTGATCGATACACGCACCCTGGAAGATCGCCAGCTCATGCGCATCGACAAGCACAGCTTCAACAGCGTACTGAGCGAGGCTGCTGTGAGCTTGAGCATGGCCGTGCCTTCGAGCCTCAGCGCAGCCCCCGATGCTGAACTGGCAGTGCGCCTGCAATTCAACTCGATCAATGACTTCGGCCCAGACCAGATCGCCCGCCAAGTACCTGAACTGAACAAGCTGCTCGAGTTGCGCGAAGCCCTGGTGGCCCTGAAAGGCCCGCTGGGCAACGTCCCCGCCTTTCGCAAGCACTTGCAACAGCTGCTCACTGACGAGCAGGCACGCAAGCAGCTTGCCCATGAGCTGGATCTGGTGATCGAAGCCACCGAACAAGACTGAAGCAGCCAAGACCTGAGCATCAGGTCAATGAAGCACTGACAACGGAGCGTCACCATGCCCAGCCAAAATACCCAGACCCTCACCTCTGACGTTGCTGACCAGACAACCGGCAACCAGACCTTGCTCGACCAGATCATGGCCGAAACCCTGCTCACTCCCAGTCAAGAAGGCTATCAAGTCGCGAAGCAAGGCGTCGCTGCATTCATATCCAACATCCTCAAAAGCGATGAGCCTGATCAACTGATCAACAAGCATCGCGTGGACCAGATGATTGCTGAGGTCGACCGAGTCCTTAGCAAACAAATGGACGCCATCCTGCATCAACCCGAGTTCCAGCAACTTGAATCGGCCTGGCGCGGCTTGAAACTACTGGTGGACCGCACCGACTTTCGAGAGAACATAAAACTCGAAGTGCTCCACGTCAGTAAAACCGAACTCCTCGAAGACTTCGACAATGCCGGCGACATTACCAGCAGCGGGCTCTACAAACATGTCTATACCGCAGGTTTTGGCCAGTTTGGTGGCGAGCCGGTGGCGGCCATGGTCGGTAATTACAACTTCGGCCCCTCCTCGCCCGATATAAAACTATTAAGTTATGTTGCTTCGGTAGGTGCAATGTCCCATGCGCCGTTCATTACCGCACCCGCCCCTGAATTCTTCAACTTGAGCAGTTTCGAAGATTTGCCCAACCTCAAGGAGGTCAAAGACATTTTCGAGGGGCCGCGATTCGCTAAATGGCGATCGTTCCGTGACAGCGAAGACGCCCGCCATGTCGGCATGATGTTGCCGCGCTTCATGCTGCGCTCGGTCTACGACCGCCATGAGCAGCCCATCAGCAGCTTCAGCTATGACGAGACCATCAACGGTCAGCATGACAATTATCTGTGGGGCAACGCCGCCTTCCTGATGGCCAGCTGCATCAACGACAGCTTCGCTCGCTACCGCTGGTGCCCGAACATCATCGGCCCACAATCCGGAGGCGCCGTCGAGGACCTGCCCGTGCATCTGCACGAGTCCTTGGGCCAACTGCAGGCGAAGATACCGACCGAAGTGTTGATCTCTGATCGCAAGGAGTTCGAGCTGGCCGAAGAAGGCTTCGTTGCCCTGACCATGCGCAAGGACAGTGACAACGCGGCGTTTTTCTCGGCCAACTCGGTACAAAAGCCCAAGGCGTTCCCCAAGACGCCAGAAGGCCAGCAGGCGCAAACCAACTACAAGCTCGGTACCCAACTGCCGTACCTGTTCATCGTCAACCGACTGGCCCACTACATCAAAGTGCTCCAGCGTGAACAGATCGGCAGCTGGAAGGAACGCGCCGACTTGGAAGGCGAGCTCAACAAGTGGATCAAGCAGTATGTCGCCGACCAAGAAAACCCCTCGGCCGACGTACGTAGCCGTCGACCACTGCGCGCCGCCAAAGTCGAAGTCTCGGAAGTCGCCGGTGATCCGGGCTGGTACCAGGTATCCCTGGCTGTGCGACCACACTTCAAGTACATGGGAGCGAACTTCGAGATCTCCCTGGTCGGTCGGCTCGATAACGAATGAGCAGCCTGTTCGATCGCCTGGCTGCAGATAACCCACCCAGTCGACAGCAATGCCGCCATGAGCAGGCAGGCCAGATATTCGAGGTCATCAAGCGCCACCTCGAGACACTGCTCAATACTCGTCAGGGCTGTTCGCAAAGCAGCCCTGACCTGGGCCTGCGCGACTTCAACGGCCACGACCTGAGGAGCGGTGATTTGCTGGCTCAAGTGAGTGCCGACATCCGTCGCACCATTGGACGCTATGAACCGCGCATCCGCATTCGCACCTTGCATGGCGTACCGGACGCCAACACCCCGCTGGAGCTGCACTTTCGCCTCGATTGCCAGGTGCGGGTAAACAACCGTGCCGAGCAGTTGCAGATCGAGTTGCTGGTCAACGGCCAAAATCGCTACACCCGGGTGAGGTAACCCATGCCATTGAAACAACGCTTTAGCGAAGAGCTGCGTTATTTACGCGAGCTGGGTGCCGATTTTGCTCGGGACAACCCGCAGCTCGCGCAGTATCTAGGTAAAGAAAGTAGCGACCCAGATGTCGAGCGACTGCTCGAAGGCTTTGCGTTTCTCACGGCAAAACTGCGCCTGAAACTTGACGATGACCTGCCCGAGCTGACCCATTCAATGCTGCAGATGCTATGGCCCAATTATCTACGGCCGCTGCCCAGCGCGACGATAATCCAGTTCACCCCGCTGGAGCAGTCTTTGAGTGAGTCACAACGCGTGGCCAAGGGCTCACGGCTGTTTTCCCGCCCTGTGGACGGCATCGCTTGCGAGTATCGAACCTGTACCGAGGTGACACTTCATCCTTTTGAGGTCCACCAGGCCAGTGCCACACAGACACTCGACAACTGCAGCGTTGCCATTGAGCTGAACACCTTGGTTGAGCGCCCGCTGAACACTCTGGCCTGCCACAGCTTGGACTTCCACCTCAGTGGCGATCATGGCAGCGCTCAAACGCTGTACCTGTGGCTATCGCAATACCTGAAAAACATCAGCGTGATCATCAACGGTGAAGTGCGCAGGCTACCGGCTTGCACCGTCAGCTTTCCCGGGTTTAGCCCCGAAGATGCCTTGCTGCCTTATCCGCGCAACGTCTTCGACGGCTACCGGATTGTGCAGGAGTACTTTGTCTTCCCGCAGCGCTTCCACTTCTTCAGCTTGACTGGCCTCACCCAACTGTGGCCGAACCAGGACAGCCGCAGGGTGCGCATCGAATTTCACTTCACCCGGCCATTGCCCAGCTCGATGCGTATCAGCAAAGCTGACTTCAGCTTGTTCTGCACGCCGGCCATCAACCTGTTCGAGCACAGCGCCGAACCCATCGACCTGTCTGGCCAGGCCGAGCAGGTGCGGCTGACGCCCAGTGGTCAGCGCCCGAAGGCCTACGAGATCTTCAGCGTCGACCGCGTGGCCAGCTGGCGAGTAACCGCAGATGGCAGCCGAGGTGAGCAGCTACGCGTGTTCCAACCCTTTGAATCGTTCGCCCATGAAATCGAACACGCCCAGGGACGCACCGCGCTGTATTACCGCTGCCGGGTCGAAGAGTCGTTGCGCGGCGACGGGCTGGTGCACCGCATGGCGTTCGTCCGCGCTGACGAAAGCCTGTATGTCGGGCAATTGGAAACCGCCTCGGTCGACCTGACCTGTACCAATCGGGATTTACCCTTGGCATTGGGCATTGGCGACATCAGTGTCACCACCGAGGCCACTCCACCGCTGGCCAGCTACCGCAACATCTGCCGACCGACCCGGCCGTACCGACCGGTACTGGATGGCCAGCTGCAATGGACATTGATCTCCAACCTGTCGCTCAATTATCTCTCGCTGCTCTCGGCCGAACCGCTCAAGGCGGTGCTCGGTGCCTACGACTTCGCCGCCCTGCATGACATTCAGCAGGCACGCGCCACGCGCAAGCGCCTCGATGGCATTGGCCAAGCCAAGACCGAACCGTTGGACTGGCTGATCAAGGGCCTGCCCGTTCGCGGCTTGCGCACACACTTGCAACTCGATCAGGACGCCTTTCGCTGCGAAGGCGACCTGTACCTGTTCGGCTGCGTGCTGTCGCACTTCTTTGCCCTCTACGCCAGCATCAATTCCTTCCATCAACTGGAAGTGATCAACACCACCAACAACGAGCACTACACATGGCCCTTGCTGACCGGCAGACAACCGCTGATCTAGCCGACACGCTGCTCGCCGAAGCTCATCTGCACAATTTCTTCCAATTGCTGGAGAGGCTGCATGGCTTGCACGATGATGACCTTGAACCACATAGGCCAGCAGACGCTACGCAGCCGCGGCTACGCCTTGGCAGCGACCCTCGCCTGACCTTTCCGGTGGCCGACGTGCTGGAAGCGCAGCGCCTGCCTCAGCGGGCAGAAAACGATGACCGCTACCGGGTCTGCACCACCTTCCTGGGACTGCACGGTACAGACTCACCACTGCCCAGCTACTACCTGGATCAGCTCGCTTACGAGCATGCCCAGGGCAAAGGCGTGCGCCCGGCATTCTTCGATTTCTTCAATCACTATTTGCTCAGCCTGCTCCACCGGATCTGGCGCAAATACCGCTATTACATCCGCTTCCAGACCCAAGCCAGCGACCACTTTTCTGCCTATATCTACGCCTTGATCGGCCTGGGTAACGAGCAACTGCGGGTTGATACGGCATTGCCCTGGAGCCGTCTGCTCAGCTTTGCCGGGGTGATTGCCAGCCGCAGCCGCGCCCCCGGCACGGTGGCCGGGATCATCGCCCACTGCTTTGATCTGCGGCAGGTGCAGATCCGCGAATTTGAAAAGCGCTCGGTGTCATTCGATGTCCGCCAGAGGGTCAGTCTTGGCCTGACCAATGGTCAGTTGGGCAGCGCCTTCATTGTCGGTGATCGCAGCCGTACCCGCAGCAGCAAGTTCGCCATCCTGATTGGTGATCTTGACCAAGCCCAACTACGCGCTTTCCTGCCCAGCGGTATCAATTTTGGGCGCTTGCGAGCGCTGATTGATTTCCTCCTGCGTGACGGCCTGGCCTATGACCTGGAGCTGCGTCTCAAACAGCAGCAACTGCCACCGTTCAACTTGAGCCGCACGCAAGGCAGCCATCTGGGCTGGACCAGTTTTATCGATGATCGGCACGGCGCGACCAGCCCCAAGGTACTCATCAGGGTGCGCTCATGAAAGTGACCCTGACTATCAGCAATCCCGATCAACTGCAGCATGGCGTCACCGTCAGCCATCAATTCGACAACCGCGGCGGCACGCTCGGCAGCCTCGGCGCCGACTGGCTGTTGATCGATCGCGAGCGGCGCATTCTGCCCATCCATTGCGAGATTCGTTGGCGAGAGAAGAGCTTTTGCGCCATCGATCGCTGCGGCCAGACCTTCCTCAATGACAACCAGCTGAGCCTTGCAGGCACGGCTGCGGTGCGCCTGCAGGAAGGCGATTGCCTGCGTATCGGCGCCTATCGCCTGTTGGTCCACTACCACAGCGACCAGCCCAACCAGCAGGTTAGGCGCGGCGCCCTGGAAGAGCTGTTCGAGCCAGGCGAGCGCCTATTGGATGCCTTGGTGAACGATCTGCCGGCCGGCACCCTGGACCTAGAGCCAGCTACCCCCACCTACCCCGCCGTGCTCGACATCTGCCAGGCGTTCAAAGCCGATAGTGGCTGCGACCCCCTACTGGCACTGGATGCGCCATCTACTTTGCACCCAGCTGGAGACACCACCATGACCAATATCCGCCCAGGGGAAAAGCTGTGAAACTGCGTCCCCTGATAATCGCTGCACTGTTTCTACCCCTGCCGGGCTGCACGGTCTTGGGCAAGGTTGGCCAGGTATTGATGGACCCCAGCATACCGGTGGGCGCTGCGAGTGATCAGCCAACCCAGGTTGCTTTCAGCCTGTATGCCAGCCCCACCCTCAATGGCAACCCACGAAGCCTTGATGCCCCGGTTGCCGATGCAGTGCTGGAGCCAAGCCCCTATGCAGTCAGCCTCACAGCTGGCAACCCACAGGTCTTGACTGAAAAGGTCGAAGTACTGCTGGCGTATCTGCAAGAGCAATTTCCAGCCGTGTCTCCTATAGAGCAGGAACAGGAACAGCCAACCCTGCCGCGCTCGTCCATGGAGGACAGCAGCCCAGGCACTTATGACGATCCGGAAGTGCACCTGAGCCTGGCGCAGCCGCAGATGGTATCGGCTGAGCAGATCGCCACGCCTATCGCTATCAAGATCTTCCAGCTGCGGGACGACTCACTGCTGCATAACACCGTCTACTCGGGCCTGGAACAAGAACCGGCCAAGGCCCTGCGCAGCACTTACATACGTGACGATGACTATCTCCTGACGCCTGGTCAGTTCAAGTTCGTGCCCTTCGAAGCGATCGATGCCGACACCCGCTTCATTGCCGTAATTGCTAACTACAGCAACCAACAGGACGCCACCTGGAAGCAGGTCCTGCGCGTCCAGCCGCGTGGTCGCAAGGTGGTGCTCGCCGTGCAGATCAACGACTCACAGATCCTGCTCAAGGAAGAAAGCTGATGCTCACCTGGCTGTTGTCCCCCTGCACCTACCCTTCTGATTCGGAGCGCCCATGAGCTCACGCAACCCTGTCGTCTGGCGCGAGGGCTTGTTCGTCAAGCCGCAACACTTTCAGCAGTTGGCGAGGGCCAGCGAAGCCGCCGTTCACCAGCGCCTGAGCAGCCTCAATAGCTCGTTCTATGGGTTCAGCGAATTGCAGCTGAATCAGGAGTACTTATGCTTTGGCAAAATCGCCATTACTCGCGCTCGAGGCGTCATGCCCGACGGCACGGTGTTCGACATCCCCGGCGACTTGCCGCCTCCTGCACCGCTGGAAATCATCGACAACCTCACGCACCAGAAAGACGTGTACCTGTGCCTGCCACTGCGCAGCGACGGCGGCCGTGAAGTACGCTGGCCAGACAGTAGCGCCAACTATCGCTACATCGCCAACACCGAAGATATCAAAGATACCCATACCGACGACGGCGACATCGCGGCTGTGGATCTGGCAGTGCTCAACCTGCAACTCAAACGAGACAGTGAAGACGCCAGCGCCTACACCCGCCTAGCCCTAGGGCGCATTCTGGAGCGTCGCCCCGACGGCAGCCTGGTGCTGGACGAAAACGTCTACCCCACCTGCATCTCTGTGCAAGCGGTGCCCTCGCTCAAACGTTTTCTCGATGAAGTCTGCAATACCCTTCGCGAGCGCGCTCGCAACCTTGCGACACGGATAGGTTCGTCAGGACAGTCGGGGGTGGCCGACATCAGTGACTTCAATCTGCTGCAAGCCATGAACCGCTGGTGGCCGTGCTTCCAGCATCTGGCGCGACAGCCGCATACCCACCCTGAGCAGTTATACCTGGCCATGAGCCAAGCCTGTGGCGAACTGGTGACCTTCACGGATGAGAGTCGCTTGCCACAGGAGTATCCGGCTTATCAGCACAGCGCGTTGCACACTTCCTTCAAACCGCTGGAGGACGCCTTGCGGCGCACCTTGAGCATTGTCCTGCAACCTCGGGCGGTGTCACTGCCGCTTGAGCAACGCCAGTACGGTGTGTTGGTCGCAACCCTCGAAGACCGGCGCCTGCTGGACAGCGCGCAGTTCATCCTGGCGATACGCGCCAGCGTGCCAGCAGAGTCGCTGCGCCAGCAGTTCACGCAGAAAGCCAAGGTCACCTCACTTGAAGCGCTGACCGATCTGGTGCCGCTGCAATTGCCTGGTATTCCCCTGCTGCCGCTGCCGGTAGCCCCGCGCGAGCTGCCGTTCCATGCAGGCTTTAGTTACTTCGAACTCGATCGACGCAATCCGGCCTGGCAGGTGATGAACGACAGTAGCGGCTTTGGCTTGCATATCGCCGGCGAGTTCCCAGGACTTGAGTTGCAATTCTGGGCGATCAGGAGCGAATGACATGAGCGACAAGCAAAATACCCCTGGCGCCATCGATACCGAGTTGCACGGGCTGCTCGAACAACCCCATAGCACGGCATCGCGCGATGCGGCCCCAGCCGGCTACCCGGGCTACCCAGCTGACCCGCAATTTCAACTGCGCGGCGCCTTCAGCAACCTCATGATCGATGCGGCAATGCCCTTGTTTGGCTTGGCCATGCGCTTGCAGACACTGGACGATCATCAAGACATCAAGCAGTTGTACAAGGACGTCCACAACCAGATCACTAGCGTCTTGGCAGAGCTGCGCCAGCACAACTATGAGCCTGCGCACCTGCTGGCCTATTCCTACTCCTTGTGCCTGTACCTGGATGAAACCGTGATGAGCACCCCCTGGGGCAAGAACTCCAGCTGGAGCCAACAGCCGCTGCTGAGCGATTTTCACCAGGAAACCTGGGGCGGGGAAAAGTTCTTTACCGTGCTCTCGCGAATGATGCTCGAACCACAGCGCTATCAGCAGGTGCTGGAGTTCATGTACCTGTGCCTGTGCATGGGCTTGAAGGGCAAATACGCCATCCTGCCCAAGGGCGACGAGGCCTTGCAGAGCCTCATCGTCAAGCTACACCGGCAGATTCGCGAACTGCGAGGCCCGGTCCCGGAGTACTTGAGCGACCCACTGACCAATGTCGCGCCGCGTAACTTTCGGATGAACCGCCAATGGCCATGGTGGAGCCCACTGGTGATCAGCGCAGTCGCCCTTGCCGCCTTGTACGCCTTCTATAGCTACCGCCTGCATGTGATTACCACCGAGGTGCTGCAGTCGCTCAACGGCATCCTGCAGTGACCGGCAAGCACGTGATTGGAATTCAACGAATTAGCAAGGCCCATGCCTTGCTGACAAGCCCATCGACCCGCGATGGCCACGCCTGCCCTTGAGGGCTGCGTGCTTTTACATGGACACAGGAGTCTGCCATGCCAACACCCGCTTACATCAAGATCGAAGGCAAAACCCAGGGCAACATCACTGCTGGGGCCTTCACCTCCGACTCGGTCGGCAACGTCTTTGTCGAGGGTCATGAAGACGAGATCCTGGTACAGGAAATCAAACACCAGGTGATCGTCCCGACCGATCCGCAAAGTGGTCAACCTGCCGGCCAACGGGTGCACAAGCCTTTCACCTTCACCAGCGCGCTGAACAAAGCCACGCCGCTGATGTATGGCGCACTGGCCAGCGGAGAAATGCTGCCAACCGTCGAGGTCAACTGGTACCGCACTTCAGTGGAGGGCAAACAGGAGCATTTCTTCACGACCAAACTTGAGGACGCAACCATCGTCAACATCAACACCGTGCTGCCGCACGCCCAAGACAAGAAGAACGAGAACTACACCCAACTGATCGAAGTATCCCTGTCCTATCGCAAAATCACCTGGACCCACGAAACCTCGGGGACCGAGGGTTCTGACGATTGGCGCAACCCTATCGCCTCCTGACAGCAGTGCTCCGGGCAGGGTCAGCCTGCCCGGGCATTTTCTTTCTCAGACCGCGCACAGGGACTTGTATGCCCCGCCAATCCAATCTTCGTTACAGCGTGCAACCCTTGGTCGGCGACGCCGCATTCGAGGTGGTCTCGTTCACCCTCGATGAAGCCTTGAGCACCCCGTTC
Source organism: Pseudomonas sp. NPDC088890 (assembly GCF_044900155.1). Taxonomy (NCBI): domain Bacteria; kingdom Pseudomonadati; phylum Pseudomonadota; class Gammaproteobacteria; order Pseudomonadales; family Pseudomonadaceae; genus Pseudomonas; species Pseudomonas sp. NPDC088890. The sequence continues at coordinate 86,829 of NZ_JBJDNG010000002.1, read as the reverse complement.
AAGCTCAACCTGGAGCTGGTCAGCGCAGACGCCGACGTCGACTTTGCCCAGCTGCTCGACCAGCCTGTGCTGTTCACTATCTGGGACGGCCCACGCCCGGTGCGCTACGTGCACGGCCTGGTCAGCAGCTTCAGCCAGGGTGACAGCGGCTTCTCTCGCACCCGCTACCAGGCACTGGTCGAACCGCAGCTGGCCCGCGCCAGCCTGCGCTCGAACTGGCGGATCTTCCAGCAAAAGACCGTGCCGCAAATCCTTGAGCTGATGTTCCAGGCCCAGCGGCTGAGCAACGTCAGCCTGGTGGCCTGTTTCGACCATCAGGTTCGCGAATTCTGTGTCCAGGCCGGTGAAACCGACCTTGACTTCCTGTCCCGCCTGGCCGCCGAAGAAGGCTTTATCTACAGCTTCGAGCATAGCGCCACCGGCCATCAACTGATCATCACCGACCGCCTGCTGGAGATGGGCCTGATCAGCCGCAGCGTGATCAAGGCCGAAGACGACGATGAAGGCTTCGTCGATGACGTCGAAACACCCGACGCCGACCCCATCGCCGTACTCTACCAGCCCAACGGTGGCGGCGATCAGGCCAAACCCGCCCTGCACCGCTTTCGCTACAGCGAACAGGTGCGCAGCGCCCGCCAGGTGCAGCGCGACTACAGCTTCAAGCACCCCGCCTACCGCCAGGAGCATGCCGCCACGGCCAGCGACCTGCAGCACCAGTCCCCGGCCTACGAGCGCTTCGACTATCCCGGACGCTACAAGCGGGATGTGGTCGGCAAGCCGTTCACCCACAACCGCCTCACCGCCTTGCGCCACGATGCACGCATCGCCCAGGTCGAAGGCGACGATGTGCGCCTGCAACCGGGCTTGAGTTTCAACCTGATCGACCACCCGCGCGAAGACCTCAACGTCCACTGGCGGGTGATCGGCGTGCACCACGAGGGCTGCCAGTTCACCAGCCTGCAGCAAGAGGCGGTGGGCGCCGACCAGGGCACCCGCTACCTGCAACAGGCGACGTTGATTCCCGGGCGCATCGAGTGGAAACCCGCCCTGCTGCCCAAGCCGCATATCGACGGCCCGCACATGGCCACCGTGGTCGGCCCGGCCAACGAGCAGATCTATTGCGATGAATGGGGCCGGGTCAAGGTCAGCTTCCCCTGGGACCGCGACAGCCAGGAAAATGAGTTCAGCTCGTGCTGGGTGCGCGTCTCGCAAGGCTGGGCCGGCGGCAGCTGGGGCGCGATGGCCATCCCCCGGATCGGCCAGGAAGTGATCATCCACTACGTCAACGCCGATCCCGACCAGCCGCTGATCACCGGCCGCACCTACTGCGCCAACCAGCTACCGCCGTACGAGCTGCCCAAGCACAAGACCCGCATGACCATCAAAAGCCAGACCCACAAGGGCCAAGGTTTCAATGAGCTGCGTTTCGAGGATGAGCTGGGGCATGAGGAGGTGTTCATTCATGCGCAGAGGGATCAGAACAACCACGTTGGTAATGACGAAACAAGCTGCATCGGCCGCAACCGTGTCGAGCGCGTGGGTAACGATGAGCAAACCGCGGTGGGTAACGACCTACGACAGCAAACGGGTCGCGATCATAGCCACAGCATAGGTCGAACATGCCAAGTGAGCATTGGCCAGGATCTGCTCGAGCAGGTGGGTAACGAGCGCCGCGAGTCAACCCATGCCAATCACTACCAAACAGTTGGCGGCGATAACGAGCTGGTCGTCAACGGCCGGCAGACCGTGAGCGTCGGTCAGGGTGTCAATCATCAGACCACTGTCTACCAACTACAGGTAAATGAGCGCATTGAGTTCAGAAGCCCCGGCGGCAGCATCATTCTGGATCAACACGGCATCACCCTCGATGGCCTGACGCTCACGTTCAAGGGTCCGACCCAAGCCAGTACCCCCGGTGCCGGTAACAGCGTGATCGTGGAGTTGCTTGCTGACGAAGGCAGCCGGTGCGAGGAAAACGCCTGATGAGCACCCAGGCCTTGATCGAGTACGTCGGCAAACATCACGATCCCCAGCTGTACTGCTACGTACTCCTAGACCCCTTGGCGATAGCCGCTACCAGTGATCAGACGCTTTCGGGCAGTTTGCGCCAGGCATTGGGCGAAAGTGCGTTGACCCGGATTTGGCGTGCAGACCTCGCCCACTCTCCTGAAACTTTGCCGATCCTGGCCTGCCTGGCATCCCCCGGTAACAGCCTTTGCCCGCGCTTGCTTGAGCAGACAGCAAGCGCCGCGATAAGGGATCTGCGGCGCCGTAAACGCCAGGTATGCGCGTGGCTATTTAGCAGCGCACCCGCCCCTGCGACTGCCGCTTATCTGTCGTCCATGGGGCGAATTCAGAACAGTGCCGGCGCAGTAGGTTTTTACCCGCTGTTCGAACCGGTGCGTTTTGAGCTGTACGCCGGAGCCTTCGCTCAAGCGGACCAGGGCCACTGGTGGCCAATCAAGCATTGGCTGTTTCTAACCAGCGGCGGCGCTCCTGCTCGGGTAACCGGCGAAGCTCAGCCCCACCGGCCGATTCCCGCTAACGCTGGCGATGGCCAGGAAGAAACGGCGTTGATCGAGGCAGTGCTGGCGAGCTGGCGGGCATTGCGTACAGGTCCGTTGGCGCAACAACTCACGCCCATCACCCGCTTTGCGGCCACGCAGGTGGCCGAACATATCCGTCACGCGCGAGCGCTCGGCTTGAGCGCAGTCGACGACATTCTCAACCTGGTGGTGCACCAGCTATGTCTGCACCCGGCGCTACCTAACCACCCTAGCGTGCGCGCCATGATCGACAGCGCTGCGCAGGGGCAGCGATCGCTTGGGCAGCAGTTCGCTCAATACACCAATGCGAACTGGAAACACGTGACAACCACTTTGCCAGCAGCCGAGGTGCACTCATGACCATCAGCCGGCACATCGCCCACGCCATCGCCGAGTCGGCGATGCCCCCCGACCAGTGCCTGGCCTGCGAACGCCAAGGCCTGCCAATCCTGCCCCTGCGCCGGGCGCTGGTGCCCGACACCCGTCCCGCCTACAACGCGCCCGTAATTGGCGGCAAACCCGTGGAAACCCGCCTGGGCCTGCGAACCTTGCGCATGGGCTACCTGTATGTGCTGCTCGACCGCAAGGTCTGGCAGGCCTTCGAGGTCACCGAGCACGCTCACTTGCGCCGCTTCAACCCGCTCGAACCCCCACCGGCATCGCCGCGACCGCTGCCCAAACGGTGCGTGGGCAAAGACCACGACATCCCGTCTGCCTTCCTCACCCTCGACAGCAAGACCTACAGCAGCGCCTGGATTGCCTTCTCCAGCGATGCCTGGCCGCCGAGCGTGCTCAATGCCTACCGCGATGGCAAGGCCCCGCCCGAGCGCTTTCAGGTGCTGGACCTGGCCCAGGTGCGCAATGCCCCTGGCGAACTGGGCCTGGCGATGACCCCGGACGCCCTCAAAGTCGATCGCCAGGTCTTCGAATACGCCGAACAACAGCCCGGCGACTTCGACAGCGTGCATGGCTTTCACAGCCGCTTCCTGCGCCAGACTGCGCTGCGCGGCTATGTGCTCAACGCCATCGCCAAGCACCAGTTGGAGCACGGCGTGCTCGCCCTGGACCTCGATGACACGGTTGGCATGGTGCAGGAGTTCAACCATGCGCGGCTGAACTGGATCAGCACCCGGCAGCGATGGCGTGAAGAGCCGCTGCGGGCTTATCAACTGCAAACCTCGCAACTGCTGTTGAGCATCCGCGCCATGCACCGGCAGTGGGCCGAGCAACAGACGCCAGCGTTCGACGCGCAGACCGGCGATGGCCCACCGCTGTTCGTCGACCCTGCGGTGGAGCGCAAGCGAATAGTCGATTACACGGCGCAGAACAGCGACGAGCGGCTCGAGCAGCGCTATCACGAACCGATGCGCGCCGCCTTCCAAGCCGAGTACGACCGCCAGGAGGCGCAGTACCAACATTACATTGACCTCAATGCCAGGTTCTACGCGTCGCTGTGCGCCAGCCCAACGTTCAAGCGCATCGAGCAATACGACTATGACGGCAATGATCGCGAATCTGGCATTGCCTACTGCAAGACCATGGCGCTGTGCCTGGCTGGCGGCATCAGCGAAGCGCCAACCGCCAACCGCGAGGCGCAGCCCGCTGCAGGCAGCAGCGCAGCGCTCTGGCTGAAATGGCTGCAAGACCCGCACAGCCCGCCCTATCGCGCCTTGCTCCTGCGCGATCAGTCGTTGCTGGCGGCCTTGCTGCCAAGCTTCTCCATCACCGATCCCACCGAGTGGAACGACAGCGACAAGCTCTATGCGGCGCTGAGCAAGGTCATTGCCAGCGACGATGCCGGCTTGCGCCTGCGCACTGCGCTGCAACAAGCGATCAGCGACGCGCAAGGCGCACTCAACGCGGCCAGCCAACGCCTGCACCCGCTGGCAGGCCCCGGGGTTCAGCGTGCGGTGATGCGCCTGAACTGTGCCAGCCAGTGGTTGTACAACGGCGTACAGCTGGTCGAGTTGCAGGTGCAGATGAAGCTCAGCGAGTACTACGCCCTGCAAAGTGCCCACTTGCGGCAGATGCAGCATACCGCCAATGCCGCGATGGCCCAGGCCCGCGAGCGCATGCAAGTGAGCCTTGAGGAGTTGCAGCAGCAGTCGCAGTCCAGCCTGCGCAAGGTTCGGCCGATCATCCAGAACGGGCTGCTGAGCCTGGCGGTACTCGATCCGAAGCTGGCGCACAGCGTGATTGTCGTCAGCGTCTGGGTCCAAGGAACGGCAGAGCAAGTGCGCGACACGCTGGTCAATGGCACACGCGCCAGCCTTGTGGAATTGAACCGCGCAGCGCAGGTGACGATGCTCGATCTGACCGTCGCCGTGGGCACCCTGGAGCCGAATGCGCGCCAGGCGCTGCAGGGCCTGCGGGTGACCTCGCGACAAGCGGCGCAGTTGCTTGGCACCAGTTTCACAGGGCTGCGCGGGGTCGCGGGAAGCTGGGAGTTGCTACTGGCCATGGGCGGGCTGTACCTGCTCAGTGACAGCCTGGAAAAGAACATGCAAAAGGCCGAGGCCGAAATTGGCGATAAGTCCATGGAAGCCTGGCTGGCGTTGCAGGGCTCCAGCTTGGCGATACTCGGGGGGAGCGTTGAAACGGTCGGGTTGATTGTCCGGCAGAGCGCTTTGCAGGTTCAGAAAAGCGCGGCGTTGGCGGCGGCCGGGGCGTCAGGTGCAAGCTCGGGGGTAGCGGTGGGCCACTCGTTGGTTAGAGTGGGCGCGATGGTAAGTGCGGTGACGGGCGTTTTGGATGCAGCTCAAACGAGTCTGGCAGTTAAACGCACTTTTGCTGAAGGGAACAAACTAGCAGCCTTACCTTACTTCATGGCAACCGTAACATCAGCTTTTGGAGTTTATTTTTCCGTAGCAGCCATTACCCATCCGGCGCTTCTAGGCCCGCTAGGCATCGCCATCATTCTTTCGATTAGCGCGTACAATTTTACACAATGGGCTGAACAACTTGAATCGACACCCTTGGAACGTTGGGTCAAGCGATGTTATTTCGGTAAAGCTAATGAAACTCCCGTCGTTCACTGGAACAAACCGGAACATGCCGACATCGCTTTTGCTGAACTCAATGCGGCCACGCTAGGACTTCTCACCCACCTGGAGTTCAAAACCCTAAGAGCTGACCCAACAACAAGTTCGAAAACTGGAGGATTGGCGACCTTAGCTACCCAGCATTTTATAAAATTTAGAATAATTCTGCCTCGATTTGATGAGACTAGGTCCGCCTATCACTGGACGCTAACTGTGCACCGTCATGGAGATGGTCACTCACCTAACTACACCGGCGGCGAGACTATCATTAGCGGCGAATTCCTCCCCTTACCGCATTCCACGACATCCTTGAGACAGGTTTCACTACAAGCCTCTCGACTTCCAAAATTTCCTGACTACAAAAAAGACAGCATCGTGGTGAATAAATCCAGACACCAAACTCGCCCCCATACAAGCGACCACTTTTACCATGAAGAGATCAGCGGAAGCATCGAATTGAATCCCGATATCGGCAAGCACAACATCTTAGCGGCAACATTGTCTGTCACCTATTGGCCGGACAGAAGCGCTGTAGATGCATACGCCGAAATCATTCAAGAGCAGAAGAACAAGTGAATAGAAAGCAGAAATTTCTACCGCGCCGTGCGCTAGGCTGGAAGTACGACTTACCAAAATCTCATGAAATCCCAGAGCCGCATCCAGATTCAAGCTACTTGCAACCCTCGCCAAACCATATTAACGAAGCGTTTCTTGAGCTACCCAGAAGCACCCTCAACGTCAGAGGAATTGGAATAATCGGCGGCACATTGATGCTTGCAATCAATGTAACCTGGCTGTTATTCATTATATATTTAATGCTGGCACAAAACCTTCAGATTGGAACCCACCTCATTCTTGCCTGCTTTGGCTTTGCGACCCTTATGTCCTGGCTGATTATTCCCACCATCCGCATGGACATAGAACTCCCCCGCGACGAACCCATCCGCTTCAACCGGCTACGGCGCAAAGTCTATTTCTACCAATACCACTTTGACCGACTCCACCTATTCAGCCGCCAACGCTGGGGTGTACGCCCGGTTGTCTATGACTGGGATGACCTGGTCGCCGAAGCCTGCAGCGTATACGCACCGATGGGTAATGGCGGTCTAATCGAAAACGTCGTGATTTCGGTCATCAAACCCGGCACCGAAGAGGTAATCGACCGCCTGTTCTTCACCCACGATATTGAGCAAGGAAAGCAGTACTGGGCACTTGCCCAGTTGTTCATGCAACAAGGCCCCCAGGCCCTGCCCGAGTTCGTCCACCCACCCCGAGACTGGAACGATGATTCGCAGTTAAGCCCTATTCGGTGCATTGCCCCTAAAGTTCATTGGCCCGAAGAGATAGACCTTGAATCACGCAGCGCGCCGCGCTCCCATTGAATCAAACACATACTCCACACCATTTCTTAAGAGAGACGTCGAGTGAAAACCCACGCACCAACCATGCCGCGCCGTTCGCCAGGCCGGAAATACGACTTAAGCAAACCTAATGAGCCGCCTGAGCTAAATCTAAGTTTAAGACACCTATATCCCGCACCAAACCAAATCAACAACATTAATCTCGAACTCCCCAGGTCATCGTTAAGAATACGAGGACTTGGCAGCCTCGTGGGCACAATACTGACTGCGAGCTATACCGTGTGGCTCTTGCAGTTCCTCTATGAGACGCTGACACACCAATGGGAGGCGGGCGTGGGCCTCATAGTTTTCACAGTTGGCTTCTCTATTGTTTTATATTGGCTAGTCATCCCGACCATCCGCATGGACATAGGACTCCCCCGCGACGAACCTATCCGCTTCAACCGGCTACGCCGCAAAGTCTATTTCTACCAATACCACTTTGATCGACTCCTCCTATTCAGCCGCCAACGATGGGGTGTACGCCCGGTTGTCTACGACTGGGATGACCTGGTCGCCGAAGCCTGCAGCGTATACGCACCGATGGGCAATGGCGGTCTAATCGAAAGCGTCATGATTTCGGTCATCAAGCCCGGCACCGAAGCGGTAATCGACCGCCTGTTTTTCACCCACGATATCGAGCGAGGAAAGCAATACTGGGCCCTTGTTCAGCTGTTCATGCAACAAGGTCCCCAGGCCCTGCCCGATTTTGTCCATCCTCCCCGAGACTGGAACGATAATGCACAATTAAGCTTTATTCGGCGCATTGCCCCTAAAGTTAGATGGCCCGAGGCGATCGACCTCGAATCACGTACCGCGCCGCTCTCGGGCTAAAGCCTATGAGGTCCGGTGTCACTTGCAAATCTGCATAAACTTGGCAATCAATACATCGTTTTTAATTTTAGGCGAAACACGCCGCATGGAAATTTGCACTCATCTACAAACTTGACGAAATCACTTCAGTTACATGACCTGCAACATTTTGAGAGTGAGTCCGAATGAAAACTCAAACACCACCCCTGCCGCGTCGTGCACCAGGCTGGAAATACGATCTAAACAAGCCTAATGACACGCCACAGCCACGCTATCTCACAGCAAAACTTAAGACACCACCAAACCATTTTTGCAAAACCTACTTAGAATTACCACGCTCTACAATAAGGCTTAGAGGTGTAAATATTTTCGGCGGCGGAATTTGCGTCGTAATAAACAGCGCCGCCGCATTGTTTTTTCTATATCTGGCACTGACAGCCAGAGAAGAGATTGGCCCTGTAATGATGATCGCTGGATCGTTATTCATAACTGCAATGTACTGGCTAGTCATCCCCACCATACGCATGGATATTGAACTCCCCCGCGACGAACCCATCCGCTTCAACCGGTTACGCCGCAAAGTCTATTTCTACCAATACCACTTTGACCGATTCCACCTATTCAGCCGCCAACGCTGGGGTGTACGCCCGGTCGTCTACGACTGGGATGACCTGGTCGCCGAAGCCTGCAGCGTATACGCACCGATGGGCAATGGCGGTCTAATCGAAAACGTCGTGATTTCGGTCATCAAGCCCGGCACCGAAGAGGTAATCGACCGCCTGTTTTTCACCCACGATATCGAGCGAGGAAAGCAATATTGGGCACTTGCCCAGCTGTTCATGCAACAAGGCCCACAGGCCCTGCCCGAGTTCGTCCACCCTCCCCGAGACTGGAACGATGATTCGCAATTAAGCCCTATTCACTGCATCGCCCCGAAAGTTCAATGGCCAACCGATATCGACCTTGAGTCGCGTACGGCACCCTCTGCAGGAGCTAATCTATGAAACCCGTTGCCCTGGTGGGCCATCGCCATGACTGCCCGATACATGGTCCAGGCGTGGTGGAAACCGGCAGTACGAGCTATCGGTTCAATGGCAAAGCCGTCGCTCGAGTGGGAGATCGCACCAGTTGCGGGGCGTTGATTGTCAGTGGCACCGCGCAGTATCAAATAGACGGCCAATGCGTCGCGCGCCAAGGTGATCGCAGCGATCACGGTGGGGTGATCGTCGAGGGCGATAGCGGATGGTTACTGGATGAGTAGGGGAAAAGGATCAAGCCTGGCCGTGCCCCATCTGCTTAGGCGCGAGCCAAATTCCAGGCACAAAAAAGAGGCCCTAAGGCCTCTTTCTTGTGATCCCAGCGACGCACTAAGGATCGAATTTGGAGCGGGAAACGAGACTCGAACTCGCGACCCCGACCTTGGCAAGGTCGTGCTCTACCAACTGAGCTATTCCCGCGTCGTGATAGGTCGCTATTCTAGCGATCTAGCAAACAACGTCAACCCCTTGATTCAAAAAAACTTTATTTCTGCTCGGAACCTTCGCGCAGGTGCGGCCAGGCGGCGATCAGGTAGTGCATCATCGACACCAGGGTCAGGCCGGCGGCAACCAGCAGCAGGCCATAGCCAAGCACCACCCAGAAGGTCAGCACCGGTGGGTTGGCCAGCAGGATCACCAGCGCCAGCATTTGTGCGGCGGTCTTCCATTTGCCCAGGTTGGAGACCGCGACGTGTGCCCTCGCCCCCAGTTCAGCCATCCACTCGCGCAGGGCCGAAACGACGATTTCGCGGCCGATGATCACCGCAGCCGGCAGGGTCAGCCAGAAGTTGGCGTGCACTTGCACCAGCAGCACCAGGGCCACGGCGACCATCAGTTTGTCTGCCACTGGGTCGAGGAAGGCGCCGAACGGGGTGCTCTGCTGCAGGCGTCGGGCCAGGTAGCCGTCGAGCCAATCGGTCGCGGCGGCTATCGCGAACACTGTGCTGGCGGCCATGTAGCTCCAGTGATAGGGCACATAGAACAGCAAAATGAAGATCGGGATGAGCAGGACGCGTAGAACGGTGAGCAGATTTGGAATATTCATCGGTACGACTGGCTGCGGGTTGAGCCAGGCATTCTACTCGCTATGCAGGCTGGCATAAATCAACTCGGCGAGCTTTTTACTGATTCCCGGTGCTTTGGCGATCTCGTCGACACTGGCGCGGTTGAGCTCTTGCAGGCCGCCGAAGTGTTTCAGCAGGTCGCGTCGGCGCTTTGGCCCAACCCCTGCGACATCTTCCAGGCTAGAGGTGGTGCGAGCCTTGCCGCGCCGCGCGCGGTGGCCAGTAATGGCGAAACGGTGGGCTTCGTCGCGAATCTGCTGGATCAGGTGCAGGGCCGCAGAATCGCCCTTGAGGGTGAACTCGTGGGCCACATCATTGAGGTAAAGGGTCTCGAAACCGGCCTTGCGGGTCACGCCCTTGGCCACGCCGAGCAGGGTCATGTCGGTCATGCCCAGCTCCTGCATGACGTCACGGGCCATGTTCAGCTGGCCTTTGCCGCCGTCCACCAGCAGCACATCGGGGCGCTTGCCCTCGCCGTCCTTGATCCGCCCATAGCGGCGCATCAGCGCCTGGTGCATGGCGGCGTAGTCATCGCCAGCGGTGACGCCTTCGATGTTGAAGCGCCGGTAATCGGACTTGAGCGGGCCTTCGGGACCGAACACCACGCAACTGGCCACCGTGGCTTCGCCGCTGGAGTGGCTGATGTCGTAGCACTCCAGGCGCTGCGGGACCTCGTCCAGGCCCAGCACCTGGGCCAGCGCCTCGAAGCGCGCGGCCATGTGTTGGCGATTGGCCAGGCGCGCGTTGAGCGCCTGCTCGGCGTTGGTCACGGCCAGTTGCTGCCAGCGCGCACGGGTGCCGCGCACGCGGTGGGTGATGGCCAACTCGCGGCCGCGCAAGGTGTGCACGGCTTCGCTGATGGCTTCGAAGTCCTCGTGCACCACATTGACGATCAGTTCGCCCGGCAGCTCGCGCTCGGCATTGCCCACATAGTACTGGGACAGGAAGGCGGCCATGACTTCGCTGACCTCCTCCTCGATACCCACCTGGGGGAAGAAGTTCTTGCTGCCCAGTACCCGCCCGCCGCGCACGCTGATCAGGTGCACACAGGCACCACCAGGGTTGACGAACGCCGCGACCACATCGACATCACCGGAGCCGCCTTCCATGTACTGCTGATCCTGGACCCGGCGCAGCAAGGCGATCTGATCGCGCAGCTCGGCGGCTTTCTCGAAGTTCAACGCCATGGCGGCCTGTTCCATTTCGGCGTTGAGCTCGTTGCCAAGCTGCTGGCTGCGGCCTTCGAGGAACATCACCGAGTGGCGCACATCCTCGGCGTACTCCTCAGGGGAGACCAACCCTACGCACGGGCCTTTGCAACGTTTGATCTGGTATTGCAGGCAAGGTCGGGTGCGGTTGGCGTAGTAGCTGTCTTCGCACTGGCGTACCGAGAAGCCCTTCTGCAACAGGCTCAGGCTCTCGCGGATAGCACCGGCGCTAGGGTACGGGCCGAAATAGCGGCCCTTGGCTTTTTTCGCGCCACGGTGAATCCCCAAGCGCGGGAAGGCTCCGTCAGACAAAAACACATAAGGGTAGGACTTATCGTCGCGCAGGAGAATGTTGTAGGGCGGCCGCCATTCCTTGATCAAGGTCTGCTCAAGCAGCAGCGCCTCGGTTTCGTTGGAGGTAATGGTGGTTTCGACCTGGGCAATGCGTCCAACCAGCGCGGCGGTCTTCGGTGCCAAGCCGGTTTTGCGGAAATAGCTGGCCAGACGCTTCTTGAGGTTCTTGGCCTTGCCCACATAGAGCAGCCGCGCCTCGGCGTCGAACATACGGTACACGCCCGGGCGACCACTGCAGGTCGCCAGGAACGCGCTGGCATCAAAGACTTGGGACATGAGCGGCTTTTATAGGCTTGCGTCGACCATACCGTGGCGAACGGCCAGCAAGGTCAGTTCGACGTCGCTGGTAACCGAGAGTTTTTCAAAGATCCGATAACGGTAAGTATTGACGGTCTTGGGCGACAGACACAACTTGTCGGAGATGATTTGCACTTTCTGGCAGCCGACGATCATCAGGGCGATCTGGATTTCCCGCTCCGACAGCGCATCGAACGGCGAGCCTTGGGGCTGGAACGACTTGAGTGCCAACTGCTGGGCGATCTGCGGGCTGATGTAGCGTTGGCCGGCGAACGCCAGGCGGATCGCCTGGACCATTTCATCCAGCCCCGCACCTTTGGTCAGGTAACCGGCAGCGCCGGCTTGCAGCAGACGCGTAGGGAACGGGTCTTCCTCGCACACGGTGACGGCCACCACCTTGGTGTCCGGATGGCTGCGCAGCAACTTGCGGGTCGCCTCCAGGCCACCGATACCCGGCATCTTGACGTCCATCAGGACCACATCGGGTTTCAACTCACGGGCAAGCTTGAGGGCCGACTCCCCGGAATCCGCCTCACCCACCACCTGCAGGCCGTCGATATCGGCGAGCATGCGGGTAATGCCGGTACGCACCAGATCGTGATCGTCGACCACTAGGACCCTTATCAAGCAGACACCTCGTCATGGGGGCGATTGGATCCCGCCACCTTAACAAAAAATTTCAGCCTGAACCTAGTGGAATGCGTCCTAGAGATATGCCTGACGATCTAGCCGGCGAATCCTTACAGAATCATCACTACCGGACTCCCCCAGCAAGCGTCCGACCAAGTGCCAGAGGGCTGCCTGATCGCTGGGCGGCAAGCGCCGGAAGGCGCCCAGCAGGCGGTCTTCGTCAGCGCTGAGGCTGTCCAGCGGCGCCGGAGTGTGCTGACCACTGAGGACATATAGCGCATCGACCCCTTTAGCTGCGACTGCGGCCAGATAATCGACTCGCGGGGTTCGCTCACCGCTTTCGTATTTGCCCTGGGCGTTGGGTTCGACGCCACCAATGTCGCCGAACACGCGCTGAGTGAGCCCCAGCCGTTCGCGTTCTTCCCTTAAACGCGGCCCGAATCCTTTCATTTGCAACTCCTTGTCTTTACAACCCAGAACGGATGCATCCCGCACCCATGTGAATAGCCATGAATCCAGATGGAACTATGCCAATGGGATCCAAACCGCGCAAGGGGCGCGTTTGCAGCACGCAAAACAGCTAAAGGTCACACTCGAAGATTGTCCCGCCCATTCAGTATAGCGCCCAGTTAAAACAAGGTTTTACGGTGAGTCCGAGAGCAGGAAAATCAATCGAGCAACAGCACCGCAAACAAATAAATGACAAAAAACGAGCGATGAAAAAAACCGCAGGAAGCCAAACAAGCGCGCTTTTGACGCCATTTTCTCGGCACCACCACAGCAATCTATTTTTTGACGCCTAACTAACGACAAACTTTAACTCGTTGATTCATAACGGTTTTTAAACTTTCACATGCCGCGATTAAAGTATTTTCAATGCGAGCAATTTGAAAGCTTGCGAAACAAACAAAAACGCCTTTAGGATAAAAATAGACCACTAAGAAACAGCCTGTAACGCCACTTCCTGAGCGCGGCTTACTTCTGCGCGTCTGCCACTTTGAACACTTCTTGAACTGAGAATCTCGGCCGGCCTTGCCGCGCCTTGGGAGAGGGATCTATGAATATCAGTATCTTTGGACTTGGCTATGTGGGCGCGGTCTGCGCGGGCTGCTTGTCGTCTCGTGGGCATCATGTACTGGGTGTGGATATCTCCCAGGCCAAGATTGACCTGATCAACCAGGGCAAGTCGCCTATTGTCGAACCGGGCCTTGAGCAGCTGCTGCTCGACGGTGTACGCAATGGCCGTCTGCGCGGCACTACCGATGTGCAAGCGGCGATTCTGGCAAGCGACCTGTCGCTGCTGTGCGTCGGCACGCCTAGCAAGAAAAACGGCGACCTGGACCTGGTCTACATGGAAGCGGTATGCCGCGAAATCGGCACCGCCCTGCGCGACAAAGGCAGCCGCCACACGGTCGTGGTGCGCAGTACCGTTCTGCCGGGCACCGTCAAGAACGTGGTGATTCCAATTCTGGAAAAGAGCTCGGGCAAGAAAGCCGGGGTCGACTTCGGCGTTGCCGTCAACCCGGAATTTTTGCGCGAAAGCACAGCCATCCAGGACTACGACTTCCCCGCCATGACCGTGATCGGCGAGCTCGACAGCCAGTCGGGCGATCTGCTCGCCTCGCTCTATGAAGGCCTCGATGCGCCGGTGATTCGCAAGTCGATCGAAGTCGCCGAGATGATCAAGTACACCTGCAACGTCTGGCACGCGACCAAGGTCAGCTTCGCCAACGAGATCGGCAACATTGCCAAGGCGTCGGGCGTCGATGGTCGTGAAGTGATGGATGTGGTGTGCCAGGACTACAAGCTCAACCTGTCGCGTTACTACCTGCGTCCAGGCTTTGCCTTCGGAGGCTCGTGCCTGCCCAAGGACGTGCGCGCCCTCACCTACCGCGCCGGCCAGCTCGACGTCGAGCATCCCCTACTGGCCTCGATCATGGCCAGCAACCGCAACCAGGTCGACATCGCCTTTGACCTCATCGAGCGCCAGGGCAAACGCAAGATCGCCCTGCTTGGCCTGGCCTTCAAGGCAGGCAGCGACGACTTGCGCGAAAGCCCGCTGGTGACCCTGGCCGAACAGCTGATCGGCAAGGGTTACGAGCTGCGCATCTATGACGCCAACGTCGAGTACGCACGGGTGTTCGGCGCCAACCGCGAGTATATCGAAGCGGTTATCCCGCACGTCTCGTCGTTGCTGCACAGCGACCTGGAGCAGGTGATCGACGAGGCCGAGGTGATCGTCCTGGGCAACAACGACGAACGCTTCGCCAATGCTCTGCAGCTGGGCGGCGACAAGCAAGTGATCGACCTGGTCGGTTTCATGGACGGCACCAGCGACACCCAGCGCCAAGGTATCTGCTGGTAACCGACACGCGCCCGCCCCGCCCTTTCAAGGGTGGGGGTGGGCGCAAACAGGAGCAAAGGCTACATGGAACGAGTGCAACAGCGACCTTTCGAGGCCCCCGGCTACCTGCGCGCAGCCGCCAGCTTCTGCGCCTGGGCGTGCCTGGCCGGGCTGATCGCGCTGGCGTCGGAGATGATCGCGCCGCAGTACCTGGACCCGAACCATCACCTGTTCATCTTCATCATCGGCACGCTGGGCATGTGGCGCTATGGCAACGCCATCGTCCATTACTTGCGTGGCATGTACTTCCTGCATTGGCGCTTTCCACGGATGCGCCGCCAGGTCGAGCGCCTGGGCGATGCCGCGCTGCCCTCGCACATGTTCATGGTGGTGACCAGCTTCCGTATCCCGACCCTGACCACCTTCAAGGTCTACCAGTCGGTGTTCCAGGAAGTGCAACGGCTGAAAGTGCCGTGCACGGTGATCGCCTCGATCGTCGAGAAAGGCGATGAGAACTTCATCAAGGACATCATGCGCAACGAGGTGCGCGATCGCGACGACATCAAGCTGGTGATCGTGCGTGCCCGCGGCACCGGCAAACGTGATGGCCTGGCCCACGCCTTCCGCGCCCTGTCGCGGCAGATGCCGATGGAAGACGCGGTGGTCGGCGTGGTCGATGGCGACACCATGATGCTGCCTGGCTGCGTCGAGCGGGCGGTCAAGCTGTTTGCCGTGCTGCCCAACGTTGGCGGCCTGACCACCAACGAGTTCTGCGAGGTCGAAGGCAGCCGCTGGATGCGTCAGTGGCACTCGATGCGCTTCGTCCAACGGCACATCAACATGTGTTCGATGGCCCTGTCGCATCGGGTGCTGACCCTGACCGGGCGCCTGTCGTTCTTCCGCGCCAGCGTGATGACCGACCCGGACTTCATCCGCGACGTCGAGGCGGACTTCCTCGAACACTGGCGACTGGGGCGCTTCCAGTTTCTCACCGGCGACGACAAGTCCAGCTGGCTGAGCCTGATGCGCGCCGGCTGGGACACCTTCTATGTACCTGACAGCCACACCCTGACCGTCGAGCACCCGCCCAGCGACAGCTTCTGGGTCGCCACCCGCCAGCTGATGTTCCGCTGGTACGGCAACTCGCTGCGGCAGAACTTCCGTGCCACCGCCCTGCTCGGCCGTGCGCGCCTAGGGCTGTTCACCTTGTACGTGCTGCTCGATCAGCGGGTGTCGATGTGGACCTGCCTGATGGGCCTGACCGCCTCGGTGGTAGCCGGCTTGGTGTTCGGTATCCAGTACCTGTTGGTGTACCTGTTCTGGGTATTGATCTCGCGCAGCCTGGTGACGGTGCTGTTCGTCTTCGCCGGCCACCCCGTCAGCCCGATGTACCCCTTCGTTCTCTATTACAACCAAATCGTCGGCTCGGTGATGAAGGTCTACGCGATGTTCCACATGGACCAGCAAAGCTGGACGCGGCAGAAAACCACCCTGGCCACCGGCAGCGTCGACTTCGACGCCAGCCTCAATCGCTGGTCCTCGAAGGCGATGCTGTTGAGCTCCATCGCCATCTTCTTCGGGGTCATCACCGTGCTTCTAGAACTCTCGCAACGTTAAGGAAAGGCGCCTGCACATGAGTACAACCAACATCCCCGCAGCCCCGAGCAAGTCCGCAGCCAACATCGTTCACGAGGCGATCGACGAGCGCCAGTACGTGCGCACTCGGATCAATGCCCGCGTGCGCCTCTCCAGTGGCGGCCAGACTGCCTTCGAAACCCAGCTGCAGGATATTTCCCTGGGCGGTATCGGCCTGCTACACGAAGCCCCGCTGAAGATCGGCGCGCTGTATGACGCCTCGATCCAGCTGCGCCTGAACCAGGTCGACCTGGCGATCGAAGGCAAGGTGCGCATCGTTTCCCAGCGCGGCAACGAGGTCGGTGCGCAATTCGTCGACCTCGATGCGCAGAAGCGCGACATCCTGCGCTACATCATCACCGCCTACATGTCTGGCGAGATCGCCGACATCAATGGCCTGTTCAACGTGATGCAGCGGGAAAACTACATCAAGGAACGCAAGCACAAGCACGCCACTGCACGCACCCCCGGCGCGCGCCTCAAGGCCATGGCCGGCACCTTGCTGTACACCGCCGCGGGCCTGGCAGCCCTGGGTTTCGTCGGCTACAAGGGCTACCTGCTGTTCTTCCGCATTCCTGCCGTGCAGGCGCAAGTGGCGACCAACGCACAGATCATCAGCATGCCCGACAACGGCTATGTGAAGTACCTGCTGCCAGCCGGCACCACTGAAGTCCAGGCCGGCCAGCCATTGGCAAGCATCTCCACACAGCTGGCGACCAGCTTTACCAGCCCGGCCGACATGAAGGCGGTGGCCGATCTCGCCCCTGGCGACCTACAAGCCCTGCTTGGCCGCGCCACCATCGAGACGGTGATCAACAGCCCGTGCGACTGCCAGGTGTACTACCCGAGCCAACCGCTCAATGGCTATGGCTACAAGGACGCTCCACTGATGCACCTGCTGCCCAAGGATCAGGGCCTGTTCGTGCGCGCCAACGTGCCGTTCGACAAGCTCGAAGATGTCAGCCGCGTGCGTTCGGTGGACATGCAGGTGTTCGGCCTCGACCAGCACTACAGCGGCAAGGTGGTCGATGCGCGAGTCGATGAAGTCAATCGCAACCTGGCGCTGACCATCCAGCCAGACAGCCCGCTGCCGGCAGCGGCCTATCAGAAGGCGGTGGCGGTCGACCTGTTCCTGGGCCTGCCGTTTGCCAGCGCGAACTGAGCGCGTCGAGAGAGATGACCTGATGAAGCTGAAGACGCCTTCGCGCCTGCTGCTGGCCAGCCTGGCCCTGGCCTGCGCCAGCGCGGCCTGTGCCGGGCAGAGCCTGGAGCAGATCCGCTACGCCCTGTACAAGGACCCCAGCGCCGACGTCACTGGCGACCTGCGCGAGCTGGTCGGCCGCGGTGACCTGGCCAGCGCCCTGCTGCTGGGCGACGTGCTGTCGGGTCGGGCCGACGCCAGTGCCCAGGAAGTGGTTGGCCTGTATCACCAGGCCTTCGCCGAAGGCCGCGGGCTGATCCCGGCGCTCGCTTCGCTGGCGCGGCTGATCGACCGCACGCCAAGCCTGCGTCAAGCCCAGCGGCCCTGGGTCGAGCAGGCTTTGAGCCGCTATCCCAGCCGCCTCGATCCACGCAACGCCAGCACCACGCTGGAGGTGTTTCTGGTATATCCAGAGCTGATCGACGTGCCGCAGGCCGCCGAACTGCTCGGCTTGTATGAGCAGTCGTGCCTGCTCAACTGCCGGCCGCAGCTGTACCGCGCGGTACTGGCCGAGCGCCAGGGCGATCGCGCCGGCGCCGAGCGCTGGTACCGGGAGGCGGCGCGTACCGACGTACGCGCCATCGATCGCTACTACGCGTTCCTTGGCGAAAACCAGGACCAGGCGTTCCGCGCCTTCGCCACCCAGCTGGAGCCGGAACGTGCGCAACTGCCGGTAGAGATCGTCCACCGCATCGCCGCCTTGCTCGACAACATCACCAGCGTCCAGCGTGCCGAACAGGAGGCTGATCGCTTCGAGCGCCAAGCCAGCAATCCTGCCGCCGCCAACCTGCCGCCAAGCCCTGAGCAACTGGCCCGCGACAAGGCCCAGGCCGAGGCCCTGGCGCTGGCCACTGCGCAGGTCCAGCGCTGGCGGGACGATGCCGTCGCGCGTGGCTTCGTGCCGGCGATGGTGTCCAAGGCCAACTACATGATCTCCAACCCCACCGAGCACAACGCCGAGGAGACTCAAGCGTTGATCGATCAGGTGCGCCAGCGCGACCCGACCCGAGCCAAGGCCCTGCAAGCGTCGTTCTACATGGTCAACAACTGGCTGACCCTGGACCCGGACAAAGCCCGCGCGCTGATCGACGAACTGCGCGCCAGCGGCTACCCCGATGCCGGCTTGCTGTTGGCCGAGTACTACAGCAAAGGCGTCGAAGACCAGCCAGATCAGGAGAAAGCCTTGGCACTGTTCCGGGAAGAAGCCGACAAGGGCTCCTCCACCGCCTGGTACCGCATGGCCACCCTGCACACCTATGGCCGCGCCATCTGCCACGACCCCGTCAAAGCCTACACCTATGCCCGCATCGCGCTGGACATGGGTGAGCGCGGTGCGCGCAGCCTGGTCCGCCGACTGGAAAGAACTTTGCCCAAGGATGACATCGAGCGCGCCCTGGCCGCACGCAACGATCTGTTGAAGGAGGCTACTCTGTGAAAGCGCATTCCCCCCTGTTCGGCGCCCT
The DNA here is from genome assembly GCF_044900155.1 of Pseudomonas sp. NPDC088890. NCBI lineage: Bacteria > Pseudomonadati > Pseudomonadota > Gammaproteobacteria > Pseudomonadales > Pseudomonadaceae > Pseudomonas > Pseudomonas sp. NPDC088890. The sequence goes on along the minus strand of NZ_JBJDNG010000002.1, from coordinate 67,796 downwards.
GCTCGCCCTGGCCCCCTTGCCAGCGGCGTGGGCGGCTGAAGAAATCACTGGCCCCGAGGCCGACAGCAACGAGCCGGTGCGCGTTGCTGCGGCCGATGGCAGCGAGCCGGTGATCACCTCGGAGTTCTTCAACAAGCTCACCGTACAGACCGGCTATGGCCCAGAAGACTCGCAAGTCGGCAGCGACCGCGAGATGTTCTACAGCCTGCGCTACGAGCCGTCCTTCGCCTGGTATTCACCGGAAAAGCGCTGGGCCAAATGGATGGTCTACGGCCGCCTGTGGCTGAACTACGACTCCAGCCAGTCGAGCAACCTGACCAACGAATCGACCAACAACACGGCCCGCGAACAAGCTGAAGGCTGGTACGCCGAACTGCGTGAGTTGTACGTCAAACGCAACCTGATCGGCGATGACCCGCGCTTCTCGCTGTCGCTCGGCCGTCAGCGTTTTTACGACACCTACGGCATCTGGTGGGATGACAGCCTGGAGTCGCTGCGCTTCAACTATCAGGACACGTTCTCCGATGCCTTCATCGCCGTCGGGCAGAAATTCCATAACTACAACACCGACGTCAACTCGCTGGCCGACAGCGAAGAACGCACCACCTATGTGATGGGTGAATACGCCTATCGCTGGAGCCAGAACAACCGGGTCGGCGTGCGCCTGATGCACGAGAACGATCACAGCGGCCATGACGCCGACGACCGCTACGACTTCAAGGGCGTGCGCTACGGATTGTTCTTCAACGGTGACAACCTGGCCTACCCGGTGCTCAGCGACTACCACCTGGAGCTGGCCGCGCTGGACGGCAAGATGGACAACACCGACGGCCGCGGCCAGACCACCAACGGCCACAACAGCAAAGGCTGGGCGGCCCTGGGCGAGCTGGGCAAGCGCTTCGACGATTTGCCCTGGACCCCACGGGTTGCCTTGCGCGGCGGCCTCACCGACAAACCGAGCGACGAGAACGATGGCTTTCGCCTCAACGCCATCCAGTCGGACCGCATCACCCGCAGTGGCTCCTACAGCACTCGCCTGACCAGCTCGTTCGTGGCCCTCGATTTGCGCAACCTGAGCTACTACGGCGTGTCCCTGGAGACCCGCCCGACCCCACGCAGCGCCCTCGACCTGCGCGTGACCCAGCTCAACCTGCGCGATGAAGACGGCACCCTGCCGATCCGTATGAACGGCGACCAACGTGCCGAGCGCAACCGCGCCATCGACCGAGGCACCCAAGGCAATGGGCGCAACGTCGGGCAAATGCTCGACGTCAACTACTACTGGAAGATGTTCCCGGTAGCCCTGGACGGCAAGCACCTGGATATCAACGCCCTGGTCAGCGCCAGCTACCTCAATGCCGGGAGTGCGCTGGAAACCGGCGATGACTACCAGCTGAGCGTCGGCGTGGTGATCAGCTACTAAGGACGGACCCTGCCATGATCTTCGCCTCCAATGTGTTCCTGTTCCTCTACCTGCCGCTGTTCCTGGCCGTGTATTTCCTGTCCAGGCCACAGTGGCGCTCGACCGTGATCGTCGCCGCCAGCTACATCTTCTATGCCTGGTGGCGGCCGGACTTCTTGCTGCTGTTCGTGGCGATCACCTACTGGAACTACTGGTTCGGCCTGCGCATCAAGGGTCGCCTGGATGCCGGCGACAAGCGCTGGGCGCTGCGCCTGCTGTGGATCGGGATAATCGGCAACCTGTCGACCCTGGGCTACTTCAAGTACGCCAACTTCGGCGCCGAAGTGCTGGCCGTGCTGCTGGCACCGCTGGGCATCAATACCTGGACCTTGGAGAACATCTTCCTGCCGCTGGGGATCTCCTTCTATGTGTTCCACGCGCTGAGCTACATCGTCGACATCTATCGCAAGGATGCCACGCCGACCAACCGCTTCATCGACTTCGCCGCCTTCGTCGCGCTGTTCCCGCACCTGGTGGCCGGGCCGATCCTGCGCTACAGCCAACTGGCGCCACAGCTGCGTGAGCGCACCCATTCGCTGGAGCTGTTCTCGCTGGGGGTGTGCCGGTTCATGCTCGGTTTCATCATGAAGGTGCTGATCGCCGACCGCCTGGCGCCGATCAACGTGCTGTTCGTTGGTGAAGGCGCGTTGCAGTTCAGCGATGCCTGGTTCGGCCTGGTGGTCTCGACCCTGCAGCTGTACTTCGACTTTGCCGGCTACAGCCACATGGCCCTGGGCCTGGCGCTGATGATGGGCTTTCGCTTTCCGGAGAACTTCAACCAGCCCTATGTGTCGCAAAGCATCACTGAGTTCTGGGCACGCTGGCACATGACCCTGGCGCATTTTCTGCGCGACTACGTGTACATGCCGCTGGTGCGCAAGCGCGTCACCGGCGCCCTGCCGGCGCTGATCTGGACCATGCTGCTGTCGGGCCTGTGGCACGGCGCGAGCTTTGCCTTCATCTGCTGGGGGCTGTTCTTTGGCGTCGGCATGGTCATCGAGCGCAAGTTCAACCTGGCGACCAAGATCACCACGCCCTACCACCTGGGCCGCAACCTGCGTACGGCGCTGCTGATCGTGTTGAGCATGCCGCTGTTCTTCACCATGGACCTGCGCCACAGCCTGGATATCTACAAGGCGTTGTTCGGCTTCAACGGCTTTGGCTCGCTGGAGCTGTATGTGCTCGGTGCCTCGAAGATGGCCATGTCGTTTGCCCTGGTGGCGTTGGTCTGGCTGCTGCTGGCCGGGATCAACAACGTGCGCTTCTACGCCGGCAACAAAGAGGGCTACTTCATGCGTCACGTCGGCGCGCTGCACAGCGTGCTGCTGTGGGGTGGTTTCTTGCTGGCGTTGAGCAGCCTGGCGGCCAATTCGTTCTCGCCCTTCCTGTATTTCCAGTTTTAGGAGACGGCCATGTATCCGGTGATGAATACGGCCAGCAAGGTCAACGGCATTCTCTTCGCCCTGGTGTTGGCAGCGATGTTCGTCTACTCGCTGCCGCCAGTGTTCAGCTTCGCGCGCACCCAGACTGACACCTGGAACCTGTTCGTCGACGGCAAGCTGCTGCGCAAGTTCGAGCAGGCCTACGACAAACGCTTCTTCCTGCGTGACCCGTCAGTGGAGCTGTGGGCCGATGCCCAGTTCCAGCTGTTCGGCGAAGGCACCAAGGGTGTCGTCCTGGGCAAGCAGGGCTGGCTCTACACCAGCCAGGAATACCGCGTGCCCAATGACCTCGACGCCAATGTGGCCACCCAGCTGGAGCAGATCGCCAAGGTTGAAAAGCAGCTGGCCGAGCATGGCAAGAAGCTGGTGCTGCTGCCCTTGCCGATGAAGCTCGACGTGTATGCCGAACATGCCCAGCACGCCTTCGACCCACGCGTGGTGAGCCTGTACGACCGCTTCGTCGGCGAGTTGCAGGCGCGCCAGCTGGACGTGGTGCCGCTGCGGGGGGCCTTCCTCAGCAACCTCAATGGGCCGCAACTGTTCCTCAAGTCCGATACCCACTGGAGCCCGGAGGGTGCCCGGCTGTCAGCCTACGAGCTGGCTCGCCAGCGTCCGCAGCTGTTGGGCGACCAGGTGTATGTGTCGCACAAGTCCGGCGAGAAGAGCATCAAGGGCGACCTGATGAACTACATCCAGTTCGACCATAGCCGCCTGGCGCCGCAGTTCGGCCCCAACCAGATCGAGCTGTACGAAACCCTCAAGGCCGAGCAGAACACTGACGACCTGTTCGCTGAGGAAGATCAGAGCCTGCTGCTGGTCGGCACCAGCTACAGCAAGATCGACGACTGGAACTTCGTCGGCTTCCTCAAGGAAGCGCTGAACCGCGACCTGCTGTCGATCGCCGTGGAGGCCCGCGGGCCGTTCGAGGCGATGAGCCAGTTTCTTGCCAGTGACCAGTTGAGCAACCCGCAGATCGACACCGTGGTCTGGGAGTTCCCCCTGCGCACCCTGCTCGCCCACCGCCCGGGATCGCTGAGCCGTAGCGCCCAGCCCCAGCATTTCTGACGATTAAAGGAGTACCTGATGAAACTCTCGAGCCTGTTTACCGCCATCGCCCTGGCTGCTGCCAGCCACAGCGCCCTTGCCGCCGAAGGCAACGCCGACCTGTACGACGCCGTGGCGCCGGCCGACTCGGCCTTCGTGCGCGTGCTCAACCTGTCTGAGGGCAACATCGATGTCAGCCTCAGCGGCAAGGTCAATCCGCAGCGCGTCGCCGCCGGCCAGCTCAGCGGCTACCGCTTCATCCCGGCCGGTACGCACAAGATCGCCATCGGCGGCAAGGCCATCGAACCCCAGCTCAAGGCCAATGCGGCCAGCACCGTGGTCTACGACGGCAAGCAACTGACGCTGATCGCCGACAAGTACGTCAATGAGCCGAAGAAAGCGCAGATCGCCTTCTACAACCTGACCGACAAGCAGGCCGCGCTGAAGACCGTGGATGGCAAGCACGTGATCGTCGACCCGCTGAGCAATGGCCAGACCGGCAGCCGCATGGTCAACGAGATCAAGATCGGCTTTGCCGCTTATGAGGCCGAGCAGAAGGTGGCCAGCTTCGATGAACTGTTCCTCAAGAAAGGCCGTTCCTACAGCTACGTGCTGCTGCCAGGTGGGCGCAGCATGAGCCTGGCCAACAGCATCGACCCGACCGAGTGACCGCCCGCTGCAAGGATGAATGGCACATGAAGATCCTCGTAACCCTGGGCCTGGGCGCCGCCTTGGCCCTGCTCAGCCAGGCCGGCCAGGCCGCCGAGCAGAGCGCTGCGGCCAAATCTGGCTGCGAAAACCTGCAGTGCATGGTCTGCCCGGCCCTGAGCGACCCGCAGCGCTACGCCGAAGGGCGTATGAAGCTGATGCGCGAGATCGTGCCCGGCAAGGACCGCTGGCTGTTCCGCTCGGTGGTCGACTTGACCAACGAGTTCGGCATCCCGGCCCCGATGCGCCCGGAGTTCGCCCGGCTGATGAAGGCCTTCGACCAGCAAGGCATTCACGTGGCCATGGCGATTCAGCCGACCCGTGGCCTGATGCACCGCGACAAGCTGCCCAGCGAGCACCCGCTGGGCTTTGACTACAACCGCGCCAGCGCAAACCTGGCCGCCTACCTCGGCCAGTTGCGCCAGGGCGGTGCGGTGGTGGCGCCGATGATGCAGCTGGTGCAGCAGCCGCCCAGCAAAGAGTTCTTCTTCCGCCGCGACCACCACTGGACGCCAGCAGGCGCCGAGGCGACCGCACGCTTGATGGCCGATGAAATCCGCCGCCAACCGTTCTATGCCGGGTTGACCAAGAAGGAGTACCGCACCGAGCCTGGGGTGATGGTGCCCAAGGACGGCACGCTGAACCTGGCGCTGAGCTACATCTGTGGCAACAACTACGGTTTTCAGTACGTGCGCGGTTACCAGACCATCCCGGTGGCGGACGGCGCCGATGCCCTGTTCGATGAGGCGCCGGACCCGGAAGTGATTCTGGTCGGCGACAGTAACGCCGCGGCGCGCGAAGACGAGAGCAAGCAGTTCAACTTCGACGGCTACCTCAAGCAATACCTGGGCGTAGACATCCTCAACTACGCCCTGCCCGGTGTCGGCGAGGATGGCTCGTTGCTCGAGTACCTGCTGTCGGACGACTACAAGGCCGAGGCGCCACCCAAGTTGATCGTCTGGGAGTTGCCAGCCAACTACCGGCTCGACTCGCCGCTGATGTACCGGCAACTGGTGCCGGCGGTACAGGGTGGCTGCAAGGCCTCGCAAGAGGTGCTCAGTTCCAAGCTGCAACGCCCAGCACTGAAGATTGGCGAGCGTATCGAGCTACTGTCCAATGCCGGCAGTGAGCGCAAGTCGCTCAGTGGATCGAAAGGGTTTCTCGACATCCGCCTGAGTGACAAGAACGTCAAGGACTTCTACGTGATCGTCTACTACGACAATGGCGCACGCGACAAAGTGTGGTTCCGTCGTGAGGCGGCAGTGACCGGCGGGCAGTATTACCTGGAGCTGAGCAAGGATCCGGCGTATGCCGGGGCCAACCTGCTTTCGGTGTTCCTCGAGCCGACCAAGGCCGGTAGCGCGGCTACTGACGTGGAAACTCGACTATGCCTTTGAACCGCGTGATTGGGGCCGCGTTGCGGCCCATCGCAGGCAAGCCAGCGCCTACAGGGATCGAGTCGATGCCGGTAGCTGAGTACCCATCCAAACCTGTAGCAACGGGCATGCCTGGGCGCCGAACCCTCCTGGCCCTCGCTACCGCCCTATTGCTGCCCCAAGCCCAAGCCGCACACTCGATCTGGCCTGCCCGCGCCACCCCGCAGGCGGCAATGATCGCCGACTACCGCACCCTGTCCTGCAACAAGGAGCCGCCAGCGCCCTACACCGGCACCCTGCGCCTGGAAAGCAAATACGACCAACGTGACGCCAGCAAGTCGACCCTGCGCTCCAGCCCCGATGCCGACAGCGAACGCATCGCCAAGCAGGTCAAACAGTTCGTCGGCGGTCTGATCTACGCCAGCAAACGCTTCCAGCGCGCGAAGAAACCGCAGGACGCCAACATGGCCCTGGCCTGCCAGGACCAGTGGCTGCAACACTGGGCCAGCGCCGGCGCCCTGCTCAACCCAGACGCCAGCAGCACCGGCATGGCCGCGCGCAAATGGGCCCTGGCGTCGATGGCCGGCGCCGTGCTGCTGACCCAGTCGGCCAGCGCCGGCAAGCTTGAGCTGACGCCCGTACAGAAAGACTGGTTCACCCGCCTGGGTGAACAGGTCATCCGCGAGTACGATCCGCGCCGCAGCGCCAGCGGTGTGTATTTCAACAACCACGACTACTGGGCCGCCTGGGCCGTAGCCGCTACCGGCATGCTGGTGGGGCGCGATGACTTCATCCAGTGGGCCGACGGCAATCTGCGCCGTGGTCTCGAACAAGCAGTGCGCAGCAGCGACGGCAGCTATGCCTACCTGCCGCTGGAAGTCGCCCGCTCCAAACTGGCCGCTACCTACAGCCAATACGCCCTGGTGCCGCTGGTGCTGCTGGCAGAATCGGCACGCGCCAATGGTTTGCCGTGGAGCGCCGAAGACCAGCAGACCCTCGACCTGCTGGCCAACTTCGCCGCGCGCAGCGTGCTCGATCCGGACCAGTTGCCCGAGCTCAAGGGCCAATCGCAAGTCGATGTCGCGCCGTACAAGCTGGCCTGGCTGATCCCCTTCTTGCAGCGCAACCCCAGCCATCACTTGGCCCGCGAGCTGTACGACAGTGAGGACGGCGAAGTGGACAACTACAGTCAGCTCGGCGGCCCGATCCAGCCGGCTTATTCCCCTTTGCGTTGAACAAGGAAGTCCCCTATGGCCCCGCTCGCCCGCTTCTCCCTCACTTGCCTGGCCGCGCTGCTGCTGGCCAACACTGCCCAGGCCGCCACCCAGACGCTGGCGGTCAACCAGGCACTGGAGGTGCTGCAGCCTGAACAGCACCAACTGCATCTGCAGCAACTGCGCCAGCAGGCACGCCAGGCGACCACCTTCAGCCAGGCCGAACGCCCGCGCCCGGCAGGCCGCGCCAGTGTCAGCCTGCAACCGATGTTCTCGTCCCAGGCTGGCAGCTGGCCGTTCGAGCCGTTCGTCAACAACGGCCTGTTCCGGGCGATCGCCGGCTACCAGGCGCATCACCCCCAGGTGGTGATGCTGCGCGGCGGGAGCATCAGCCTGGCGCAACTGCACGACGCGTTGAACGACCCGCGGATCATCAAGCGCTACAAAGATGGCTACCTGCTCAGCTACCCGCTGATGATCGGCGCCGATGCCGGGCTGGTCCTGGAAGGCACCAGCCTGTACCTGTCCAGCTTCGCCGGCACCGCGCTGATCAACCAGGGCTGGCTGGGCTTGAACCAATCCAACCTGGAGAGCATGGCGGGCGACAAACCGGGCAACACCGATCGCGCCTGGCGGCCATTCGTGATCGCCTGGGCTGGCAGCCACACCCAGGTGATAGGCTCGACCCTCAAGCGCCTGGGCTACAACGCCAACCTCTCGCGCGGCCTGACCACCGCCCTCAGTGCCCAGCAGTCGCCCAACAGCCGCCCGGCGACGGTGCTGATTCGCGACAGCCAGTTCAGCGAGCTGTCCACCGCAGTGGAGCTGCAACACAGCCAGGCGAGCATCCAAGGCAGCCAGTTCGAGCAGTCCCAGCAGTACGCCATCGATGCCCGCGACAGCCAGCTGAGCGTCACGGGCAATCAGCTGCGCGGGGTCGACAACAACAGTGGCGTGCGCCTGCGTGGACAGACCCGTGCGCGGGTGGAGGACAACCTGATTCTCGGCGCCGCCAAAGCCGCCATCGAAGTCAGCGAGCAACAAGGCGCCGTCTTGCTGGTCGGTAACCGCATAGGCGACAGCCGCGGCAACGGCATTCAACTGCGCAGTCTCGCCCCCACTCCGGCAGCGCCGCTGGTGATCGACGACAACCTGCTGGCCAGCAGCCAGGGCAGCGCTATCGATGCCAGCGAAGTGGCGGCGTTGACGCTGATTGGCAACCGCATTGGCAATACCCCGGAGTATGCGATCAGCTTGCGTAATGGCACGCCCATGGCAGGGCCCTTGCTGCTGAGCGGCAACCGTTTGGGGCAGGTCGGCAAGGCGGTGGTGCGCGTCGAAGGCATGCGCGTGGTGGAACTGGGTGGTAACAGTTTCGATGGCAAGCCGGTGCTGCAGAATCTGCTGATTGGCGATTTGATGCCGGTGCAAGGGGCGTTGCTCGATGCCACGGTGCGCCAGGGCGAAACGGTGCGGGTGACGCAACGTTGATCGGCTGGCGGTGAATTGCTCTAGTAATACCTAATTGCAGGACAAATCGCAGCGGCGCACCGCCGCTCCCACACGATGGACGCGGACCTCGTGGGAGCGGGCTTGCCCCGCGAAGAGGCCAGCACTGCCCCCGCCATCAGCCAACCGTCCGCTGCATACGCACGAAACACTCGTCCTCGCCCATCTCGACAAAACCGTGACGCAGATACAGCTGCCGCGCCGGGTTGCTCTTGAATACCATCAGGCGCACCAGCGGCAGCCGCCGCTCGCCCGCCCACTGCGCCAATTGCTCCAACACCCAACTGCCGACCCCGCGTCCACGCTGTTCAGGCAGCAGATGCAGCTCGCGAATGAACAACGCCTGCCGGTCCTGGCTCAAGCTGCAAAAACCCAGCACCTGCGGCCCTTCGACCACCAGCCACTGTTCGCGCCAGCCCCAGGCTTCATCGAAGGCCTCTTCGATCCACAGCAAGTCGAACTCGCGGTAATAAGGCAGCATCGCCCGCCGGGTAAGGTCGCGGGCGAAGTTGCGGTACTGGTCACTGGCGCGGATCAGTTCAAGGGGCATAGCACACCGGCGAACTGCCCGGCCCCCGGCGCTCCAGCTCATCTTCCAGCCAGGCTGCCAACACCTGGGCGTTGTTGTGCTGGGTGTCCTTGCCGGCATACAGCAAGGTCAGGTTGCCCTTGGCGGCCAGGTCCAGCAGCGGATACCAATGCTCGGGATGCGCGGCCAGCTCCTGCTGGTAGCGCTGGCTGAAGCCGGCAAAATCCACCTCGCCTTGGTGGAACGCCTTGCGCAAGGCAGCCGACGGCGCGATCTCGCGCAGCCACAGTGCATGCACCTCGTCCTTGCGCGTGTTGCGCGGCCACAGGCGGTCAACCAGCACCCGCTGGCCGTCACTGGGCTCGAGCGCGTCGTAGACCCGTTTGCAGCGAATCATTGCCCTCTCCTGCGACATTCTTTGCCTATCAGCCTAGGGCGTTCATTGACCGAGGTCACGTCCTGGTAACGAATTGTTTCTATGCTGAAGGCCTTCGGCAACCTTGCCCGACGTCAATCGGAGCCATCATGGCAACCCCGTCACTGGCCAGCCAACCCGACCTGAGCCACCACGATTCGCGCCCGCAGCTGTCACACAAACCGGGGCGCGCCACCCTCAGCTTGTTTATCGGCCTGCTGCTGGCGGGTCTGGCGTATACCGCCTGGAGCCTGAAGCAGGACGTCAGCGCCAGCGGCACAGTGGTGACCACGGTCACGCCTTTTCTGTTACTGGGCCTGGCCCTTTTGATCGCCCTGGGCTTCGAGTTCGTAAACGGTTTCCATGACACTGCCAATGCGGTGGCCACGGTGATCTACACCCACTCGCTACCGGCGCCGGTGGCTGTGGTCTGGTCGGGGCTGTGCAACTTCCTTGGCGTGTTGCTCTCCAGTGGCGCGGTGGCGTTCGGCATCATTGCCCTGCTGCCGGTCGAGCTGATTTTGCAGGTGGGCTCCGGCGCAGGCTTTGCCATGGTCTTCGCCCTGCTGCTGGCGGCAATCATCTGGAACCTGGGCACCTGGTGGCTGGGCCTGCCGGCTTCGTCGTCGCACACCTTGATTGGCTCGATCATCGGCGTGGGTGTGGCCAACGCCTTGATGCACGGCCGCGAGGGCACCAGCGGAGTGGATTGGAGCCAGGCCAGCAAGGTGGGCTATGCCTTGCTGTTCTCGCCACTGATCGGCTTTGCCTGCGCAGCGTTGGTGCTGCTGGCACTGCGCATCCTGATCAAGCGCCCCGAGCTGTATCAAGCGCCGCAAGGCAAGACCCCGCCGCCGTGGTGGATCCGCGGGATCCTGATCCTGACCTGTACCGGGGTGTCGTTTGCCCACGGCTCCAACGACGGCCAGAAAGGCATGGGCCTGATCATGCTGATCCTGGTCGGCACCCTGCCGATGGCCTACGCGCTGAACAAGACCATGCCCAGTGAACAGGCATTGCAGTTTTCTGCTGTCGCCGAAGTCACCCGCCAGGCCTTGCTGCGTAGCGACCCGCAATTGCTTGCGCAGGACCCACGCCAGACCCTGACCAGCTTCATCACCGCGCCCAAGGCCAGCCCGCAGCTGGTGCCGGCCTTGGCTGCGCTGACCGGGATGATCGGCGACCAGGTCAAAGGCTATGGTTCGCTCAACCGCGTGCCGGCCGAGGCCATGGCCAACGTGCGCAATGACATGTACCTGACCAGCGAGGCGATCCGCCTGATCGACAAGCATCAGCTGGTGGCCTTCGACGCCGATACCCGCAGCCACTTGCAACTGTTCAAGACCCAGCTCGATGACGCCACCCGCTACATTCCGCTGTGGGTCAAAGTCGCCGTGGCCATCGCCCTGGGCCTGGGCACCATGGTCGGCTGGCGGCGCATCGTGGTGACGGTGGGCGAGAAGATCGGCAAGACCCACTTGAGCTACGCACAAGGCGCCTCGGCCGAAGTGGTAGCAATGTGCACCATTGGCGCAGCGGACATGTTTGGCCTGCCGGTTTCGACCACCCATGTGCTGTCCTCGGGGGTGGCCGGGACCATGGTGGCCAATGGCTCAGGGATTCAGAAGCGCACGCTGATCAATCTGATGATGGCCTGGGTGCTGACCTTGCCGGCGGCGATGATCTTGGCGGGGAGTCTGTACTGGTTGTTGAATCAATTGTTTTGAAATTGCCCGCCAGGGCCTCATCACGCCGCTGCGACGTGTCCCGCGATGAGGCTCTGACAGACACGACACAGAAGGCTCAACCAGGAATTTTCAGCCCGCGCTGCACGGCTGGCCGCTCCAGGAATGCCGCCAATACGCGCTGCACCTCGGCGAACTCTTCGAACCCGACCAGCTCCCGCGCGTTATACCGATCAACCAGGTTACGCACCCAGGGAAAGATGGCGATATCGGCAATACTGTACTCATCGACCATCCACTGGCGCCCTGCCAGGTGCCGATCGAGCACCCCAAGCAGGCGGCGCGACTCGTTGACGTAGCGGTCGCGCGGGCGTTTGTCTTCAAAGTCCTTGCCGGCGAAGAAATGGAAGAACCCCACCTGGCCAAACATCGGCCCAATGCCGCCCATCTGGAACATCAGCCATTGAATGGTCTGGTAACGAGTAGCCAGGTCGTCGCTGAGCAACTGCCCGGTTTTTTCCGCCAGGTACTGCAAGATCGCCCCAGACTCGAATAACGCCAGCGGCTTACCACCCGGGCCGTCGGGGTCGAGGATGGCAGGGATCTTGTTGTTGGCGCTCAGGGAGATGAACTCGGGGCTCAGCTGTTCATCGCTGTCGAAGTTGACCTTGTGTGCCTCATAGGCCAGGCCGATCTCTTCGAGCATGATCGAAACCTTGACGCCGTTGGGCGTGGCCAGGGAATACAACTGCAGGCGCTGGGGATGGTGCGCGGGCCATTTGCGGGTGATGGGGAATGCGCTCAGATCGGTCATGGTGGGTGCCCTTGGTGGCAGAAGCGGGAAGCATCGACCGAACACTTTAGGCATAACGACGGGCGCTGACTATCTCCCGTTGCAGGAGAAGGCAAAGCAAAGGCGCGACCACTGGCCGCGCCTTGTACTGCTTAGCGGCGACGCACGACTTCCTGGTCGTCGCGGGAGATGATCACTTCAACACGCCGGTTGAGCTGGCGGGAGTGCGCGGTGGCGTTGGAAGCCACCGGGTAATCCTTGCCATAGCCGGCAGTGACGATTCGATTGGCGGCAATACCCTCACGACGCAGGGCGTTGGCCACCGAGGCGGCGCGAGCTTCCGACAAACGCTGGTTGAGCGCATCGCCGCCAGTGGAGTCGGTATGGCCTTCTACCAGCAACCTACGAGTGGGGTTATCGCGCAGGTAACGCCCCAGTTCCTGGATGTTGTCACGGCTGCGTGGATTCAATGTGGCTTGCCCGGTAGCGAACAACACATCACCAAAGGTCACTACCGTGCCGCGCTCAGTCTCCTTGCTACCCTTGGGGGCGTTGTTGGCCAACGCCGCCTTGAGTTGCTCGGAACGCACATCCAGCCGCGCCTGGGTGCGCTCGGCCTCGATGTTTTTCATGCCGGCCTGAGCCAGGCGCAACTTGATGGTCTCTTCAGCTGCCTTGACCCGGTTATTGGCCAGATAGGACAGCTGCTCGACATCATCGCCTTTGCGGTTTTTCAGCGAAGCCTGCTCAGCCTTGGTCAGCGCCACCGAGGCTTCCTGGGTTTCCAGAGCGGCGATACGGCTGGATTCAGGCTTACCTTGCAGCGCCAAGAATCCTTCACGGGCTTCCACCAGCGTGGGGTTTTCTGGGGTGGTGCCGCAACCGGCCAACAGCAGGCTCAGGATCGACACGGTAGGCAGAATGTACAATTTCGACATGATCGGCTCCTGTTAGTGGGCGGATTTGAGAATCGGGTCTTCCAGCAACTCTTTGCGCAGCACCTGGATGCCCTCGCGGGCGACCTTCAGCTGGTCTTGAGTTCTGCTGGCCCGCGCCTTGGTCTCGGCTAGCCGGGCATCGGATTCGGCTCGCTCGGCGAGGATGCGCACCTCCTTGAACTTCTTCTCACCCAGCGCCCTTTCCATGGCACGCAGATTGTCTTGGGCAGAGCGCATTTCAACGGGTGCATACTGGGTTGCATCTGCCGAAACAGCACGGTTGACCGCACTGCGCGTCAGCTCGATCTGCTCGTTGGGTACAACCACGCTGGCGCAGCCGGAGAGCACCAGCAGCAAGCCTGCGACAGTCAGGGTTTTAGGGTTGAATCTGGCACGCATGGGACATCTCCTTTAGTGCGTCCGCGAACGTCCGAGTACACGGCGATTGCCGCGATCAGGCAGTGTTTGCTTCGGGGGAAAAGTGAGCCGAGATGTCCATGCGCCAGCCTGCAGCTCGGCAAGCCGGCAGCGGGTGCATAGAGATAAATCAGTAGAGTCGAGCATCTCGGACAGCCTGCGGTGAAAACGCGGTCAGACTATTCCGATACTCACGTAGTCCCTATAGGACTCTTCGTCAGGCTCTGTAGGAATTTTCAACATCACTGAGAGCGGTCTACAACCAGCGGGCGGCCGGTTGCCGCCCCACCCTGGCGTCTCACGCTTGGCCGTGGGCCTTGTGCTTGAGCTTCTCGGTGTCGACACGCACGAACAGCGAATCGGCCGTGACTGTCAGTACCTCGCCTGCCCAGACCTCGCAGATGACCCGCGTCTTGCGCCCGACCTCACCTTCAACGCGTGCCTTGAGCAACAACTCGACCCCCATCGGAGTAGGCTTCAGGTAGTTCAGGCTGAGGGTGCCGGTGACGCAGTCGATGCGCGGCAGGCTGTCGGGCTCACGCCCTTCGGCGCGGTAGTGGTAGGCCATGGCGGTCCAATTGGAGTGGCAGTCGACCAGCATCGCCAGCAGTCCGCCATAGACCAGGCCGGGCCAGCCGAGGAAGGTGCTGTCGGGGGAGTGCCGGCACAACAGGTGGATGCCATCGGCATCCCAATGACTTTTCAGGTGCAGCCCGCTGGGGTGTGAGCAACCACAGCCGTAGCAGACTCCGTCCGGGGCTGCGCGCTCCTGGAGGGAAAGGATTGGATCGTTCATACGCTTCCTGGACTTGTTGGAATGGGAAGGTTACCGGGTGATGGTAGCGCTATACCGGGCCGTGCTGTCTAGATCTCAAGCCGCTATTGGCAGACAAGCCCGCTCCCACAAGGACCTGTGGGAGCGGGCTTGTCCGCGAAGAGGCCTGCAGCTTCACTGCAAGCCCTAAAGCCCAACTACGCCCTGCGCCTCAGCTCAAGCGCCCTCGCTGCTGGCCAGCTCAGCTTGTGACGATGGCGCAGTGTGCCGCCGACGGGTCAGCGAAATGAGCAGGATGAACAGCGTAACCCCCGCCGTCATCAGCGTCTCGTAGCGGTAGGCATCGCTGAACAGCATATAGCCCAACACCATGACGATGGTGCCGATCACCAGCCAGGTCAGCCATGGGAACAGCCACATCTTCAAGGCCAGCTCAGTGCCGTCACGATCAGCCCGGGCCCGCATGCGCAGTTGCGACACAGCGATCACCAGGTACACCAGCAAGGCAATGGCGCCAGTGGTCGAGAGCAAGAAGCCGAACACCTTGCCAGGGAACACGTAGTTGACCAGGCAACCAGCAAAGCCTGCCAAAGTCGACAGCAGCACCGCCACGGTCGGTACACCATTGCCCGAAACGCGCTTGATCATCCGCGGTGCTTCGCCACGCGAGCCCAGCGAGTAGAGCATCCGCGAGGCGGTGTAGAGGCCTGAGTTCATGCAGCTGGTGACGGCAACCAACACCACCAGGTCGACCACCAGTTTGGCCCCCGGCACGTTGAGCACTTCCAGTACCCGTTGGAATGAACCAACGGCTTTCAAGCCTGGGTCATTCCACGCCACCAGCGACACCACCAGGAAGATCGACGCCAGGTAGAAGATGGCAATGCGGTACACCACCAGGTTGGTGGCGCGGCGGATCTTGTCTTTCGGGTTGGCGGTTTCATCGGCGGCGATGGTGACGATCTCAGCGCCAAAGAACGAGAAGATGGTGATCAACACCCCACCCAGCACCGTGCCAAATCCGTTGGGCATGAAGCCGCCGTTAGCCCACAGCTGGCTGACCCCGGAGCGCTCGGCCAATGGCCAGACGCCAAAGACGGCCATGCTGCAGATGCCGATGAAGGCGACGATGGCAATCACCTTGATCAAGGCAAACCAGTACTCGAATTCACCGAAGTTCTTCACGCTGACCAGGTTGGTGCACGACAGCACGATCATGATCAAAAAGGCGAACAACCACGAGGGCACGCCCGGGAAGTAGGCATGCAGGATGTCCGCGCCAGCGATGGCCTCGACCGGAATGATCAATACCCAGAACCACCAGTACAACCAGCCAATGGTAAAGCCCGCCCACGGGCCGATGGCCTCGGTTGCGTACGTGGAAAAGGAGCCGCTGTTAGGGTTGGCAATCGCCATTTCGCCAAGCATGCGCATCACCAGCAGCACCAGCAGGCCGGTCATGGCGTAGGAAATCAGAATCGCCGGGCCGGCGGTGGCGATGGCGTTGGAAGAGCCGATGAACAGGCCAGCGCCGATGATGCCGGCGATGGAGATCATCGACACCTGGCGGGAGGTCAAGCCGTGTTGCAGGGAACGCTGTTTTTTGTTTTGTAGCGAAGCCATGAAAAACCCTCGAATGGGTCGGCCGCCGCACGGGCGGCTGAACTTGGAGCAGAATTCTTATTAATCGTTATCGCGCGTTTCTTGTTGTTGTGAGGATGCCGCCGATGCGCCTTTTGCCTCCTCTTGCCATAAGCGGTTGTCATCATTGATCCGGGTCAGTATTAATCTATAGGGCGTGACCAACAAACGACCTTTTCGACGTACATGATTCCGGTTCGGAATGAACTTCTTCCTTTTTCGCTCGGTAATAGACCCATCATGTCCAAACGCCTGATGCCCTCCACCACAGCCCTGCAATGCTTCGAGGCCGCTGCCCGTCACCTGAGTTTCACCCGCGCGGCGCAAGAGCTGCACCTGACCCAAAGCGCGGTCAGCAAGCAGGTGGCGCAGCTTGAGGACATGCTCTCGCACGCGCTGTTCCAGCGCATTCGCCGGCGCCTGCACCTCACCCCGGCAGGGGCGTTGTACCTGGCCGAGGTGAACAAGATCCTCACCCAGATCGACATCTCCAGCCGCTACATCCTCAGCTACGGCGACGAAACCGAAGTGCTGCGCATCGCCACCCAGCCAACCTTTGGCGCGCGCTGGCTGGTACCCCGGCTCAAGGGCTTTGGCGAACGCTACCCACGGATCCACCTGGATATCCGCAATGAACTGGAACCCTTTGACCTGGTGCAGGCCAAGGCTGACATCGCGTTTTTCTTTGGCCAGGGCACCTGGCCGGGCGCCACCTGCATCGAGCTGTTCAGCGAAGAAGTCGTGCCGGTGTGCGCGCCAGAGCTGTTGGCGCGCTCACGCTTTGACAGCGCCCAGGCGCTGACCGAACATCGCCTGCTGCAATGCGCCTCACGGCCAGAGGCTTGGCATGAGTGGTTTCTCGGGCTTGGCCTGCACAGCCAGAACAGCTACCACGGGCCGCGTTTCGACACTTTCTACCTGTGCATTCGCGCCGCCATCGCCGGCTGCGGGATCGCGCTGATCCCACGCTATCTGGTGGCCGAAGAGCTGAGCGAAGGCAAGCTGGTGGTGGCCTGGGACCATCCGGTGCCGAGCAATGGCCGGCACTTCATTGCCCATGCCGAGCATGCCGCCGAGGTGCCGAAGGTTCGGGCCTTTGTGCAGTGGATTCTGGAAGGAGTGGCTGAGGATGGCTGAGTCTTTTCTGGCCTTTTCGCGGGCAAGCCCGCTCCTACAGGTTCGGCGTCGCTCTAGGGGCGGCGAAGTACCTGTAGGAGCGGGCTTGCCCGCGAAGCGAACGGCCCTGACTTCCAGAATCTATGGAATGATCGCAATCGAATAATTCGTTTGCCGACACCCCCCAAGTCGCGTTTGGATATCAACAAACTCGAACAAGGTCCGCGTGCTCATGAATCTGGAAAGTATCAGCCAATCGATTGCCATAGTTCACCCCATTACACTTTCCCATGGGCGTAATGCAGAAGTCTGGGATACCGACGGTAAACGCTACATCGACTTTGTCGGCGGTATTGGTGTGCTTAACCTGGGCCACTGCAACCCGGCGGTGGTCGAGGCGATCCAGACCCAGGCCACGCGTCTGACCCACTACGCCTTCAACGCTGCACCGCATGGCCCCTACCTTGAACTGATGGAGCAATTGCGCGCGTTCGTGCCGGTCAGCTACCCGCTGGCCGGCATGCTCACCAACAGCGGCGCGGAAGCTGCGGAAAACGCCCTGAAAGTGGCCCGTGGCGCCACCGGCAAACGCGCCATCATCGCCTTTGACGGCGCCTTCCACGGTCGCACCCTGGCCACCCTCAACCTCAATGGCAAGGTCGCTCCGTACAAGCAACGGGTCGGTGATTTGCCAGGGCCGGTCTATCACCTGCCCTACCCCAGCGCCGACACCGGGGTCACCTGCGAGCAGGCGCTAAAAGCCCTGGAGCGGCTGTTCAGTGTCGAGCTGGCGGTCGAAGACGTGGCTGCGTTCATTCTCGAACCGGTACAGGGCGAAGGCGGTTTCCTGGCGCTTGATCCGGCCTTCGCCCAAGCCCTGCGGCGCTTGTGCGACGAGCACGGGATCTTGATCATCATCGATGAAATCCAATCGGGCTTTGGCCGCACCGGGCAGCGCTTTGCTTTCCCACGCCTGGGCATCGAGCCGGATTTGCTGCTGCTGGCCAAGAGCATCGCTGGCGGCATGCCGTTGGGTGCGGTGGTCGGGCGCAAGGCGCTGATGGCCGCGTTGCCAAAGGGCGGGCTGGGCGGCACCTATTCAGGTAACCCAATTGCCTGCGCGGCGGCCCTGGCCAGCCTTGCGCAGATGAGCGATGAGAACCTGGCGACCTGGGGCGAGCGTCAGGAGCAAGCCATCGTCAGCCGCTATCAACGCTGGAAGTCATCTGGGTTGAGCGCTTCGCTCGGCCGCCTGACCGGCGTTGGCGCCATGCGCGGCATCGAACTGGTCAATGCCGATGGCAGCCCGGCGCCTGCGCAACTGGCCAAGCTGCTGCAAGCGGCGCGGGCCAAGGGGCTGCTGTTGATGCCCAGTGGCAAGGCGCGGCACATCATTCGCCTGCTGGCACCGCTGACCATCGAGCCGGCAGTGCTCGAAGAGGGCCTGGATATCCTCGAGCAGTGCCTGGCGCAGTTGGACTGAGGCTTACAGGCCCAGCTCTTCAGGGGTGAGCATGTCGGATTCGAAGGCGATCCAGCCGCCTTCGAGTTCGGCGTGACCGTTGACGATCGGGCCGTAATAGACGAGGCCGTTTTCCAGGGTGACGCAGATGTGGGTAGCCGGCTTTTCCGGGGCTGCCAGGGCGCCGACGAAATGCACCTTCTTCAGGGTTTCGGTCACAGCCTCAAGGCCAACACGGATGTTGGCATTTTCCGACGCCTCGACGTCGCCTCCGCGGTCTTCGGTGCTGACGGTCACGGTGGCGATATACGGGTACTTGCTCAATCGGGTTGCCTCATCGATAGGGATCGGCGTGCTCCACGCCGGGGGCGCATAGGGTACGGCAGCTGTCACCTGTTGTCTCTAGCCCCCTATCGCGGGACAAGCCCGCTCCCACGACACACGTTTGCGCCTCCTACATCACACAATCACACATTTGATCCTCGTGAATGCCTGCGCCTCCTACGACACACGCTTGAGCCTCGTGAAAGCCTGCGCCTCCTACGACACACGCTTGAGCCTCATGAATGCCTGCGCCTCGACCGGTGGCGTGCTGGCTACTCATCAGCGGTGGGATACGCAAGCCTCGTGGGAGCGGGCTTGCCCCGCGATGAAGGCGGCGCTGACGACATCGATCGCCAGACCAAGCGCATGGCCTGCAAAGCGCCGATCTGTTAGGGTGCCCGCCGATGCACGCCACACCACACGAGGACACCGAGTGAGCGCCGAAGAACCCCTGATCGCCGACCTGTTCGAGGTCGACAAACGCCTGACCCTCAAGCCCGTAGTGGACTTCAACAGCTACCTGCGCACTGCCTTTGCCGATGGCCCGTGCCGCTGCCACCGCTGCGTCGAAGGCAATGGCGACGAAAGCAGCTACAGCCATCAACACAGCTTCGAGTTCGACGGCCGCCAAGCCCACCGCCGCTTTGCCAACACTGCGGGCAGTGACGTGCTGCAATTCCTTAAAAAGGCCTGGCTGTCGTACACCAAGACCGACATGAAACTGACCGGCGAGCTCGACCTTAACTGCGTCAAGGGCTTCACCGATGCCGCCCTGCACCCACGCCTGGTGGTTTTGCTGGCCGCTAGCGGTCTGGCACGTGAAGTCGACGGCATCTGGCAGTTGCAAGCGCAAGCTGACTGAGACCGCTCCTCGCTTGATCGGGTCAACGGGCAACAGGCCGTCAACGGTCTGCTACCTTGGGAGTACCCCTCCCCGCGCATTCACCCACAGGTGACTGACCATGGCCCGCACTACGCCCATTGAGCTGTACCGCAATATCGGCATCGTCGCCCACGTCGATGCCGGCAAAACCACCACCACCGAACGCATCCTGTTCTACACCGGGGTCAACCACAAGATGGGCGAGGTGCACGATGGCGCCGCGACCATGGACTGGATGGCCCAGGAACAGGAGCGCGGCATCACCATCACCTCAGCGGCGACCACCGCCTTCTGGCAGGGCTCGACCAAGCAGTTCGCCAACAAATACCGCTTCAACATCATCGATACCCCCGGTCACGTCGACTTCACCATCGAGGTGGAGCGCTCGTTGCGCGTGCTCGATGGCGCGGTGGTGGTATTCAGTGGCGCCGACGGGGTCGAGCCGCAGTCCGAGACCGTCTGGCGCCAGGCCAACAAGTACCATGTGCCGCGCCTGGCCTACATCAACAAGATGGACCGCCAGGGCGCCGACTTCCTGCGCGTGGTCAAACAGATCGACCAGCGTCTGGGCCACCATCCGGTGCCGATCCAACTGGCGATTGGCAGCGAGGAAAACTTCATCGGCCAGATCGACCTGGTGAAGATGAAAGCCATCTACTGGAACGACACCGACAACGGCGCCAGCTATCGCGAGGAAGAAATCCCCGCAGAGCTCAAGCCGCTGGCCGACGAATGGCGTGCGCACATGATCGAAGCCGCCGCCGAGGCCAACGACGAGTTCACGGAGCTGTACCTCAACGGCAAAGAGCTGAGCACCGAGCAGATCAAGGCCGGCCTGCGTCAGCGCACCATCGCTAACCAGATCGTGCCGGCAGTGCTCGGCTCCTCGTTCAAGAACAAAGGCGTGCCGCTGATGCTCGACGCGGTGATCGACTACCTGCCCGCGCCTAGCGAAATTCCGGCGATCAATGGCACCGACCCCGACGACGAAGACAAGCATCTGGAACGTCATGCCGACGACAACGAGCCGTTCTCGGCGCTGGCCTTCAAGATCGCCACCGACCCGTTCGTCGGCACCCTCACCTTCGCCCGGGTGTATTCCGGCGTGCTCAGCTCCGGCAATGCCGTGCTCAATTCGGTCAAGGGCAAGAAGGAACGCATCGGCCGCATGGTGCAGATGCATGCCAACCAGCGTGCCGAGATCAAGGACGTTTGCGCTGGCGATATCGCCGCGCTGATCGGCATGAAAGATGTCACCACCGGCGACACCCTGTGCGACATCAACAAACCGATCATTCTCGAACGGATGGACTTCCCCGATCCGGTGATTTCGGTGGCGGTGGAGCCAAAGACCAAGGCCGACCAAGAAAAAATGGGCATCGCCCTGAGCAAGCTGGCCCAGGAAGATCCTTCATTCCGGGTCAAGACCGACGAAGAAACCGCGCAGACCATCATCTCCGGCATGGGTGAGCTGCACCTGGACATCATCGTCGACCGCATGCGCCGCGAGTTCGGCGTCGAGGCCAACATTGGCAAGCCACAGGTGGCCTACCGCGAGAAAATTCGCAACACCTGCGAGATCGAAGGCAAGTTCGTCCGCCAGTCCGGTGGCCGTGGCCAGTATGGCCATTGCTGGATTCGCTTCGCCCCAGGAGAAGAAGGCAAGGAAGGCTTGCAGTTCATCAACGAGGTGGTCGGCGGGGTGATTCCACGCGAGTACATACCGGCGATCCAGAAAGGCATCGAGGAGCAGATGCAAAACGGCGTGCTCGCCGGCTATCCGCTGATCAACCTCAAGGCCGCCGTGTTCGACGGCTCGTACCACGATGTCGACTCCAACGAAATGGCCTTCAAGATCGCCGCCTCGATGGCCACCAAGCAGCTTTCCAGCAAAGGCGGCGCGGTGCTGCTGGAGCCGGTGATGAAGGTTGAGGTGGTTACGCCTGAGGAGTACCAGGGCGACATCATTGGCGACCTCAGCCGCCGTCGCGGGATGATTCAGGAAGGCGAGGAAACCCCGGCCGGCAAGGTCATCCGCGCCGAAGTGCCACTGGGTGAAATGTTTGGTTATTCGACGCAGATGCGCTCGATGACCCAGGGGCGGGCCAGCTATACCATGGAGTTCACCAAGTATGGCGAGGCGCCGGCGAACATCGCCGAGGCGATCGTGAAAAAGAACCGCGGGGAATCCTGAACCCATCGCGGTCCAAGCCCGCCCCACGCACTACCTGTGGCTGCGTGGGAGCGGGCTTGCCCCGCGATGCATCAGTGCTGCTCGCCCGCGCGCTTCAACAGTTTCTTGCAGCGCTCCGACAGATGCACCACCCGCAGGTGCTTGCCGGCCTTGGCATAGCGTTCGCGCAAGGTCTGCAACGCCGCCACCGCCGAGTAGTCGACAAAGCTCAGGTGCTTGCAATCGAGCGTCACGCTGGGCGGATCGCCCGCCGGGTCGAACTGATTGAGAAACGGCGTGGTCGAGGCAAAGAACAACGTGCCATGCACCTGGTAACGCTTGCCGCCTTCACCATCGTCATGGCTGTCGGCATACAGCTCACGGGCATGCTGCCAGGCAAAGTTGACCGCCGCGATGACGATCCCGAACAGCACCGCTGTAGCCAGATCGGTGAACACCGTGACCACGGTGACCGCAATGATCGCCAACACATCGCTGACCGGCACCTTGTGCAGCACGCGCAAAGAGGCCCAGGCGAAGGTCTGCTGGGCCACCACGAACATCACCCCGACCAGCGCCGCCAGCGGGATGCGCTCGATCAGCGGCGACAGGAACAGCACGAACAGCAGGATCATGCCCCCGGCGACCACCCCACTCAGCCGGCCACGGCCGTTGGAGCTGAGGTTGATCACGGTCTGGCCGATCATCGCGCAGCCGCCCATGCCACCGCACATCCCCGAAACCATGTTGGCCGCACCCAGGGCCACGCACTCACGGTCGGGAAAGCCGCGGCTTTCGGTGATCTCATCGGTCAGGTTGAGGGTCAGCAGGGTCTCCAGCAGGCCGACCATGGCCATCAGCAGCGCGTAAGGAGCAATGATCTTCAGGGTTTCCAGAGTCCATGGCACGTCCGGCCAGGCCAGCTGGGGCAGGCCGCCCGCGATATGGGCCATATCGCCCAGGGTGCGGGTCGGTAGATCGAGCAGGTACACCAGCAGCCCCACCCCGAGGATCGCCACCAACGCCGGCGGCACGGCGCGGGTCAGCCGCGGCAAGACGTAGACCACCAGCATGGTCAGCGCCACCAGACCGATCATCAGGTACAGCGGCGAGCCACTGAGCCACTGCTCGCCGCTCTTGAAATGCTCAAGTTGGGCCAAGGCGATGACAATCGCCAGGCCATTGACGAAGCCCAGCATCACCGGATACGGCACCAGGCGCACCAACTTGCCCAAGCGTAGCGCGCCGAACAGGATCATCAGTACCCCTCCCAGTAGTACCGTGGCCAGCAGGTACTGGGCGCCGTGCTGCACCACCAGGGCGACGATCACCACCGCCATGGAACCCGCAGCGCCGGAAATCATCCCGGGACGACCGCCGAACAATGCCGTCAAGGTGCAAATGATGAAGGCGCCGTACAGGCCCATCAGCGGGTTGAGATGGGCGACCAGGGCGAAGGCGATGCATTCCGGGACCAGGGCAAAAGAGGTGGTCAGGCCGGCGAGGATGTCGGCGCGTAATCGGGCGGGTTTCATGAAGTTCCTGCGAAGGTGTCTGTGGCTGACCCCATCGTGGGGCTAGCCCGCTCCCACGATCTCAAGCGACAGCGCGGGAGCGGGCTTGCCCCGCGACAGGGTCAGCGATGTTACGGAATTTGTCCTACAGCGGCCACCCTTGCGCGGCTCAGCGCACCCGCTGCAGGCTCTGCACCGCTAGATCCAGGGCGCGCTGCATGTCCAGCCGCGCCGATCGGCCCAAGTCTGGGTGATTGAGCTGGCCATTGCGCTCCGACGGCAAAATCGGCGCAGTCAGGTCCTCGGCGTCCATGGCCTCGAAGTCTTGCTCCAGGCCCAGGGTCAGCGCGCTGCGCCGCAGCAGCATGCGCACTTGCTCGGGGGTCAAGCTAGGGTTGATCGACAGCATCGCCGCCACCGTGGCGGTCACCAGCGGCGTGGCATAGGAGGTACCGCAATGCGCCTCACTGGCCTGCGCCGAACGGATACAGGCGGCGGCGCTGACATCCACGCGCATATCGATGTTGGAGCTTTGCCGCTTGCGCACATGCTGCGGATCGGTCACTGGCACGCCCTTGTCACTGCGCTGATGACCACCGACCACCAGCAACTGGTCGGTGACGAACGACGACGGCAGGCGGTATTCGTCAGTGCCCGACCAAGACGCGCCATTGCCCGCCGAATTGACCACGATCACCTCGGGATGGGCCTTGCGCAGCCACAGGAAGAACTCCTCGAGCAACTCTTCATAGCCGCTCATGGCAAGCCCCGAGCGCACCAGCGAATCGACCTCATCGCCCTGCACGTCCTTCGCCCCGACCCGATGGATACCCCAGCTCCAGTTCAGCACCCGTGCGCCATCCTCGACCAAGTTCACCGAAGCGGCGATGTTGGCGGTGATCCCAGCGTCGGAGTTACGTTCGACGATGACCTCGAAGCCTGGGCTGGCCTTGCCAAGGCCAGTCAGAAAGCCACCTTCGGCGCCCTGTCCGGCGAGGATTCCAGCAACATGGCTGCCGTGGCTTTCAGCCTTGTCACCGTCGCGGGCGTAGACGCAGGTTTGCCCCTGCGGGCAAGGCCCGCGATAGCCGGTAAAGGCTGGGGCATCGAAGTCGACCTCACGCTCGATCACGCCAATGCGTACCGGCTTGACCGGTATTGCCGAGGCCTGGATCCGCCGCTGGTAGAAATACAGCGCGTCCATGAAGCGGTTGGCGGCCCACTCGTCTGCCTGGTTGATCGCCTGCCGAGACGGCCCTGTGCTTTCTTCGCCACGCTCCGGGGCTGACTCTTCGATGATCAGCGCATCGACACTGGCCTCGCTGCCCATGCGCAGGATCATCGCGTCACGTTGGATCAAGTCATGCACAGGTAGGCGCAACTGATAGACGTTGAGTGGCGCGATGGCGCCGACCACCTTGGCGCCGTACTTGTCGGCGATGCGTTGGGCTTCCTGCAAGCCCGGGTGTTTTTCCTCGATCAGCAGGCTGACCAGGTCCAGGTAGGTGGTCAGGCCATCCATGTTCTTTGCCACTTCATCAGCAGTGGCGGCCACTACATGGCTGCGCTGGCGGCTAAGCCAGACGGGGTTACTCTTCTCACCGGCAGATTCCAGCCACAGCGGTGCGCTGGGCTGGTGTGCGCCGGTGAGGGTAAATGTCAGGTTATCGCCCTGGCGCTGGACATCGCCGTCAGGGAGGCGCTGACCGGCAAGCCAGACGGTAGGCGTTTGTACGCCCAGGCCCTGGGCATGGAGACACCATTGTTGCCGGTCTTCGCTGAGCAAATCGGCGCAGCGCTGCAGCGACTTGATGCGCAACGGCTCCTGGGCCGCCAAGGCGGCGTGGGTGAGCAGGCAGAACAGCAAGATTGGATAGCGCTTCATAATGAGGACCCTGTTGCCACATTGGCTGCGACTGCCTGGGCAAGACAAAGGTTCAGAGCGGGCAGTGCCGACATAAAAGCGTTTCGGTGTGATCCACACCCGGCAAGACCCGTACAAATTTGCCATCATGTCCATTCCACCCGCGGAGATCATGGACATGCCGCTACGCCCCCTCATCGCTTCCCTGCTGTTGGCTGCGAGCCTCAACGCCCAGGCCGCCACCGAGGTCGTGCCGCTTCAGCACCGCAGCAGCGCCGAACTGCTGCCCACCGCCCAGGCCTTCCTGGGCAAGGACGGCAGCGTCAGCGCCTTCGAGAACAAGTTGATCGTCAACGCCGAGCCGGAGCGCATCGACGACCTGCGCACCCTGCTGCAACAACTCGATACCGCCCCCAAGCGCCTGCTGATCAGCGTCGACAACAACGACAGCAACTTCCAGGACAACCGCGGCACCGCCCGGGTCATCCGCTATGGCACCGCCAATCGCGACGGCGGCATGCAGCAAGTGCAGGCCAGCGAAGGCCAGCCGGCATTGATCCAGGTCGGCCAAAGCATCCCCATCACCAGCAGCAGTACCGACGGCTACGGGCGCATCCAGACCAACACCGAATACCGCAACGTGACCCAGGGTTTCTACGTCACGCCGAGCCTCAGCGGTGAGACGGTTCGCCTGGCAATCAGCAGCAATAATGATCGAATGAGTAGCGAACGTCCCGATGTAGTGAAAGTGCAAAGCACCGACACAACCGTTACCGGCAAGCTCGGCGAATGGATCACCCTGGCCGGGTTCAATCAGCAAAGCCAAGCCGAGCGCAACCCGTCAAGCCTCAGTTACAGCACCCAGCGCGGTGAAAACATGACATTGCGTGTCAAAGTCGACCTTCTGGACTGATCCCAGGCAATTCAAGGCCTCGACCAAAGGCCTTGAAACTGACTGCCGAGTCGCATTAGACCAAAGATGTAGTAACCAGAAAAAAGCACTACAAAACATTTGACAGGTACTTTTTGCCAAGGGCATGATGGCCTCGCTCCCGCTAATCAGAGGCCCTGGCAAGGGTCTTCGAGGCGCGTTCCTCCCACCCCTGGAGGCGCCTCGTGTCTATACGGCCCACAAGGCGGTTCGACCGGATTGCGACTGCAACGAGAAGTTGTCCCGAGGGACGGAAGCGCATCACCGCAGTCACCAGGCAAGCCATGTCGCACCGCAGCAAGGCATCCACGAGCCGACCTGCAGCCATCGCTGACCCACGCTGCACCTCCTTCCCCTTCGAGCCTTCGCGTTCGCCGTCGCAACACCGCCGAACAGGACAGCCGCCAGGCCTCTGATCCGCGACTTTTGAGCATCAGCACAATTACCCCAAGATCGATGCGACGAGGTTTATTTCCATGGCACTGACACGCGAACAGCAAATTGCAGCCCTCGAGAAAGACTGGGCCGAGAACCCGCGCTGGAAAGGCGTGACCCGTACCTACACGGCCGCTGATGTCGTTCGCCTGCGTGGCTCGCTGCAACCGGAGCACACCCTGGCCCAGGTGGGTGCAGAAAAACTGTGGAAGCTGGTCACCCAAGGTGCCCACCCCTCTTTCCGCCCTGAAAAAGATTTCGTCAACTGCATGGGCGCCCTCACCGGCGGCCAGGCTGTTCAGCAGGTCAAGGCCGGCATCCAGGCTATCTACCTGTCCGGCTGGCAGGTTGCCGCCGACAACAACTCGGCCGAGTCGATGTACCCCGACCAGTCGCTGTACCCGGTCGACTCGGTTCCGACCGTGGTCAAGCGCATCAACAACTCGTTCCGCCGCGCCGACCAGATTCAGTGGAAAGCGGGCAAGAACCCAGGTGACGAAGGCTACATCGACTACTTCGCGCCAATCGTGGCCGACGCTGAAGCCGGTTTCGGCGGCGTGCTGAACGCCTACGAGCTGATGAAGAACATGATCGAAGCGGGCGCCGCTGGCGTGCACTTCGAAGACCAGCTGGCTTCGGTGAAAAAATGCGGTCACATGGGCGGCAAGGTACTGGTACCGACCCAGGAAGCCGTACAAAAGCTGGTCGCTGCACGTCTGGCTGCCGACGTTGCCGGCGTACCGACCATCATCCTGGCCCGTACCGACGCCAACGCAGCCGACCTGCTGACCAGCGACTGCGACCCGTACGACCAGCCGTTCGTGCTCGGTGAGCGCACCCGTGAAGGCTTCTACAAGGTGCGTGCCGGCCTCGACCAGGCCATTGCTCGCGGCCTGGCCTACGCGCCGTACGCCGACCTGATCTGGTGTGAGACCGCCAAGCCGGACCTGGACGAAGCGCGTCGTTTCGCCGAGGCGATCAAGAAGGAATACCCAGACCAACTGCTGTCGTACAACTGCTCGCCTTCGTTCAACTGGAAGAAGAACCTGGACGATGCCACCATCGCCAAGTTCCAGCGCGAACTGTCGGCCATGGGCTACAAGCACCAGTTCATCACCCTGGCTGGCATCCACAACATGTGGCACGGCATGTTCAACCTGGCGCACGACTACGCCCGCAACGACATGACCGCCTACGTCAAACTGCAAGAGCAAGAGTTTGCTGACGCGGCTAAAGGCTACACCTTCGTCGCGCACCAGCAGGAAGTGGGCACCGGTTACTTCGATGACATGACCACGGTGATCCAGGGTGGCGCTTCGTCGGTGACCGCGCTGACCGGTTCGACTGAGGAAGAGCAGTTCCACTGATAGAGAGTGGCTTGCTGCTGAAATGAAGAAGGCCCGGGCCACCGTTGAGGTGCCCGGGCCTTTTGTCGTCTGCGTCTGTACTGGCCTCATCGCGGGCAAGCCCGCCGCTACAGGTCATGCGCCACATTTGACATCGGCGCATGACCTGAGCGGGCTTGCCCGTGTCGAGGCGGATACGGGCAGCAACAGAGGTTAGGGTCTATGCTTGCCCCATAACTACAGCAAGGACTGCCCATGTCCCGCCCATTCAGCCTGTTGGTTTTGGCCCTGGTCGCCGCTGCCCTCTATCTATATGCGCTGGCCAGCGGCAACGCTGTGCTCGCCCTGCTGGCCAAACCGGTCCCGGTGCTAGCCCTGATCCTCTGGCTGCGAACCACTCCGGCCACGACCTACCGCCGCTGGATCATGATCGGCCTTGGTTTTTCGGTACTGGGCGACATATTCCTGGCTATTCCAGCGGATCTGTTCGTGTTCGGTCTGGGCGCGTTTCTTTTTGCTCACCTGGCCTACCTGCGCGGCTATTACAGCCAAAACCGCCAAAGCACCCTGCCCGCCCTGTTGCTCGCCGCGGTCGCTGGCAGCGGGTTGTTCTACCTGCTCGCCAGCCACGGCCTAGGTCCCCTGTTGCTACCGGTGGCGTTGTACGCCCTGGTGATCAGCGCAATGCTCTGGCGCGCTCTGGCCTGCGGTGGCCTGGCAGCGCTAGGTGCTTGCCTGTTCGTGTTCTCCGACAGCCTGATCGGGATCGACCGCTTCGTCAGCCCGTTTCCTGCGGCGCAGTACCTTATCATCCTCGCCTACTGGCTCGGCCAATGGGCGATCGCGTCGTCGGCCGCACGCGGCTTAATCGGTAAAGTATTGATCCAGAGCGGGGCACGCGGTGCGCAAAACTGCTAGAACGAGAGTTTTTCGCATTTGCAAGTAGCGAGGTGTGCCCAATGAACTTTGCAAGGCTCAGACCCGGTAAAGTTAACCGGCTCAAATCAAATGATATTGATTATCATTACGCAACTTACAAGTCGTTACGCGAGGCAAGAAACATAATTAACAAAAGCAGGCGTAATGCCCGAATACCAAGGCTTTCAGCCAGTTACAAAAGTTTTTTGTTCTTAATCCTACGAATAAATTTGCGACAGAAATTTTACTTGCACTGGGTTTACCCATAAAATCAGCGCGATTGATTCAGCTGCGACATTTGGTCACTGCACCTGCGACACCACGTCGCCGCTTTACTTATTTCAGACTGCAGAGCTGGGTCTCTGTATAAGGATCTCTAGCATGTCCGATTCGGCAGGACTCATCGCCCACAACTGGGGCTTTGCCATCTTCCTCCTGGGTGTCGTCGGCCTGTGCGCCTTCATGCTCGGTCTGTCCAGCCTGCTCGGTAGCAAGGCCTGGGGCCGCGCCAAGAACGAACCCTTCGAATCCGGCATGCTGCCCGTAGGCAGCGCCCGCCTGCGCCTGTCCGCCAAATTCTATCTGGTCGCGATGCTGTTCGTGATCTTCGATATCGAAGCCCTCTTTCTCTTTGCATGGTCTGTGTCCGTCCGCGAAAGCGGCTGGACCGGATTCGTCGAAGCACTCGTTTTCATAGCAATTCTGTTGGCAGGTCTTGTCTACCTATGGCGCGTCGGGGCACTTGATTGGGCTCCCGAAGGTCGCCGCAAGCGGCAAGCGAAGCTGAAACAATGAGGCTTTGGCATGCAATACAATCTCACCAGAATCGATCCGGATGCGCCCAACGAGCAGTATCCGGTCGGTGAGCGGGAAACCGTCACCGACCAACTGCTAGAGGACCAGGTCCACAAGAACATCTACATGGGGAAACTCGAAGATGTCCTGCGTGGCGCGGTCAACTGGGGGCGCAAGAACTCCCTCTGGCCGTACAACTTCGGCCTGTCCTGCTGCTACGTGGAAATGACCACGGCCTTCACGGCACCCCACGACATCGCCCGCTTCGGCGCCGAAGTCATCCGGGCCTCGCCGCGTCAGGCCGACTTCATGGTCATCGCCGGGACCTGCTTCATCAAGATGGCGCCGATCATCCAGCGCCTGTATGAGCAGATGCTCGAACCTAAATGGGTCATCTCCATGGGTTCGTGCGCCAACTCCGGTGGCATGTACGACATTTACTCGGTCGTTCAGGGGGTCGACAAGTTCCTCCCCGTGGATGTCTACGTACCTGGCTGCCCGCCACGCCCTGAGGCGTTCTTGCAAGGCTTGATGCTGCTGCAGGAATCGATCGGACAGGAGCGACGCCCGCTTTCCTGGGTGGTTGGTGATCAAGGCATTTACCGTGCCGAGATGCCTGCCCAGAAA
The DNA here is from genome assembly GCF_044900155.1 of Pseudomonas sp. NPDC088890. Taxonomy (NCBI): domain Bacteria; kingdom Pseudomonadati; phylum Pseudomonadota; class Gammaproteobacteria; order Pseudomonadales; family Pseudomonadaceae; genus Pseudomonas; species Pseudomonas sp. NPDC088890. The sequence goes on along the minus strand of NZ_JBJDNG010000002.1, from coordinate 37,460 downwards.
GACCTGCGTCGCGAACAGCGTATCGCGGTAACCAACCTGCGCAGCCCCGACGAAGTCTGATCCAGCGACCTGCCGCCCGCTCCCCCTGGAGCCGGCGGCCTGGCTTCATTCTCTACGTTGACCCAAAGCGACCGAGACCATGACAGCGGACAACGCTATTTTCATTCCGCCTTACAAGGCTGACGACCAAGATGTGGTCGTCGAACTGAACAACCGTTTTGGCGCCGAAGCATTCGTCGCCCAAGAGACCCGCACCGGCATGCCAGTGCTGTGGGTCAAGCGCGCCCAGCTCAAAGAGGTGCTCACCTTCCTGCGCGGCGTCGCCAAGCCCTACAGCATGCTGTACGACCTGCACGGCGTCGACGAACGCCTGCGCACCCAGCGCCGCGGCCTGCCCGCCGCCGATTTCAGCGTGTTCTACCACCTGCTGTCGGTCGAGCGTAACAGCGACGTGATGATCAAGGTCGCGCTCAGCGAAGGCGACCTGAACCTGCCGACCGTGACCGGCATCTGGCCAAACGCCAACTGGTACGAGCGTGAAGTCTGGGACATGTTCGGCATCGACTTTGCCGGCCACCCGCACCTGAGCCGGATCATGATGCCGCCGACCTGGGAAGGTCACCCGCTGCGCAAGGACTACCCTGCCCGCGCCACTGAGTTCGATCCCTACAGCCTGACCCTGGCCAAGCAGCAGCTTGAAGAGGAATCGGCTCGCTTCAACCCGGAAGCCTGGGGCATGAAGCGCCAGGGCGCCAACGAGGACTACATGTTCCTCAACCTTGGCCCCAACCACCCGTCCGCGCACGGTGCGTTCCGTATCGTCCTGCAGCTGGACGGCGAAGAGATCGTCGACTGCGTCCCGGACATCGGCTACCACCACCGGGGTGCCGAGAAGATGGCCGAGCGTCAGTCCTGGCACAGCTTCATCCCCTACACCGACCGTATCGACTACCTCGGCGGGGTGATGAACAACCTGCCGTACGTGCTCGCGGTTGAGAAACTCGCCGGTATCCAGGTGCCGCAGAAAGTCGACGTGATTCGCATCATGCTCGCCGAATTCTTCCGCATCACCAGCCACCTATTGTTCCTGGGTACCTATATCCAGGACGTCGGCGCCATGACCCCGGTGTTCTTCACCTTCACCGACCGCCAGCGCGCCTACACCGTGATCGAAGCGATCACCGGCTTCCGCCTGCACCCGGCCTGGTACCGCATCGGTGGTGTCGCCCACGACCTGCCGCGTGGCTGGGACAAGCTGGTCAAGGACTTCGTCGAATGGCTGCCCAAGCGTCTCGACGAGTACACCAAGGCGGCCCTGCAGAACAGCATCCTCAAAGGCCGGACCATCGGCGTTGCCGCGTACAACACCCAGGAAGCGCTGGCATGGGGCACCACCGGTGCCGGCCTGCGTTCCACCGGTTGCGACTTCGACCTGCGGAAAGCCCGCCCCTACTCCGGCTACGAGAACTTCGAGTTCGAAGTACCGCTGGCCCACAACGGCGATGCCTACGATCGCTGCATGGTCCGGGTCGAGGAGATGCGCCAGAGTATCCGCATCATCGACCAGTGCCTGCGCAACATGCCGGAAGGCCCGTACAAGGCGGACCACCCGCTGACCACGCCGCCACCGAAAGAGCGCACCCTGCAGCACATCGAGACCTTGATCACGCACTTCCTGCAAGTCTCGTGGGGCCCGGTGATGCCGGCCAACGAGTCGTTCCAGATGATCGAAGCGACCAAGGGCATCAACAGTTACTACCTGACGAGCGATGGCGGCACCATGAGCTACCGCACCCGGATTCGTACCCCAAGCTACCCGCACCTGCAGCAGATCCCTTCGGTGATCAAAGGCAGCATGGTCGCGGACTTGATCGCGTACCTGGGCAGTATCGACTTCGTTATGGCTGACGTGGACCGCTAAGCATGAACAGCACGCTTATCCAAACCGACCGTTTCGCCCTGAGCGAAACCGAGCGCTCGGCCATCGAGCACGAGATGCACCACTACGAGGACCCGCGCGCGGCGTCCATCGAAGCCCTGAAGATCGTCCAGAAACAGCGCGGCTGGGTGCCAGACGGTGCCATCTACGCGATCGGCGAGATCCTCGGCATCCCGGCCAGCGACGTCGAAGGTGTGGCTACGTTCTACAGCCAGATCTTCCGTCAGCCGGTTGGCCGCCACATCATTCGCGTGTGCGACAGCATGGTCTGCTACATCGGCGGCCATGAATCGGTCGTCAGCCAGATCCAGAGCGAGCTGGGCATCGGCCTGGGCCAGACCACCGCAGACGGGCGCTTCACCCTGCTGCCGGTGTGCTGCCTGGGCAACTGCGACAAGGCCCCGGCGCTGATGATCGACGATGACACCTTTGGCGACGTACAGCCTGCTGGCGTCACCAAACTGCTGGAGGGTTACGTATGACCATCACTTCCTTCGGCCCGGCCAACCGCATCGCGCGCGCAGCCGAAACCCACCCGCTGACCTGGCGCCTGCGTGACGACGGCGAGCCAGTCTGGCTCGACGAGTACCAGGCCAAGGACGGCTACGCCGCCGCCCGCAAGGCACTGGCGCAGATGTCCCAGGACGATATCGTCCAGACCGTCAAGGACGCCGGCCTCAAGGGCCGTGGTGGCGCTGGCTTCCCCACTGGGGTGAAGTGGGGCCTGATGCCCAAAGACGAATCCATGAACATCCGCTACCTGCTGTGCAACGCGGACGAAATGGAGCCAAACACCTGGAAGGACCGCATGCTGATGGAGCAACAGCCCCATCTGCTGGTCGAGGGCATGCTGATCAGCGCCCGCGCCCTGAAGGCCTACCGTGGCTACATCTTCCTGCGTGGCGAGTACACCACCGCCGCCAAGAACCTCAACCGCGCCATCGATGAAGCCAAGGCCGCAGGCCTGCTGGGCAAGAACATCCTGGGCAGCGGTTTTGATTTCGAGCTGTTCGTGCACACCGGTGCCGGGCGCTACATCTGCGGTGAAGAAACCGCCCTGATCAACTCGCTCGAAGGCCGCCGCGCCAACCCGCGTTCCAAGCCGCCCTTCCCTGCCGCCGTGGGCGTATGGGGCAAGCCGACTTGTGTGAACAACGTCGAAACCCTGTGCAACGTTCCGGCCATCGTCGGCAACGGCGTCGACTGGTACAAGTCGCTGGCCCGCGAAGGCAGCGAAGACCACGGCACCAAGCTGATGGGCTTCTCCGGCAAGGTGAAGAACCCCGGCCTGTGGGAGCTGCCGTTCGGCGTTACCGCCCGCGAGCTGTTCGAGGACTACGCCGGTGGCATGCGCGATGGCTTCAAGCTCAAGTGCTGGCAGCCTGGCGGCGCCGGTACCGGGTTCCTGCTGCCAGAACATCTGGATGCACAGATGTACGCCGGCGGCATCGCCAAGGTCGGCACGCGGATGGGTACGGGCCTGGCCATGGCAGTCGATGACAGCATCAACATGGTCTCGCTGCTGCGCAACATGGAAGAGTTCTTCGCCCGCGAATCGTGCGGCTGGTGCACCCCATGCCGTGACGGCCTGCCCTGGAGCGTGAAGATGCTGCGCTCGCTGGAGCAAGGCCAAGGCCGCGCCGAAGACATCGAGACCCTGCTGGGACTGGTCAACTTCCTCGGCCCTGGCCGCACCTTCTGTGCTCACGCACCCGGTGCCGTCGAGCCATTGGGCAGTGCCATCAAGTACTTCCGGTCCGAGTTCGAGGCCGGCGTCGCCAGCCAATCCGCTAGCGAGGCCCTGCGCCCGAACCTGGCCAAGCCAATCCCGACCGGGCCGATCGTGGTCGGCGCATAACAAGATCACGTGCGGGTGGTCCGTGCCATCCGCCAGCCTCGCAGGCTCGTCCGAGTGTCTCGGGCAGAGCCGCAGGCACACCGATTTCCATTAGCCACGCCTGCTCACGCGGGCCAACGAAGAACTTTGAACCATGGCCACTATCCACGTAGACGGCAAAGCGCTCGAAGTCAACGGTGCGGACAACCTGTTACAGGCCTGTCTGTCGCTCGGCCTCGACATCCCTTATTTCTGCTGGCACCCGGCGCTCGGTAGCGTCGGTGCCTGCCGGCAGTGTGCGGTCAAGCAGTACACCGACGAGAACGACACCCGTGGTCGTATCGTCATGTCGTGCATGACCCCTGCCTCCGACGGCACCTGGATCTCCATCGAAGATGAAGAGTCCAAGGCGTTTCGCGCCAGCGTCGTCGAATGGCTGATGACCAACCACCCGCACGACTGCCCAGTCTGCGAGGAAGGCGGTCACTGCCACCTGCAAGACATGACGGTGATGACCGGCCACAACGAGCGCCGTTACCGTTTCACCAAGCGTACTCACCAGAACCAGGACCTCGGCCCGTTCATTTCCCACGAAATGAACCGCTGCATCGCCTGCTATCGCTGCGTGCGTTACTACAAGGACTACGCTGGCGGCACCGACCTGGGTGTCTACGGCGCCCACGACAACGTGTACTTCGGTCGCGTTGAAGACGGCGTGCTCGAAAGCGAGTTCTCCGGCAACCTCACCGAGGTCTGCCCGACCGGTGTGTTCACCGACAAGACCCACTCCGAGCGCTACAACCGTAAGTGGGACATGCAGTTTGCCCCAAGCATCTGCCATGGCTGCTCGAGCGGCTGCAACATCAGCCCGGGCGAGCGCTACGGCGAACTGCGCCGGATCGAGAACCGCTTCAACGGCTCGGTCAACCAGTACTTCCTGTGCGACCGTGGCCGCTTCGGCTATGGCTACGTCAACCGCAAGGACCGCCCGCGCCAGCCACAGCTGGCCGATGGCACCAAGCTGGGCCTCGACGCCGCCCTGGACAAGGCCGCCGACCTGCTGCGCGGCCGTACCATCGTCGGTATCGGCTCGCCACGCGCCAGCCTGGAAAGCAACTACGGCCTGCGCGAGCTGGTCGGTGCCGAGTACTTCTATTCGGGTATGGAAGCCGGCGAACTGGCCCGTGTCCGCCTGGCACTGAATGTACTCAACGCCAGCCCCCTGCCCGTGCCGACCCTGCGTGAGATCGAAGATCACGACGCCGTGTTCGTGCTCGGTGAAGACCTGACCCAGACCGCCGCCCGCGTTGCCCTGGCCGTGCGCCAGGCCACCAAGGGCAAGGCCGAAGCCATGGCCGACGCCATGCGCGTACAGCCTTGGCTCGACGCTGCGGTGAAAAACATCGGCCAGCACGCGCTGTACCCGCTGTTCATCGCCAGCCTTGCTGAAACCAAGCTCGACGACGTCGCCGAAGAGTGCGTGCATGCAGCTCCCGCCGACCTGGCGCGCCTGGGCTTTGCCGTGGCCCATGCCATCGACCCGAGCGCTCCGGCCGTAGCAGGCCTGGACGATGACGCCAAGGCCCTGGCCCAGCGCATCGCCGATGCCCTGGTCGCCGCCCAGCGTCCGCTGGTGGTTGCCGGTACCTCGCTGGCCGACCCGGCCCTGATCGAAGCGGCCGCCAACATCGCCAAGGCGCTCAAGCTGCGCGAGAAGAACGGCTCGCTGAGCCTGGTCGTGCCTGAGGCCAACAGCCTCGGCCTGGCCATGCTCGGCGGTGATTCGGTGGATGCCGCGCTGGATGCAGTGATCAGCGGCAAAGCCGACGCCATCGTGGTTGTGGAAAACGACCTGTACGCCCGCCTCCCGGCCGCCAAGGTCGACGCGGCCCTGGCTGCGGCCAAGGTGGTGATCGTCGCCGACCACTCCAAGACCGCCACCAGCGATCGCGCCCACTTGGTCCTGCCAGCGGCATCGTTCGCCGAAGGCGACGGCACCCTGGTCAGCCAGGAAGGCCGTGCCCAGCGCTTCTTCCAGGTGTTCGATCCGACCTACCTGGACAGCAGCATCCAGATCCACGAAGGCTGGCGCTGGATGCACGCCCTGCGTGCCACCCTGCTCAACAAGCCGGTCGACTGGACCCAGCTGGACCACGTCACCAGCGCCTGCGCCGAAGCCGCGCCGCAACTGGCCGGGATCGTCAACGCCGCGCCAAGTGCTGCGTTCCGCATCAAGGGCATGAAGCTTGCCCGTGAGCCGCTGCGCTACTCCGGCCGTACTGCCATGCGCGCCAACATCAGCGTGCACGAACCGCGCACCCCGCAAGACAAAGACTCCGCGTTCGCCTTCTCCATGGAAGGTTACTCGGGCTCGGTCGAGCCCCGTCAGCAGGTGCCCTTCGCCTGGTCGCCGGGCTGGAACTCGCCGCAGGCCTGGAACAAGTTCCAGGACGAAGTCGGTGGCCACCTGCGTGCCGGTGACCCAGGCATCCGCCTGATCGAGTCGCAGGGTGATCGCCTGAACTGGTTCAACGCCATTCCGGGCGCCTTCAACCCGGCCCGTGGTAGCTGGACTGCAGTACCGTTCTTCCACCTGTTCGGCAGCGAAGAGAGCTCCTCGCGCGCCGCGCCCGTGCAAGAGCGCATCCCGGCCCCCTACGTGGCCCTGGCCAAGTCCGAAGCCGATCGCCTGGGCGTCAACGACGGTGCAATGCTGAGCCTGACCGTGGCCGGTGTGGCACTGCGCCTGCCGCTGCGGATCAATGAACAGCTGGGCGCAGGCCTGGTCGCGTTGCCGAAAGGCCTGGCCGGCATTCCGCCAGCCATCTTCGGTGCATCCGTAGAAGGCCTGCAGGAGGCAGCACAATGAGCTGGTTCACCCCCGAAGTGATCGATGCGATCATCGCCGTGGTCAAGGCCGTGGTGGTCTTGCTGGCCGTGGTGGTCTGCGGCGCGCTGCTCAGCTTCGTCGAGCGGCGCCTGCTGGGCTGGTGGCAGGACCGTTACGGTCCGAACCGGGTTGGCCCGTTCGGCATGTTCCAGATCGCTGCAGACATGCTGAAGATGTTCTTCAAGGAAGACTGGAACCCGCCCTTCGTCGATCGGATGATCTTCACCCTGGCACCGGTGGTGGCGATGAGCGCCCTGCTGATTGCCTTCTCGATCATCCCGATCACCCCGACCTGGGGCGTTGCCGACCTGAACATCGGCTTGCTGTTCTTCTTCGCCATGGCCGGTCTGTCGGTCTACGCCGTGCTGTTCGCCGGCTGGTCGTCGAACAACAAGTACGCCCTGCTCGGCAGCCTGCGGGCCTCGGCACAGACCGTCTCCTACGAGGTGTTCCTGGGCCTGGCACTGATGGGCGTGGTGGTGCAGGTTGGCTCGTTCAACATGCGCGACATCGTCGATTACCAGGCGCAGAACCTGTGGTTCATCATTCCGCAGTTCTTTGGCTTCTGCACCTTCTTCATCGCGGGCGTCGCCGTGACTCACCGTCACCCGTTCGACCAGCCGGAAGCAGAACAGGAACTGGCCGACGGCTACCACATTGAATATGCCGGCATGAAATGGGGCATGTTCTTCGTCGGTGAGTACATCGGCATCATCCTCATCTCGGCGCTGCTGGTAACCCTGTTCTTCGGTGGCTGGCACGGTCCGTTCGGCATCCTGCCGCAAGTACCGTTCCTGTGGTTCGCCCTGAAGACCGCGTTCTTCATCATGCTGTTCATCCTGCTGCGCGCCTCGATCCCGCGCCCACGCTATGACCAGGTGATGGACTTCAGCTGGAAGTTCTGCCTGCCGCTGACCCTGATCAATTTGCTGGTGACCGCTGCGCTCGTGCTTTACAACACGCCAGCCGTCGCGGCCCAGTGAGGATTTGACCCATGTTCAAGTATATCGGCGACATCGTTAAGGGCACCGGCACCCAGCTGCGCAGCCTGGCCATGGTGTTCTCCCACGGGTTCCGCAAACGCGACACCCTGCAGTACCCCGAAGAAGCTGTGTACCTGCCGCCGCGCTACCGCGGGCGCATCGTCCTCACCCGCGACCCCGATGGCGAGGAGCGCTGCGTAGCGTGCAACCTGTGCGCGGTGGCCTGCCCGGTTGGCTGCATCTCGTTGCAGAAGGCCGAGACCGAGGACGGTCGTTGGTACCCGGAGTTCTTCCGCATCAACTTCTCGCGCTGCATCTTCTGCGGCCTGTGTGAGGAAGCCTGCCCGACCACCGCGATCCAGCTCACGCCGGATTTCGAAATGGCCGAGTTCAAGCGTCAGGACCTGGTGTACGAGAAAGAAGATCTGCTGATCTCCGGCCCCGGCAAGAACCCTGACTACAACTTCTACCGTGTTGCGGGTATGGCCATCGCTGGCAAGCCGAAAGGCTCTGCACAGAACGAAGCTGAGCCGATCAACGTGAAGAGCTTGCTCCCATAAGGACAGAAAGATGGAATTCGCTTTCTACTTCGCATCCGGGATCGCCGTGGTCTCCACCCTTCGGGTGGTGACCGGTACCAACCCTGTGCATGCCCTGCTTTACCTGATCATTTCGCTGATCTCCGTGGCCATGATCTTCTTCAGCCTGGGTGCGCCGTTCGCCGGTGCCCTGGAAGTGATCGCCTACGCCGGCGCCATCATGGTGCTGTTCGTGTTCGTGGTGATGATGCTCAACCTTGGGCCGGCTTCGGTCGCCCAGGAACGTGGCTGGCTCAAGCCAGGCATCTGGGCAGGGCCGGTATTGCTCGGCACCCTGCTGCTGCTCGAGCTGCTCTACGTGCTGTTCGTCGCGCCAAGCGGCGCCGGCATCAGCGGCACCACCGTGGACGCCAAGGCCGTCGGCATCAGCCTGTTCGGCCCTTACCTGCTGGTGGTCGAACTGGCCTCGATGCTGCTGCTCGCCGCAGCCGTCACCGCCTTCCACCTGGGCCGCAACGAGGCGAAGGAGTAAATCATGGGTGCTATCCCTCTCGAGCATGGTCTGGCGGTCGCCGGCATCCTGTTCTGCTTAGGTCTGGTTGGCCTGATGGTCCGCCGCAACATTCTCTTCGTCCTCATGAGCCTGGAAGTCATGATGAACGCCTCTGCCCTGGCGTTCATCGTCGCCGGTGCCCGTTGGGTGCAACCCGACGGCCAGGTGATGTTCATTCTGGTGATCAGCCTGGCAGCCGCCGAGGCCAGTATTGGCCTGGCAATCCTGCTGCAGCTGTATCGCCGCTTCCACACTCTCGACATCGATGCTGCCAGTGAGATGCGCGGATGAACCTTATCTTCCTGACTTTCGTCTTTCCCCTGATCGGCTTCTTGCTGCTGTCGTTCTCCCGTGGACGGTTCTCGGAGAACCTGTCCGCGCTGATCGGCGTCGGCTCGGTGGGCCTCTCGGCCGCGACGGCCGCCTACGTGATCTGGCAGTTCAACGTCGCCCCGCCGGAAGGCGGCGCGTACAGCCAGCTGCTGTGGCAGTGGATGTCGGTGGACGGCTTTGCGCCGAACTTCACCCTGTACGTGGACGGCCTGTCGGTGACCATGCTCGGCGTGGTGACTGGCGTAGGCTTTTTGATCCACCTGTTCGCCTCCTGGTACATGCGTGGCGAAGCCGGCTACTCGCGCTTCTTCTCGTACACCAACCTGTTCATCGCCAGCATGCTGTTCCTGGTACTGGGCGATAACCTGCTGTTCATCTACTTCGGCTGGGAAGGCGTGGGCCTGTGCTCGTACCTGTTGATCGGTTTCTACTACAGCAACCGCAACAACGGTAACGCCGCGCTCAAGGCGTTCATCGTCACCCGCATCGGCGACGTGTTCATGGCCATCGGCCTGTTCATCCTGTTCGCCCAGCTGGGTACCCTGAACGTGCAGGAACTGCTGGTGCTGGCACCGCAGAAGTTCCAGGCTGGCGACACCTGGATGGTTCTGGCCACCCTGATGCTGCTCGGTGGTGCGGTGGGTAAATCGGCGCAGCTGCCGCTGCAGACCTGGCTGGCAGACGCGATGGCCGGTCCTACCCCGGTTTCGGCCCTGATCCACGCCGCGACCATGGTGACCGCAGGCGTCTACCTGATCGCCCGTACCCACGGCCTGTTTGCCCTGGCGCCGGACATCCTGCACCTGGTCGGCATCGTCGGTGGCGTGACCCTGGTCCTGGCCGGCTTCGCCGCGCTGGTCCAGACCGACATCAAGCGTATCCTCGCCTACTCGACCATGAGCCAGATCGGCTACATGTTCCTCGCCCTGGGCGTAGGTGCCTGGGACGCGGCGATCTTCCACCTGATGACCCACGCCTTCTTCAAGGCCCTGCTGTTCCTTGCTTCCGGTGCGGTGATCGTGGCCTGCCACCACGAGCAGAACATCTTCAAGATGGGCGGCCTGTGGAAGAAACTGCCGCTGGCCTACGCCAGCTTCGTGGTCGGTGGTGCGGCCCTGGCGGCCCTGCCAATCGTCACCGTCGGTTTCTACTCCAAGGACGAGATCCTCTGGGAAGCCTTCGCCAGCGGTAACACCGGTCTGCTGTACGCCGGCCTGGTCGGTGCGTTCATGACCTCGCTGTACACCTTCCGCCTGATCTTCATCGCCTTCCACGGCGAAGCCAAGACCGAAGCCCACGCTGGCCACGGCATTAGCCACTGGCTGCCCCTGGGTACCCTGATCGTGCTGTCGACCTTCGTCGGCGCCTGGATCCATCCGCCGCTGGCAGGTGTTCTGCCAGAGAGCGCTGGTCACGCTGGCGGCGAAGCCAAGCACAGCCTGGAAATCGCCTCGGGCGCCATCGCCATCGCCGGTATCCTGCTGGCTGCGGTGCTGTTCCTGGGCAAGCGTCGCCTGGTCACCGCGATCGCTAACAGCGGCATCGGCCGCGCGCTGTCGGCCTGGTGGTTCGCCGCCTGGGGCTTCGACTGGATCTACGACAAGCTGTTCGTCAAACCTTACCTGCTGATCTGCCACATCCTGCGCAAGGATCCGGTGGACCGCAGCATCGGCCTGATTCCTCGGATGGCGCGTGGCGGCCACGTCGCCATGAGCAAGACCGAGACTGGCCAGCTGCGCTGGTACACCGCTTCGATCGCCGTAGGTGCAGTACTCGTGCTCGGCGCCGTGCTGGCGGCTGCGGTATGACTATGAATCTTGCGAACCTTGCGACTTTGCCAAAGGAAACGAACCCGTCATGATTTTGCCTTGGCTGATCCTGATCCCCTTCATCGGCGGCTTCCTGTGCTGGCTGGGCGAGCGCTTCGGCTCGACCCTGCCGCGCTGGATTGCGCTGCTGACCATGTCCCTGTTGCTCGGTATCGGCCTCTGGCTGTGGGGCACCGGCGACTACACCTTGGCCCCTGCCCCGGGCGCTGAACCTGCCTGGACCTTGGAATACAAGGTCGAGTGGATCAAGCGCTTCGGCATCAGCATCCACCTGGCGCTCGATGGCCTGTCGCTGCTGATGATCCTGCTCACCGGCCTGCTCGGCGTGCTCTCGGTGCTGTGCTCGTGGAAAGAGATCCAGCGCCACGTCGGCTTCTTCCACCTCAACCTGATGTGGATCCTCGGCGGCGTGGTCGGGGTGTTCCTGGCCCTGGACCTGTTCCTGTTCTTCTTCTTCTGGGAAATGATGCTGGTGCCGATGTACTTCCTCATCGCGCTCTGGGGCCACAGCTCGGCAGATGGCAAGAAGACCCGGATCTACGCGGCGACCAAGTTCTTCATCTTCACCCAGGCCAGCGGCCTGATCATGTTGGTGGCGATCCTCGGCCTGGTGCTGGTCAACTACAACACCACCGGCGTGATCACCTTCAACTACAGCGACCTGCTCAAGGCCGAACTGCCAGCCGGTACCGAATACCTGCTGATGCTGGGCTTCTTCATCGCCTTCGCGGTCAAGCTGCCGGTAGTGCCGTTCCACTCCTGGCTGCCTGATGCCCACGCCCAGGCGCCAACGGCAGGTTCGGTGGACCTGGCGGGTATCTTGCTGAAGACCGCCGCCTACGGCCTGCTGCGTTTCGCCCTGCCGCTGTTCCCCAATGCCTCGGCCGAGTTCGCCCCGATCGCCATGACCCTGGGCCTGATCGGCATCTTCTACGGTGCGTTCCTGGCCTTCGCGCAGACCGACATCAAGCGTCTGATCGCCTTCTCCAGCGTCTCGCACATGGGCTTCGTGCTGATCGGTATCTACTCCGGCAGCCAGCAAGCGCTGCAAGGCGCAGTGATCCAGATGCTCGCCCACGGTCTGTCGGCTGCCGCGCTGTTCATCCTGTCCGGCCAGCTGTACGAGCGCCTGCACACCCGCGACATGCGCCAGATGGGTGGCCTGTGGCACCGCATCGCCTACCTGCCGGCCATCAGCCTGTTCTTCGCTGCGGCATCGCTGGGCCTGCCAGGCACGGGTAACTTCGTTGGCGAGTTCCTGATCCTGATCGGCAGCTTCGTCCACGTGCCTTGGATCACCGTGATCGCCACCACCGGCCTGGTCTTTGGTTCGGTCTACTCGCTGATCATGATCCACCGCGCCTACTTCGGTCCGGCCAAGTCCGACACCGTCCTGGCGGGCATGGACAGCCGCGAGCTGATCATGGTGCTGGGTCTGGCGGGGCTGCTGATTCTGCTCGGTGTCTACCCGCAGCCGTTCCTCGACACCTCTGCCGCCACCATGAGCGGTGTGCAGCAGTGGCTCGGCTCCGCTTTCACTCAACTCGCTTCGGCCCGGTAAGAGCGCTATGGAATTCACCACTCAACACTTCATCGCACTGGCGCCGATGCTGATCACCACCATCACCACAGTCGTGGTGATGCTGGCGATCGCTTGGAAGCGCAATCACTCACAGACCTTCCTGCTGTCCACCATCGGCCTGAACCTGGCCCTGCTGTCGATCCTGCCGGCGCTGAAAGTTGCGCCGCTGGCGGTCACCCCGCTGATCACCATCGACAAGTTCGCCTGCCTGTACATGGCGATCATGCTGGTCGCCACCCTGGCCTGCGTGACCCTCGCCCATGCCTACCTGGGCGAAGGCTCCAAGGGCTATCCGGGCAACCGCGAAGAGCTCTACTTGCTGCTGCTGATGTCGGCCCTGGGCGGACTGGTGCTGGTCAGCGCCAACCACCTGGCGGGCCTGTTCATTGGCCTTGAGCTGCTGTCGGTGCCGGTCTACGGGCTGGTGGCGTACGCGTTCTTCAACAAGCGCTCGCTGGAAGCCGGTATCAAGTACATGGTCTTGTCGGCGGCCGGTTCCGCCTTCCTGCTGTTCGGCATGGCACTGCTGTATGCCGATGCAGGCAGCCTGAGCTTCGACGGCATCGGCAAGGCCCTGGCCAGCACTGGCATGCCAAGCCTGTTGGCGCAACTGGGCCTGGGCATGATGCTGGTTGGCCTGGCCTTCAAGCTGTCGCTGGTGCCGTTCCACCTGTGGACCCCGGACGTCTACGAAGGCGCCCCGGCGCCGGTCGCAGCCTTCCTGGCCACCGCCAGCAAGGTCGCGGTGTTCGCCGTGGTGGTACGCCTGTTCATGCTCTCCCCTGCTGCTAGCAGTGGCGTGCTGAGCACCGTACTGGCAGTGATCGCCGTGGCCTCGATCCTGATCGGTAACCTGTTGGCGCTGACCCAGAGCAACCTCAAGCGTCTGCTCGGTTACTCGTCGATCGCCCACTTCGGCTACCTGCTGATCGCCCTGATCGCCAGCAAGGGCCTGGCCCTGGAAGCCATGGGCGTATACCTGGTCACGTATGTGATCACCAGCCTTGGCGCCTTCGGCGTTATCACCCTGATGTCCTCGCCGTACGCTGGTCGTGATGCCGACGCCCTGTACGAGTACCGCGGCCTGTTCTGGCGTCGTCCGTACCTGACTGCGGTTTTGACCGTGATGATGCTGTCGCTGGCCGGTATCCCGCTGACTGCAGGTTTCATCGGTAAGTTCTACATCATCGCTACCGGCGTCGAGTCGCAGCTGTGGTGGTTGGTCGGTGCCCTGGTCATCGGTAGCGCCATCGGCGTGTACTACTACCTGCGGGTCATGGTTACCCTGTACCTGGTCGAGCCGAACCTGCGCCGCCACGATGCCCCGCTGAAGTGGGAGCAGCGCACCGGTGGCGTGATGCTGCTGGCCATCGCCCTGCTCGCCTTCGTCCTCGGTGTGTATCCGCAGCCGTTGCTGGAGATGGTTCAGCAGGCGGGTCTGCAACTGATCGGCTGATTGCTTCAAGGCGGTACAAAACACCTCGCTTCGGCGGGGTGTTTTTTTTCGCGGCCGCTATGCGGCCCATTGCGGGGCAAGCCCGCTCTCACGCCAGCCTGAAGTACGCACTACAGGCTGGCGTGGGAGCGGGCTTGCCCCGCGATGAGGCCGGTGATTTCACTACTGATCGAGCACTGTGCTTCGTCTGCCATTTGCAGCGTCAGACTCCCGCACTCGATCTGGAACCTCTCTAAAGCCATGCGCCCCACCCTGCCCCTTTCCCTGCTGGCAATGCTCGTCGCCAGCACCAACGCCCAGGCCGCTGGCCGCATCGAACTCGACCAGGTACTGATCCAGGATCAGCAGCAAAGCGAGCTCGACGCCGCCCGCGAGCGCCTGCTCGAGATCCCCGGCGCCAGCAACCTGGTGGATATGCAGCGGGTTGGACAAGGTCGGGTGGCCAGCAACCAGGACGTGCTCGCCTATCAGCCGGGGGTGTTCGCCCAGTCTGCCGGTAACGACGGCATCAAGCTGTCGATTCGCGGTTCGGGCATCAACCGCGCCCCCGGCGCTCATGGCTCCGGTGTCTACACGATGTTCGATGGTTTGCCGCTGACCGGCCCCGGCGGCACTCCCTATGAACTGTTCGAGCCGCTGTGGCTGAGCCGCGCCGAAGTCCTGCGTGGTGCCAATGGTTTCGATCAAGGCGCGCTGGCCTTGGGCGGTGCGATCAACTACGTGACCCATACCGGCTACGATGCCGCGCCCTTGCAACTGCGCTATGAAATGGGCAGCCGTGGCTATGCCCGACGCCACATCAGCTCCGGCCAGGTGCTGGGTAACCTTGACTACTATGTGGCACTGACCGACGCCGAATACGACGGCTACCAGCAGCACAGCAGCGGTAGTGCCAAGGGGATCGCCGCTAACGTCGGTTATCGCTTCAACCCCAACCTGGAAACGCGCTTCTACCTGCGCTACCGGGAGACTGAAAACGAGCTGGCCGGGCGCTTGCGCAAAGACCAGATCAAGCACGACCCACGGGCAGCCAACGCTGCCTACCTGGCCCGCGACGACAGTCGCCCGCAACCGGGCAGCACCTGGGTCGGCAATAAGACCACGGTGTTCCTCGACGATGACTCGCGCCTGGAAGCCGGGCTGGTCTATCACGACTATCCGATGGACCTGCGCGAAGGCCCGATGCGCTTGAAGGTCGCCTACACCGATGTCAGCGGCAGCTTGAACTACCTGCGCCGCGACACCCTGTTTGGCCGTGAGAGCAAGACCACCGTCGGCTGGCGCACCACCAAGCACTTGCCCAACAGTGGCGCCTCGCAGTTCAAACGCAACGGCGACGTGATCGGCGCGCGCACCCGCGACTTCAGCTACCAGGGTTCGGACACGGTCCTGCACATGGGCAACGACCTGGAGCTGATCCCCGACCTGTGGCTGACCACGGGCCTGGCGATGATCTACACCCGCCGCGAGAGCGATGTCAGCTACCCCGCCGCTGGCGGCAAGGTCAGCCAGCATGATTGGGACTATGCCCCGCGGGTTGGCCTGCGCTATGACCTGAACCCCAACCTGCAGGTTTATGGCAACCTCAGCCGTTCGGTCGAGCCGCCACATCCCTGGTCGCTGATCTGGAGTTCGCCCGCCGTGAGTGGCGGGCAGATCCAGCCCATCGAGATGCACAACCAGACCGCCACGACCCTTGAGCTGGGGGCTCGGGGTGAGGCCGCTGTTGGCCGCTGGGAATTGGCTTGGTATTACTCGCAAGTGCGCCACGAGCTGTTGGCAGTGGAGATCGTGCCCGGCATACCCGCGGCCGAATTCAACGCCAGCCCTACCGTGCACCAGGGGGTCGAAGCTGCGTTGGACAGCGTGCTGTGGGAGGGTGCCGGCGTCGGCAAGCTGGCGTTGCGCCAGGCCTATACCTTCAGCGACTTCCACTACCGCGACGATGACAAATTCGGCGACAACCGCCTGCCAGGCATCCCCATGCATTACTACCAGGCCGAATTGCGCTACGACTGGCCAAGCGGCTTCTATGCCGGGGTCAACACGCAGATGGCGTCCAAGGTGCAGGTCGACTATGCCAACAGCGGCCATGCCGATGCCTATGCGTTGCTCGGTGCGCGCCTGGGTTGGGACTCACCCAAGCAGGACTGGCAGACCTGGCTGGATTTGCGCAACCTGACCAACAAGCGTTACGCGGCGACGGTGACGCCTGGCTATGACGATGCTGGCAAAGACATGCCACGGATGACGCCGGGTGAAGGCTTCGGGGTGTATGCCGGGGTGTCCTACACCTTGCGTTGATGAGCCATCCAGGCCAAGTGTAATTGGGGCCGCTGCGCGGCCCTTACGAAGGCAACTGCACCTGTGGTTTGGTCGCGGCAAAGATTGCCCAACTGGAGATGAACAACGCCGCGATCAACGGCCCAATGACAAACCCATTGAGCCCAAACACCGCCAGGCCACCGAGCGTCGACACCAGAATGAGGTAGTCAGGCATGCGCGTATCCCTACCCACCAGAATCGGCCGCAACACGTTGTCGACCAAGCCGATCACCAGCACGCCAAAGGCGCTCAGCACCACGCCTTGCCAGATCGCCCCGGTGAGGATGAAGTAAGCCGCCACCGGCGCCCAGACGATCCCTGCCCCGACCGCTGGCAGCAGCGACAAGAACGCCATCAGCACCGCCCAGACCAGCGCACTGGGAATGTCCAGCACCCAGAAAATCAGTCCTCCCAAGGCACCCTGGGTAATCGCCACCAGCACATTGCCTTTGACCGTAGCGCGCACCACCCGGTTGAATTTCAATTGCAGACGACGCTTCTGGTGCTCCGGGAGCGGCACGGCCAGGCGGACCTTGCGCGCCAGCTCCGCGCCCTCGCGCAGGAAGAAGAACAACAGATACAACATGATGCCGAAGCTCACCAAAAAATCGAAAGTGCCCTGACCAAAGCTGAACGCCTGGCTGGCCAGGACTTGGCTGCCTTGGGTAGCCCACTTGGTGATCTTGTCGCGCAAGCCATCGAGATTACCCATGCCCATGCGGTCCAGGCCGTTCTGGGCAAACGCCGGTAGCATGTCCTTGCCCCGTTCGACGTAGCCGGCGATATCCAACTGGCCGCTCTCGATTCGCTGGTAGAGCGTGGCGCCTTCCTGCACCAACAAGGCACTGGTGATGATCACCGGCAAAATCGCCACCAGCAGACAGACCATCAAGGTGGTGGCAGCCGCCAGGTTGCGCCGCCGATTGAAGCGGATCAGCAGGTTACGCTGCAAGGGCGCGAACAGGATGCCGAGGATGACTGCCCAGAAAATTGCTCCGTAGTAGGGCAGCAGGATCCACACGAAGGCGACGGTCACCAGGGTCAGCAGCACCGCCAGCGCCTTGTTCTGTAGAGCAGTTTCGTTCATGAGCATTCCTCTGGGATTCACAACGTTAGTGCGCAGGCTTTCGCAAAAAGTGCCCTGTTCTGCTTGATCCAGATCAATACCCTCTACCCGCCTTGCCCCTACCATCCGCGCCTTTTGCCCCGGTGCGCTCATGATCCCACTCGCCATGCCCGAATTGCTGGCCCCTGCCGGCACCCTGAAGACCATGCGCTACGCCTTTGCCTATGGCGCCGATGCGGTCTACGCCGGCCAGCCGCGCTACAGCCTGCGGGTGCGCAACAATGAGTTCGACCATGCCAACCTGGCCTTGGGCATCCAGGAGGCGCACGCCCTGGGCAAACAGTTCTACGTGGTGGTCAACATCGCCCCGCACAATGCCAAGCTCAAGACCTTCCTCAAGGACCTGGCGCCGGTGATCGAAATGGCCCCGGATGCGCTGATCATGTCCGACCCTGGCCTGATCATGCTGGTGCGCCAGCACTTCCCGCAGATGCCGATCCACTTGTCGGTGCAGGCCAATACGGTTAACTGGGCCAGCGTGAAGTTCTGGCAGCAACTGGGGCTGAGCCGGGTGATCCTGTCGCGCGAGCTGTCGCTGGAGGAAATCGGCGAGATTCGCCAGCAGGTGCCCGATATGGAGCTTGAGGTGTTCGTCCACGGCGCCCTGTGCATGGCCTATTCCGGCCGCTGCCTGCTGTCGGGATACCTCAACAAGCGTGACGCCAACCAGGGCAGTTGCACCAACGCCTGCCGCTGGAAATATGAGGCCAGCGAGGCGCGCGAAAACCTCACTGGCGATATCGTGCAGCACGTCGAGCCGACCCTGGGCATCGGTCAACCGACCGAACAGGTGTTCCTGCTCCAGGAGGCCAACCGCCCCGGGGAGGCGATGCCAGCGTTCGAAGATGAACACGGCACCTACATCATGAACGCCAAGGACCTGCGCGCGGTACAACATGTGCAGCGGCTGACCGAGATGGGCGTGCACTCGCTGAAGATTGAAGGGCGGACCAAGTCGCATTTCTACTGTGCCCGCGCGGTGCAGTCCTATCGCAAGGCGATCGACGACGCCGTGGCCGGCAAGCCGTTCGACCGCGACCTGATGGACAACCTCGAATCGCTGGCCCAACGCGGCTACACCGAAGGCTTCCTGCGCCGCCACGTGCATGACGAATATCAGAACTACCAGCGCGGCAATTCGGTGTCCGAGCGCCAGCAATTCGTCGGCGAGCTGACCGGTGTGCGGGTTGATGGCCTGGCCGAGGTCAACGTGAAGAACCGCTTTGCCCTCGGCGATCAGCTGGAATTGATGACCCCACGCGGCAACTACCACTTCGACCTGGACCGCCTGTGCAATCGCCAGCAACAGGAAATCCAGGTGGCGCCGGGTGATGGCCATGTGGTGTACCTGCCGATCCCCGAGCAGGTATCGCTGGAATACGGGCTGTTGATGCGCGACTTGAACAGCGAGCCAGTGCCCGCCTGACGGATCTGTAATCTGCCGCTCAGGCGGCTGACAGGCACTGGCAGCGAGGATGGTGGCTATCCACTTTGGGCAGTCTGACGCCCATCGCGGGGCAAGCCCGCTCCCAGGCTGATCGTCCTCAAAGGGGACTGACGTGGGAGCGGGCTTGCCCCGCGATGGACGCCAGCAGCCTGCAACGAGGCCACGTCATGCCATGCATTTCTTCCCGCCGCACCTTCGTCAAAGGCCTGGGCGCCGCCACGGCCCTGGCCGGTCTGGGCCTATGGCGCCCGCTGGCCCAGGCCGCTGAAGGCGCTCGTCCTGGGCAAGTCCTTCAGGGCCAACAGTTTGCCCTGTCGATCGGCCAGACCCCGGTCAACATCACCGGCCGCCCGCGCACCGCCTTGACCGTCAATAACAGCCTGCCCGGGCCACTGCTGCGCTGGCGCGAAGGTGATACGGTCAGCTTGCGGGTGCGCAATCAGCTGGCAGAACCGACCTCGATCCACTGGCACGGCATCATCCTGCCGGCCAACATGGACGGCGTACCAGGCTTGAGCTTCGCCGGCATCGAGCCAGGCGGCGACTACCTGTATCAGTTCACCCTGCGCCAGAGTGGCACCTACTGGTACCACAGCCACTCGGGTTTGCAGGAGCAAGCCGGGGTCTACGGGGCCATCGTCATCGAGCCGCGCGAGCCAGAGCCGCACCGTTATCAGCGCGATCACGTGCTGCTGTTCAGCGATTGGAGCGACCAGGCGCCTGAGCAGTTGATGGCGACCCTGAAAAAGCAGTCCGACGCCTTCAACTATCACAAACGCACGGTCGGCGATTTCATCGACGATGTGGCCGCCAAGGGCTGGGAAGCAACCGTCGACAACCGCCTGGCCTGGGCGCGCATGCGCATGAGCCCCACGGACCTGGCCGATATCAGCGCGGCAACCTACACCTACCTGCTCAATGGCCAACCGCCGGACGGCAACTTCACCTGCCTGTTCCAGCCCGGCGAAACCGTGCGCCTGCGCCTGATCAACGCTTCGGCGATGAGCTACTTCGACTTTCGCATCCCGGGTCTCAAGCTGACGGTAATCGCCGCCGATGGCCTGCCGGTGACCCCCGTTACAGTCGATGAGCTGCGCATT
Organism: Pseudomonas sp. NPDC088890; assembly: GCF_044900155.1. Lineage (NCBI taxonomy): Bacteria > Pseudomonadati > Pseudomonadota > Gammaproteobacteria > Pseudomonadales > Pseudomonadaceae > Pseudomonas > Pseudomonas sp. NPDC088890. Next base: position 17,521 of record NZ_JBJDNG010000002.1, on the reverse strand, counting down.
GCCGTGGCCGAGACCTACGACGTGCTGGTGGAGGTAGGCGACCTGCCCGCCTACACCCTGTTCGCCCAGAGCATGGACCGCACCGGCTTTGCCCGTGGCACCCTGGCCCGCGCGCTGGGGTTGCAAGCACCGGTTCCCGCGCTGGATCCGCGCCCGGTGCTGAGCATGGATGACATGGGCCATGGCGGCATGGGCGACATGGATCATGCCGGGATGGACCACGCCAGCATGGCCGGCATGGACCATGGCACGATGTCGGCCATGCAGCACCACCCAGCCAGCGAGACCGGCAACCCATTGGTCGACATGCAGACCATGGCCCCACGCGCCAACCTGGCCGACCCGGGTATTGGCCTGCGCGAAAACGGTCGGCGGGTACTGACCTATGCCGATCTGCGCAGCACCTTTGCCGACCCCGACGGGCGCCAGCCCTCGCGAGACATCGAACTGCACCTGACCGGCCATATGGAGCGTTTCGCCTGGTCGTTCGATGGGGTCAAGTTCAGCGATGCCGAGCCCCTGCGCCTGCGCTATGGCGAGCGGGTGCGCATCACCCTGGTCAACGACACCATGATGACCCACCCGATCCACCTGCACGGCATGTGGAGTGACCTGGAGGACGAGCACGGGCGCTTCCTGGTGCGCAAGCACACCGTGGATATCCCCCCTGGCAGCCGCCGCAGCTATCGGGTCAGCGCCGACGCCCTGGGGCGCTGGGCCTATCACTGCCACCTGCTCTATCACATGGAAACCGGAATGTTCCGCGAGGTACGGGTCGATGAATGAGGTCATCAATCGCAGCTTGCTGGCGGGCGCCGCCTTGGCCGCACTGCTGGCCAGCGAGCGCGTCCTCGCCACTGAGGCAAGCCACCACGGCCACGGCGCGATGCCGATGGATCACAGCCAGATGAACCATGGCGCCATGCCCCAGCAGCGGCCTCCTGCGCCGCTCAGCGCGCAGCCGCGCACGCCACTGGCGGTGATCACCGACGCCGACCGCCGCGCCGCCTTCCCACCACTGCCAGGCCATCAGGTGCACGACCGGGCGATCAACTGGGCGGTGATCGTCGACCAGCTGGAGTATCAAAACTTCGAGAGCAGCAGCGCGCTGAACTGGAATGCCACGGCCTGGGTGGGTGGCGATATCGACCGGCTGTGGCTGCGCACCGAGGGGGAACGGGAACAGGGCAAGACCCACAAAGCCGAACTGCAGGCCTTGTGGGGTCATGCCATCAGCCCCTGGTGGGAACTGGTCGGCGGCCTGCGCCAGGATTTCAAGCCTGCCAGCGGCCAGACCTGGGCGGCCTTCGGCATCCAGGGCACGCCGCTCTATGGCCTGGAGCTGGAAGCCACCGCCTATGCTGGCGAGCGGCAACAGACCGCGCTGCGCCTGGAGGCCGGTTACGCTATGCTGCTGACCAATCGCTGGGTACTGGAGCCGACCCTTGAGGCCAACTTCTTCGGCCGCAACGATGCCGGCCGCGAGCAAGGCGCAGGGCTGGCCGAGAGCGAAGTCGGCGTGCGCCTGCGTTACGAAATCAGCCGAGGCTTCGCCCCGTATGTCGGGGTCAGCTTCAATCGCCTGCACGGCCAGCGCGCCGAAATGGCCCGCGACGATGCCGAGGACATTGGCCAGACCCGCCTGGTCGCCGGCATCCGCCTACGTTTCTAGAGGACTGTTCACCATGCTGCGCAAACACCTGATTACCCTGGGCCTGCTGGCCTTCACCGGTCTGGCACAGGCGGCTGAGGTCATCGACGTCTACCGCGACCCCAACTGCGGCTGCTGCAAGCTGTGGATCAGCCACCTGCGCGACAACGGTTTCACCGTCAACGATCACGTCGAACCGAACATGAGCGAGGTCAAGCAGCGCCTGGGCGTGGCGCCACGGCTGGCGTCGTGCCACACCGGGGTGATCAACGGCAAGTTCGTCGAAGGTCACGTACCGGCCGAGCAGGTGCGCCTGCTGAGCAAACGTAGCGACCTCAAAGGCATCGCCGTGCCGGGCATGCCGATGGGCTCGCCGGGCATGGAAATGGGCGATCACAAAGATCCCTACCAAGTGATCGGCCTGACCCAGGATGGCCAGGACCAGGTGCTGGCCAACTACTGAGACGCCGTCGATGCTGAGCGTGTGGGCGCTGTTTCTCAGCGCCTTTGGCGCCGCTACCCTGCTGCCGCTGCAATCGGAAGCGGTGCTGGTCGGTCTGCTGCTGCGCGACCCTGATGCCTGGCTGACCCTGCTGCTGGTGGCCACCCTGGGTAATGTCTTGGGCTCGATCGTCAATTGGCTGCTGGGGCGGGCCATCGAGCACCTGCGCGAACGCCGCTGGTTCCCATTCAGCGCAGCACAGCTGCAGCGTGCCCAACAGCGTTACCAGCGCTGGGGGCAATGGTCGTTGCTGCTGAGCTGGATGCCGGTGATTGGTGATCCGCTGACACTGATCGCAGGGATCATGCGCGAGCCGTTCTGGCGCTTCCTGCTGCTGGTCACCGTGGCCAAGGGCGGGCGCTACCTGGTGTTGGCGTTGATTACCCTGGGTTGGTTTAACGGCCAGTAACACCTTTGCCGCAGCAGGCGGTCTACAGGCTGTTAGAGTCGCTTTTTCCTACATGGTGCTACACGGAGTACTCCAATGCTGCGCGCAACCGCCCTGACCCTCGCTTGCCTGCTGGGCAGCTCGGCCATCGCCGCCGAGTCGCCCACCTACGGTATGCAGCTCGAAGGCTTCGATTACCCTCACCCGCTCAAGCATTTCAACTTCAAGTCCCAGGGCCAAGACCTGCAGATGGGCTATATGGACGTACCCGCCAAGGGCCAAGCCAATGGCCGCAGCGTGGTGCTGATGCATGGCAAGAACTTCTGCGCCGCCACCTGGGAAACCACCCTCCAAGCCCTCAGCCAAGCCGGCTATCGGGTTATCGCCCCGGACCAGATCGGTTTCTGCACTTCCAGTAAGCCCGGCTATTACCAGTACAGCTTCCAGCAACTGGCAGACAACACCCATGCCTTGCTCGCGCACCTGGGTGTCAAGCAGGCGATCATCCTCGGCCACTCCACCGGTGGCATGCTCGCCACCCGCTACGCGCTGATGTACCCGCAGCAGGTCGAGCGCCTGGCCATGGTCAACCCGATCGGCCTGGAAGACTGGAAAGCGCTTGGCGTGCCCTACCGCACGGTGGATCAATGGTATGCGCGCGAGCTCAAGCTCGATGCCGAAGGGGTGCGTAACTATGAGCGCAAGACCTACTACGCCGGACGCTGGAAGCCTGAGTACGAGCGCTGGGTACAGATGCTGGTGGGGCTCAACAAAGGGCCTGGGCATGAGCGGGTGGCGTGGAACTCGGCCCTGATCTACGACATGATCTTTACCCAACCGGTGTACCACGAGTTCAAGGATTTGAAGATGCCGACACTGTTACTGATCGGCGATCAGGACAGCACGGCGATTGGCAGTGATATCGCGTCCGATGAGGTCAAGGCGCGCTTGGGCAAGTACCAGGAGCTGGGGCCGCAGGTGGCCAAGATGATACCCAAGGGCGAGTTGGTGACCTTCGAGGGGCTGGGACATGCGCCGCAGATCGAAGAGCCTGAGCGGTTTCACCAGGCGCTGATCGAGTGGCTCGGACGTTAGCATGGTTGGGGCCGCTTTGCGGCCCCAACCGCACAAGCCTAGCCCCTCCCCCAAACCAGCGCCTCGCTCCAACCCAACTCGGCAAAATCATCAGCCCGCAAATGAGCCTCTTCCTCACAGAAGAACTCATCCAACTGCGGCGGCCGCACAGCCGTATCGCTGAGCATCCCATGCACCTGGCCCCGGTGATGAATCTGGTGCTCGAACAGATGCGCCAGCAACCGCAGCCGCTGTTCACGCTGCACCCGCTCAGGACGCACGATGCTGACATAGCGCCGCAGTTGATCGTCACGCAGCAGGCGACAGTAGGCGATCAAGCGATGGTCGGCCTGGGCCTGCTCGGCATGCAGATCAGCGCAGGTGGCAAAGGGCTGCTCCGGTTCGAAAAAGCGCTCGCCATCCGGGTCCGGCGCCTCGCCGCGCTGTTCGCACTCCAACGCATGCAGATAGAACCAGTCGACGGTCAGCAGGTGATTGAGGGTGGCTTTGATCGACGGGAAGAAGCTGCAACGGGGTGCGACGAACTCGTCCTGGGTCAGTTGCAGGCAGGCTTTGTACAAACGGTGATTGGCCCAGCCATTGTTATAGGCCTGGGTCAGCAGATGATGCGAGAGCGGCTCCATGGTCGGCTCCTTCAAGCGAAGCGTTGCAGTTGCATCTCCCGTAGCCGACTCAGGGTCCGCTGATACGGGAACGCCAGATACCCTTGAGTGTAGAGCGCTTCGAGCGGTACTTCGGCCTCCAGGTACAACGCAATGCGCCGGTCATAGCATTCATCGACCAAGGCGATGAAGCGGCGCACGCTGTCATCTTTCGGTGAAAGTGCCGGCAACTGGCGATCGCCTGCCTCGACCCTGCGTGCACCATCCTCGGTGCCACGGGCAATGCGCCCGGGCCGTTGCTCGCCGCTCAGGGCCGGAATGCCGTCTACCAGGATCGCCGGGAACAGGTCGCACAGGGCCATGAACTCCAGGGCTGACAGGGGTTGTTCGCACAGCTCGCTAAAACGGCACCAGATCGCCTGGCTGCTGCGGCGCACCACGCGGATCTGCCGCGAACCGAGCTGCAAGGGCTGATCCGAGCCGGCATCGTCTGGGCTTAATTGCGCAAATACTGCCTGCAACGCGCTGGGCTGACCGGGTGCGCTCAGCCAGAAGCGTTGGTGGCTAGCGCCTGGGTGCAGGCGGTGGTCCTGCTCGCCGGCTACCGGCAGCACCTGCATGTGCCGTTCGATGGCGGCGATGGCCGGCAGGAAACGCTCGCGGTTGAAACCGTCGTGGTAAAGCTGGTTCGGCGGTTGGTTGGAGGTGGCGACGATCACCACCCCGTGCTCGAACAGCGCTTTGAAGAGCCGCCCCAGAATGATCGCGTCACCGATGTCGTTGACGAACAACTCATCGAAACACAGTACGCGGATCTGTCCAGCCAGCTGTGCAGCCAGCGCCAGCAAGGGATCGGCAGTGCCGTTGAGCTGGAACAGGCGCTGGTGGACCCAGGCCATGAAGTGGTGAAAGTGCTGGCGCCTCGAGGGTAGCGCCAGGCACTGATGAAACTGGTCCATCAACCAGGTTTTGCCGCGGCCAACCGGCCCCCAGAGGTAAACACCCTGAGTCGGCTGGGCGCTTTGCAGGGCTGCAAAGCAGGCTTGTAGCGCGGCGACGGCGCGAGCCTGGGCAGGGTCGGCAACGAAGCCTTGATGCTCCAGAGCCTGGCGGTACAGCGCTTGCGGATTGGTCGACATGCCCAGGTATGTGCCCAAAAGGCTTATGTTACGGCACGCGGCGGCGACGAGCATGCAGATTCTCTATCAGCGCTGCCCGCCTCTTCGCGGCCACGCGCGCGCCCACCGCGAAGCAGCCGGGATAACCTTTGACTGTTTAGGGGGTTTGGCTCAGGCCTACCTTCAATAGCGCTCCATCCTTGGCATCGGTAAGCACATACAGGTAACCGTCCGGCCCCACCCGCACATCACGGATGCGCGCTTGCAGATCGCCCAGCAGGCGCTCTTCATGGACGATCTTGTCGCCATCGAGCTGCAGCCGGATCAACTCTTGAGTCGCCAGGGCACCGATGAACAAGTTATGGTCCCAAGCCTTGAAGGTCGGTCGATCATAGAAGGCCATGCCGCTGATGCCGGGGGATTTCTCCCACACGTGGTGCGGATCGACCATGCCGTCGACGTGCTTGCCCTTGGCCTCAGGGATCGGCAACAAGGAATAGTTGATGCCATGGGTCGCTATCGGCCAACCATAGTTCTTACCTGCCTGCGGGATATTGATCTCATCGCCACCTCGCGGGCCGTGCTCGTGGGTCCAGAGCTTGCCGGTCCAGGGGTTGAGCGCCGCGCCCTGCTGGTTGCGATGGCCGAACGACCAGATCTCGGGGCGCACATCATCCTTGCCGACGAACGGATTATCCTTGGGCACTTCGCCATCAGGAAGGATGCGCACGATCTTGCCTTGCAGCTTGTCCAGATCCTGCGAGGTGGGGCGTTGATTGTTCTCGCCCAAGGCGATGAACAGATAGCCGTTGCGGTCGAACACCAGCCGTGAGCCAAAGTGATTGCCGTCGGACAGCTTGGGCATCTGGCGGAAGATCACTGTGAAGTTTTCCAGGCGCGCTTTGTCCTCCGATAACTGGCCACGCCCCACCGCTGTCCCGGCCTTGCCATCACTGCCTTCTTCTGCAAAAGACAGATACACCGTGCGGTCCTGCTCGAACTCAGGCGACAGCACCACATCCAGCAAGCCGCCTTGCCCTTGCGCCCACACCTTGGGGACACCGGAGAGCGGTGGGCCGACCTTGCCCTCGGCGCTGACAACACGCAGGTTGCCAGGGCGTTCGGTGACCAGCATGTCCTTGCTACCGGGCAAGAACGCCAGCGCCCAAGGGTTACGCAGACCGTCGGCGACGGTGTTGACGATCAACTGGCCATCCTCGCTGGGCAAGCGCTGTTCAGAGGCGGCGTGGGCAAACATCGGCAACAGGGCGGCGGCGGCCAGGGCGGTCAACCAGCTACGTGGGGGCATGCGCGATTCCTTGCAGTTGAGGGCTCAAGGCGCGCGTTGGCTATCGCGCGCTGGCCGGGTCGGTTCTAGGTTAGGCGTCTGCTGTTGGCGGCGCAGGTTTTCGCCGTTGCCAATGCCGCGGTTGTCCAGGGTCGGTGGGCGCGGGATCGGCTGGGTAGAAGGCCCGCGTACCGGTGGCGTGGCCTGGATGCTGCCCTGGCGGCTGTTGGGGTTGGCGCGCTGGATCGGGCTGTTATAGGGGTTGTTGTCGTTGGCCGCGAGCGGGGGCTGCGCAGGCGGTGCCGCAGACAGCGGAAGACTGACAAGCAGCCCCAGGGCCAGCACTGGCAGTGTCGGATTCATACTTTACCTCCTGCACGAAAAAGCCGCGCTCAAGCGTTGGATAGCCTAAGGCGCGACTGGTTCGTAACAAAAGTAGGAATTGGTGTGGAGATGATTCCTGATGTTTCGGTGCTGCTTTCCCTGCTCCATCATAGGAGGCCGCTGCGCGGCCCATCGCAGGCTGTGCCAGCATCTGCAGGTGGGTAGCGGGCTTGAGTCCTCACACCTGCTTGTCGAGCTTATGCCGCGCTGCGTACAGGCACAGCATCTCCATGGCCAAGGTGGCCCCTGCCAGCGCGGTGATATCGGCATGATCATAGGCCGGCGCCACCTCGACCAGGTCCATTCCCACCAGGTTGATGCCGCGTAGCCCGCCGAGTATTTCCAGCGCTTGCACAGTGGTGAGGCCGCCACACACCGGCGTGCCAGTGCCTGGCGCATAGGCAGGGTCCAGGCAATCAATGTCAAAGGTCAGATAAACCGGCCGCTGTCCAACCCGCTGACGAATCGCCGCGATCACCGCCTCAGTGCCCTGACGGTGCACCTGGCGCGCATCGACAATGGCAAAACCCTGGCTGTCGTCATTGGTGGTACGCAAGCCGATCTGCACCGAGTGCGCGGGGTCGACCAGGCCTTCGCGCGCCGCATGCCAGAACATGGTGCCGTGGTCGATGCGCTTGCCCTCCTCGTCTGGCCAGGTGTCGCTGTGCGCATCGAAGTGGATCAGTGCCAGCGGGCCGTGGCGGCGGGCGTGAGCCTTGAGCAGTGGGTAGCTGATGAAGTGGTCGCCGCCCAAGGTGAGCATGGCGCAGCCGGCCTCGAGAATGTGCTCGGCATGCGCCTCGATGCTGCCCGGCACGTTCTGCGGCGTGCCGCTGTCGAACGCGCAATCGCCATAGTCGATCACGGCCAAGTGGTCGAACGGATCAAACGTCCACGGCCAGTGCCGCGCCCAGGCTTGCTGCACGGAGGCCGCGCGAATGGCGCGCGGGCCGAAGCGCGCACCCGGACGATTGCTGGTGGCAGTGTCGAACGGCACGCCGCTGACCACCACATCGACGCCGCGCAAATCACGGCTGTAACGACGCCGGGAGAAACTGGTAATGCCGGCGTAGGTGCTTTCTGCAGCAGTGCCGTACAAGCTGTCGCGGGTCATCGCCTGGTCATTGTGCTGGGCTTGGTCCACGGTTGTGCTCCTTGTCATGAGAAGAGGTCACTGGCCGCTGCGCAGGGCGTTCCACAGCCGGTTGCGCTGGCGCAGGTCGGACAGCTGCATGCCCCGGTCGGCGTACAGCCGCTCACGCACGGCGGCGGGCGGATAGATGTCCGGGTCGCTGCGCACAGCCTCATCGACCAACGCCGTTGCCGCTTGGTTGGCGTTGGCGAAGAACAGCGTGTTGGTCAGCGCCGCCACCGATTCGGGCTGCAACATGAAGGCAATGAAGGCCCGGGCAGCTTCTGGGTGCGGGGCATCCTTTGGAATGACCAGGTTGTCTTGCCAGACCACCGTACCCTCACGGGGAATGCGATAGACCAGCTCAAAGCGCTTGCCTGCGCGCCGCGCCTGGTCGGCGGCCATGGCGGCATCGCCGTTGTAGGTCAGCGCCAGGCACACGCTGCCATTGGCCAGGTCATTGATCTGGCGACCATTGGCGACGTAGCTGATCGACGGTTTGAGTTGGCGCAGCAGCGCCTGGGCAGCATCCAGGTCGGCCTTGCTCTGGCTATAAGGATCCTTGCCCAGATAGTTGAGGGTCAGGCCAATCACCTCCTGTGGTGAGTCGGGCATGGCGATGCCACAATCCTTGAGCTTGCTGGCGTACTCGGGCTTGAACAGCAGGTCGAGGCTGTCCAGCGGCACGTCGCCCAGACGCTGACGCACGGCCTCGACATTCACCCCCAGGCCGAGCGTGCCCCAGGTGTAGGGCACGGCATAGCGATTGCCAGGGTCGGCCACGGCCAATTTGGCTAGCAGGTCCTTGTCGAGGTTGGCATAACCAGGCAGCGTTTGCGGGTCGAGTGGCTGCAGCGCGTTGGCCTGCAGCGCCCGCGCCAGGACCGTGGATGACGGCACCACCACGTCGTAGCCGCTGCGCCCAGTTAGCAGCTTGGTTTCCAGCACCTCGGTGGTATCGAAGGTGTCGTAACGCACTTTGTAGCCCGTCTCTTTTTCGAAGCGCTCCAGGGTTTGCGGGGCGACGTAGTCGGCCCAGCTGTAGAGGTTGACGACCTTCTCTTCGGCCTGCAGTGGCAGGGCCAGCACCAGGGACAGCAAGCACAGCGATCGACGCATGACGGACACCTCGGCAATGGGTGGATGCCGCCAGCATGCCAGCCGGGTTACATTGCAAGAATGGCAAGTTTGCAAAGCTGACATTCATCAGGAGCAATGTGATGCTCGGACAACTGCACGACCCGGACCTGCATCTGCTGCGGCTGTTCGTCACTGTAGTCGAGGCCGGCGGCTTCAGTGCCGCCCAAGGCGTACTGGGCTTGAGCCAGCCGAGTATCAGCCAGCAGATGGCGCGCCTGGAAACGCGCCTGGGTTATCGCCTGTGCAGCCGCGGCAAACGCGGCTTTGCGCTGACTGACAAAGGCCAGTTGCTGCTCAAGGCAACCCGCGAATTGCTGGTGCAGATCGAACAGTTCCGCCAGCAGGCCAATGGTGTTGCCGGGCAACTGCTGGGCACCCTGCGCATTGGCATTGCCGAAAACCAGGACAGCGCCGTGAGCCTGCGCCTAGGCAATGCCATCGCCCGCTTCAGGCGACGGCAGGAGGCGGTGCAGCTGGAGTTGATCAGCGCCCCGCCCGCCGAGATGGAACGCTTGCTGCTGGAGCAGCGACTGGATTTGGCCATCAGCTATTTTTCCGGCAAGCAGGCGGCGTTCGACTACCAGCCGCTGTTTGCAGAAACCCAGCGGTTGTATTGCGGCCAGGGCCATCCCTTGTTCACGGCCGAGACGGTGAGCCGCGAACAGCTGCTGGAGGCGGACCAGGTGCGTCATGGCTATCGGTTCTTGCAGGGGGCGGATGCGTTTCAGAGCCAACGCAGTTCAGCCCAGGCCGAACAGATCGAGAGCGTGCTGACCTTTATCCTGTCGGGGCGGCACGTGGGGTATCTGCCTTGTCACTATGCCGAGCCTTGGCTGCTGCGAGGGATGCTGCGGGGATTGGATTCGCGGTTGGATTTCGTCGTGCCGTTCACCCTGGCGCGTCATCGCGGGCAGGTGCCGGGGGACACGCAGGAGGCGTTTGTGCAGGATCTGTTGGCGGCGTTCGCTTGAGACTGAGGTGTCAGTCGTCGTCTTCGCGGGACAAGCCCGCGCCTACTCGGCAACTTCAATGCGGTAGACGCGCTTGTCCGGCGATGACAATGGCCCTGACGAGCCCAATCAGTAGGCCAAACTCCAGGTCAGGGTATAGGTCCGGCCACGGCCCTGGTAGTCATACAGGTAGGCTGGCCCATAGGTCGGCGAATAGAACAGCGTCGCCCGCTGCCCCCAGACCGTGCTGTACTGCTTGTCGAACAGGTTCTGAATACCGGCGCTGAAGGTGCCAAAACCGGTGTCCTGACTGCCCAACAGGTCAAAGGTGGTATAGCCATCGATCTGCTGGTCCTGATCGTCTTTCAAGGTGAAGGCATGGTTGGCTTGCAGCCGTGCGCTGCGTCCATCGCCCTTCCAGCCGACAAACGCCGTGGCCTTGGACAGCGAGGCGTAGCGGGCATCACGCTTGATCCAGTCGCCGTCCCGATCTTCCTCTTGCGACTTGACCACATGCACGGTGCCGCCGGTTTCCCAGCCACTCTGGAAATGACGGGTCAGCGCGCCTTCGAAACCAAAGTCGCGCTTCTTGAAGTCCACCACGTCAATGGTCAAGGTCGCAGGGTCGGTGGTGATGGTCTTGTCGGTCCAGATGTAATACAGCGCAGCCTGGGCGTCCCAGTCCAGGTCGGCGTAGCGCCAACCCAGTTCGACCTGACGGCTCTTGATCCCGGCCAGGGGGTTATCGTCAACGCTCAGGCCTTGCTTGCCGTAGTACTTGGCCGGGTCAGGCAGTTCGAAGCCTTCGCCGTAATTGCTCCAGACCTGGTGGCCATTCTTGAAGTCGTAGATGGCGCCTAGGTTGAACAGGTTGACCTGATAGTCGTTGTTGCCGCCCGGCACCGTCTTGAAATCGCTGACCTCAACGTCCATCTGCTGACGCCTGGCACCGCCAGACAGGGTCAGGTTGTCGGTCAGGCGCCAGTCGAGCTGCGCGTAGGCCGAGACGCCATCGACTCGATAGCTGGGATAGCGCGGTGCCTCGCTGAGTTTGTCCAGGTCAAGGCCGCCACTTTCCGAGGAAGTCAGTGGGTCGAAGGTAGTTTGCTGGGCGTTGAAGCGCTCGCGATCCAGGTCGACGCCATAGGTGAGCTTGAGCGTGTCCCACTGCTTGGCGAACAGCGCCTTGAGGCTGCTGACCTCAAAATTTTGCTGCGAGGCCGCAAAATACACGCCGCGCGAACCTGGCACCCCACCACGGTTGTAGTAGGGGAACGGGTAGAAGTTGTCGTCCTCCTTGCGGTAGGAGGCCTGCAGGTAGAAATCCTGACCGAGGACATCGCTGTGGTGGTAGTTGGCGTTGAGTAGCAGGCGCCGGGTCTGAGGTTGTAGGTCAGAGGAGTAGCCGCCACGCAGCTGCGCATCTTCAAGGTCCGACGGCGCGTTGTAGTTGAGGTTGGGAAAATAGATACCTGTGCTGCCATGGTTGCCGGAATCGTAGTACTGGGCCAGCAAGTCCAGGCTTTGCTCATCGGTGAGCTTCAGGCCGACGCTGCCCATGACGTCGATCGCCCGGTTGTACTGCAGGTCGGTCTGGGTATTGTCGATGAATATCTGATCGCCGGCGCCGTCGTAAAAGGCTTCGTTCTGCTCGGCGGAAATACCCAGGCGAGCGTTGATCCGCTCGTTACCGCCACTGACCGACTGGGCGATGCGGGTGGCCAGGTCGTCACTGTTGTTGAAGCCACTGCTGGCGCCAATCTGGGTTTCGAAGCGGGCCGCTCCTGGCTCGCCTTTCTTGGTCACGATGTTGATGATGCCGCCCGTTGCGCCGCCGCCATAAACGGCGTTGGCGCCGGACAGCACTTCGACCCGTTCGACGTTGAAGGGCGAGATGCTGTCGAATTGGCGCGAGAGCCCGCGAGAGCTGTTCTGGCTGACACCATCGATCATCACCAATACATCGCGACCGCGCATGTTCTGGCCATAGTTGGTCCGCCCTTCCGGCGCCAAGTCCAGGCCTGGGACCAGTTTGCCGATGGCTTCCTTGAGGCTTACACCGCTGTCGAGCTGCTCGCGCAGTTGCTGTTGGTCGACCACCCAGACCGTTCCGGGGATCTCACTGATGGCAGTGCTGGTACGCGAGGCGACGGTGACTTCGGTGGGTTTAAGGCTGACGCTCTGCGGCGCAGCATTGACCTTACGCAACGTTACCGTGCGCGCATCGCTGAATTGCCAGCTCATGCCACTACCTGCGAGCAGCTGTTGCAGCGCCTGCTCGATGCTGTAGTTGCCTCGCAACGCAGGGCTTTGCAGGTCGGCGACTTCGCTGGTGGTGTACAGCAAGTGCAGACCGGCCTGGTCGGCGAAGCTGGTCAGCGCCTGGTCCAGAGCCTGGGCGGGCAGATCCAACTGGACATGACGCGCTGCCACTTGGGCATCACCGGCGGCGTGCACCGCAGCGATGTGCAGCGGTCCGGCCAGCATGGCCAGGGCGCTGCAAGACAACAGGGCATGGTTGAAACGACCGCCGCAGCGGTGCAGGGGTTTGAGCGTGGCCTTCACGAAAGAGCTTCCAGACAAGGCGTCAATGAGAATGGGTTGCTGATCAGTCCCACTACGACGTTCTGGCTTTCATCAACTTGCAGTGCGAAATGTAAAATATTTCGCTTTATCGGTTCAGTGGACCACGGCGAGCCACGGCAGGTAGGTGATTTTCAGGTTGTAGCGCTGCTCCAGGGTGCGCAAGAGCGCTTCTGGCTCGTCGAGATCGAACACCCCGCTGACTTCTAGCGCAGCCAAGGTGTGATCGGAAATCAGGATGCGCCCATGCTGGTAACGCTCAAGCTCGCTGAGTACCTGGCCCAGGGGCTTGCCGTTGAAGATCAGCTTGCCACGCTGCCAGGCGGTCAGCGCCCGAGCATCATTGGCGACCGGCACCGCTTGCGTGCCAACCCGTGCTTCACCCTCGGCCAGCACCACGCTAGGGCCGCTGGCCGAACGCCGGACGCTGAACACCGCCTCGCGGCCCTGCACGGGATCGCCGCCGGCCTCGACCACGAACGGACGCAGGTCGCTGGCCGTTTCGAACAACGCCTCGCCCGCTTTGAGCACGACTTTGCGCTCGCTGTCGCTAAAGGCAAGCGACAAGGCGCTGCCACTGTTAAGCGTGACCCGTGAGCCGTCCGCCAGGGTGATGACCTGCCGCTGTCCGATAGCGGTGTGGTAATCGGAGGTCCACACCGGCACTTGCTGCCAACCGATGACGCTTGCCACAGCGAGCACCGCCGATGCAGCGATTGCCAGTGGCCAACGCCGTTTGCGCGGCGCCGGTTGGGCAGCGAAGGTTTGCCCAGCGCTGGTCTGCCCGATGTCTGCCCACAACCCCTCAGCTTCCCTCGCGGCCTCGGCATGCGCCGGGCTCAACTGACACCAGCGCTGGTAACGCGCCTGGTCAGCCGCGCTGGCATTGCCCGAATGCAGCAATACCTGCCAGTCGAGAGCATCATCGGAAAGACCGCTGAGCGGATGTGGCTCGGGCATGGCAGATAAGTCAGTCATGGTTGTGTTTGAGCCAGTCGCGGCAATGGCGCAGGGCTTGGCCGATGTATTTTGCCACCATGCTCTCGGAAACGCCCAGCCGTTGTGCGATTTGCGCCTGAGTCAGGCCCTCGACGCGATTGAGCAACAACGCCTGCCGCGCATTGCTCGACAGCTCAAGCATGGCCTGGTCCAGCATCTGTAGGCGTTCACTGGCCAGCAGCGCCGCTTCAGGTGGCGGCGCCGGGCACGGCAGCTCGCCTGTGGCTTCACTGGTTTGGTGATTGGCGGCGATGCGCTGTTCACGGCGCAGCGCATCGATAGCCAAGTTGCCAGCAACCCGGAAGATGAAGCTGCGGGCGTGCAGCACCGGAATCGCTTGTTGCTCGATTTTCACCAGCTTCAGATACGTCTCCTGGGCCACGTCAGCGGCGCGCTGGCGGTCGCTCATACGGCGGGTCAGGAACTGCAACAGGTCGTCGTAGTGCTCCTGGAAACTTGCCAGCAGCCCAGACACGGGAGACGTCAGCATGAAGGAAAAAAGCCAGTAAGAAAGACTATCGGACGTTAATGAGAAACAGTATCTTTCATTAAGCCCAACACTTTCAACGTCGGCGTGCATTTGCCACACTGGCCATTCACCTGTCAGGCAGAAGGCCCTTCCCCATGACGCTGCGCTTATCCCGTCACCTGCGGCTTTTGTTGGTCGTACTGTTGGCCTGCACAGTTAATGCGTGCGCGCTGCTTCAGGCGCGCGACCCGTTGAACATCAGTGTGATCGGCATAGAATCGCTGCCCGGCCAGGAGTTGGAGCTACGCATGGCAGTGAAGATTCGCGTGCAGAACCCGAACGAGACGCCGGTGGATTTCAACGGCATCGCGCTCAATCTGGAAGTCAACGATCAGCCCTTGGCCGCGGGCGTGAGCGATCAGCGCGGGCATATCGGCCGGTATGACGAGACCGTGATCGTGGTGCCGGTCAGCGTCACCGCGTTCGCTTTCCTGCGCCAGGCCTATGGCTTGAGCCAGGTGCAATCGCTGCAGGGCCTGCCCTATGTGCTGCGCGGCAAGTTGGCCGGAGGTCCGCTGGGGACGGTGCGTTTCACTGACAAGGGCAAGCTCGACCTGCCCCAGCCTAGCAGTGCGAACTGGTAGATCAACGGTTGCTGTTGGCAGCGGCCATCATCTTGTTGACTTCGCTGCGCACCATATTGGCGAAATCGACCGGGGTCATGGCGTCCAGCTCGGCACGTACCCATTCGGCCCACTTGCCTTTGCGCCGGGACTTTTCGGCGATCAACCGCCCGGCCTCGGCCTTGGCCTTGCCCAGGTTACTTTGCCAATACTCGAACAGCCGCGCTTTCTCGCCTTCGATCTGCGCCCGTTCCTCGAAGCTTCTGTTGGCCAGATTGAAACTCATGAAGGTCTACCCTACCGCTTGAAATTGGGCGCTATCTTACACTGATGCAGAGCGCGCCCGGAACGTTGGCGCAACTTTCCAGACGCTGCGGCATCCATTGTTTTAACCCACCCATCGACGAGGACGTGCTCATGGCTAGGAAAACTGCCACGCAAACCGATAGCGATCAGATCAAGGACCAGGTATTCAGCGAATTGCAGTCGTTGATTGAAGAATCCGAGAAGCTGCTTGAACAGAGCGCAACCCTGGTGGGCGAAGAAGCCGATACCCTGCGCGCGCAGATCAGCTTGAAACTGCGCCAAGCACGCCAGGCAGCAGGCTCGGTGCGCGACAAGGCGCAACCGGTGGTGGATGCTACGCAGGATTATATTGGCGGCCATCCCTGGCAGACAGTGGCAGTCTCGGCCGGCTTCGGACTGGTGATTGGCCTGCTGCTAGGCCGTCGTCACTAATCTCGTTCGATCCGCTGGCGCTAGATCAGGCTCAGGCCGCCTGGGCCAGCGGAATGCCGCTGTGAAAGCGCAACTCCTGATCTGGGGAAGTGATCAACTCAGCCTCAGCTTCACGCACTATCGCCACGACGCGAGCGATGTCGGCCGCGTCGCCGTACTGGTGGGCCAGCTTGAGGTAGCCCAGAAAATGCCGTGCTTCGCTATTGAGTAAACCGTGATAGAAGGTCCCAAGCTCTTCATCAAGGTGCGGCACCAAGGCAGCGAATCGCTCGCAGCTGCGCGCTTCGATAAACGCACCCACCACCAAGGTATCCACCAGCTTGACCGGCTCATGGGCGCGCACCAGGCGGCGTAGACCCGAGGCATAGCGGCCTGCCGAAACCGGACGCAGTGGCACGCCACGGCGCTTCATCAGGCGCAGCACCTGTTCATGGTGGACCAATTCTTCACGAGCCAATCGCGACATCATGTTGATCAGATCAAGGTGGGTGTTGTACTTGGCAATCAAGCTCAACGCGGTGCTTGCAGCCTTGAACTCACAGTTTTTGTGATCGATCAGTAAGGTCTCCTGGTCGGCGAGCGCCGCTTCGATCCAGGCGTCAGGGGTGCGGCAACCGAGAAAGGCGTCGACTTCGGGAATCAGGGACATAGGCTCACAATCACGCAACAACGACAGGGCCGGCGATTATACCGGGGGTGGCGGCGATCGCCAGCGACTATGCTTGATACACATCAAGCGGCATTGATAGGGACGCCGACTATAGTCAGGCACAGGCCAAACATCCGAGGGGAGCCCATGTCCATGCAACAGGTCCGTAGCATCCTGGTCGTACTTGATCCCGATCACGCCCATAGCCGCGCCCTCACCCGGGCGAAACTGATCGCAGGCGTTACCGGCGCCCGCTTGCACCTGCTGATGTGCGACAAGAAGCACGATCACAGTGCGCTGCTAAGTCTGCTGGCGAGCCAACTACATGATGACGGCTACGACAACGTGACTCATGAACAGGCCTGGCACGACACTTTGCACGAGTCGATCATCGCTGTGCAGCAAGCCGAAGGGTGTGATCTGGTGATCAAGGAGCATCGGCCAGACAACCCGCTGAAAAAGGCATTGCTGACGCCCAGCGACTGGAAACTGCTGCGCCAGTGCCCGTCTGCGGTGCTGATGGTCAAGAGTGAGCGGCCTTGGACTGGCGGGGTGATCCTGGCGGCAGTGGATGTAGGCAATCATGACGAGGCGCACCGCCTGCTGCATAACAACATCATTGACCATGGCTATGCCATCGCTGCGCTGGCGAAGGGTGAACTGCATGTGATCAGTGCCCACCCCTCCCCCATGCTCTCAGCGGCAGACCCGGTTTATCAGAACTCGGATACCATTGAGCAGCGCTATCGTGAGGCTTGCAAGGCTTTCCAGGCTGAGTTCGATATCAGTGATGAGCGCTTGCACATCGCGGAAGGGCCAGCGGATGTGTTGATTCCCTATACCGAGAAGCACTGTGATGCGGTGGTGACAGTGATTGGTACGGTTGCCCGGACGGGCATCTCCGGGGCCTTGATCGGCAATACGGCCGAGGTCGTGCTTGATTCGCTGGAGGGGGATGTTCTGGTGCTTAAAAGTGAAGAGGCCATAGCTCACCTGGTAGAGCTCGCTCAGGGCTGAATCGTAATTGTGCTGGTGCTATCGCGGGGCAAGCCCGCTCCCACGCATGCTTCGCCTCAACTGAGTCTGGTATCGATTAGGCTGATTGGGCGGAAGGCGGAAAAGACAAAACCCCTACCTGCTCGCGCAGATAGGGGTTTTGCGAAATGAATCTTGACGATGACCTACTCTCACATGGGGAAACCCCACACTA
>NZ_JBJDNG010000001.1:324658-1064337 GCF_044900155.1 Pseudomonas sp. NPDC088890 | reverse complement strand
CATGTGCTGACCCATGACCAGCTCGAACAAGTCGCCGACTTTGCCGCCGAGTACGATCCGCAGCTGCGCACCTTGCTCCAGCGCCAACTGTTCAGTACACCCAGCGTCCTCTCCCTGGCCGGCGTCCGGCAGATGCTCAGGCCTATGGCAGACCCGCTCAAGCCACGCGGGGTTGCCCTGGTGGTCGAAGATGCCATCGGCATCACCCAAGAGCTCAATGCCTGGCGCAACGCCGGTCTTGAACACCTCAAGGACTGGCTGGAAACCACCGAGCCGGCCGGCCCCGACGGTAAGCCCGGGCCGAGCAACGAGCGCAAGACCCTGGTCGCCCAAGCCTTCACCGAGCTGCACCAGCAGTTCAGCGAACGCAAGGTCGCCGCGCTCATGGGCCGGCACGCCGAAACCTTGCGCGTACAGCTCAAAGACAGCGATCAAGCCTTGCTGCCAGGGATGAACCGCGAAGGCTGGAATCAGTTCAAGGACACCCTCGTCGATATCAACAGCGAGCTGGTGCGCCAAGACCTGCAAGCTCGCGCCGAGCGAGGCGAGTTCGCCAAACAGTTCGAACAACGCTACCTGCCCCGGGTCAACCTGGGCGGTATGCGCGTGCAGCTTGGCTGGTTCCGCCAGGAGAGCGAAGAAGCGCAACGACTGGCCGAGGCACGCGCCGACGACCATCTGGCCTGGCTGCTCAGCCCCACCTTGCTGGAGGCATTGGCCTACTACGACGACAACGACCTCAACAGTGGGCTGCGCTTCGCTCACCAGAGCGGCTTGTGTGTCATCGGCATGGAAGCGGTGCCAGCCGGCGCACGCCTGTTGGCCCAGTGGTGGCAAGCCGAAGAAATGACCCCAGCCAACCTGGCGCTGCGCTCGTTCGTGTTCAACCAGCGCGACATCGCCCAGGTGCTGGAACAAACCCGGGTGAAGCTCGCCAACCTGCAGGCGCCCGCCGACCCGTGGCAGATGCTCGACACCACGCTCAAGCAGGCCAAGGAACTGGCTGCCCAGTTCAGCCGCGTCGATGGCCACCTCGATCAGCTTGCCGAGCACAGCCAGATCAACACCGCTGGCGCCCTGGCCTGGCTGGGCCAGCTGGGGCGAGAAAGCCTGCAGCAGGCATGCCCAACAGCAGCGACCACCGGCTGCATCGACGCTTGACTGCCTACCTGGTGGCCTCGCTGGGTGAACAGGCGTTGAACTTGCGCCTGGCCGAACACGCCCAGGATGGCCGCACCCCCTCCCCCGGACGCGTCGCCGCCCCCATCGTGCGCCGCCTGGAGCAAGCCTACGTCGACAGTGTGCGAGGCGCGCAGAGCAATGCGTTCTACCGATTGCGGGTCGCCAGTGGGTTGTTGCTGCTTGAGTCGAGCCTGCTGTTGCTGCAGGGGCAGCGGGACAACAAGGACCGGCGGTTCTGGAGTGAAGTGACAGCTGCGGGGTTGACCAGTGCGGCGGCGGGGATGGAGTTACTCGCGGTGGGGACCGAACAGGCGCTGGCCACTGTAGGCCGAGGCTCGGCAGCGGCGCGGGGGGCGCAAGTCAGCCTGGGGCGCTTTCGCTTGTGGGGAGCGGGGATGGCGGCTGCGGGAGGGATTGTTAGTATTTTTTGGGATTTTGCTGATGCGAAGACTAACTTTGACCAAGGAAAAGCTCTAGGAGATCACTCCACCAGGCTGGGAACAGCCTACTCGCTGCGAGCGCTGGCAACTGGAGCGCTCGTAATCGGACAAGGTGGAGTCGCATTTTCGCAAGCGGGTATGTATTTCCAATGGCTATCCTTAAAACCTGGATACGCTCAGCTTAGATTTACCCTTCTTGAACTTTCTTACTTATCCAACCGACTTGCTGCAAACCGAACATTAATGCTCTTGCTTAGCCGGCTGGGGTGGATTGGTGGAGCCATAGCACTGAGTGCGACTCTATATCTACTGCTGGTGGATGATAACGCGCTGGAACAGTGGTGCGACAAATGTTGCTTTAGCCTCAAACACAGCGGAGCTCGTTACAAGTCCGACAAAGATGAAATATCTGGCTTTTTAAATGCCATCAGCGAGGCCTTGTAATGTATTTTTTTGAATGGGGCGCCTGGGAGGCTTCACTCATACCAGAAGAAGAGCGTAAAAAGGATACGAGAACGCAAAGGTTACGCAAAAAGGTATGCGTATACGAAAGCGACGAACAAGAGGGAATGGCTGCAGCAAAACTTAGAGCCAGTGAAACCCCCAAAAGTCGCGGCCCCGTCTACGCATTCAATAACTGCATACTTGAAATGCGTAGCGGCATGTTTGAAGAAAAACGGGGATTCATCAGCATCTTGTCCGCCACAGTAATTTTCTTAATCATTAACGGCTTCATCGGCATTATCGCGGGCACTATCTGGACCATCGACTATTTCCATAGCACAGGGGATATCGCAACGGGATATTTGTGGATGGCCACGTGGCTCACCATACTTACACTACCCACCACTTGGTTTTATCTGAAATACTGCCTACGTTTCACCCGACTCGAGATGTTCACTTCCCGTCACCTATTGATCCGTTTCAACCGTATCACTCAACAGGTGTATCTACATCGCCCAAGCTACTGTGGCGGGATCGTCACACTGCCGTGGGAAGGGGTGACTTCAAGTGGTTCCGCTGACAAGTATGCAGTGGCAGGCGGTATAGGTGTCCCCCTTGCCCTCTGTTGGTCTCCCCCGTTTACCGGGACGCTACGCACAGAAGTTGCCTGGGTCGGCAAATCAGCAAACCATCACGGAGAAATCCGCGACGAGTGGGAGTTCATCCGCCGCTTCATGGACGAAGGCCCCGAAGGACTACCGCGCCCGCGCATCACCTCGCACTTCCCCTGGCCATGGCAAGCGTTCACCCCGCAGTTCGAAGGGGTCACGCACTATTTCCGCAATGCCTCGAAGCTCATCAAGGTCGGCCTGGTCCTGATCTCCCCCGCCTTCTTGATCATCGGCACCGGCCACTGGCTCAGCCTGCTGCTGTGTTGGAAACCGCGCTGGCCCAAGATCATTCGCCAAGCCGGCATGCCAGGCAAGCCTGTACCGCCGTTGACGACCCTTGCCGACTATCCACCGCACATTCAGCAGCGCCTAAGAGAAAACGCCCACCTTTGGGCCGTACGCCCGGGTCAACGCCCGGAGAAGAAACCGCGCAAGGTCTCTCATACCCGCAAAGCCGAACCTAAGCCTTCGTAACCAGCAACCAGACGCAAAGCCCGGCCCCCCTACAGAATTAGGAGCAATAATCGATGACCACGCAAAACACCAAGCAGGATGCGCTGGGCGCTGGCCTACTCATAAACTTCCAAGACGCCGAGCACACCCCGCCACCCACAATCAAATCCCGCCCCGAAGCACACGCCCCGCTCTATGCCGCCGACCTTCAATTTCAATTACGTGGCGCCTTCAGCAATCAGATGATCGATGCAGCAATGCCGTTATTTGGCTTGGCGATGCGTCTGCAAACGCTGGACGGCCACAGCGATATTGCGCAGCTGTACAAACAGGTTCACAACCAGATCAACCAAATCCTGGAGGAAATGCGCCAACACGCGTATGAGCCGACCCAGTTGCTGGCCTATTCGTACTCGCTGTGCCTGTATCTTGACGAGACCGTGATGCGGACGGACTGGGGCAAGAACTCCAGCTGGAGCCAACAGCCATTGCTGAGCGACTTTCATCAGGAAACCTGGGGCGGGGAGAAGTTCTTTACCGTGCTGTCGCGCATGATGCAGGAGCCGCAACGCTTTCAGGACGTACTGGAGTTCATGTACCTGTGTTTGTGCATGGGCCTCATGGGCAAATACGCTATCGAACCCAAGGGTGACGAGGCTGTACAAGCACTGATCGTCAAGTTGCACGCGATCATCCGCGAGCTCCGGGGCCCGACACCCGAGTTCTTTGCAGACTCATCGCACAATGTTGCCCCGCGCAATTTTCGCATGCAGCGCCAGTGGCCATGGTGGAGCCCCTTGCTGATCAGCGCTGTGGCCCTGGCCGCGCTGTACGGCTTCTACAGCTATCGCTTGCAGATGATTACCGATGAAGTATTGCAATCGCTCAATGGCATTCTGCAGTAGGCATTGAACGCAACCGGCTGAGACGAGCACGAACTGCGCTACAGTAGCGGCTCGCCAATGACCAAGGACGTCCCATGCACCTCGCCCCAGCTATCCCGATCCTGCGCATCTTCTCGGTCGACAAGGCCAAGGAGTTCTACCTCGACTTCCTCGGTTTTCAACTCGACTGGGAGCATCGTTTCTCGCCAGACCTGCCGCTGTACGCGCAGATCCACCGCGATGGCCTGATCCTGCACCTTTCCGAGCACCACGGCGATGCCTCGCCCGGCGCCACCATTTTTGCCCGGGTGGAAGACCTGCGAGCGTTGGAGCGCGAGTTGCAGGCCAAGCAATATGGCTATTCGCGCCCCGAGGCTGAGCCCGTCGACTGGGGCTTGCAGATGCAGATCTGGGATCCGTTCGGCAATCGCCTGCGCTTCTGCCAGCAGATTGACGACAGCGCTCAATGAAGGCCTTGAGCAAACGCGACCTGGCCCGCCTGGAGCGTGAGCTGGTGGTTTGCCTGACCGAAGCCTGCGAGACCGCCAAAAGCGAGATCGTCGGCTTCACCTGGCTAACCCACCGCCTTGCGCCAGACAACTTTCCTGCCAGCCTGCGCATCACCTGGGTATTCGAACAAGAAGCCGACAAGGACGCCGCCGTGGCAGGAGCTGCCAAGGCGCGCATGCTCGAGCTGACTGCCAAGGCCCTGAGCGAGGCTGGCGTGCACCTGGATCATGTCGCCTGGCACGTGCGTTTCGACAGCGAGCAAGCGTGCCAGCGCAGCCATGCTGGCGACTGGGATCGGCGTTTGCTGGGGCGCTGAGCGGCGCTGTTGGTGCTCGACGAGCCGAACACTCATCTCGACCTGCCTTCGCTGCACGCGCTGGAACTGATGCTCGGCCAGTTTCGCGGGGCAATGCGGGTGGTTGCGCATGACCTGGCCTTTATCGAACGCTTGCAGCCAACCGGCAATCTGCGGCTGTGACTGGGCGGTGAATCTATGACTGGGCGTTTCCGATCTGCGGCGGATGTATTATCGTGGCGAGGTGCGCAAATAACAGCAGCCTGAGCGATCGGGCATCTGCAAGACAAACGAGGGTGTCATGAGTAACGAGATTAACTGGGACAAGCTTGGCTTCGACTACATCAAGACCGACAAGCGCTACCTGTCCGTGTTTCGCGATGGCGAGTGGGACAAGGGCACCCTGACCGAAGACAACGTGCTGCACATCAGCGAAGGCTCGACTGCTCTGCACTATGGCCAGCAATGCTTCGAAGGCATGAAGGCCTACCGTTGCAAGGATGGCTCGATCAACCTGTTCCGCCCCGACCAGAACGCCCTGCGCATGCAGCGCAGCTGCGACCGCCTGCTGATGCCGCGCGTGCCGACCGAACAGTTCATCGAAGCCTGCAAGCAGGTGGTCAAGGCCAACGAGCGCTTCGTTCCGCCGCACGGCAAAGGTGCCCTGTACCTGCGTCCGTTCGTGATTGGCGTGGGTGACAACATCGGTGTGCGCACCGCACCGGAGTTCATTTTCTCGATCTTCGCCATTCCGGTCGGCTCGTACTTCAAAGGCGGCATGACCCCGCACAAGTTCCTGATCTCTGACTTCGACCGCGCCGCGCCGCAAGGCACTGGCGCGGCCAAGGTCGGTGGCAACTACGCCGCCAGCCTGCAGCCTGGCTACGAAGCCAAGAAAGCCGGCTTCGCAGACTGCATTTACCTCGACCCGCTGACTCACAGCAAGATCGAGGAAGTCGGTTCGGCGAACTTCTTTGGCATTACCGCCAACAACGAGTTCGTGACGCCCAAGTCGGCCTCGGTATTGCCAGGTATCACCCGCCTGTCGCTGATGGAGCTGGCCGAATCGCGCCTGGGCCTGAAAGTGATCGAGGGCGACGTACAGATCAACAACCTGGAGCGTTTCGTCGAGGCTGGCGCCTGTGGCACCGCTGCGGTGATTA
This sequence comes from Pseudomonas sp. NPDC088890, assembly GCF_044900155.1. Taxonomy (NCBI): domain Bacteria; kingdom Pseudomonadati; phylum Pseudomonadota; class Gammaproteobacteria; order Pseudomonadales; family Pseudomonadaceae; genus Pseudomonas; species Pseudomonas sp. NPDC088890. The sequence goes on along the minus strand of NZ_JBJDNG010000001.1, from coordinate 1,058,295 downwards.
CCCCGATCGGGGGCATTCAGTACAACGGTAAGCTGCATGTGTTCCACAGCGAGACTGAAGTCGGTCCGGTGACCACCAAGCTGTACAACGAGCTGACCGGCATCCAGAGCGGTGACGTCGAAGCGCCGGCAGGTTGGATCGTCAAGGTCGCCTGAGACTTCGCGACACAGTGAACGATGGGGCATGCCAGCGCTGGCATGCCCCATTTTTTTGTGGTGGCGGTGCTGCCCTCATCGCGGGGCAAGCCCGCTCCCTCGAATGCTCCTGCAACCTCCGTGGGAGCGGGCTTGCCCCGCGATGAGGCCATTACCATCACCACAGAACCCGAAAGCCTCCTATCAGTCGCGCAGATGAATTTTTCTTAAATCGCCGTTTGTCTATTCTTTGGCACAATCAAGTCTCCATTCGCCGCCCAGGAACCAGCATGACCCGCGTACTGACCATCGAAGACGACGCCGTCACCGCCCAGGAAATCGTCGCTGAACTGTCCAGCCACGGCCTTGAGGTGGACTGGGCCGATAACGGCCGGGAAGGCTTGTCCAAGGCCATTGCCGGTGGCTATGACCTGATCACCCTCGACCGCATGCTGCCCGAGGTCGATGGCCTGACCATCGTCACAACCTTGCGCAACCTCAAGATCGCCACGCCGATCCTGATGATCAGCGCCCTGTCCGATGTCGACGAGCGGGTGCGCGGCCTGCGCGCTGGCGGCGATGACTACCTGACCAAGCCATTCGCTTCCGACGAGATGGCCGCCCGGGTCGAAGTGCTGCTACGGCGCAACAGCGTGCCCATGACCCAGACCCGCCTGCAGGTCGCCGACCTTGAGCTGGACCTGATTAGCCACGAAGCACGCCGCGGCGAACAGACCCTGAACCTGCTGCCTACCGAGTACAAGCTGTTGGAATACCTGATGCGCCATTCCGGCCAGGTGATCACTCGGATGATGATCTTCGAGGAGGTCTGGGGCTATCACTTCGACCCCGGCACCAACCTGATCGATGTACACATTGGGCGTTTGCGCAAGAAGATCGACTCGCCCGGCCAGTCGCCGCTGATCCGTACCGTACGGGGCTCGGGCTATGCCATTGCTGAACCCGTCTAAGGGCTGGAGCTCCTCGACCAGCCGCCTGTTGGCGCTGTACAGCTTTCTGTTCGTGGCCTGGAGCAGCATCCTCATGGGGGTGCTGTACTTCGAGGTCTCCAGCTACCTGAACAAACTCACCCGCCACTCGATGCTGCAGCGCCAGCACTTGTTCGCCCACATGAGCGGCAAGCAGCTGGACGATGCACTGATTGCCAGCCAGGCCTTCGAAGAGCGTAGCTTTGACGCCTACGGGCTGTTCGACGCCCAGCTCAACCCGATTGGCGGGCGGATCCGCAGCATACCGCCGGAGTTGGGGCTGGACGGCAAGATCCATGAGCTCAAGCGTTGCCTGGACGCGGATGACCCACACATGCTCAGCGACAGCTGCGATGCCGTGGCGATCAAGGTTCAGGATGGCCGCTGGCTGGTGCTGCTACGCGATAATGGCTCGTTGTTCGTGGTCACCCGGATCATCCTCGACGCCCTGCTCTGGGGCATCTCGCTGACCCTGATCCCAGGCTTTGCCGGCTGGTACCTACTGCGCCGACGCCCACTCAAGCGCATCCGCGCAGTGCAGGCCAGCGCCGAATTGATCGTGGCCGGCGACCTGACCCACCGCCTGCCGCTGTCCGCACGCCGCGACGAGCTGGACATGCTCGCCGCCATCGTCAATGCCATGCTCGATCGCATCGAGCGGCTGATGCACGAGGTCAAGGGTGTGTGCGACAACATTGCCCATGATCTGCGCACACCGCTGACCCGCCTGCGCGCCCAGCTTTACCGGATTCGTCAGCAAAGTGGCGATGATTCGCCGCAGGCCGAAGCGCTGGACCAGGCCATTGGTGAAACCGACACGCTGATGGCACGCTTCCGTGGGCTGCTGCGCATCAGCGAGTTGGAAGACCGCCAGCGCCGGGCCGGGTTCGTCGAACTCGATCCGCATGCACTGTTAGTCGAGCTGCATGATTTCTACCTGCCGCTGGCCGAGGATGGCAGCATTCGCCTGAGCTTGGAGCAGCCGGCGCAGTTGGCGGCGCTGCACGGTGATCGCGAACTGCTGTTCGAGGCGTTGGCCAATCTGGTGGGTAATGGCATCAAGTTCACCCCAGCGGGTGGCCAGGTGAGGATCGTCGCCCGGCAGGATGCCGAGGGCGTGCATATCGCCATCGAGGACAGTGGACCGGGGATTCCCGAGCAGGAACGGGCTGCGGTGTTGAAGCGGTTTTATCGCAGTGACGAAGGTCACCGGCATCCGGGGTTTGGGCTGGGATTGTCGATCGTGGCGGCGATCGTGGATTTGCATGGGTTTAGGTTGGAGGTTGGCGAGAGTGAACTAGGCGGGGCAAGGTTGGTGCTGCACTGCCCGCTGGCCAGTTGAAGCCTGGGGCCGCTTTGCGATCCTTCGCGGGCAAGCCCGCTCCCACAAGGCCTGCGCCGCCCTTAGGCATGCGCGGTCCCTGTGGGAGCGGGCTTGCCCGCGAAGGGTCGCAAAGCGGCCCCAAAATGCCAGATCAGTCAGCCAGACGCCAGGTAGTCGCGCCCTTGCTGTCCTCCAGCACCACGCCCATGGCCGTGATCTGGTCACGAATCCGATCAGACTCCGCCCAGTTCTTGTCAGCACGTGCCTGCAAACGCGCCTGAATCAACGCCTCCACTTGCGCTGCATCGACCTTGCCTTCGGCACCGGCACGCAGGAAGTCATCCGCCTCCAGCTGCAACACCCCCAGCACATCGCCCAGCTCACGCAGACGACCGGCCAGGCCAGCGGCGGCCTGCGGATCGCTGTCGCGCAGGCGGTTGATTTCGCGCACCAGGTCGAACAGCACCGCACAGGCTTCCGGCGTACCGAAATCGTCGTTCATCGCCACGCTGAAGCGCTCGACGAACTCTTCACCACCAGCCGCAGCCACCCGCGGCAAGCCGCGTAGCGCGTGGTAGAAGCGCTCCAGCGCGCCCTTGGCATCGCGCAGGCTGTCTTCGGAGTAGTTGATCGCACTGCGGTAGTGGCTGGCCACCAGCAGGTAGCGCACCACTTCCGGGTGGTACTTTTCGAGCACGTCGCGGATGGTGAAGAAGTTGTTCAACGACTTGGACATCTTCTCGCCGTTGATACGGATCATGCCGCAGTGCATCCAGGCGTTGGCGTACTGCTTGCCGGTGGCCGCTTCGCTCTGGGCGATCTCGTTCTCGTGGTGCGGGAACTCCAGGTCGCTGCCGCCACCGTGGATGTCGAAGCTCTCGCCCAGGCAGCAGGTGGACATCACCGAGCACTCGATGTGCCAGCCCGGACGACCCGGGCCCCATGGCGACTCCCAGCTCGGCTCGCCGGGCTTGACGCCCTTCCACAGGACGAAGTCGAGCGGGTCTTGCTTGGCCTCGTCGACTTCGATGCGCGCGCCGATGCGCAGGTCTTCGATCTTCTTGCGCGACAGCTTGCCGTAGCCGACGAACTTGCCGACCCGGTAGTACACGTCGCCGTTACCCGGTGCGTAGGCATAGCCCTTGTCGATCAGGGTCTGGATCATGGCGTGCATGCCGGCGATGTGGTCGGTGGCACGTGGCTCTTGATCGGGCGGCAAGATGTTCAGGCGGCGCTCATCTTCGTGCATCGCGTCGATCATACGGGCGGTCAGCGCATCGAACGTCTCGCCGTTCTCGTTGGCGCGGTTGATGATCTTGTCGTCGATGTCGGTGATGTTGCGCACGTAGGTCAGGTCGTAGCCGCTTTTACGCAGCCAACGGGTGACCAGGTCGAACGCCACCATGCTGCGGCCGTGGCCCAGGTGGCAGTAGTCGTAGACGGTCATGCCGCAGACGTACATGCGCACCTTGTTGCCATCGAGCGGCTTGAAGGCTTCCTTGGTCTTGCTCAGCGTGTTGTAGATGTTAAGCACGGCGATTCCTTAGCTACCCCAGGAGTCACGCAGGGTGACGGTGCGGTTGAACACCGGGCGGCCCGGCTGGGTGTCTTTCAGGTCGGCGCAGAAGTAGCCTTCGCGCTCGAACTGGAAACGGTCTTCAGGCTGGGCGTTGCCCAGGGAAGGTTCCGCACGACAACCGGTCAGCACCTGCAGCGAGTCTGGATTGATGTTGTCCAGGAAGCTGCCGCCCTCCTCGGTCTTCTCTGGGTTGGCCGAGCGGAACAGGCGATCGTACAGGCGTACTTCGCATTCGACGCTGGTGGCGGCCGGTACCCAGTGGATCACACCCTTGACCTTGCGTCCCTCGGGGTTCTTGCCCAGGGTGTCGGGGTCGTACGAGCAGCGCAGTTCGACGATGTTGCCAGCGGCGTCCTTGATCGCCTCGTCGGCGCGAATCACGTAGCTGCCGCGCAGGCGCACTTCACCGTTTGGCTCAAGGCGCTTGTAACCTTTTGGCGGCTCTTCCATGAAGTCGTCACGGTCGATGTACAACTCACGGGCGAACGGCAGTACGCGCACGCCCATGTCTTCTTTGGGGTGACGTGGCAGCTCGAGGTTTTCCACCTGGCCTTCTGGATAGTTGCTGATCACCACCTTCAGCGGACGCAGTACGCACATGGCGCGCGGTGCATTGCGGTCGAGGTCGTCACGGATGCTGAACTCGAGCATGTTCATGTCGACCACGCCGTCGGAGCGGTTGGTGCCGATCATTTCGCAGAAGTTGCGGATCGATGCCGGGGTGTAGCCGCGACGGCGGAAGCCCGACAAGGTCGACATGCGCGGGTCGTCCCAGCCATGCACGTGCTGCTCGTCGACCAGCTGCTTGAGCTTGCGCTTGGAAGTAATGGTGTAGTTCAGGTTCAACCGGCTGAATTCGTACTGGCGCGGATGGGCCGGCACCGGCAGGTGGTCCAGGAACCAGTCGTACAGTGGACGATGACCTTCGAACTCCAGGGTGCAGATCGAGTGGGTGATGCCCTCGATCGCGTCCGACTGGCCGTGGGTGAAGTCGTAGTTGGGGTAGATGCACCACTTGTCACCGGTCTGGTGGTGGTGGGCATGGCGGATGCGGTAGAGGATCGGGTCGCGCAGGTTCATGTTCGGCGAGGCCATGTCGATCTTGGCCCGCAGCACCCGCTCGCCGTCCTTGAACTCGCCGGCCTTCATGCGCGCGAACAGGTCGAGGTTTTCCTCGACGCTACGCTCGCGGAACGGGCTGTTCTTGCCAGGCTCGGTCAGGTTGCCCCGGTACTCCTTGGCCTGCTCAGGCGTCAGGTCGCAGACATAGGCGTTACCCGCCTTGATCAGCGCTACGGCCCAGTCGTGCAATTGGTCGAAATACTGCGAGGCGTAACGCACCGGACCTGCCCACTCGAAGCCCAGCCACTTGACATCATCCTGGATGGCGTCGATGTATTCCTGGTCTTCCTTGGCCGGGTTGGTGTCGTCGAAACGCAGGTGGCAGACGCCGCCGAACTCTTTAGCCAGGCCAAAGTTGACGCAAATCGACTTGGCATGGCCGATGTGCAGGTAGCCGTTAGGCTCCGGCGGGAAGCGGGTGACGATTTGCGTGTGCTTGCCCGAGTCCAGGTCGGCCTGGACGATCGGCCGCAGGAAGTTCGCAGGGACGGCGGGAGCGCCTTTGGCAGCGGCGTTGGGCGCGTTGTCGGCAGTGGGCTTGCTCATAGGATCCTTGAATGCACGTATTCGGCCTGGGTAGGCCTATTGAATCAAAGGGCCTATCATAGCCGAAGCAGTCAAGCTGCTGACAGCCGGACACCGACAAAGTGGCACGATTTATCGCAGTGTTTATCGCGACGGTGTAGCGTAATCCGGCAAAATGGCCGCTGCGCACTTGTGTCGCGCTCGCCCGATCCTGCGTCAGGTGACAATATGCGCACCTGTGCACCCTATTTCCAAAATGCCTTGATAGAGCGAATTTCAGCATGTCCAAAGTCAAATTGAGCACCAACCACGGCGACATCGTCCTGCAACTGGATGCCGAAAAGGCCCCGCTGACCGTTGCCAACTTCCTGGAATACGTCAAAGCAGGCCACTACAGCAACACCGTGTTCCACCGTGTGATCAAGGGCTTCATGATCCAGGGCGGCGGTTTCGAACCAGGCATGAACGAAAAACGCGACAAGAAGCCAAGCATCCAGAACGAGGCCGACAACGGCCTGAAGAACGACAAGTACACCATCGCCATGGCCCGTACCATGGAGCCGCATTCGGCCTCCGCGCAGTTCTTCATCAATGCCTCGAACAACGACTTCCTCAACCACAGCGGCAAGAACGTGCAGGGCTGGGGCTACGCCGTGTTCGGTAAAGTGACCGAAGGCCAGGACGTGGTCGACAAGATCGAAGGCGTTGCTACCGGTTCCAAGGCCGGCCACCAGGACGTGCCGAAAGACGACGTGATCATCGAGAAAGCCGAGATCATTGAGTGATTCTGCTGATCTCTGATCTGCACCTGCAAGAAGAACGCCCGGACATTTCCCGGGCGTTTGTTGATCTGCTCGAAGGCCGTGCGCGTCACGCCAAGGCGCTGTACATCCTGGGCGACTTCTTTGAAGCCTGGATCGGCGATGACGCCATGAGCCCTTTCCAGCAGTCGATCTGCCAGGCCTTGCGCCAGCTCAGCGACGCTGGAACGGCGATCTACCTGATGCACGGCAACCGCGACTTTCTGCTTGGCCAGGACTTCTGCAAGGCTGCTGGCGCCACGCTGCTGGACGACCCTTGCGTGGTCGAGCTGGGTGGCGAGCCCGTACTGCTGATGCACGGCGATACCTTGTGCACCCGCGACCTGGGCTACATGAAGCTGCGCCGCTACCTGCGCAACCCGCTGAGCCTGTGGATCCTGCGGCACCTGCCGCTGTCCACCCGGCAAAAGCTGGCGCGCAAGCTGCGTAGCGAAAGCCAGTCGCAAACGCGCATGAAAAACACCGAGATCGTCGACGTTACGCCTGAGCAAGTGCCCCTGGTGATGGCTGCGCACGGCGTGCGTACGCTGGTGCATGGGCATACCCACCGGCCGGCGATTCACAAGCTGGTGGTCGATGGTCAGCCAGCACGGCGTATCGTGCTCGGCGACTGGGACCGCCGCGGCTGGGCGTTGCAGGTCGATGAACAGGGCTTCCAGCTGGCCCCGTTCGACTTCAACTGATCTGCTTGTCGCTGCACAGCCCTGGCTTGATTGGCGGCCTGCCCGCGAACAAGCCAGGGCTGATCCAACGCAAATGAATGCAAACGGCACATTGCTGCCCTGCAACTGCACGCGAACAAATCCTTCCTATACTGCATCTGGCGTCCTTGCAGTGCCGACCGCCCATTCAATGCAATACCTCCCATAACAACAAGCGAGGTGGCAGATGGTTTGGCAGCAGATCTACGATCCGTTCGGGAGCCCCTGGCTCTCCACCCTCATGGCCGCAGTCCCCGTCGTGGTGATGCTGGCGGCACTGGCGTTCTTCCACATCAAAGCGCATATCGCCGCCCTGCTCGCCCTGGCGTCGGCCTTGCTGATCTCCATCCTGGCGTTCGACATGCCCGCCAACATGGCAGGCTCTGCGGCGTTGTACGGCGCGGCCAACGGCCTGCTGCCGATTGGCTGGATCGTGCTCAACATCATCTTCCTGCACCGCCTGACCACCGAAAACGGCTCGTTCAAAGTGCTGCAGGACTCGCTTGCACGCATCACTGACGACCGCCGCCTGCAGTTGTTGCTGATCGCGTTCTGCTTCGGCGCCTTCTTCGAAGGTGCGGCGGGCTTTGGCACGCCGGTAGCGGTGACCGGGGCGATTCTGATCGGCCTGGGCTTTTCGCCCCTGGCCGCCTCGGGCCTGGCGCTGATCGCCAACACCGCGCCCGTCGCCTTCGGCGCTCTGGGCACGCCGATCATCACCCTGGCCAAGGTCACCGGCCTGGATGAGATGGAGCTGTCGATGATGGTCGGTCGACAGCTGCCGTTCTTCTCGGTGATCGTGCCGTTCTGGTTGATCTGGGCGTTTGCCGGCTGGCGCAAGACGATCGAGATATGGCCGGCGATTCTGGTGGCCGGGGTCAGCTTCGCCATTCCGCAGTTTCTGGTGTCGAACTACCACGGGCCAATGCTGGTGGATGTGATCGCCGCACTGATCTCCATGGCCTGCCTGACCGGTTTTTTGCGGGTGTGGAAACCGGCCACGGTGCACACCTCTGCGGCACTCACCGGGCGGGTGGACAATTCCAAGGTCGAAGCCGACCCCAAGGCGCCCGCTGGCGATACCCTGGCCTTCAGCCAATCGGACCGGCGCACGGTGCTGCGGGCGTGGATGCCTTGGATCATCCTCACGGTATTCGTCTTCGCCTGGGGCACGGCCAGCTTCAAGAACCTGTTCGATACCCGCCCCGCGCTGGACCCTGCCACAGGCGTAGTGATGATGGACGCGCAGGGCAAGCCGCTGCGTGAAGCCAACCCGATCTTCGCCCCGAGCATCACGTTCGGGGCCATCCACCAGCAGATCGAAAAAGTCCCGCCTGTTGTGCCCACGCCGAAAAAAGAGGACGCGGTGTACAAGTTCACCTGGTTGACCTCGACCGGTAGCGGGATCTTGCTGGCGGCGATTGTCGGCGGCCTGCTGATGGGCTACTCGCCGCTAGCCCTGGCCAAGCAGTACCTGCGCACGATCTGGGTGGTGCGTTATTCGCTGATCACCATCGTCGCGATGCTCGCCCTGGGGTTTCTCACGCGCTACTCAGGGCTGGATGCGACCATGGGCCTGGCGTTTGCCGCCACCGGCATTTTCTACCCGATGTTCGGCACCCTGCTGGGCTGGCTGGGGGTCGCCCTGACCGGCTCGGACACTGCCTCCAACGTGCTGTTCGGCGGGCTGCAGCGGGTGACCGCCGAGCAACTTGGCCTGAGCCCGGTACTGATGGCTGCGGCCAACAGCTCGGGTGGGGTGATGGGCAAGATGGTCGATGCGCAATCGATCGTGGTCGCCTCCACCGCGACCCGCTGGTATGGGCATGAAGGCGAGATCCTGCGCTATGTGTTCTTCCACTCGGTGATCCTGGCGATTTTGGTCGGCGGGCTGGTGACCTTGCAGGCGTACGTGGCGCCGTTCACGGCGATGGTGGTCGGCGGCGGCTGAAAGTCTGGGTAAAATGCCGATTTATCCGTAGAGGATCCTGCAATGGACCTGCAGTTTCTGGGCACCTCCTCCGGGGTGCCCACCAAGGCCCGCAATGTCAGCGCCACGGCCGTGATCGAGGCATCCGGCAAAGGCTGGTACCTGGTCGATTGCGGCGAAGGCACGCAACACCAACTGCTGCACACCCCGCTGTCGATGCGCGACTTGCGCGCCATTTTCATCACCCATGTGCATGGCGATCACTGCTATGGCCTGCCCGGTTTGCTGGCCAGTGCCGGCATGTCTGGGCGCAGCGAACCACTGCCGATGATCCTGCCGCTGGCCTTGCACGACTGGCTACGCCAAAGCCTGGCCGTGAGCCAGACCTACCTGCCCTTCGAGCTGCACCTACAGGCCGTGGAAACCCTCCAGCACTGGAGCAGCGCCCAGGTGCAGGTGAGCACTGTCGAGCTGTCGCACCGGGTGCCCAGTTATGGCTTCGTGTTTAGCGAAATCAATCCAGAGCCGCGCCTGGATACCGACAAGCTATTGGCCGATGGCGTTGCCCGTGGGCCGCTGTGGGGTGAGTTGGCCCAGGGCCGCTCGGTCGAGCACGCCGGCCAACAGCTCGCTGCGCAGGATTACCTGAAGCCCTCGCGCCCGCCACGACGCGTCATCGTCTGTGGCGACAACGATTCGCCGCAGCTGTTGGCCGAGGTCGCCAAAGGTGCCGATGTGCTGGTGCATGAAGCGACCTTCACCCAGCCCATCCTGGCACGTGCACAGTCGAACTTTGGCCATAGCACTGCCGCCGCTGTCGCACAGTTCGCGCACGCTGCGGGGGTGCCAAACCTGGTGCTGACCCACTTCAGTGCCCGCTACCAGGACAATCCACAGCGCAGCCCCTCGATCGATGATGTGCGTGCCGAGGCGTTGGCCCATTACAGCGGGCAGCTGATCCTGGCGCGGGATCTACAGCGTTACCACCTGGACCGGGAAGGCCGACTGCAGCCGATAGCCAGCCTTTGAGGGGCCTCGCTAACAGCCACGACCACCAAGGGCCGCAACGCGGCCCCTGATCTGCTTACTCATTCACACTTAAGGCGCGCGCCGCTCTTTCGCTGCGGCCACGCGTCGCCAGGCAGTAATACAGCGGGCACGTCACCAACAAGCCAAATAACCAGGACAGGTCCGCCCCTTCCACTAGGTTCGAATACGGCCCGACATACAGCGCGGTATTGGCAAACGGCAACTGCACCAGGATGCCGCAGGCGTAGGCAATGATCGCGTGCGGGTTGAACCGGCCATAGATCCCACCATCGGCGCGGAAGATCGAGGCGATGTCATACACGCCCTTCTTGATCAGGTAGAAGTCGATCAGGTTGATCGAAGCCCACGGCACCAGCACCAGCAGCAACGCCAGGATCAAGCCGATGAACTGGCCAATGAAATCCGCCGACGCGTTCAACGCGACCAGGCCACAACCGAGCAGAATCACCGCTGCGAGGACTACCCGCAGCTTGATGCTCGGCGTCCACTGGGCCACGAAGGTCTGGATCGCGGTGACGATCGACAGCACCGCGCCATACAGGTTGAGGGCGTTGTGGCTGATGATGTTGAGCAGGAACAGCACCATCAGAATCGGCCCCAGCCAGCCTGTGGCCTGCTCGACCGCAGCCATGGCGTCGGTGCCTTCCGGCACGCACAACACGGCAATGGCACCAAAGCTGAAGCACAGGATGGTGCCCAGGGTGGCCCCCAGGTAAGTGGCCCAGAACGGCTTGGCGATCCCGATTTCACGCGGCAGGTAGCGCGAATAGTCGGAGGTGTAAGGCGAGAAGCTGATCTGCCAGATGGTGCCCAGCGACACCGTGGCGATAAAGCCCGACAGATTGAAGCTGCCCCGGCTGAAGAAGTCTGCCGGCAGGTCCTGGACGAACATCATGATGAAGCCAGCCAACAGCGCCGAGCCCATCACCCAGGTGCCGATGCGGTTGAGGGTATGAATGAAGCGATAGCCAATCACCCCAATCGCCGTAGCGCTCAAGGCGCCGATGACGATGGCCGTCGGCATCGGTACGCTGGGGGCAATGCCATGGATCGACTTGCCAGCCAGGACAATGTTGGAAATGAAGAAGCCGATGTAGATCAGCGCGGTGAAGAACACGATCAGCAACGCGCCATAACGGCCGAACTGGCCACGGCTCTGGACCATCTGCGGAATGCCCAGCTGCGGCCCCTGCGCAGAAGCCAGGGCGATGACCACCCCGCCCAGCATGTGGCCAAGCACAATGGCAATCAGCCCCCACAGCAGGTTCAAGTGGAACACCTGGACCACCATGGCACCGGTGACGATAGGCAGTGGCGCAATGTTGGTGCTGAACCAGAGGGTGAACAGGTCGCGCGCTTTCCCATGGCGCTCGGCAGGTGGGACGTAATCGACCGTGTGATTCTCGACAAACTGGTGTTGCGACGACGGTTGGGACATAGGATTTCAGCTCGAAAGGGTCGTTTTTTATCGTTGTAGGAAACCGCTCTGGGCGGCCTCTCAGCTGCGGACCATATTATGGTATTCCAAACTTTTGACAACACTGCTCCGCTCGAAAATAACCTAACTGATCCGGTTCAGCAGCCCCCCGGCTGAGCGTGATTCTTGAGCTAAGCCACGTTTTACGCGGCCTTGCGCCGCTTATCGTGATTTTCACCAGGCGGAAAATTCCGCTTGCAAATCGAGTATTACGGTATACCATCAGACACATCAACGATAAAAAGCGGACCACCGCTGCTCCTGCGAAGAGGATCACTTCATGATCGACGCAACCGTCTACAAGAACGTTTTGGGTTCCTTCCCTTCCGGCGTCACTGTCATCACCACCCTGGACGACGACGGCCAGATCGTCGGCCTGACCGCCAGCGCCTTTTCCTCGCTGTCGATGGACCCGCCACTGGTGCTGTTCTGCCCCAACTACAGCTCCGACTCCTACCCGGTACTGATGCAGAAAAAGCGCTTTGCCATTCACCTGCTTTCCGGTGAACAGCAGGCCGAAGCCTATGCCTTCGCCAAAAAAGGCAAGGATAAGGCCGCCGGTATCGAGTGGACCTTGAGCGAGCTGGGCAACCCGCTGCTGGCCAATGCCACCGCCATCATCGAGTGCGAGCTGTGGCGTGAATATGAAGGTGGCGACCACGCCATCATGGTTGGCAAGGTGCAGAACCTGATCGTCCCCGAGCAAGCGCCACTGCCGATGATCTACTGCCGCGGCAAGATGGCCAGCCTGCCCGCCTTCGCCTGAGCGCACCTATCCTGTCGATGGGTGCCGGGCGCGCCTGTCGTGGTTTCTGGCGCCTGCCCTGGCAGGCGCGACATTCAAGCTTCGAGGAAAGCCCCATGAAATTTTCGTTGTTCGTGCACATGGAACGTTGGGATGAACAGGTCAGCCACCGCCAGCTGTTCGAAGACCTCACCGAACTGACCTTGATGGCCGAGGACGGCGGTTTCAGCACCGTGTGGATCGGCGAACACCACGCCATGGAATACACCATCTCGCCCAGCCCGATGCCATTGCTGGCGTACCTGGCGGCGCGCACCGAAAACATCCGCCTGGGCGCCGGCACCATCATCGCGCCGTTCTGGAACCCGATCCGGGTGGCCGGTGAATGCGCCCTGCTCGATGTGATCAGTAACGGTCGGATGGAAGTCGGCCTGGCCCGTGGCGCCTACCAGTTCGAGTTCGACCGCATGGCCAACGGCATGCCGGCTACCGACGGCGGCAAGGCCCTGCGCGAGATGGTCCCGGCGGTGCGCGAACTGTGGAAAGGCGACTATGCCTTTGAAGGTGAGGTGTACAAGTTCCCCACCTCCACCAGCGTGCCCAAGCCGGTACAGAAAGGCATGCCGCCGATGTGGATCGCCGCACGCGATCCGGATTCGCACAACTTTGCCGTGAAAAACGGCTGCAACGTCATGGTCACCCCGCTGATGAAGGGTGACGAAGAAGTGCTGGACCTGAAGAACAAGTTCCAGGCCGCGCTGGACAACAACCCGGACGTGCCCCGCCCGCAATTGATGGTGCTGCGCCACACCCACGTGCACAGCCCGGCGGAGCCAGACGGTTGGAAGATCGGCGCCCAAGCCATCTCGCGCTTCTACCGCACCTTCGATGCCTGGTTCGGCAACAAGACCACCCCGGTCAATGGCTTCCTGGAGCCGAGCCCGGAGTCGAAATTCGCCGAAGTGCCCGCGTTCGAGCTGGAAAACATTCGCAAGAACACCATGATCGGCACCCCTGAAGAAATCATCGCGCGGATCAAGTACTACCAGGAACTGGGCGTCGACGAGTTCAGCTTCTGGTGTGACAACAGCCTGCCGCATGCCGAGAAGAAGAAGTCGCTGGAACTGTTCATCAAGGAAGTGGTGCCGGCGTTCAACTGAATTCCCATTGCCTGATTGATTGCGGGAAGCGCCCGCTCCGGCTGCTGCAGGAGCGGGCATTTTTTTGCTTGCTTGGCGCTGCAAGGTGACAGCGGCGGTGGCCTTTTCGCGGGCAAGCCCGCTCCTACAGGTCCCGCGCGCTATCCCTGTGGGAGCGGGCTTGCCCGCGAAAAGGCGCGAGCTGACAAAGCACCTTTCATCCTCTGGGCAGAGAAATTTCCGCCCGCCTCTTGCACAACAAATATTATGGTATACCATCAGACAACAAGACCTGATAACCCTCCACAGGAGCTGCCCATGAGTTTCGAAATTCGCAAGATCGTCACCTACTCCGAAGAGACCCGCATCGAAGGCGGCAAGGCCACCGACAAACCGGTGACCATGGTCGGCCTGGCCGTGGTGATCAAGAACCCGTGGGCTGGCCGCGGGTTCGTTGAAGATCTGAAGCCGGAAATCCGCGCCAACTGCTCCGAGCTGGGTGCCCTGATGGTCGAGCGCCTGACCGCTGCCATCGGCGGTGCCGACAAGATCGAGGCCTACGGCAAGGCGGCGGTGGTCGGCGCCGACGGCGAAATCGAACACGCCTCGGCGGTGATCCACACCCTGCGCTTTGGCAACCACTACCGCGAAGCGGTCCAGGCCAAGAGCTACCTGAGCTTCACCAACAAGCGCGGCGGCCCTGGCACCTCGATCCAGATCCCGATGATGCAAAAGGATGACGAAGGCCTGCGCTCGCACTACATCACCCTGGAAATGCAGATCGAAGACGCACCGCGCGCCGACGAAATCGTCGTGGTCCTGGGCGCCGCTGACGGCGGCCGCCTGCACCCGCGCATCGGCAACCGCTATATCGACCTGGAAGAACTGGCCGCCGAGAAGGCCAACGCTCAATAACAACAACCAGAAGCGCTGGGGCATTGCCTGCAAGCCCCGGCCTTCAAGGAGCGCCCCACCATGATTCAGCCTGTTGCTGAACGTACACCGGCCGGGACCAGTTACCTGAGCCAAGGCCAGGGCCAGCCTGTGGTGCTGATCCACGGCGTGGGCCTGAACAAGGAAATGTGGGGTGGGCAGTTCGTCGGCCTGGCCAACGATTACCGAGTCATCGCCTACGACATGCTCGGCCACGGCCAGAGCCACCTGCCTGCCGCCGACACACCGCTGGAAGGCTACGCCGCGCAATTGGCCGAATTGCTCGATCATTTGCAGATTGCTCAAGCCACCGTGATCGGTTTTTCCATGGGTGGCCTGGTCGCCCGTGCCTTTGCCCTGAACTACCCGCAGCGATTGTCCGCACTGGTAGTGCTCAACAGCGTGTTCAACCGCACCCCAGAGCAGAGCGCCGGGGTTATCGCCCGCGCCGCCCAGGCGGCTGAACAAGGGCCGGACGCCAACGTCGATGCCGCCCTGGACCGCTGGTTCAGCCGCGAATACAAGGCCGCCAACCCGGCCCAGGTCGCGGCGATTCGCCAGGTCCTGGCCAGCAACGACCCCCAGGGTTACCACACCACTTACTCGCTGTTCGCCACCCAGGACATGTATCGCGCAGACGATTTGTCCACGATCCAGGTGCCGACCCTGATCGCTACCGGCGAGCTCGACCAAGGTTCGACCCCGGCCATGACCCGCCAGCTCGCCGCGCGCATTCCCGGTGCGCACAGCGTGGTCCTCGCCGAACAACGGCATATGATGCCGGTAGAAGCGCCGCGCGAAGTCAACAAGATGCTGCTGGACTTCCTCAGGCAAGCCCGCACCCTCACCGAATCCGCCAAGGGGATTGTTGCATGACCCTCGTTCGTTTCCAGATGTGCATCGACGGCCAATGGCGCGATGCCCAGAGCGGCAAGACCTTCGACAGCCTCGACCCGGCGACCGCCCAGGCCTGGGCGCAACTGCCCGATGCCGATGAAGGCGACGTCGAACTGGCCGTACAAGCGGCCCAACGCGCCTTCGACAGCCAAGCCTGGCGTGGCCTTAGCGCGACGGCACGGGGCAAGCTGCTGCGCCGCCTGGGTGACTTGATTGCCGAAAACAAGGAGCACCTGGCCCAGCTGGAAAGCCGCGATAACGGCAAGCTGATCCGCGAAACCCGCGGCCAGGTCGGTTATCTGCCAGAGTTCTTCCACTACACCGCAGGCCTGGCCGACAAGCTCGAAGGCGGCACCCTGCCGCTGGATAAACCCGACCTGTTCGCCTACACCGTGCACGAGCCAATGGGCGTGGTTGCCGGAATCATTCCCTGGAACAGCCCGCTGTACCTGACCGCGATCAAGCTGGCCCCGGCCCTGGCAGCGGGTAACACCATCGTCCTCAAGCCGTCCGAGCACGCCTCGGCGACCATCCTCGAGCTGGCCCGCCTGGCACTGGAAGCCGGCTTCCCGCCGGGTGTGGTCAACGTGGTGACCGGTTACGGCCCAAGCACCGGCGCTGCCCTCACCCGCCACCCGCTGATCCGCAAGATCGCCTTCACGGGCGGCGCCGCCACCGCCCGTCACGTGGTGCGCAGCAGCGCCGAGAACTTCGCCAAGCTGTCGCTGGAGCTGGGCGGCAAGTCGCCGAACATCATCTTCGCCGACGCGGACCTGGACAGCGCCATCAATGGCGCCGTAGCCGGCATCTATGCCGCCTCCGGGCAAAGCTGCGTGGCCGGCTCGCGGTTGCTGGTGCAAGACGAGATCTTCGATGAATTCGTCGAGCGGCTGATCGAACGCGCGCAGCGCATCCGCATCGGCAACCCGCAGGATGAGCTCAGCGAAATGGGCCCGATGGCCACCGCCCAGCAACTGGCCGTGGTCGAAGGCCTGGTCGCGGCGGCCAACGCCGAGGGCGCCAAGCTGCGCATGGGCGGCAAGCGTGCCGAGGTCGAAGGTGAAGGCTGGTTCTATGAGCCCACCCTGTTCGAGTGCGACAGCAACTCGATGAAGATCATGCAGGAAGAGGTGTTCGGCCCGGTCGCGGCGGTGATTCGCTTCACGACTGAGCAAGAGGCCTTGGCGATTGCCAACGACTCGCAGTTTGGCCTGGCCGCTGGCATCTGGACTCGTGACCTGGGCCGCGCTCATCGCCTGGCCCGCGATGTACGTTCAGGGATCATCTGGGTCAACACCTACCGCGCAGTCTCGGCCATGGCGCCGATTGGCGGCTTCAAGAACAGCGGCTATGGCCGCGAGAGCGGCATCGATTCGGTGCTCGCCTACACCGAGCTGAAGACTGTGTGGATCAACCTGTCCACCGCGCCGATGCCCGATCCTTTCGTGATGCGCTAAGAGGGCCTGCCAAGATGATCGAACCTGGCATCTACAAAGACGTGATGGGCTCCTTCCCCTCCGGCGTCACCGTGGTTACCACCCTGGACGCCGACGGCGGCATCGTCGGCATCACCGCCAGCGCCTTCAGCGCGCTGTCGATCGAGCCGGCGCTGGTGCTGTTCTGCCCCAATTACGCCTCGGACACCTACCCGATCCTGCGCGACAGCAAGCAGTTCGCCATCCACTTGCTGTCTGCCGAACAGACGGCCGAGGCCTATGCCTTTGCCGGCAAGGGCAAGGACAAGGCCAAAGGCGTTCAATGGCACCTGAGCGAGCTGGGCAATCCGCTGCTGAGCAAGGCTACGGCGATCATCGAGTGCGAGCTGTGGCGCGAGTACGACGGCGGTGATCACGCGATCATCGTCGGCGCGGTGAAGAACCTGGTGCTGCCGGCCGAGCCGGTGACGCCGATGGTCTACCACAAGGGCAAGCTGGGCGCCCTGCCCCCACTTGGCTGATAGTCCTTTGAGTCGGCGGTGGCTTTTTCGCGGGCAAGCCCGCTCCCACAGGGATCGCACAGGTCCCAAGTTCTGTGAAGTACCTGTGGGAGGGATCACGCAGATCCCAACTTCTGTGAAGTACCTGTGGGAGGGATCACGCAGATCCCAACTTCTGTGAAGTACCTGTGGGAGGGATCACGCAGATCCCAATTTCTGTGAAGTACCTGTGGGAGCGGGCTTGCCCGCGAAGAAACCACCGCCGATGACCCTGTTTTTAGGGGCCGCGCTACCCTCTCACCAATGGTTGCTGCCCCTGTTTTGATTCGGAGCTAGACAATGAGCAACGAAAAGTACGAGAAAGGCCTGCAGATCCGCACCCAGGTGCTGGGCGAGGACTACGTCAAGCGCTCGATCGAAAATGCCGACGAGTTCACCCAGCCGCTCCAGGAGCTGGTCACCGAGTACTGCTGGGGCCATGTCTGGGGCCGCGATGGCTTGTCGCGCAAAGAGCGCAGCATGATAAACTTGGCCATGATTTCCGCGCTCAACCGGCCCCACGAGCTCAAGCTGCACATCCGCGGCGCACTGCGCAATGGCCTGAGCCGAGAACAGATTCGCGAGATCCTGCTCCAGGTCGGCATTTACTGCGGCGTGCCCGCGGCGGTGGACAGCTTCCGCCTGGCCCGCGAAGCGTTCGCCGAAGCCGACACGGAGTCAACCCGTTAACAACGGGCTGTTCGAACCACCGCAAGGAGCAGCGCCCGGTTCGGGAGTGCCCTGCGGGTTGGCGCAACAGCCTCATAAAGAGCGCACCTGATGAAACGCCAGCCACTCGACGACAGCTTCAAGGTCAACCGCAACCCAGTCACCCTGCGTGAAATCGTGCTCGATAAACTGCGCGGGGCGATCATGAACTTCCACCTGCTGCCCGGCGACCGCCTGGTCGAGCGCGACCTCTGCGACCGCCTCGGCGTCAGCCGCACCTCGGTGCGTGAAGCCCTGCGCCACCTGGAATCCGAAGGCCTGGTCGAATTCGCCGACGCCAAAGGCCCGCGCGTGGCGATCATCACCCTGGAAGACGCCTGCGACATCTACGAGCTGCGCTGCGTGCTCGAAGGGCTGATCGTCCAGCTGTTCACCCTCAATGCCAAGGCCAAGGACATCCGCGCCCTGGAGCGCGCCCTGGAGGTGAACCGCGAGGCACTGGAAGAAGGCGAGCTGCAGCAAGTGCTCGAATCGGTGCAAGGCTTCTATGACGTGCTGCTGGAAGGTTCCGGCAACCGCGTCGCCGCCACCCAGCTGCGTCAACTGCAAGCACGCATCAGCTACCTGCGCGCCACCTCCGTGTCGCAGGCCAATCGTCGTGGTGCCAGCAACCAGGAAATGGAAAAGATCGTCGCGGCGATCAAGAGCGGCGACCCGCAAGCGGCGCACCAAGCCTCGGTCGACCACGTACGCGCCGCCGCCAAGGTCGCGCTGGACTACCTGCGCCAGAAGCAGGATGACAACGCCAAGGTGCGCGAAATCATCGAGCCCCTGGTCCTGAAGGACCCTCGCATAGGCCGCTAAGCATGCCCAACGCCCCGCGCTATTGCCCGCACTGCACCACAGAGCTTGCCCGGGGCGTACCCACTGGCGATACCCACGAACGCCTGCACTGCACTGGCTGCGGCTACATCCACTACATCAACCCGAAGATCATCGCCGGCTGCATCATCGAACGCGATGGCAAGTACCTGTTGTGCCAGCGGGCCATCCCCCCGCGCCCTGGCACCTGGACCTTGCCGGCGGGCTTCATGGAAGCGGGTGAAACCACCGAACAGGCGGCGCTGCGTGAAGTCTGGGAAGAAAGCGGTGTGCACGCCGAGATCGTTTCGCCCTACTCGATCTTCAGCGTGGCCAAGATCAGCGAGGTGTACATCATCTTTCGCGCCATCGCCACCCAGGAGACCGGCCAGTTCGGGCCGGAGACGCTTGCCTACAAGTTCTTCGAACCTAATGAGATCCCCTGGGATGAGATCTACTACCCGGCGATTCGGCAAATCCTCGAGCGCTATATTCTCGAGCGGCAGGCGGGGGTGTACGGGATCTACATGGGCAATGACGACACCGGCAAGGTGCATTTCATTCGCTGATCTGTGCACTGCCCGCACTGCCAACACAAATTTCTCGCCAGCAAGCCAATCTCAGGGCACCCTTATTACTCCCTGATGAAAGGACCAGCAAACCCCATGGCGAAATGGTTGGAAGGCGGCGGATCCATGGCCGAGCGAATCCGCAACCACGACTGGGCATCCACCCCGCTCGGCCCGCTCGAGTCCTGGCCAGACGTGCTCAAGACCACCGTGGCACTGTGCCTGGGCTCACATTTTCCGCAGGCCGTGCTCTGGGGCGATGAGCTGATCACCCTGCACAACGATGCCTTCAGCGTGATCCTCGGCGAAAAACCATTGGCCCTGGGGCGTCCGTTCAGCAAGGTGTGGCAGGAAGCCTGGAGCGACATCGAGGCGATGGCCGACCGCGCGCTGGCAGGCGAAGCGGTATTCATCGAGAATTTCCCGCTGCTGATCAACCGCAGCGATGGCCCTGAGCGGGCCTATTTCACCTTCTGCTATAGCCCCATCCGCGATCAGCATGGGCAGATCGTCGGCATGATCGACACGGTAACGGAAACCACTGCCACCGTAGTTGCCAACCAGCGCCTGAACTTCCTCGACAATCTCAGCCGCGCCCTGGCCGACGCCAATGACCCCGATCGGATCATGGCCACCACCACCAGTATGCTGGTCGAGCACCTGCGCCTGTCCAGTTGCGCCTACGCGGTAATGGACGCCGACCAGGACGGTTTCACTATCTGTGGTGACGCGGTGGCACCAGGCTCACCACGTCTGGTCGGCCAATACCGCCTGGCCGATTTCGGCACCCTGGCGGTCAAGCAACTGCGCGCCGGCTTGCCGCTGGTGATCAACGACAACCTCAATCAGCTCGAACCGCAGGAAGCGGCGACCTTCCAGGCCATCGGCATCACCGCGACCATCTGCATGCCACTGATCAAGGAGGGTCGCTTGACCGCACTAATGGCCATCCATGACCGCGTACCGCGCCAGTGGACTGCCTATGAACAAGCGTTGATCAGCGAAGTGACCGAGCGCTGCTGGGCGCATATCCAACGCGTCCAGGCCTACGCCGAAGTGCGCGAGACGGCAGCTGCGCTGGAGGCGCTGAACGCCACCCTGGAACATCGCGTGCAGGAGCGCACCGAGCAGTTGCTGCACACCGAAGCGATGCTGCGCCAGACCCAGAAGCTGGAAGCCATCGGCCAACTGACCGGCGGCGTTGCCCATGATTTCAACAACCTGCTGACCATCATCCGCTCATCCCTGCACTTTTTGCAGCGCCCGGATCTGGACGACAACCGCCGCCAGCGCTATCTCAAGACCATTTCCGACACCGTCGATCGCGGCGCCAAGCTCACCGGTCAGTTGCTCGCCTTCGCCCGCCGCCAAGCACTCAGCCCGCAAGTGTTCGACGCCGGGCCAAGGCTGCAAGGCATGGCGGAAATGCTCGATACCGCCACCGGGGCGCGCATCCAGGTCAGCCTGGAACTGCCCGAGTCGCCCTGCTACATCCGCGCCGACCTTGGCCAGTTGGAAACAGCGCTCATCAACCTGATGATCAATGGCCGCGATGCCATGGCCGGCGAAGGCACCCTGCAATTGCGCCTGGTCGCCGACCACCGCATGCCCGGCATGCCCGGCCGCTTTGCAGCGATTTCGGTGATCGACAGTGGCGTGGGGATTGCACCCGAGCTGCTGGAGCGCATTTTCGATCCGTTCTTCACCACCAAGGCAGCGGGCGAAGGGACGGGGCTCGGCTTGTCCCAGGTGTTCGGCTTCGTCAAGCAATCTGGTGGTGATGTGCAGGTGAGCAGCGTTGCCGGCAAGGGCACCACCTTTACCCTGTACCTGCCCCAGGAAAACTCGGCAGATTCGCCGCAAACCGCGCTGCCGAGCAGTGCCCCCGAGGCCCTGGCCGACAGCAGCAAACGGCGCATCCTGGTGGTCGAGGACAACGCCGATGTCGGCAATTGCACCACCCAGATGCTCAAGGATCATGGCTATCAGGTCAGTTTGGCACTTTGCGCCGAGGATGCCCTGGCGCAATTGAGCGGCGCCCAAGGACAGTTCGATGCGGTGTTTTCTGATGTAGTGATGCCCGGCATGGGCGGCCTGGCCTTGGCCAAGGAACTGCGTCGCAGCCGCCCACAGACGCCAGTGATCCTCACCTCTGGCTACAACGAGGCCATGGCTGAAGGGGGGCATCAGGGCTTCGCGTTCCTGGCCAAGCCCTATTCGGCCGAGCAGGTGTGCCAACTGCTGGAAAAAGTGCTGGGGGCCGCGCGAGTCTCAGGCGCTGAGCCGCAGTAGCCGCGCCAGGCTTTCAGCCAGCTCTGCGCGGCGAAAGGGTTTGCGCAGCACCTCGAAACCGTACAGCTCACGCGGCGAGAGGTTGGCGTAGCCGGTGATGATCAACACTGGCAGGTCCTGGTTCAGCTGGCGTAGCTGATGGGCGAACTGGGCACCGGTCTCATCGCTCATGATCTGGTCGGTGACCAGCACATCCATGACCAGCCCCTGAGCGATCAAGGCTCTTGCCTGCGCCGGGCTGGCTGCCTCGCTCACCTCATAGCCAAGGTCGCGCAATTGCAGGGCGGTGGCATGACGCACGATCTCTTCATCATCTACCAGCAGCACCCGCGTGGCCTCACGCGCCCGTGGCGGTTCTTGAGCTGGGCTGGCCGCATCGACCACTTGCGGCTCTCCCTGCGGCAGCCAGAGCGTCGCCTGGGTGCCCTCGCCCAGGCGCGAATGAATGGCAAAACCGCCACCCGATTGCCCTGCCAAACCCTGCACCATCGGCAGGCCGAGCCCCGTCCCCTTGCCGACACCCTTGGTCGAGTAGAACGGCTCAAAGCAGCGAGCCAGGACTTCTTCATCCATGCCACAGCCGTTATCGGCCACTTGCAGCCACAGCTGTTGTCCGGTCACGCCTTCTGGTCGGGGCGGGCCTGTGTCGGCGCCACCGGCGCAGATCAGCAGACGCCCGCCACTGTTCATCGCATCGCGTGCATTGACCACCAGGTTGAGCACTGCCAGCTCCAACTGGTGCGGGTCGACCAGCACGCTGGGCAGTCGCGCATCGATCTGCACCACCACCTCGATGGTTGGCCCCAGGGAACGGGCAATCAACTCGCGCATGTCGCCGACCAGCATGGCCAGTGACACTGCCTGGGGCTTGAGGGTCTGCCGGCGAGCGAAGCTGAGCAGACGACCGACCAGGTTGCGCGCGCGATCCGCCGCTTGCAGCGCCCCATCGATCAGTCGGGTCGAGCGGCCGATATCGTCCGGGCGCCGGCGGATCAGCTCAAGCGAAGCGATGATCGGGGTGAGCATGTTGTTGAAGTCATGGGCGATGCCCCCGGTCAGCTGGCCGATCATCTCCATCTTGCGCACTTCGTGCAGTTGCAGCATTGCCGCTTCGCGCTCGCGGAGCATGCTGGCGACGCGCTCTTCCAGGCTCTCATTGAGCGCCATCAGTTCGGCAAAGGTCGCCTCCAGGTGTGCAGCACTGGCGCGCAAGGCCCGCTCGGCGCGGGCGTGGGTGATGGCCTTCCAGATCTGCTTGGCGGTTTCCTCGACCAACAGGCATTCGTCCTCGACGAACACATGAGGGGTGTGAAATTGCACCGTCAGCATCGCCTCCAAACCGCTCGCCTGCAGCACCGGCACATGCAAGCTGGCGCACAGATCGGCCGAAGTGCCCGCGGGGAAATCGCTCTGCACGCGCATGCCGCTGGCCAGTCGCTCGTGCAATCGCGCAGCGAAGGCCTGGTAGTTCTGCTCACCGGTCAGCGATGTCACGCCATCGACCCAGTCGCGGGCAACCCGCAGGTGCTGACCATCGCCGAGATCTTCGCCAAAAAATACCCGTGAGGCGCCTAGCTCCTCGCCCAACCGGCGCAGCGCGTAGGCTTCGATGGCCTCAGGCTGATCCATGCCCGGCAACGCCTGCCCCAGTTCCAGCAGAAAAGCCTGGCGGCGCTGGAACTGCACCCGTTCGGTGGTTTCGGTAACGATACAGAGTACGCCGCCAACGCTGCCGTCGGCCTCGCGCACGGCTGAGTAGGAGACATCGAAGTAGGCCGTTTCACCCAGGCCACGGCGTTCGATATAGAACGGCCGATCGGTGGCCGAAAAGGTTTCGCCGGTTTCGCGCACGCCGCGCAGCAGCGGTTCAAGATCGTCCCACAGCTCGCTCCAGTTCTCCTGCCCCGGTCGGCCCAGGGCACGTGGGTGCTTGGCTCCGATAGTCGGTGCATACGCCTCGTTGTACAGCGCTACGTAGTCGGCGCCCCAGAACAACACGATCTGCGCCTTGGCCGGAAGAATAGTGGCCATCAGCGTTTTCAGGCTGGCGGACCAATCGGCCGGCGCCCCTAATGGCGAGGCGTCCCAGTCCAACGACTGCAGCAAGGTGCTGACCGTGCCGCCACCGTACAAGAAGCTTGGCATCGCGCCATGCGGGGAGTTTGCGTCGTTGTCCGAAACTGATTTCATTTCATCCTGACCATCGGTTGCCCTAGGCACAGTGCCATCTACCTGATGGATAAGAAATCAGAGAACGCCAGACGTTCCGCTGGGCTCGACACATAGTTGTAGACAGCCAATACGCCATCGAAAGATGTCGCCCCAGGGGGCTGCCTTGCAGCCCATCGCAGGTTGCGTCAGCGCCTACGATTAGATCAGTTGCCCAGCTATCAAACTCACCCCGATCACCATCATCGCCAAACCCGACACCCTGCCGACCCGCCTCGCCGCCGCCGGGCGGCTGCGCAATACAGCCTTGGCGCCGTAGCCCACCAGCAGGTAGACCACCAGCGAGCTGAACAGGTGGACCAACCCCAGCAACAAAATCTGCAGCGGTAGTGGCCAGGTCGAGGATGGATCGGTGAACTGTGGCAGCAAGGCCAGGAACAGCAAGAATACTTTGGGGTTCAGACCGCTGACACAAAACCCCTTGAGCGCCCAGCGTGCCCCCGACCCTGCTTCATCGGCCTGGGCCGCTTCGGGCGTTGCCGGGCGCAATAGCAGATTACCGCCCAACCACAGCAGGTAAGCGGAGCCAGCCAAGGTCAGCAGCGTCAGGGCCAGCGGATGCCCGGCGATCAGGCTACCGACCCCGGCGGCCACCACCAGTGTCGCGAGAAAGTGCCCCGAGAGCATGCCAGCTACCGCAGGCATCACCCAGCGCCCACGCATACCGGCCGAGATGGCGTAGGCCCAATCGGCGCCCGGGGTAATGACAAACAGTAACGATACGGCCCAGAACGCCGCCAACACACTGATAGCCACGTAAGTCTTCCTTCAGATCAGCTTTGGATGAAGAAAGATTACGGATATCGCGAAGGGATTTTCTTTCGTATATTCCCTCCCTGCGAACAATTACTGGAAGATTCTTCCCAAATGGATAGAACCGATCGCAAGATCCTTGCCGAGCTGCAACAAGACGGTCGCTTATCGGTGACCGAACTGGCCGAGCGCGTCGGCTTGAGCCTCTCGCCGTGCCATCGACGCTTGAAAGCGCTGGAGGAGTCTGGCGCCATTGTTGGCTATCACGCACGCCTGGCGCCGGCGGCGCTAGGCTTGAACTTCGCCGCGTTGGTCTTCGTGACCTTGCGCGAAGTCACCCGCCAGCCGGTGGCGGACTTTGAAGCAGCGCTGGCGCAAATTCCGCAGATCGTCGAGGCGCAACGCTTGTTTGGCGATCCGGACTACCTGCTGCATGTGGTAGCGCGTGATCTCCCGGCGTTTCAGAAACTCTATGACGAGCAGTTGACCAGCATCCCCAACGTCAAGCGGCTGAGCTCGACACTGGTGATGAAAGAAGTGATTCAGGATCGGTTGCTGCCAATGTAGTTGGCAGCTGCACGGCTTGTGTCGACTGCCAGCGACGGGCCCGTCCAAACCCGCTTTTTACTCGCCCTCTGAGCGTGCAGTGCGCACCAACACGGCTCACTGCGTGCTGACGCCAACCCCCTTGAAGCCCCAACCCCGGGGCCTTCAGCCCGATGGCCCGTTCCTTGCTGCCAGCGATCTCTTAACCTTTTGTCAGCCTTAGGTTTTTTAAGGTTCATGAGCACATATTTACTAATTTCTCGATCCCTGCGCACCCCGCATCATCCCTCCAACAAGAACGCGTCGCCCCTTGCCGGCACGCACCCGGGCACTCCGCCGTGCCCCACCTTGCCTTGGAGTCAGTCATGACCAGTGCAGCCAACTCGGCACCTCTAATAGAAAAACACACGATCGGCTACGTGCCCCCGCAAGACCGCCATGGAAAGGTAAGAGATCTGTTCACCCTGTGGTTCGGCGGCAACATCGCGCCCCTGCCCATCGTCACTGGCGCCCTGGGCGTGCAGTTGTTTCATCTGAACCTGGTGTGGGGCATCGTCGCCATCCTGGTCGGTCATCTGCTCGGAGGCGTGCTGATGGCGCTGCACTCGGCGCAAGGCCCGCAGATGGGCATTCCCCAGATGATCCAGAGCCGCGCCCAGTTCGGCTCGCTCGGCGCGTTGCTGGTGGTGGTCATCGCCGGCGTGATGTACATCGGCTTCTTCGCCTCCAACATCGTCCTGGCCGGCAAGTCGCTGCATGGGGTCGCCGAGTCGGTTCCGGTGCCGGTCGGC
Source organism: Pseudomonas sp. NPDC088890 (assembly GCF_044900155.1). Classification (NCBI taxonomy): domain Bacteria; kingdom Pseudomonadati; phylum Pseudomonadota; class Gammaproteobacteria; order Pseudomonadales; family Pseudomonadaceae; genus Pseudomonas; species Pseudomonas sp. NPDC088890. Next base: position 1,032,244 of record NZ_JBJDNG010000001.1, on the reverse strand, counting down.
ATCGTGATCGGCGCGCTGGGCTCGGGCATCATCGGCATCATCGGCTACCGCTTCATCCACGTGCTCAACCGCATTGGCACCTGGGTCCTGGGGGTGGGCATCGTGGTCGGTTTTGGCTACATCTTCAGCCATGTCCAGAGCGATGATTTCCTCACCCGTGGCGGCTTCAACCTCGCCGGCTGGCTGGCCACCGTATCGCTGGCGGCGCTGTGGCAGATCGCCTTCGCGCCGTATGTGTCGGATTACTCGCGCTACCTGCCGGCAGACGTGAAAGTGTCGTCGACGTTCTGGACCACGTACCTGGGCTCGGCCCTGGGTTCGAGCCTGTCGTTCGTGTTCGGCGCCGTGGCGGTGCTGGCGATCCCGGCGGGCATGGACACCATGGACGCCGTCAAACTCGCCACCGGCGCAATTGGGCCGTTGATGCTGGTGCTGTTCCTGCTCAGTGTGATCAGCCACAACGCCCTCAACCTGTATGGCGCAGTGCTGTCGATCATCACCCTGATCCAGACCTTCGCTTACCGCTGGATCCCTACCGCGAAGAGCCGCGCGGTGCTATCGCTGATCGTCCTGGCCGCCTGCTGCGTGGTGGCGGTGTTCGCCTCGGCGGACTTCATCGGCCACTTCGTCGATATGGTCCTGGTGCTGCTGGTCGTGCTGGTGCCGTGGACGGCGATCAACCTGATCGACTTCTATGTGATCCACAAGGGTGACTACGACATCGATTCGATCTTCAAGGTCGATGGCGGCATCTACGGGCGCTACAACCCGCAGGCACTGCTGGCCTACGCCGTGGGCATCATCGTGCAGATCCCGTTCATGAACACGCCGTTGTATGTCGGCCCGGTATCCGAGCACATCAACGGCGCCGATCTGTCGTGGCTGGTGGGCCTGGCGATCACCTCGCCGCTGTACTGGTGGCTGGCCAGCCGCGACAGTGTCTATCGCCGTCGGCAAACCAGCGCCAAGCTGGCAGCGGCAGCCTGATAGAGACAGCCCCTACGCGCTCCCACAACCCCGCTCTGACACGCCACAGCGCACGACGGGGCCCCTGTGGGAGCGGGCTTGCCCGCGAAGAGGCCGCCACAGGCAACCTATAGCCGCCCCAAGCGCTCACGCAAAAACGCCACGAACGCCTGTACCGGCCGGGCCACTTGCCGGTGCTGTGGGTACACCGCCGACAGCTGCAGCGCTGGCGGTGTCCACGGCTCCAGCAGTGCGACCAACCTGCCCTCTGCCAATGCCCGCGCGACGATGAACGCTGGCAGATAGGTAATGCCCATCCCGGCAATCGCCGCATCCCTGAGCAGCTCGCCATTGTTGGCGCGCATTCGCCCCGTCACCGCAATGGCCTGGACCTTGCCCTGATGCTTGAACTGCCACTGCACCTGCCGTGCATGCCCATAAGGCAGACAGTCATGCTCACGCAGCGCTTCGGGCACTGCTGGCGTGCCGCGTCGCGCCAAATAATCGGGGCTTGCGCAATAGACCCGCTCGATATCGGCAATCCGCCGCGCGATCAGACTGGAATCCTCCAAGCTGCCAATGCGCAGTGCCAGGTCATAGCCCTCGCCAATCAGATCCACCGCCCGGTCACTCAGATCGACTTCGACGTCCAGTTGCCGATGCAGTTGCAAGAACTCCGTCAATAAACAGCCCAGATGGCTCATGGCGAATGACAGCGGCGCACTCAAGCGCAAGGTGCCACGCAACGCCTGGGTCGGGCCGCTGATGTCTTGCTCGACCTGCTGCACCTCGCTGAGCAAACGCAAGGCCGACTGGTAATACTGCTGGCCCAATGGCGTGGCATCCAGGCGCCGCGTCGAACGGTTGAGCAGGCGCACGCCCAGGCGTTCTTCGAGTTGCATCACGCGGCGGCTGACGAACTGCTTGGACAGCCCCAGGCGCTCGGCGGCGGCGGTGAAGCTGCCGGCTTCCATGACCTGGGCAAAAATACGCATGTCTTCGTAAGGGTTCATTGTCGCTATCCAGTTGACAGTGAACGCTTTATACCGGCTTTTCCCCAGCAAGGCAGCTGCCTGATCCATGCACAGCTTGCAGCGATGGCCCTAACGCTAAGCAAACCACCTCGACGGCATGGCGAGTAGCGAGTCAATCTATCCCTTCGACAATGATCACCTGCGCCGTCGCCACCCCCTGGCGATGGCTGCAGGCCTGCTGATACTCGGCCGAGCGGTAGCAGGCCAGCGCCTGTTCATACGACTCGAACTCAATGACCACACTGCGCTGCGGCGTCGGTCGCCCTTCCAGCGCTTCGCTGCGCCCGCCACGCGCCAGAAACCGCCCGCCATACGCCTTGAACGCCGCCGGTGCGCGCTGGGTGTATTGCTGGTACTGCTCAGGGTCGGTCACATCGACATGGGCAATCCAATAGGCCTTCATTCGCTGCTCTCCTGTCTTCAGGTATTTGTGTATTATGGTATACCATAAAAATCAAACCACCACAGCGAGCGTGCAGCATGGCTTTCAACAGCATCGAAGAACTTCTCGAGGACTACCGGCAAGGCAAGATGGTCCTGCTGGTGGATGACGAAGATCGTGAGAACGAAGGCGATCTATTGATCGCCGCCGAACACTGCGACGCCGCCGCCATCAATTTCATGGCCCGCCAGGCGCGTGGGCTGATCTGCCTGACCCTGACCGACGAGCACTGCCAGCGGCTGGGCCTGGAGCAGATGGTGCCAAGCAATGGCAGCGCCTTCAGCACCGCCTTTACCGTGTCGATCGAGGCTGCCAGCGGCGTCACCACCGGCATCTCGGCGGCCGACCGCGCCCGCACCGTGGCTGCCGCGATGGCGCCCAATGCGCGGCCTGAAGACCTGGTCCAGCCGGGGCATATCTTCCCCCTACGCGCCCGTGAAGGCGGCGTACTGACCCGTGCCGGGCATACCGAAGCGGGTTGCGACCTGGCCCGCCTGGCGGGTTTCAGCCCGGCCTCGGTGATCGTCGAGGTGCTCAACGATGACGGCAGCATGGCCCGCCGCCCGGACCTGGAAGTGTTCGCCGCCCAACACGGAATCAAGATCGGCACCATCGCCGACCTGATCCACTACCGGTTGAGCACCGAGCAGACCATCAAGCGCATCGGCGAACGTGAACTGCCGACGGTGCATGGCACGTTCCGCCTGGTGACCTACGAGGACCGCATCGAGGGTGGGGTGCACATGGCCATGGTGATGGGCGAGATCCGTCGCGAGCAGCCAACCCTGGTGCGCGTGCATGTGATCGACCCGCTGCGTGACCTGGTCGGCGCCGAGTACGCCGGGCCGGCCAACTGGACCCTGTGGGCGGCGCTGGAGAAGGTCGCCGACGAGGGTGCGGGGGTGGTGGTGATCCTGGCCAATCACGAGTCTTCCCAAGCGCTGTTGGAGCGGGTGCCGCAGCTGACCCAGCCGGTGCGCGCGTATCAGCGTGGGCAATCGAAGGTGTACTCGGAGGTCGGCACCGGGGCGCAGATTCTGCAGGACCTGGGCGTGGGCAAGCTGCGTCACCTGGGGCCACCGCTCAAGTACGCGGGGCTGGCAGGGTATGAGCTGGAGGTGGTGCAGAGCATCCCGTTCGAGCCCGCGATTACAGGGTGATGGCCGGTCGCCCAGAGTGCTTGCCAAAATCTTGGAATACCATAATATGATATCCCGTAGACCTTGAATTATCGGCCGCATCCTAAACTCACAATCGGCCCCACGACATCGTTGAAATAGCTGCTCCCCGAACACATGGCGGGTGACAGACCCGCCTCGAATAACAAAAGTAACGAGGGCGTAACCATGCTGTTGAGCAAACGTGTAACCGCAGTGCTGTCCGCCAGCCTGCTGACCCTGGCCTGCCAGGCCAGCCAAGCCGCCGACAGCCTGAACTTCGTCAGCTGGGGCGGAACGACCCAGGATGCGCAAAAACAGGCATGGGCCGAGCCCTTCTCCAAAGCCAGCAACATCAAGGTCGTACAAGACGGGCCCACCGACTACGGCAAACTCAAGGCCATGGTCGAGAGCGGCAACGTGCAATGGGACGTGGTCGATGTAGAAGCGGACTTCGCCCTGCGCGCCGCCGCCGAGGGCCTGCTCGAACCTTTGGACTTCAACACCATCCAACGCGAGCGCATCGACCCACGCTTCGTTTCCGACCACGGCGTCGGCTCGTTCTTCTTCTCCTTCGTCCTGGGCTACAACGAAGGCAAGCTCGGCGCCAACAAGCCGGTGGACTGGTCAGCGCTGTTCGACACCAAGACCTACCCTGGCAAGCGCGCCCTGTACAAATGGCCAAGCCCAGGCGTGCTGGAGCTGGCGCTGCTGGCTGACGGCGTGGCGCCCGACAAGCTCTACCCACTGGACCTCGACCGGGCCTTCAACAAGCTCGACACCATCAAGAAAGACATCGTCTGGTGGGGCGGCGGCGCGCAGTCGCAACAGCTGCTGGCCTCGGGTGAAGCGTCGCTGGGGCAGTTCTGGAACGGCCGGGTGTACGCCTTGCAGCAAGATGGTGCGCCGGTGGGGGTGAGCTGGAAGCAGAACCTGGTCATGGCTGACTTCCTGGTCATTCCCAAAGGCGCCAAGAACAAGGATGCGGCCATGAAGTTCCTGGCCAACGCCGCCAGCGCCAAGGGCCAGGCCGAGTTCGCCAACTTGACGGCCTACGCCCCGGTCAACCTGGACAGCGTCAGCCAGCTCAAACCCGAGCTCGCCTCCAACCTGCCGACCGCCTACGCTCAAGACCAGGTGACGCTGGACTTCGCCTACTGGGCGAAGAACGGCCAGGCCATCGCTGCCCGCTGGAATGAGTGGCTGGTCAAATGAAAGTCGCCATCAACGCCCTGCACAACGCGCAAGCTGCCGCCAGCGGCAGCGGCGCACCGGGAGCGGCCATGCACCGTCCGAGCTTGAGCCAACGCTGGCGTGGCAGCCGCAACCTGCTGCCAGCGCTGTTGTTCCTTGGCCTGTTCTTCTTCGCCCCACTGATCGGCCTGCTGCTGCGCGGGGTACTGGAGCCAGTACCGGGGCTGGGTAACTACGAGCAGCTGTTCGCCAACTCGGCCTATGCGCGGGTGCTGTTCAACACCTTCTCGGTGGCCGGCCTGGTGACCCTGATCAGCGTGCTGCTGGGCTTCCCGCTGGCCTGGGCGATCACCCTGGTGCCCAAGGGCTGGGGCCGTTGGCTGCTGAGCATCGTACTGCTGTCGATGTGGACCAGCCTGCTCGCGCGCACCTACTCATGGCTGGTGTTGCTGCAGGCCTCGGGGGTGATCAACAAGGCGCTGATGGCCATGGGGATCATCGATGCGCCGCTGGAAATGGTCCACAACCTCACGGGCGTGGTGATCGGCATGAGCTACATCATGATCCCCTTCATCGTCCTGCCGCTGCAGGCGACCATGCACGCGATCGACCCGATGGTGCTGCAGGCCGGTTCCATCTGTGGCGCCAGCCCTTGGACCAACTTCTGGAAAGTGTTCCTGCCGCTGTGCCGCTCGGGGCTGTTCTCCGGTGCCTTGATGGTGTTCGTCATGTCGCTCGGTTACTACGTCACCCCGGCCCTGCTGGGCGGCGCGCAAAACATGATGCTGCCTGAGTTCATCGTCCAGCAGGTGCAGTCGTTCCTCAACTGGGGCCTGGCCAGCGCCGCTGCCGCCCTGTTGGTGCTGATCACCCTGGTGCTCTTCTACCTGTACCTGAAGCTGCAACCGGAATCGCCGGTTGGTAACGCGAGGTAAGCCGCCATGCTCCTGACGCCCAATGCCATGGGCCGCCCGCTGCGGGTTGGCCTGTACCTGACCACCGGGGTGATCGCAGCCTTCCTGTTGCTGCCGATCCTGTTCATCGTCCTGCTGTCGTTCGGCTCGTCGCAGTGGCTGGTATTCCCGCCGCCGGGCTGGACCTTCAAGTGGTACGGCCAGTTCTTCTCCAACCCTGAGTGGATGGAGGCCGCCCTGGCCAGCCTCAAGGTCGCCGTGCTGACCACCGTCTGCGCAGTGGCGCTGGGCCTGCCGACCGCCTTCGCCCTGGTGCGTGGGCGCTTTCCTGGCCGGGAGATGCTCTACGGGCTGTTCACCCTGCCGATGATCGTGCCGCTGGTGATCATCGCCGTGGCGGTGTACGCGCTGTTTCTCAAGCTTGGCTACACCGGCACGCTGTTCGCCTTCGTGGTCAGCCATGTGATCGTCGCCCTGCCATTCACCATCATCTCGATCATCAACTCGCTCAAGCTGTTCGACCAGTCAATCGAAGACGCCGCAGTCATTTGCGGCGCCTCGCGGCTGCAAGCGATCTTCAAGGTGACCTTCCCGGCCATTCGCCCAGGGATGATCGCCGGTGGCCTGTTCGCCTTTCTGGTGTCGTGGGACGAAGTGGTGCTGAGCGTGATGATGGCCAGCCCCAACTTGCAGACCCTGCCGGTGAAGATGTGGACCACCCTGCGCCAGGACTTGACCCCCGTCATTGCGGTGGCCTCGACGCTGCTGATCGGCCTGTCGATCCTGGTCATGCTCATCGCCGCCGCCCTGCGCCGGCGCAACCCAGCCAGCGCCTGAACGCCCGGAGACAATAACAATGAGTGCAGTGAGCAAAGACAACGCGCCCAACCAGACTCTGGTCAGCTTGCGCAACCTGAACAAGCACTACGGCGAATTCACCGCCGTGGACAACATCAACCTGGACATCCAGGATGGCGAGTTCCTCACCTTCCTCGGCTCCAGCGGCTCGGGCAAGTCCACCACGCTGTCGATGCTGGCCGGCTTCGAGACGCCCAGCAGCGGCGAGATCCTGGTCGATCAGCTGTCGCTGGTCAACGTCCCGCCGCACAAGCGCGACATCGGCATGGTGTTCCAGCGCTATTCGCTGTTCCCGCACCTGTCGGTGCGCGACAACATTGCCTTCCCCCTGGCGATCCGCAAACTCAGCGCTGGCGAAATCGCCAAGCGGGTCGATGCGATGCTCAAGCTGGTGCAACTGGAGCCGTTCGCCCATCGCCGCCCCGCCCAGCTCTCCGGTGGCCAGCAGCAGCGGGTGGCAATTGCCCGGGCGTTGGTCTACGAGCCACGGATCCTGTTGATGGATGAACCGCTCGGCGCGCTGGACAAAAAACTGCGCGAAGACCTGCAGGACGAACTGCGTCAGCTGCATCGCCGGCTGGGCATCACCATCGTCTACGTCACCCACGACCAGGAAGAAGCCATGCGCCTGTCACAGCGCATCGCCATCTTCAGCCACGGCAAGATCGTCGGGCTGGGCAGTGGTTATGACCTTTACCAAAACCCGCCGAATGCCTTCGTTGCGTCGTTCCTGGGTAACTCCAACTTCCTGCGGATCAAGGCCAACAGCAATGGTGCCGGCAGCTTCGAGGGGCAAGCCCTGGCAATTCGCCTGACCCCAGGGCTGGTCGCCGAACAGGACGCGTTGATCATGGTGCGGCCGGAAAAAGCCCTGGCCTTGAGTGCCGAGCAAGCCGCGCGCGAGCCACGCCCGGCGGGTTGGAACGAGGTCAGTGCCAAGGTCGCTGAGGTGTTGTTCCTGGGTGAGAGCCAGACGTGCCATGTGGTCACTGCCGGCGGCACTGAGATGACGGTCAAGGCCTTGTCGGCGGCGGGGATGCCGATGCTGCCTGGGGAAACGGTCAAGGTGCGCTGGGCGGTGGCCGATGCCTGTATCTATACCGAGTGGGCCGAGAGCGATCTGAGCAAGGCCGCTGGGGCGCACTGATCGGCCACCTCTCGCGGGGCAAGCCCGCTCCCACGCTTGGCTCATGAGGCGAAGAACCTGGCAGCCAAGCATGGGCGCCACGCTTGGCTAGGCGCCAGAGGGCGTGGCAATCAAGCAACGTGGGAGCGGGCTTGCCCCGCGATGAGGCCAGCAAGTACAACGTTTCATCCTGCGGCCAGCTGCCCCAAGCTGCGCCGCACCTTGTCCAGCAACTCACCAATCTGGAACGGCTTGATCAGCATATCCATCCCCGTGCCAAGAAACGCCTGGCGATCCAACGCGGTCTCGGCGTAGCCGGTCATGAACAGCACCGGCAGCCCCGGTCGGTAGATGCGGGCCATGTCCGCCAGCTCCCGGCCACTGATCCCTGGCAAGCCGACATCGGTCAACAACAACTCGATCCCGGCGTCCTCGCGCAAATGGTCCAGCGCCTGTTCAATGGTCTCGGCCAAGGTGCAGCGATAGCCGGCATCGGCCAACGCCTCGGCTACCGAGAGACGCACCGAAGCCATGTCCTCGACGATCAGCACATGCTCGCCGGCGCCTTTCTGGTCGACCTGGGGTGCGCATCCAGTACTGGACGCTTGTTGGGTACTGGCCGGCAGCAGCAGGGTCACTTCGGTGCCCTGCCCTGGCAGGCTTCGAATTGCCACATGCCCCCCAGACTGGCGAGCGAACCCATAGATGGTCGACAAACCAAGCCCGGTGCCTTGCCCGACCGGTTTGGTGGTGAAAAATGGATCGAAGACTTTTTCCAGCAACTCCGGCTCGATGCCGCTGCCATCATCGCGCACCGTCACCGCCACATAGGGGCCGTCCTGCAAGTTGGGGTCGCCATGCGACCAGGTCGCGGCAGTATTGACCCAGATATGCCCGCCCCTGACCAAGGCATCCCGGGCATTGATCACCAGGTTGAGCACTGCGCTTTCCAGCTGGATCGGATCGACCAGGGCAATCGCCGGGCGGCTGGAGAGCTGCAGTTGTAGTTCGATGCGCTCGCCGATGGTGCGGGTAATCAACTCCTCCAGCGAGCGCACCCGTTCGTTGATATCCACCGGCCGGGTATCGAGTGGCTGCTGGCGGGCGAAGGCCAGCAGACGATGGGTCAGCGATGCCGCGCTCATCGCCGAGCTCAAGGCGGCCTCGGCGTAGCTTGGGACCTTCTCCACACGGTTTTCTGCAACCCGTTTGCGGATCAGTTCCAGGCTGGTGATGATGCCGGTGAGCAGGTTGTTGAAGTCATGGGCGATACCGCCGGTGAGGCTACCTAGCGCATCCATCTTCTGTAACTGCAACAACTGCGCTTCGCTGCGCGCACGCTGGGCGACTTCATGGGCCAGCTGGGTGTTGGCGTCATCCAAGCGGGCCAGGTGCGAACGTTCGCGATGGCGGTGCTCGGTGACGTCTTCGACGAACACCAGGCACAAGCCGGGGGCGCGATAAGGCGACAGCTGCCACTCGGTATCCCGCGGCAGGCCTTGCACGGTCATGGCCAAGGTGCCACGCCAGCGCTGGCCATCGGCAAGGTGCTGGCGCAACAGCGCCAATTCGCCTTGCTGGTCGCTGGCAAAGCACTCACGCAACGTTTCCGGGTGGCGGTTGTCCTGGATCAGCTGGGCGAAGGCCTGGTTGCACTCGTGCACCTTGAGGGTGGCGTCCAAGACTGCAATCGGTGCTGAAACATTGCTGAAAATCTCGCGAAAACGCGCTTCGCTCTCGCGCAGGGCACGCTCGGTGTCGCGCACTCGCAGCAAGGTGCGCAGGGTCGCCAGCAGCACGTCCGGATCGACCGGGTGGACCAGGTAGGCGTCGGCGCCAGCTTCCAGGCCAGTGATAATGTCGCCGGTCTGGATCGACGCGGCGGACACGTGGATCACCGGCAGCAACGCAGTTGCCGGATCGGCGCGCAGCAGGCGCACGATGTCGAACCCACTCATGTCCGGCAGGTTGACATCGAGGATCAGCGCATCGATCTGCTCGTTGCGGATCATCGCCAGCCCGTCGCCACCGGTGCCTGCCTCCAGCACCTGGTAGTCGTGCAGCGCCAGCCGCCGGCGCAGCGCGTAACGCGTGGCGGCGTTGTCGTCGACGATCAGCAGGCGGATGTCAGGGTTCATCGACGCTCTCCTGGGCGATGGCCAACGGAATGATCACAAAAAACGAAGACCCCACTCCTGGCACGCTGTCCACTCCCACCTCGCCCCCCAACAAGGCGGCGAAGCGCTTGCACAGCGACAACCCCAGGCCGGTGCCGCGCAGACGCTTTTGCAGAGGAGAGTCGAGCTGGGCGAAGTCTTCGAACAGGCCTTCGAGCAACTCTGGAGCGATGCCGATGCCGGTATCGGTAACGGCGAAGCGAATCTGATCGCTGCCATGCAACTGGGCCGACACCCGCACTTCGCCACGGGTGGTGAACTTCAGGGCATTGGAAATGAAGTTGCGCAGAATCTGGGTCAGCTTCTTGTCGTCGGTATACAGCTGGGGCAGGCCCTGTGGTTCTTCGAAAATCAGATCGACAGACCCGGTGTCGACGATCGGCCGGAACATCCCGCGCAAGGCGGCGAACAGGTCGAGCATGTCGAACCAGGCCGGCGAGATGGTGATGCGCCCAGCCTCGATCTTGGCCAGGTCCAGCAGGTCATCGACCATGTCGCTGAGCTCGCGAGTCGCGGTGCTGACGAACGCCACCTGCAATTGCTGCTCTTTGCTCAGCGGCCCGTCCACTTCGTCGGCGAGCAGGCTGGTAATGCTCAGGATCGAGCCCAGCGGCGTGCGGAATTCGTGGCTCATGTAGGAAAGGAAGCGGCTTTTCAGGTCCGATGCCTGGCGCAGTTGCTCAGCCTGGATATCCAACTCGGCATACAGCGCCAGCACGCCCTGGTTGGTTTCTTCCAACTCGCCGCGCAAGGCCTGGTTTTCCGCCTGCAAGCGCGCCACCAGGGCGGCCTGCTCGGCGGTGGTGTTGGGCGACGGCTCAGGCATGCACAGTCTCCAGGTCGATAACCAGCACCGTGACATCGTCCCGCCCGCGGCAGAAGTCGCGGTGCAGCACGGTGGCGATCACGGCCGGGTGGCGCGAGGCCAGGCCAGGGTAGGCTTGAAGGTTCCAACGCGATTGCAGGCCATCGCTGAACATGATCAACAGATTTCCCTTCACGTGAGCGTAGTCGAACACCTGGCCCTTGCGGTATTGACCACCGACGATGCCGGGGTGCGAGGCCAGGCCCCGCGGCCGTTCGCCGCCCACCAAGGTGGCGCCGATATTGCCGATACCAATGAACGCCAGGCTGTCGGCGCTGGCATCGTACTGAGCGATGGCCGCCGCGCCGCCGCGGGTACCAGCCATGGCGTGGTGCAGCTCGCCAAGCAAGCCTTGCGGCTCACTGAACGGGTTGCTGGCAAACTCCTGGGCCCCGGCCTTGGCGGCTCGCTCCGCCTCCTCACCGTGACCCAGACCATCTATAAGCAGTGCGCTCAGTCGTTGCTTACCCAGGGTCACGTGCCACGTATCACCACAGGCGGGGTCATCATGCAGGGAATGCTGGCTGACCCCGACCCGCACATCCGGCCCACTGGCGTCCTCGCTGTACAGCCGCGCCAAGACCACTGCGCCACGCTCATCGGCATGCACATCGAACACCTGGGCCAGGCGACTGACCGCGCCCAGACCAATGCCCTGGGTGCCGCCGGTCGAGTAGCCATCGGCCAGGCAAGCATGTACATCGAAACCTTTGGCGCGATCCACTGCCAGCAGCTCAAGACCGTGCCCGCCATCATGAGGCAGCACCCGCAAGTGCAACTCGCCGCGCCCGGCATGTTTGAGCACATTGCTGGCAAGCTCGGTTGCGACCAGCGCCGCTCGGCCGGCATCGGCAGGGGCAAAACCCTGCTGTTCGGCCAGTTTCTGCACCACCCGGCGGGCGTGGCCCACCTGGCTGTGATCATCCAGGCGCAAGACCTGGGTCAGGCTGGCGGCAAGGTTCATGTCCATCGGGTGATCGTTACCCGGGTGCCTTGCCCGGGAGCGGTGTCGAGTTCGAATTCATCGACCAGCCGGCGCGCGCCGGTCAGCCCCAGGCCCAAGCCTGAGCCAGAAGTCCAGCCATCGGTCAACGCCAGCTTGACGTCGGCGATACCGGGGCCTTCATCGCGAAATACCAGGCGCAAGCCAACCCTGCCGGCGTCCTCGATGACCTGCCAGTCCATATCGCCGCCACCGCCATACACCACGGTGTTACGGGCCAGTTCGCTGACCGCCGTGACCAGCTTGGTCAAGTCGACCAGGCGCATGCCGCAGTCGCTGGCAATCCTGCGCGCCAGTTGTCGGGCCAGTACCACGTCCTGCTCCAGTCGCACCGGTTGGCTGCCGCTGTCGCGAATGCTCATGGTCGCCCTACCCGCTGACGCAGCAGATTCATCCCGCGGTCAACGTTGAGCGCAGTGCTCACCCCCGGCAAGGTCAGGCCGAGTTCGACCAGGGTAATGGCTACCGCGGGCTGCATGCCGACCAGCACGGTTTCGGCGTCCATGATCCGCGACAAGCTGGAGATGCTGGCGATCATCCGGCCGATGAACGAGTCGACCATGTCCAGCGCCGAGATATCGATCAACACGCCCCGCGCCGAGGTGTGGTCGAGGCGCGCGGTGAGGTCGTCCTGCAGGCGCAAGGCCAGTTGGTCGTGCATGTCCACCTGGATGGTCACCAGCAGGAACTCGCCCATCTGCAAGATAGGGATACGCTCCATCGCCTCACACTCGCTCGTCTGGGCGGGTGCCTAGACGGGTCAGGGCCAGCTTGAGGGCATCGGCGAGGTTGGACTTGGTGGTCAGCGTGCCCAGGTCCAGGCCCAGGTGAACGATGGTCTGGGCAATCTGCGGACGCACGCCGCTGATGATGCAGTCGGCGCCCATCAGGCGGATGGCGGTAACGGTCTTGAGCAGGTGCTGGGCCACCAGGGTATCGACCGTGGGCACGCCGGTGATGTCGATGATGGCGATTTCCGAGCCGGTGTCGACGATACGCTGCAGCAGTGACTCCATGACGGTCTGGCTGCGTTGCGAGTCGAGGGTGCCGATCAGCGGCAAGGCGAGTACGCCATCCCACAGTTTGACCACCGGGGTGGACAGTTCTAGCAGCTCTTCCTGCTGGCGCTTGATCACCCCTTCTCGGGTTTTCTGATAGGTGCGGATGGTGTGCAGGCCAAAGGCATCGAGCAGCTCGGAGACTTCCCACAGTTGCTCGGCCAACAGCGCCGGCTGCTCGCGGTAGTGACTTTGCAATAGGGTGAACAGCGGGCCTTTGAGCGCAAAGATGAAATAGGCGGTCTGGTGCGACTCCTGGCCCGCCTGGGCACGGCTGGTGGAGAGTTTTTCCAGGAAGCGGCGGGTTTCTTCCCAACCTGCTGCGGCAATGTTACCGCCGCTTTCGCTGCGCAGGCCATCGACTACCAGTTGGAGAAAATCACGGGTTTCCTGACGCAAGTCCTGCTCTTTGATATTGCGGGCGGCGCCATTGGCTTCCAGTGCTGCGATCCAATCGCCGATCAGCCGGGACTGGTTGCTGGCAATTGCCTCCAACGTACTGTTCTGCAGTGCTGCCATGTGCCTTGTTCTCCTGAAAAAGTCTGCCGGCGCCCGATAGAAATTACCGGCCCGCAAAAAAGGACATCCGCCAGTGAAAATAGTTGTGGCAACCGCCCGATAATTGCATCGGGCCAGCCGCGTGCTGCTAACTCTAGGTCAAGATCGCCCGGTCCGTGGCAGACAGCGACTCAGCGACTACGTAGCAGCAGTGCGGCAACGGCACAGCACAACAACGCGATGAACGAGGTCAGGGCGTGAGAAAAGCCATTACCTGCTCAGCGGCCAATGCTGGGGCTTCTTGCATGAAGCAATGCCCGCCCGGCATCTGCTGCGCCGTCACGCTCGCATTGAGCGCCGCCAGGCGACGCACCGAGTGAGGCACGAAGGGATAGGTCTGCTCCCCGTAGAGAATCCGCGTGGGCGTGCGGATTCGGCCCAGCTGGGTCCACATTCGCTCGGGGAAGGAGCTGAAGATCTCCACTTCGCGGCTAGGCCGGCATTTGAGCACCACCGCTTCACCGCAGTCGCCAATGGCATGCTCGACATAGGCCTGCAACGCCTCGTCGCTCCAGCCTTTGAAGATGCCCCGCCCCTGCAGCGAGGCGTGGGCCGCCGCGCGATCAGGCCAGTGGCTGCGCCGCGTGGCCGCCTTGCGCGCCAAGGCGTGTCGGCGGTGCAGGCCAACCAGCGCGGCAGCGCCCATTACTCCGAGCATGCGCCGGCTGAACAGCACCGGGTCGAGCAACACCGCGCGTTCGAACAGCTGCGGCTCATTGGCCAGGATCAACCCAGTCAGCACCCCGCCAAAACTGTGCCCAAGGGCATACCTGGGGACATCGCCATACTCGCCTCGACCCGCCTCGAAGGCCTCCACGGCCAACGCAGCCGTGCGGTTCCAGCCACGAAATGCGCCGCCATGGTCACTGTCGCCATGGCCCTGCACATCGCTCAACCACAGGTCGTAATGCTCGCCCAAACGCATCAGCAGCGGCTGGTAGGCCAGGCTGCAAAAGCCGTTACCGTGAAGAAAGTGCAGCAGTGGCCGGCCACTGGCGGGCGAGCGCCAACCGCGCAGGGTGAAGCCTTCAGGGCAATCATGGGACCAAGGGATCAATTGCATCAGGCGGCTGCGCTCATCGGAATCAGGAAAACGCCGATTCTACAAACAGCAGCGGGTACAGCGAAATCACCAGCAGCAGGGCCATCAGGACATTGAACAGCATCAGCCAACGTGGATTTTGCAGCAGGTTGCGCAAGGCGCTACCGAACATCACCCAAATCCCGACGCTGGGCAGGTTGACCAGGGCGAACAGCGCCGCGATGACGATCACATTGACTACATAGCCCTGCGCCGGCGTGTAGGTGGTAATCGCCCCAACGGCCATCACCCAGGCTTTGGGGTTGACCCACTGGAACGCCGCCGCGCCCAAGAAGCTCATCGGCTTGGCCGAACCGTTGCCGCTGGCAGACATCGGCCCAGAAGTGGCGATCTTGTAGGCCAGATACAGCAAGTATGCAGCACCGACGTAGCGCAAGATGGTGTACAGCGGCGGCCAGGCCTTGAACACTTCGCCCAGGCCAAAGCCTACCGCCAGCACCATGACCATGAAGCCGATGCTGATGCCCATGGCGTGCGGAATCGAACGACGCACCCCAAAATTCACCCCCGAGGCAAGCAACATGGTGTTGTTCGGCCCCGGGGTGATCGAGGAAACGAAGGCAAAAAGCACAAAGGCAGTCAGCAGGTCGAGAGAGGCAAGCATGGCGTTGTTCCGCAGCGTGGAGTAGTTATCGTGCAACCACAGTAGCGGAGTAGTGCCTGCCAACCACCAGTACAGTTACCTTATATTTTGCAGATACACATCACTGTACCGATTGTTCTGGCTGGAAGATTTCTTCGATGCTCCGGCCAAACACCCTGGCGATGGTAAAAGCCAGCGGCAGGCTGGGATCGTAACGGCCGGTTTCGATGGCGTTGACAGTCTGGCGCGAGACACCCAGGCGCTCGGCCAGCTCGGCCTGCGACCAGCCCTGCTCGCCGCGCAGGGCGCGGATGTGATTGTTCATCGGTAGCGTCTCACCCCAATCACCGCGCCGATTGCCCACAGCGAGCCCATCAGGCTCCAGACCATGAACATCGACAAACGCGGGTAGCCTGCCGTCTCCAGGAAGCCGTAACTGAAGGTCAGCAGCGCGGTGCCCACGAACGCCAAGCCAAGGGCTTCGAGCTGGATGCGCCGGGCCAGCTCATCCAGGCTGCGCAGGTGCTCAATGACCACCCAGGCCATCATCAGCATCGCCGGCACCGGCAGCAGGGCCAACGCCGTTTTGCCAGCGCCCGCAGGCAGACTCGGCAGGTAATGGCTGCTGACCAGCACGCAGCCGGCATAAGCCAGCAGCGTCAGGATGAAATTGCCCAGGAAGCGTCGTTGCGCCATGGTCGGACCCTCGATGTAAAGTGTGCTTGACATTGAAGGCGATCGCGCACGCCATGTCAAGCTACCTTTACATCTCGGCAAGCCCTGCCCTTGCCGCGTAAGATGAGCATCTCCAACCCAAGGAAACCCTAGCATGAGCCT
Organism: Pseudomonas sp. NPDC088890; assembly: GCF_044900155.1. NCBI lineage: Bacteria > Pseudomonadati > Pseudomonadota > Gammaproteobacteria > Pseudomonadales > Pseudomonadaceae > Pseudomonas > Pseudomonas sp. NPDC088890. The sequence goes on along the minus strand of NZ_JBJDNG010000001.1, from coordinate 1,016,370 downwards.
GACCATCCGCCCCGCCGTGCGCAGCGATGCCGCGCAGATCCTGGCCTTCATCACCGAGCTTGCCGACTACGAACGGGCCCGCCATGAGGTGGTGGCCAGCCTGGCTGATATCGAGCGCAGCCTGTTCGACGAAGACAGCACGGTGAGCAGCTTGATCTGTGAACGCGATGGCCAGGCGATTGGTTTTGCCGTGTACTTCTACAGCTACTCGACCTGGCTGGGGCGCAACGGCATCTACCTGGAGGATCTGTACATCACCCCAGAGCAACGCGGCGATGGCGCCGGGCGCCAGTTACTGCGCTTTATTGCTCGGGAAGCGGTGGCCAACCAGTGCGGACGGCTGGAATGGAGCGTGCTGGACTGGAATGAGCCGGCGATTGGTTTTTACCAGTCGCTCGGGGCGCAGGCGCAGGACGAGTGGGTGCGTTATCGGTTGGAAGGTGAGCGGCTGGCGGCGTTCGCCCAGGGCTAGGCTGGCGTTGGCAAAACGCTCAAGCGCCGCGCTCGGCGCCAAGACTGCGCTCATCCGCTTGCGCGGCAGCTGGCAGATTGCAGCTTTGTGCAAGGGCTGCCATCAGCCGCCGTAGCGACTGCCTGAGCTCGCCGCGGTCAGTTGGGCTCCGGCGCTGGCATCACCTGCACATGCCCATGCTCCACGCCACGCTCAGCCATCAGCTGACGCGACAGTTCGACCACCTCGCCGCTGGCCCCCTGCAATACCGATACTTCCAGGCAATGCCCAGCATCGAGGTGCACATGCAGGGTCGAGCGGGTCAGGGTGTGGTGGGCGTGAAAGGTTTGGTTCAGACGCTTGGGCAGCTCACGGGTGTCATGGTCATACAGGTAGCTGACGACCGCCACGCACGGAGCAGCCTCTGCCAGCGGCTCAGACTCGAGCAAACCATTGCGCAGCAGGTCGCGAATGGCCTCGGAGCGGCCTTGATAACCATGCTCAGCCACCCGCCGGTCGATGACCTCGAGCAACGCCTCGTCCAGCGTGATGGTGATCCGTTGCATTCTGTTACTTCCAGTAAGATCATTTAGCCTAGACATCATACCCACCATCTCTCTAGGCTAGCGCCTCCGTTGAAGTGGGGGACGCAGTGTGAAGCAGCAGCCAGGTAAACGAAAGCTCGCCCGCTGGGGCGTGTTGCTACTGGCCGTCAGCCTCTGCGCGCAGGCGGGCAACGACGCCGACCCTGGACCTACGCTGAGCTACTCCTGGCCGGTCAACGCTGGCCCCCTCGACCCGCGCGGTTATTCGCCTAATCAGATGTATGCCCAGGCCATGGTTTACGAGCCGCTGGTGCGCTACAACGCCTCGGGAACCCTGGAACCTTGGTTGGCCACCGCCTGGCAGGTCTCGCAAGACGGCAAGACTTACACCTTCACCCTGCGCGACGGGGTGCGTTTCAGCGACGGTACGCCGTTCGACGCCGCCGCAGCCAAGGCCAACCTGGATGCGGTGCTGGCCAACCCCCAGCGTCACCGCTGGATGCAGCTGGTGAGCACACTCGATCATGTCGAGGCCACGGATCGACTCACCCTGCGTCTGGTGCTCAAGCATCCGTATTACCCGACCCTCATGGAACTGGCCCAGGTACGCCCATTGCGCTTCGCCTCACCGCAGGCCAAACCCGGCCAGGCCGTGGGCACAGGCCCGTGGATGCGGGTCGAAAGCCGGTTGGGAGAGTTCGACCGTTTCGCCCGCAACCCCAATTACTGGGGAGCAAAACCTGCCTACAGCCAAGTCGTGGTCAAGGTTATCCCCGATCCGAACAGCCGCGCGCTGGCCTTGCAAGTTGGCGAACTGCAATTGATTCAGGGCGCCGCCGGCGAGATCACCGCCGGCACCTTCGTGCGCCTGCGCGATCAAGGCTTCGCCACTGCGCTGTCGGCGCCATTGGCCACCAGGACCTTGGCGATGAACACCGGCCGCGGCCCGACGCGTGAACTGGCAGTGCGCCAGGCGATCAACCACGGGCTGGACAAGCAGGCGATCATCGACAAGATCCTCTACGGCCTGGAGCCGCGTGCCGACACCCTGTTCGCGCGCAACATGCCCTACGCCGACCTCGGCCTGAAACCCTACGCCTACGACCCCGCCGTGGCCGTCAACCAACTGGAGGCTGCCGGCTGGACCCTGGCCCCGGGCGCAGTCGTGCGCAGCAAGGCCGGTGAGCCGCTGTCGATTGAGCTGGTGTTCCTCGGCACCAGTGCGCTGCAAAAAAGCCTGGCCGAAGTGTTCCAGGGTGAGCTGGCCAAGCTTGGCATCCACATCGCCCTGCGCGCGGTGGAAGACGGCGCATTAGTACGCCGCCAGCGCGACGGCGACTTCGGCATGATCTTCGCCGACACCTGGGGCGCGCCTTACGATCCGCACTCGTTCGTCAGCTCCATGCGCTACGCCGGCCACGCCGACTACATGGCGCAACGCGGCCTGGCAATCAAGGACGAACTGGACCGACGCATCGCCCAGGTGCTGGCCAGCACCGACGAGCAGCAGCGCGCCGAGCAGTACCGGTTCATCCTCACCACGTTGCACGAACAGGCGGTCTACCTGCCGATTTCTTACCTCACCGCGATCAGCGTTCGGCGCGCATCGGTGGCCAACGTGCAGTTCGGCAGCACCTTGTTCGATGTGCCGTTCGAAGCCATGACCCCAACCCAGGAGCACTGATCGATGCTGCGTTATATCTGCCTGCGCCTGCTATTGCTGCTACCGGTCATGCTTGGGGTGTCGCTGCTGGTGTTTTTCCTGCTGCATCTGGGCAGCACCGATCCTGCACTGGACTACCTGCGCTTGTCGCATATCCCACCGACCGACGCGGCCATTGCCGAGGTCCGACATACCCTGGGGCTTGATCAGCCACTGTATGCGCAGTACCTGACTTGGCTGGGCAAGGCCGTGCAATTGGACTTCGGTATTTCCTACCTGACCGGTCGCCCAGTGCTCGACGACTTGCTCTATTACCTGCCAGCAACCCTGCAACTGGGCGGCCTGGCCCTGGTCTGCACGCTGGTGTTGTCGGTGCCGCTGGGGTTGCTGGCGGCCCGCTGGCAGGGGCGGTGGCCCGATCATGCGGTGCGTGCAGTAACCTTTCTCGGCGTGTCGATGCCGAACTTCTGGCTGGCGTTCTTGCTGATCGCACTGTTCTCGCTGTGGCTCGGCTGGCTACCGCCGCTGGGGCGTGGCAGCGCTGGCCAGTTGGTGATGCCGGTGCTGGCTATCGCCCTGATGTCGATGTCGATCAACGCCCGCTTGCTGCGCGCAAGCCTACTGGAAGCCAGCGGCCAACGTCACGTCACCTATGCCCGCGCCCGTGGCATGGGCGAGCGCCAGGTGTGGCGCGATCATATCTTGCGCAATGCCTGGCTGCCGCTGGTCACCGCCACCGGCATGCATGTCGGCGAGTTGATCGGCGGTGCGTTGGTGATCGAGACCATTTTCGCCTGGCCCGGGGTCGGCCGTTTTGCCGTCTCGGCGGTGCTCAATCGCGACTTCCCAGTGATGCAGTGCTTCACCTTGCTGCTCACCGCGTTGCTGATGCTCTGTAACCTGCTGGTGGATGTTTGCTACGCCTGGCTCGACCCACGCAGCCGCCTGCAAGGGGTGAGCGCATGAATACGTTGTCGCTGCTACGCCGCCCCGCGCTGTCGTTTAATTACAGCCTGGTCCTGGGCGTGGTGCTGGTCGGCCTGCTGGCACTACTGGCGATTTTCGGCCAGTGGCTGGCGCCGCACGACCCCGATCTGGTCGACCTCAGCCAGCGCCTGTTGCCACCCGACGCCCGTCACTGGCTAGGCACCGACCACCTGGGTCGCGACCTGCTCTCGCGACTGATCGTCGGCACCCGACTGTCGCTGGGCAGCGTGATGCTGACCCTGGCGCTGGTGCTGCTGCTGGGCATCGTAATTGGTGGCGTGGCAGGTTTTGTCGGCGGCAAGCTCGATCTGCTGATCATGCGCCTGTGCGATATGTTCATGACCTTCCCGACCCTGGTGCTGGCGTTCTTTTTCGTGACGTTGCTGGGTACCGGCCTGAGCAATGTGATCGTCGCCATCGCCCTGTCCCACTGGGCCTGGTATGCGCGCATGGTTCGCGGCCTAGTGATCGCCCAGCGCGGTCGCGAATACCTGCTGGCCTCGCGCCTGGCTGGCGCCTCGCGCTGGATGCGCCTGCGCCAGCATGTGCTGCCGAATATTGCCGGGCCATTGCTGGTACTCGCCACCCTGGATATCGGCCACATGATGCTACATGTCTCGGGCCTGTCGTTCCTCGGCCTTGGGGTGACGCCGCCAACCGCCGAATGGGGGGTGATGATCAACGACGCCAAGGAGTTCATCTGGACCCATCCACAACTGTTACTGTTGCCGGGGCTGATGATCTTCTTCTCGGTGATGGCCTTCAACTTGCTCGGCGATGCCCTGCGCGACCGCCTCGATCCGACTCTGGAGACGCGCTAGATGGTGGGCTCAATCCTGCAGGTGCGTGGGCTGTGCATCGAGGGTCGCAGCGGCCTATTGATCGATGACGTCGACCTGCAACTGCGCCGCGGCGAAGTCTGTGCACTGGTCGGCAGCAGCGGCTCGGGCAAGTCGCTTAGTTGTCTGGGACTGCTTGATTTACTGCCTGGCGGGCTGGTTCGCAGGCAGGGTCAGCTATCGCTGGACGGCCAGCCACTGCACCCCAACCAGGTACGCGGACGCCTGGCCAGCCTGGTCCTGCAGAACCCGCGCAGCGCCTTCAACCCGGTGCGCGACATGGCCAGCCATGGCCTGGAAACCCTCAAGTTGCGCGGGATCACCGGCGCCGCCGCGCGCCAGCGGTTGGACGAATGCCTGGACGCCGTGGGCCTGTGCGAGCGCCAGCGGGTATTACAGTCATTCGCCTTCCAACTCAGTGGCGGGATGCTCCAGCGGATGATGATTGCCCTGGCGTTGATGGCTGAAACACCGTTCCTGCTAGCCGACGAGCCCACCAGCGACCTCGACGCGCTGAGCCAGGCGCGCTTTCTCGACCTGCTGATGGAGCTGGTAGAACGGCATGCACTGGGCGTTTTGCTGGTCACTCACGATATGGGGGTGGTGGCACGCTGCGCTGATCGTGTGGCGGTGATGGAGGCTGGGCGCATCGTTGAGCGCCAGAGCGTGCAGGGTTTGTTCGACAGCCCAGCCAGCAGCAGCGCCCGCACCCTGCTTGAAGCCCATCAAATACTCAGCGGGAGACACCCATGAGCCAGCTCGATATCTGCCAAGTCGCCCATGGCTACCGCACCGGTGGCCTGTTGCGCCGAAGTGGCTGGCTACAGGTACTCGATGGCATCGACCTGACGTTGTCAGTGGGCCAATCGGTCGGTCTGCTGGGCAGCAGCGGCAGCGGCAAGAGCACCCTCGCCCGACTGTTGCTGGGTCTGGAAAAACCGCGCCAAGGTCAGGTGCGGTTTGCCGGGCAGGATGTCAGCCAGCTCCGCGGCGAACCGGCCCGCGAATTCCAACGGGCGGTGCAGTTGGTGTTGCAGGATGCGCCAGGCGCCTTCAACCCTCAGCGCTCGATTGCCTGGAGCATCGCCGAACCACTGCGTCACCTGAGCCAGATGAAGGAAGCGGCGCAGCGCCAACGGGTGCTGCAGTTGCTTGAGCAGATGGGCTTGCGCGCCGAACATGCCGAGCGCTTGCCGCACCAACTCAGTGGCGGTCAGCTGCAACGCGCCAACATCGCACGAGCCTTGGCCATCTCGCCGCAGTGGGTGGTGCTCGACGAGGCCCTGTCCAACCTCGATCGAGTGCTGCAGTTGCAGTTGCTGCAACGCCTTGACGTACTGCGTCGTGAAACCGGGACTGGGTTTGTCCTGATCAGCCATGACCTGAGCCTGGTGCGCTATTTTTGCCAGCGAGTCGTGCTGATGAGCGAGGGCCGGATCGTCGAGGATCGCCCGGTTGACCAGGCCTTGGCGTTCGAGCATCCCGTGGGCCAACAGCTGCAACGCGCCATGCTGCCAGAGCGCCCTAAGCAGCGCTTGCCAGCTGCGCAGGCAGCCACTGCGCAAGCGTAAGATTGCACCTTCATCGATCCGTAGGGCTACCCATTGGCCGCCTGGACAGCCCTAGGCGGATCAATCCTCTCTGAAAAAGCTGCGGCCGTTATCGCGCAGCAGGTCGACCATCGCCCCAGCAGCAGGCGGCAGATAGCCTTCGGCGCGTACCGATACCGCGACGGTACGGCTCATGGTGGTTTCCAACAGCGGCACTTCGCGCAAGCGCGACATGCCCTGGCCATGCTCCAGGGTTTCGCGGGCGACGAAACTGAGCAGCCCGGTACGGGCGATCAGACGTGGCAGCAGCGAGACCGTGTTGGTCTCGATCTGCACCTGCGGCGCTGGCAGGTGGCGGGCGATGAACACATTGTCGAGCCAGCGCCGGGAGGTCACCGTGCTGCCTGGCAGCACCCAGCGGTACTGACACAGATCCTTGAGGGCAATCGCTGTGCCGAATACCGGGTGATCGGCACTGGCGACCACTACCGCTTCATCCTCCAGGATGGGGTAGCTGCGAAATTGCGGGTCATCGACGATTAGCGGGCAGATGATCGCATCCAGGCGGCCGGTGCGCAGAGATTCGCGCAGCACATCGTCTTGAGCGATCGACAGCTGCAAGGTCAACTGCGGCGCGCGCTGCAGCAACGATTCGGTGAGCTGTGGCAGCAAGTATTCGGCCATGCTCGCGGCGCAGCCCAGGCGGATGTTACCGACCAGGCCACCGGCGAAGTCGCGCACCTCTCGTTCGGTTTCGGCAATGCTCAGCTGCAACTGCCGGCCGCGCTCGAGCAACAGCTGGCCGACGTCGGTCAACTTGATGCGCCGACCATCGCGCTGGAACAGCCGTGTGCCCAGCGACTCCTCCAGGCGCTGGATGCTCTTGCTCAACGCCGGCTGGCTGCGGTTGAGCTTCTCGGCAGCCCGCCCAAGGTGGCCCAGTTCGGCGATGGTTTCAAAATAAGTGAGGTCGCGTAGATCCATGATTCATGAATTTCGGTTATCGATTCATCGAAAGTAGAAAATAGACTTGATCGATTGACCCGTCGATAATTTTCTCCGTCAAACGCGTTCTGGAGCATATCGACCTTGCAGACCTTCTTAGCTGGCCTGGCCTCCCCTTCACGAATCCTGCTCTGGCTCGCGCTCATCGTCTGCGCCGGCGGGGTCGGCCAGTTGCTGCATACGTTGGGGGTGCCAGCCGGTCTGTTCCTCGGGCCGATGCTGGTGGCGATTGCCTTTGGCGTGTCTGGCGCGCAACTACGCTTGCACCGGCAAGTGTTTCGCTTAAGCCAGGGCTGCGTAGGGTTGATGGTCGCTCACTCGGTAACCTGGACCGTGTTGGCTTCGCTGGCGCAGTCTTGGCACGTCATGCTGCTGGCCACCGCGCTCACTGTGCTGCTGAGCGCGCTGGTCGGCTTGGGCACTGTGCGATATGGCGGCATCTCGGCTACTACCGCCGCCTGGGGTACCGCACCCGGCGCAGCCTCGGCGATGGTGTCGATGGCCGAAGAGAACGGTGCCGATGCACGGGTGGTCGCCACCATGCAGTACGTCAGGGTGGTGTGCGTGGTCATGATCGGCGCACTGGTCAGCCACTTGCTCGGCGCAACCAGCGGCGCGGGCGTTGCAGCCAGCACTGGCGCCAGCCTGCCGGGGCCGCAAGTAGGCCAACTACTGCTGAGCCTGGGGGTCGTTGTGCTGGGCGTGGCCCTCGGCACCAAGCTACCGGCTGGGGCGCTGTTAGTGCCGCTGGTGCTCGGTGCAGTACTGCAACTGAGCGGGCTGCTGCTGATCACCCTGCCCGCCTGGTTGCTGGCTTGCGCCTATGGCGCGATCGGCTGCTATATCGGCCTACGCTTTGACCGGCCAACGGTGCGCTACGTGTGGAGTCGATTGCCGAGCATGATTGCCGGGGCAGTGGTGCTGATCATATTGTGCGCCGGCTGCGCCTGGCTGTTGGCGCGGGCGACCGGCAGCGACTTTCTCTCGATGTACCTGGCGACCAGTCCCGGAGGGCTGGATGCGATGGCGATCATTGCCGTGGAAACCCATGCTGACGTCGGCCTGGTGCTGGCCATGCAAACCTTGCGCTTGTTTGGGGTCATTGTGACAGGTGCCTATTGTGCCAGGCAGATCATCCGTTTCACCCGCGCTTGACGTTCGATACAACTTTTTGCCATCAGGCCCCGTCCAACAGACACTGGGTCTTTTTTCAGCTCAGACCATTCCAGGAGGTTGCCGATGTCGATGCGAACCACGTTGCTGCTCTCATGCCTAACCCTGGCTTTAGTGGGTTGCGCAAGTTCAAGCGATGACCCGAAACCGCCGAGCACCATGCAGGTAGACCTGCAGCAGTACCAGGGCACCTGGTACGAACTGGCGCGCTTGCCGATGTTCTTCCAGCGCAACTGCGTACAGTCCGAGGCGCGCTATAGCCTGCGCGAGGATGGACGGATCGGTGTCGACAACCGTTGCCGGGAAGCCGATGGCCAATGGAATGAGGCCCAAGGCGTCGCCGAGCCGCAGCAAGCGGGCAAGACCGACAAGCTTTGGGTCAGGTTCGACAACTGGTTCAGCCGCCTGGCGCCAGGGTTGACCAAGGGCGAATATTGGGTGCTGTACCACGATCAGGATTATCGCGTGGCGCTGGTTGGCCATCCCAATCGCGAGTACCTCTGGCTGCTGTCGCGTACCCCGACAGTCAGCGGTGAAACTCGAGACAAACTATTGGCGATTGCCCGTGAGCAGGGTTACGACACTTCGGAGCTGGTGTGGCGGCAGGCAGACAAGCCATAACCAGGGTTCATTACAGGTAGCCTGGCCTCTTCGCCGCTGCGGTTGAGTGCGAAGAGGCCATCGCTGCTACCTGACTAGCGTGTAGAACTGGCCAGTGCCGCCTTGTCTCGCTCGCTGATCACGTACTGACGGTACTGCGGATCGGCCTTGATCTGCGCTTCGGTAAACGCAATTGGCGGCAACTGCTTGGCCGAGAATGCACGTGTCTGGTCGGCAGAATGCGCCGAGCCCGCCTCGCTGGACTGGGAGAACGCCAACAAGCCTCGGGCCTGCGGCCCCTGCTCAGTGAAGCTGACCACCTGCAAATAGCTGGTACCGCTGACCACCAGGCGCTTGCCCTGCCCTTGCGCGACGCTGTACATCGCGTTGTACACCCCAAGCGCCTGGGGGCCGCCGGGCACCGGCGTACCGTCGAGCGAATGCTGGATCTGCCCCCAGCGACTGTCATTGCCCACACCGGCCTCGGCCAGTTGCTGCAAAGAGTCCAATGCCGCTTGATGCAGCAGCTTGCGCACCGCCGCCTGCTCAACCGCAAGGCCGCGTGGTGTGTGCTGCGGATCAGCCGGATCAAAGGCTACGCGCCAGCTTTGTGGATGCTCGGCAAGCGCGGCAAACAGGTTGTGGAAGTGCAACAAGCCAATGCCGGCATCCAGATCGGCCTTGCCATTCCAGGCGTTCAGGCTGGCACACAGCGCCGCCACGTCAGCCTCGGCTGATTTGCACCAGTCCAGCAGATCGGGCAACAGCAGGCTTGCGGCGTATACCTCATCATCGAGCACCATGTCCTGCAGCTGTTGCACGCCGAGCTTTTGCTTACCTTGCAAGCGCTGCAGGGCAAACCGGCCACGCAAGCTCAACGCTTGATCATCGCGGCTGATCAGCGGCGAGAAGCCAGTCAGCGGTTGCGCAGGATTAGCCATCCACGCCGGGTCGTTGGAGTTCTGCACGAAATCGCGACGCTCCAGGCTCGGCAACAGATGTGCTGGGGTGATGCCGGGCTGCGCTGCCTGCGGATCGATCTTCCATTGGCAGGCACTGCGCGAACCGTCCAAGACCACCGCAGGGCCTGCGAGCGCTGGGTTGCTGCACTGGGCAAGGAGGTCTTGGTCGACAAACGGGACCACCGACTGGTTCAGGTACAGCGCCTGGCCAGCCTCGTCCACTGCCAGTGTATTGACCCAGGGAATCCCCTGAAGCTGCGCAACGGAGGCTTTCAGCGCTTGGAGACTGTCGGCACGGTTGATCTGATACCACTGCTGCAGCACCCGCGTGTTGTCCAGGTTGGCATCGCGCAAGCTGTAGGCATGGCGATTGTCCCAGTCCAACTTGCCTGGCCACTGCACCACTGGACCGAAACTCGACGCGTAGACCTGGCGCTCGACCTGGCTGAGCGTGCCGTCCTGGCCTTTGACCGAGACAGTCAAGGTCTGGCGAGCAAGCGGCAACGACTTGCCGTCCAGCAGATAGCGGGTCGCGTCGTTCGGGTCGAGTTCCAGCCGGTACAGGGTAAAGTGCTTGGAAGTGTCGACGGTGTGGGTCCAGGCCAGATGACGATTGAAGCCGATGTTCACCAGCGGCAGCCCCGGCAACGCGGCGCCCATGACATCGAGCTTACCTGGAATGGTCAACTGCATTTGATAGAAGCGCATGCCGCCCATCCATGGGAAGTGCGGGTTGGCCAGTAACAGGCCGCGACCATTGGCCGAGCGCTGCGAGCCCACCGCAACTGCGTTGCTGCCACGTTCCGAGGCGAATCGCTGCTGGCGCTCCAAGGCCAGGCTGAAGTCGCTTACCTGACGTTGCGCGGCAAGTTTGGGCGGCGCAGCGCCGACCAGCGCCTCGACGAACTGACCGGCGCCCCCTTCTACCAGCAACCGGCGCGTCAACTTCACCAAGTCAAGGCTGGTGATCGGCCGCACCCAATCGCCTGCGCCACATTCGGCGGGCAGGCCCTGGGCCTTGCGTTCGCCCAGGGCGCGGTTGAAGCCGCTGGCATACCCCTCGAGCAAATCGCGCACCGGCGCCGGCTGCGCCTGGAGGAAGCCGCTGACCGCAATGGGCGTATTCAACCAGGTGAAGAACAGGTCGCTATCGAGATTGTCGCGCTGCTCGAACGTCTTGCCCTGCGCGCCAAGGAAACGTGAGCGCTCACCGTTGACGGTCAGCACTTCATTGGCCAACAGGCAGAGGTTGTCCTGGGCATAGGCATAACCAATGCCGTAACCCAGGCCGCGTTCGTTGTCGGCCAGGATATGCGGGACCCCAAAGCTGGTGCGGCGGATCTGCGCGCTGGCATCGCCTGCGGCTTCCCTAGCGTGGACGGCGATGCTGCTGGCCACCAGGGCAGCCGCCAGGCAGAGGTGAGTCAAGGGACGCGAAAGTGGGTACACGGGCAATCCTCGGATTCTGGAGTCATCCCGTTCAGACGAATGGCCGGATGAAAATTTTACGGCTGGCGAGGCCCTGGAACGTCTTCATCTAGGCGCGTTGGATTTTTTTTCATCCAGGACTGCAGTTTTGCCAATCTCATTCGTCTTTATAAGTGAGGCACCCATGAATTCGGGACAGTCCACGAAAAGGAGCATTCACATGTACAACCCCCAAGCGTCACTGCAGACCGCTCACGGCCCTGGCAACGTCGGCGCGGCGCGGCTTGTCGAGGGCGAAGAGCGCGTCGGTAACGGGCAGATTCGCGAACTGCTGCGCGCCTATGGCCTGCGCACCAGCCTGATCAGGCTCAAAGTCATCGATGCCCTGCACTCGGCCGACCGCAATGGCCGCAGCATTGGCGTGCGTGGCATTCACGCGCAACTTGAGCAGCTGGATATTCCGCTGTCGTTTCTGAGCGTCCGTGAAGTGCTCAAGCGCCTGTGCGCCGAAGGCGTGATTACCCTCGGCTCGGATAAATGCTACAGCCTCAATCCCCAGGCCCGCGCCGTGCTGGAACAGCCCGCCGCCCGCTGAGCGCATGGCCGGCCAAGGTAGGCCGGCCGGCCAGGTTCAGGGCTTGACCTTGCGCCGCAAGATCCCATTGATCACCACCACGATTACCGCGATGGCAATCGCCAGGTACTGGAAGGTTTGCTCGCTGATCGTCCCCTGCTTTTGCAGATGGGACAGACCCAGCATCAGCCCCAATACCACCAGGATGATCAGGATCGAATATTTAAGGCGCTGCACGTGTGTCATGGAAAGTTCCTTGCAACATCAGGGACATGTGGCTCGCAACGAGCCGCGGCAATGATACAACGCCATTGGCCACAGGCGTGTATTTCCTGCTGAACGTGCCTGCTGCTTAGCAGCTGCGTGCGATTGTCACCCTGCACAACCCCTACGCCACTTTGCCCCTGGCTGGCGAGCGCCCCCGCTGCCGGAGGGTAGTGCTACCCATGAGCACCACCGTCCAATGCATGCACCGAAAATCAAGGCCTGCAGCAGGGTGCCGTGGAGTTGTCCTACATAGGGCTCCCTCATTCCCTTCACGCTGCATTCACTCAGGCTACAGCGTCTGGCTCGCTTGTCGCCTAGCGGCCGAGTTTGACGCTCACCGACAATCGAACCGAGCCACGGCCAAGGCCAGTGGCAATCGCTCTACCGGTCCTGGATGCCCAAGCGCGGCGCCACCACAACAATTCTGAGGGAGCCTCACATGGAATTTCCAAACCTGACTTGCATCGACGTCACCCAACTGCCGCATTCGTTGCAGGCCCTGATCGACTGTATCGGCATCGACAACGCCTACCAATTGACCTGCGCCTATGGTGGACGGCCAAAGTACATTCCCAAGCACCGAGAACGCACCAAGCTGGCCGACGTACTGCCACCCGCAGCGCTGGACGCCTTGATCAAGCGTTTTGCCGGCGTGGCCCTGGAGATTCCCAAGGCCGATCATTTCCTGCGCCAACTGCGCAACCAGCAGATCCAGAAGGAAAGTGCCAATGGCTTGTCGCGCAGCCTGCTGGCTGACAAGTACGGCCTGAGCCTGCGCCAGATCGGCAACATTCGTCGCCAAGAAGCGCACGCGCGCTAAGGCGCGTTCAGACAGGCGCACTCAGCCCGCCTGGATAACGATGCTGTTATCCAGGCGGGCTGAGTGCATTTTCAAGGTGTTGGTCAGAAGTCGCGCTTGTAGAAGATATCCAAAGAGCTGGCCAAACCACTGGCAGCTTCAAGATACACCTTCTTGCTCAGCTTGTAGCGCAGTGCGATGGTGTTGGCTGGCTCGAACACCCCCACCCCATAGCGTAGGCTCAGACGCTCAGTCAGATTGCCGCTGGCGACTACACTGGTGCTGTTACCCGAGCCTTCGGTGTCGAGCTGGAAATCCTCGATACCCAGGCCCGAGGCCAAGCTGCCGGTAATCCCCGCACTGCCCGCCAGGCCCAAGCCCAATGCGGCCTGGGCAAGCATGTTGTTGTCTTCACCGGTATTACCCAGCGGCCGTCCGAGAACCAGGTAAGACAGGGCCTGTTCCTGGCTCATCGCCGGCTCTGAAAACACCTGAGTAGTTGGCTGCTCGGCGCTGCCGCTCAGACGAATACCGGCGATAACGTCATCGACTTGGCGAATAGCTTCGATGTCCAGATAAGGCTGGTCGATAGGCCCTGCGAACAACAACCGGGCGCGGCGGATGGTCAGGCGCTGGCCATAGGCGCGGTAGCGACCATCAGCCAGGCTGAGCTCGCCGCGGGTGTCCATGTTGTCACCAATATGAACGTGGCCAAGCAAGTTGGCGGTGAGCCCGAAGCCGCTGAAGGAGAGTTTTTCCCGACCCACCTCGACGTCAATGTCCATGGCCACTGCCATGGGGGGCGCACCCTGTTCGGTCTGGTGACCGATGATCACGGTATCGTCGGAGACCTTGACCGTCGAAGGCGGCAGCTCGCGCACGGTGATTTTACCTTTTGGCACATGCACCTTGCCGGTGACCGCCAGTTTTTCGCCTGCCAAGCGAATGGTCAGGTCTGGCGCCACCTCGAGCGCGGCGTAAGGCTCGACCGTCACTGGCAATTGCTGGCCTTGCAGGCGCAGGTCCATGTTCAGCGCCTGGCCCCAGGTGAGGTTGCCACTGAGCTGGCCACGGCCCGCCGCACCGCTGCGCCAGCCACCTTGCAACTGCACTTGCTCGCCGGCGATCAATGCTTGCAGCGACAAATCTTCGAGACTGACCGGCAACTCTGCGCCGCTCACCTCACCACCGGTGAGCGCCAGGTTGCCATTGACCTGGGGCGCCAGCAGCGAACCGGACAAGCGACCACTGCCATTGAGCTGCCCGGCAAGGCGCTCGACCATCGGCACGAATGGCCGGGCGATCGACAGATCCAGGCCCGACAGACGGAAATCACCTGACAGCGGTTTGTTCTTGCCCAGCGGATCAAGTCGGGTCGACAAGGCCAGTTCGCCAAGGCGCTCACCACGGAAATTCAGCACAGTGTCGACCCGACGAGGATTGAGGGTGCTGTCCAGGCGCAGTACCTGATAAGGAAAATCGAGCCAACGCTCACCGTCACGTACCCGCAAGGTGCCGCCGCTGGCATCGACACGAATGCTGCCCTTGGGGCCACTGGCAGGGATATCCAAATTGATGTCTGCATTCAGCTGGCCCTGCCAGGCGAAATCCTTGGGCAACCACTGGGCCAGGCTTTCGATCGGGAATTGCTTGAGGTGATAGCGCAAGCGCGGCTCCGGCGCCAGGCGCTGATCCTCGCCGCACAGGCTGGCCTGACCGGCACGCCAGCAGTGCGCACCGAAGTCCAGCTGGCCGCTGGCCAAACGCTGCAGGCGTGCCGGGGCTTGCAGTTGCCAGTCCTGGCCCCCGGCCTGAATGCGCCCACTGGCCAGCCTGCCGCGCCAGTCCCCCTTGGCCAACTGGCCGTCTGCGGCCAGGTCGAGTTTGAGCTGAGGGCCATTGAGCGCCAGGGTCACAGCCTGCTGGCGGATATCCCCTTTACCCGCGACATCCAGGTTGCCCAGCGAGGTGTCACCCAGGCGGATGTTGCCGGCCTTCAAGCTGATCTGCGCGCGCTGGGCGCTGTCCAAGCGTGCATCCAGGTCAAGCCGCTGCAGGCGGTTGTCGGCTTGAGCCAGCTGCTGACCTTGCAGGGTCAGGGTACCTTGCGGCGCCGCCAGGGTGCCGGCCAGGTCCAGGCGACCTTTGACCTGCCCTTGCAAGCGTGGCCAGAGCTGACCAAGGCGCGGCAGATCCAGGTCGATACGCCCAGCCAGGCGCTGCTGCAAGCTGCCACTGCCATTGATGCGGTTATCACCTAACTGCACCGCCAGCGTGCCCAGGGTCCAGCTTTCACCGGCGCCTTGGGCCTCGGCCTTGAGCACAGCCGGCTGACCGCGCAGGCGCCCCTTGAGGTCCAGTTGCGCTTGCAGCTGTAATTGCTGGTTGTTCAACTCGCCTTTTGTGCGCAATGGCCCCGCCAGCGTGCCTGGCAACTCGGCGAGCCAGTAAGCGGGATCGAGCGCCGATAGCTGCAGGTCGACATCCCAGGCCAAGGTATCGGCGAAGCGCACCGCCACGCTGCCGGCAGCCTTGCCCTGCCCTGCGCTCAGGGCCAGCTGAGGCAGGCGCACTTGAGTCAGATCTCCCTCGAACGGACTGACCAGGTTGAAGGCACCTGCCGGCCCGTCGAGATCACCCTTGAATGAGCCCTGATAATTGCCATCGCGGTAATTCACCTGGGCATTGAAGCGCTTGAGGGTAACTTGCGGCGCCTCTTCCAGTGGGTAGAGCCGCAGCCAGGGGAAATCCACCCAGTCGATCTGCGCATCAGCTACCAGCCCCTGCTGCCAGTCGGCATTGGCTTGCAGCTTGACCCGCTGAGTCTCGCTGGCTGTGAGGTCAAGGGCGGCAAGCTGTGCCCCTTTGGCATCCACCTGCCCAGCCAGGACCAGGGCTATAGGGCCCTGCTCGGCGGGCAGATTAGCCGAACCTGTCAGTTGGTACCCTTTGAGCAAGTCGCCGTTGGCATCCAGGCGCAGCTGATCTAGCTGCAGGGTGTCAGGCAATGAACTGGCAGGCTTGAACGCGTCGGAACGGATGCTCAATTTCGCCGGCAAGTGCTCGGCCAGCGCTTGTAACTCACCCGTCAAATGGGCGTTCAGGTAGCCGCTGCTGGTGGCGTCGAGGTTGAGGGTTTTCTGCAACTCGCCCTTGGCGGTCAGTGCCAGCTGCCAGGCCTGACCTTCTACCGCTGGCAACTGCACGCTGCCATTAAGCTGCAATGGCCAGTCACCTTCAGGCTGCAAATCACCTTGCAGGCTCAGGTGCAGCTCTTCGCGCTGCACCTGTAGGCTGTCGATACGCAAACCGCTGGCTGTCCAGTGCGCGGCCAGCTGCAAGTCGCCCAGCAGGTCGCTGCCATCCAGGCGTAATTGGCCCAGCTTGACCTCGCCCAGCTCGATCGCCAACGGCAAGCGCAGACCGGGCAGTTGGATCGGGCCGCTGTCCGCCGGCGCTTCACTTGGAGCGAACGCCATGTCGACGCGCTCTACCTGCAGCCTGTCGATACACAAGGTCGCGCGCAGCAGGCACGCCGGTGACCACGCCAGGTGTGGCGCCAGGACTTCAACCCGGCTACCACCCTCGACCCAATTCAAGCGGCTGGCCTGCCAGTTTGCGCCCAGGCGGCCCTCAAAGTCTGTGACCTCAAGCCCGGGCACCAACCCCAGCACCCAGCGGCTGCCGGCCTGGGTGCCGAGCACGAGGCCAAGCGCCAGGATGATCAGCAGCACCAGGCCGAGCAAGGTCAACGACAAATATTTCAAAACACGCGTCACAGCTCAGGCCCCATGGAAAAGTGCAGGCGAATACCACCGTCGTCATCCAACGCCTTGGCCAGGTCCAGGCGCAACGGCCCAACCGGCGAAACCCAGCGCACGCCAAAGCCGACACCGGTCTTGAGGCTCGGCAGCTCCAGCGAATTGAACGAGTTGCCCTGATCGATAAAGGTCGCCACTCGCCACTTTTCGGTCAGCGAGTACTGGTACTCGGCGCTGCCAGCGACCATGTAGCGGCCGCCAATACGGTCGCCATCGCTATTTTTTGGCGACAGGCTCTGATAGTCGTAGCCGCGCACGCTCTGGTCGCCACCGGCGAAGAAGCGCAGCGACGGGGGGATGTTGTTTTGATAACCGTTGGTGGCACTGCCACCGAACTGCACCCGGGCGAGGAAGCGGTGATTCTCGCCCAGCGTGGTCAGCCCCTTGAGTAGCACGTTACCGTGCAGCAGGTTGGTGTCCGACACCAGGCCTTCCTTGGCTGCTTGCAAGTCGAACTGCAAGCGATAGCCATTGTGCGGATCAATGCGGTTGTCACTGCGCAGGTAGGAAAAGCTAACGCCTGGCATCAGCAAATTGCTCAGCCCGGAGTCATCGCCCAGCTTGTATTCTTCGCGCTGGTACTTGAGCGAGATCACCCGCTGCCAACCGCTTGGTAGTTTGCTATGCCACTCAGGGCCTACCGTCAAAAGTTTGCTGAGCGTGTCGGTGCCGGCGATTTCTTCATTCTGATAGCCGCCGGCGAAGCGCAGTTTGTCGGTCAGGGGCGGATCGAGCGGCACGTCGTACCACAGGCCGACGTTCTGGCGTGGCGCCGACAGCTCGGTTTCCCAGCCATAGCTATGACCTTGCGGGTTGACCCAGTGACGGGTCCAATTAGCCTTGCCACGTGGGCCGACATCGGTCGAAAAGCCCAGGCCCAGGCCCATAGTCCGAGGTTTGCGGATTTCCAGTTGAACCGCCACCGGAATGTCTTCGGCCACCGCAGCGGTAGGTGCGGCGTCGACCCGCACGCCTTCGAAATAGCCGCTCGATTGCAGGTCATTGTTGAGTTCAGCGATCAGCTGCGAGTCATAAGGCGTACCGGGCTTGAACGACACCATGCGCTGCAACAGGTCATCGTCCAGCGGTGAATCGCCACTGAAGGTGACAGCCCCCAGGCGATAGCGGGGCCCGCTTTGGTAGACCAGGTCGATGTCCGCCACTCCCGCCTGGGGGTCGACGGCCAGTTGCTGCTGGGTAAATTGCCCCCTGAAAAAGCCGTAGCGCGAGGCCTGGTTCTGGATCAGCCGTTTGGCATCTTCATAGTGCCCATGGTTGAGCGGCTCGCCAGCACGCAAGGCGCTGCTGCTGGGGATTCGGAAGGCTTTGAGTTCAGTGGCCGGCCCCTCGATGCGCACAGTCACGTTGCGCAAGCGCACCGGCTCGCCGGGCTCGATGCGAATGATCAGTTGCGGGGATTTGTCTTGATCGGTTGGCGGCTTGACCTCGGTATCGATCTGCGCCTGGTAGTAGCCCAAGGCCTGAGCGGCCTTGCGTGCCTGCTCCTCGGCGCCACGACTGAAACGCAGCAAGGCCTCTTCATCGCGCTCGCCAAGGCTACCGATATAACCTTCGATATTGGCCTTGAGCGCCTTGTTGGCCGGTTTCACCCGCACCAGCAACTCGCTCTGCGCCCATACTGTGCTGCTGGCGGCCAACAAGAGCAGGCCCCAGCTTAATCGTCCTGAATACGTCATGCGGGGCATGCTACCAGAGCCCGGCCGTCAAGGGAGCCGCCTGCGGCTGCAGGTCAGGCAATTGCTGACTTTGATGACAAAGGATTCGGGTGAAAGAACACTCTTTCTCGGATTGGTCCTACAGCAATTTCACCAATCTCCTGATAGCCCTGCCGTTGATAGAACGCTAGGTAGTGGGCGTTGCCGGTGTCGAGCACTACGCCCTGGGTCTGCGGATCGTCGGCGCACCAATCATGCACGGCCTGTAACAATTGCTCACCATAGTGCTGGCCCTGGAACTGGGGATGCACGCCCAGCAAAGGCAGCACATGCACTTGCTCAGAAGGCAGGCACGCCGCCAGCGCCGCCTGGTAATCCAGATACCGCCGCGTGCAACGCACCCCGGTGCCAAGGATCATGCGCAGGCGCCACAGCCAACTGTCAGCCACGCCCAAGCGGCGCAATGGCGGGACGATAAGCGCGACACCCGCCAAGCGATCTTCGATCAGCAAGCCAATGGCTGGCAGCTTCAAATAAAAGTGCTGGCGTACCCACTCACGCACCATGACTCGCAGACGCCGTTCGTAGCCGGGGCGCTGCGCCTCGAACAGGTAGGCAAAGGTCGGCTCGTGTCGATAGGCGTGATACAGCAGCGAGCGCACTTCGCGGCTGTAGCACTCGTCGAGCTGACAAATGCGGGCCGCAACAGGGGTTTGATCTGGCATTGCGGACACTCCTCCTTGAATTAGGCATACGCGCCTTGGAGGTGCATCAGCACTGCTTGGTTCACCTCACCAAGCACGTTAGCAGTGTCCACCATTGGCCGCCATGCTGGTGGCGGCGGCCGATGTCGGCTAGCATCGCCGCTTTTACCAGGAATGGCTTGCCATGAAGATCGTCTCGTTCAACATCAACGGCCTGCGCGCCCGCCCGCACCAGCTGGCGGCACTGATCGAGAAGCATCAACCCGATGTGATCGGCCTGCAGGAAACCAAGGTCAGTGACGAGCAGTTTCCCCTGGCTGAGGTCCAGGCCCTGGGCTATCACGTGCATTTCCATGGCCAGAAAGGCCACTACGGCGTCGCCTTGCTCTCGCGCCAAGCGCCGCTGTCTCTAGTCAAAGGTTTTGCCAGCGATGAAGAAGATGCCCAGCGCCGCTTCATCTGGGGCACCTTCGCTGATGCCGATGGCACGCCCATCACCATCATGAACGGCTACTTCCCGCAGGGCGAAAGCCGCGACCACCCCACCAAGTTCCCCGCCAAGCAACGCTTCTATAGCGATCTGCAGACGCTACTGGAAAGCCAGTTCGACAACCAGCAGCCACTGGTGGTGATGGGTGATGTGAACATCTCGCCGCAGGACTGCGACATCGGTATCGGTGCCGACAACGCCAAACGCTGGCTGAAGACCGGCAAGTGCAGCTTCCTCCCTGAAGAGCGCGAATGGATGGAACGCCTCAAGGGCTGGGGCCTGATCGACAGTTTCCGCCACCTGCATCCGGACGTCGACGACCGCTTCAGCTGGTTCGACTACCGCAGCCGCGGTTTTGAAGACGAGCCCAAACGCGGCCTGCGCATCGACCTGATCATGGCCTCCCAGGGGTTGCTGCCGCGACTTAAAGCCGCAGGCGTGGATTACGACCTGCGTGCGATGGAAAAGCCGTCAGACCATGCGCCGATCTGGCTGGAACTGGGCTAAGCCTGCAATACGCAAACACAATGAGTGCTGGTAACCCGTCCAGCACTCATCACGCGGTTGGAAAACACCCATAAAACCGACGAAAAAACTCGTATCTGATAGTCATTCGCCATTATCTCGGTTCTCGCCACCCCCCCTGCAAGGGTAGAATGCGCAAAACCGGGAGCCGCAATGAACCAAGACCGCCTCAGCCCCAATGAAGAAGATGCCATTACCGATGCCGCCGCGCATTGGTGCATGCGCCTGAACGCCGAAGACTGCACGGCGGCTGAGCGCGAGGCCTTCGCTCAGTGGTTGGCGGCCGACCCTCGGCACGTCGAAGAATACCGGGCGATGCAAGACATCTGGTGCACCGCCGACCTGCTGCCGCGCCATCCGCCAGTGCTCGACCTTGCTGCACGCCGCCCTCGCCCCAGCCGGAGTTGGCGGCCATTGGCCTCGGCCGCTGCGCTTGCCTTGCTGGCGCTGCCCCTGGCCGGCTGGGTCGGCTGGGAACAAGGCTGGCTGCCCAATCACTATCAGCACTTCGAGGCCAGCGACCGCCAGCAACAGGTCAAGCTCAGTGACGGCAGCGTGGTCGAGTTGAACCTGAACAGCGAATTGCGTTACTTCAATTTCAAGGACCAACGCCAGGTCACCCTGATCAAGGGTGAGGCATTCTTCAAGGTCAGCCACGACAGCAACCACCCGTTCATTGTCCGTGCAGGTCACGGCCAAACCCGGGTCACTGGCACCCAGTTCAACGTGTGGAAGTATCAGGACCAGGTCAAAGTGACGTTGGTGGAAGGCTCGGTGCTGGTCAGCAGCAACGGCGCCGAGGGTGGCTATCGTCTTGGCCCCGGCATGCAGGCCAGCTATCACTTGGGCGATTTCGAGCCGCAGTTGGCGCAAAGCGACGACTACGACAACAGCTTGGCCTGGCGCAACGGCAAGCTGATCCTGGATAACCTCAGCCTGTCGCAGGCCCTGCCGGTGATCAACCGCTATCTGGACAAACCATTGCTGCTGGCCGATGAAAGCACCGGCACGATTCGTGTCAGCGGTGTCTACAACACCCGCGAAGTCAGCCGCCTGGTAGACAACCTGCCCAAGGTGCTACCGGTCTACCTGACCCGCAGCAAGGACGGCAGTACCGTCCTTAACCGCATCTCACCGTTCAGCAACAAAGGCTGACGCTCGCTTAAACCTTACAGCACCATCGCTGCTATCCAGCCAAAGGCCAGCAGCGGCAGGTTGTAGTGGATGAACGTCGGCACCACGGTGTCCCAGATGTGGTGGTGCTGGCCATCGACGTTCAACCCCGAAGTAGGCCCCAAGGTCGAGTCCGATGCCGGTGAACCCGCGTCGCCCAGGGCGCCGGCAGTGCCGACGATGCACACCGTGGCGATCGGGTCGAAGCCCAGTTGCACGCACAGCGGTACGAAGATCGCGGCCAGAATCGGCACGGTGGAAAACGATGAACCGATGCCCATGGTCACCAGCAAGCCCACCAACAACATCAGCAAGGCACCGATGCCCTTGCTGTGGTCGATCCACTGCGCTGAAGTTTCCACCAGGCTTTTGACTTCGCCAGTGGCTTTCATCACGTCAGCGAAACCTGAAGCGGCAATCATGATGAAGCCAATCATGGCCATCATTTTCATGCCCTCGGTGAACAGGTCGTCGGTGTCTTTCCAGCGCACGATGCCTGACAGCGAGAAGATCAAGAAGCCGACCATGGCGCCGATGATCATCGAGTCCAACCACAGCTGGATGATGAACGCCGCACCGATGGCCCCGAGCGCGACCAGCAGGGTCAGGGGGTTGTAGCTGACGCTGACCTGCTCGACCTGCTCGATTTTCGCCAAATCGTAATCACGCTTCTTGCGATAGCTGAACAGCACCGCCAGCAACAACCCGGCAAGCATGCCGGCCGCGGGAATGGCCATGGCGTGGGTGACATTGACCGCACTGACATCGACACCGGCACGGGCGACGTTGGCCAGCAGGATTTCATTGAGGAAGATGTTGCCAAAACCGACCGGCAGGAACATGTAAGGGGTGATCAGGCCGAAGGTGATCACACAGGCGATCAAGCGTCGATCGATGCGCAGGCGCGTCAATACATACAGCAGCGGCGGTACCAGCAGTGGAATGAACGCGATGTGGATAGGCAGGATGTTCTGCGAGGAAATCGCCACCACCAGCATCAGGCCGATCAGCAGCCACTTGACCTTGCCGCCATTGCGGTGGCCTTGCCGATCGATCATCGCCAAAGCGCGATCAGCCAAGGCATGGGCCAGGCCTGATTTGGCGATGGCCACGGCGAACGCGCCGAGCAGCGCATAAGACAGGGCCACCGTCGCTCCACCACCCAGGCCACCATTGAACGCCTTGAGCGTACCTTCGATACCCAGGCCGCCGACCAGGCCACCGGTCAGGGCGCCAATGATCAGGGCGATGACCACATGCACGCGGGACAGGCTCAATATCAGCATGATGCCGACCGCGGCAATGACTGCATTCATGGTGTGGCTTACCTCGTTTACGACAGACAAAAAGCGACGGTTCCGGCGACAAGCTGCCCAAAGCAGTGGCCGGACCAGGGGATATTGTTATGAAGGGCGCACACTCTGAAGCAGCCGTGCGCGCTTGTCAAAGCGCTCAAGGTGGCCGCTTGTAACTATTTCGATTGGCGGTAGATCGGCGTCGCTTGGCAATACGACTTTTATATTGAACGTTTGAATAAAGAAAAACGGGCAAACGCCGACACAGTCGGCAGCCCCAGAATTATTAGAAGGGATTTGCCAATGCCTTTGCGCCAACTGTCTATCCAGTGGAAGATCACCCTGCTCGCCGGCCTGTGCCTGGCAGGCATCGTCAGCTTGCTGGTCGGCCTCTCGCTGTACCGCATGGACCACAGCTCCGACCTGGTCAAGGCGAGCAGCATGAAGATGCTCTCCGAATCGGCCCAAGCCCGCATCGAGTCGCAGGGCGAAGTACAAGCCCTGAACATTCGCCGCCAGTTCATGGATGCCTACCAGTACGGCGCAGGCTTCGCCCGCCAGGTCCTGTTCCTGCGCGAGCAGGCGGAAAAACGCTTCCTCGACGCCTTTGACCTGCGCCAGGACATGACCGCCCAAGTGCGCGCGGCGCTGCAGGCCAACCCGGACTTGCTCGGTCTGTCGCTGGTGTTCGAACCCGGTGCACTGGACGGCAAAGACAGCCTGTTCGCCGGCCAGAGCGAGTTGGGCAGCAACGAAACCGGACGCTTCGCCCTCTACTGGTCGCAGCCGCGCGCCGGTCAGCTGACGGCCATGGCCCTGCCGGAAGCGGACATGGCCAACACCGAAGTCGGCCCCAGCGGTCAGCCGGCCAACACCTGGTGGGTATGCCCGCGCAGCACCGGCAAGGTGTGCGTGGTCGAGCCGTACTTCTATAGCATCGACGGCCAGCAAGTGCTGATGACCAGCATCGTCTTCCCGCTGTCGGTCAAGGGCAAGGTCATCGCTACCCTGTCCATCGACATCAACCTCAACAGCTTGCAAGCGCTCAGCCAGGACGCCAGCCGCAACCTTTATGAAGGGCGCACCACCGTCGGCATCCTCAGCCCGGTGGGCCTGCTGGCTGGCTACAGCGCCGATGCCAGCAAACTGGCCCAGCGCTTCGACCAGGTCGACCGCAGCCAAGGCGCAGAGCTGGTACGCAAGCTGGCCGAGGGCAAGTTGCAGATCCTCCACGATCAACAACGCCTGAAAGTGCTGGCCGCCTTTACCCCGATCCCGGATGCCAAGCCGTGGGGGGTGCTGCTCGATGTACCGGAAAGCGCCCTCACCGGCC
Source organism: Pseudomonas sp. NPDC088890 (assembly GCF_044900155.1). NCBI lineage: Bacteria > Pseudomonadati > Pseudomonadota > Gammaproteobacteria > Pseudomonadales > Pseudomonadaceae > Pseudomonas > Pseudomonas sp. NPDC088890. The sequence continues at coordinate 992,510 of NZ_JBJDNG010000001.1, read as the reverse complement.
CTGCCGAGACGCTCAAAGCCGAACTCGATGCCCTCAATACCAGCGGCACCCTGCTGGAACTGGGCCTGGGCTTGGCCGCGGCGATTGCCGGTTTGTTGCTGGTGTGGCTGATGGCCCGTGGCGTAACCCGACCAATCCTTGGCGTGGCTGCCATGCTCAAGGACATTGCCAGCGGCGAAGGCGACCTGACCCGCCGCCTGCAATACGACAAGCGCGATGAGCTGGGTGAGCTGGCCGGTTGGTTCAACCGCTTCCTCGACAAACTGCAACCGACCATCGCCGAGGTCAAGCGCTCGGTGCAAGCTGCCCGAGGTACTGCTGACCAGTCGGCGGCGATCGCCAGCCAGACCAGCGCCGGCATGGAGCAGCAGTATCGCCAGGTCGACCAGGTGGCTACCGCCTCGCACGAGATGAGCGCCACTGCCCAGGACGTCGCCCGCAGCGCCGCCCAGGCCGCCCAAGCCGCCCGGGAAGCGGACCAGGCAACCCGCGACGGCCTGGCAGTGATCGACCGCACCACCAGCAGCATCGATGCCCTGGCCGCCGACATGAGCAGTGCCATGGGCCAGGTCGAAGGCCTGGCGCAAAACAGCGAGAAGATCGGCTCGGTGCTCGAAGTGATCCGCTCGATCGCCGAGCAGACCAACCTGCTGGCACTCAACGCCGCGATCGAAGCGGCCCGTGCCGGTGAGGCCGGGCGCGGTTTTGCCGTGGTCGCCGACGAAGTGCGCAACCTCGCCCGCCGCACCCAGGAGTCGGTGGAAGAAACCCGCCAGGTCATCGAAGCTTTGCAGGCTGGCACCCAGGAAGTGGTCGGTGCCATGGACAGCAGCTACCGCCAGGCCCAAGGCGGTGTCGAACAGGTTGGCCAAGCGGTTACCGCACTGCAGCGCATCGGCCAGGCGGTGACGGTAATCACCGACATGAACCTGCAAATCGCCTCGGCCGCCGAAGAGCAAAGCGCGGTGGCCGAGGAGATCAACAGTAACGTGGCGACCATCCGCGATGTCACCGAATCGCTGTCAGGCCAGGCCAACGAGTCGGCACGGGTCAGTCAGTCGCTCAACAGCCTGGCCAACCAACAGCAAGGGCTGATGGATCAATTCAGGGTTTGATTACAGCTCATCCCTGGGCGCATGGAAGCGCCCGCCGCCGAGGATGCGATCGAGCAACTGCAAGGCGCGCTGCACATCGGGCCGTGCGCCCATGGGCAGGACATCGCTGTGCGGCAAGGTCGCATCCTTGTGGCCTGAAGCCATGACCAGCAGGTGCATTTGGTCGGCATTGAGATAGACATGATGCTGTTCCATCGCATACGACTGAATCAAGCTCAGCGCCCCTGCGACCAACGGCGTAGCGCTCGAGGTGCCAGCGTAATTGCTGCTGTAGTCACGCTCATCAGCCGATTTGTCTTGCAGGTCGCCACCACTGAGGGTGGCCACGCTGTCGCCCCAGGAATTGAGCATCCGGTAGGGATAGGAGAAATTCGAGTATTGATGGGCTTTGCCATCCCATGACTGGCTGGCCCCAACCAGAATTGCATTCGCCTCTCCATGCTCATGAAAATAGCGCCATTGCGAGAGATCGACTCCATAACCTCTCGTCACTCCTTTTTTGATATCGGTCTCATTACTCCCGTTTCCAGCGGCGAAGAGCACCACCGCACCGCGCTCCGTCAATGCTTTGGCCACGTCCCACCACGCGCGCTCATGGATCGAAGGTAGAAAAACGCCCAGCGCATCAAGATGTGCCGAATGGCGATTGATCGCCACGATATCGCCGGGCTCGACGTGACGCAGCAGATCTTTCGGGGTCTGGAGGCGTTGTAATTCGTCTTTGGCGTAATTGTTGTACAGGTACAACTCAGCGGCGTGGCAAATGCCGGTCATGCCAAAGCCATTAGGGCTAGCGAGCAAAACCCCCACTGATTTGGTTCCATGACGGGGATCCCCGTTAGGCTGCAGGGTGACAATTTTCAGGTTAGGGTTGCCTTTGAGGTCTTCGTGGTTAGGGAACAGGCCGCCATCAGAAAAGTGCACACGCGCACCCTTTCCATTTACCTGCTTGTCCCATGCCTTGCGGATATTCATACCCCGATAGCGCGGGCCGGGCTCATCCAGATAGTGCTGCAACGGCTCAAAGTCTGGAGTCGGTTGTGCATCGTCAAAAGCCCGATTGCCCGCCACTACTGCAGCCCCAGTAATCAAGGTTGCCAACGCAGCCGCAGCGCCGGCGAGCAACACCCCTGCAGAAGCTACAGCCGCCGGGACGAAGTGCAGCGTCTCGACGTACTCAAGCGCCGCCAGGGTCTTGAGCAAAGCGGCATAGGTATCGTTGAGCATGCTTGCGGGTTGCTCAAGGTAGTAGTAATTGCGCAGTGCCTGCAGCTTGTCGTCATTGCGCTCCTGCGGGGCCAGCAAAGGCTGCAGCTCGATCACTGACTTGAGTGTTGGCCACAGGCCGACCAATCGCGAGCTTGAGCCTGGCTCCAGCTCAGCCAGGAGTCGTTCGAAGCCGCCCTCGACAAAGTTGACCAGTAACGTCGGATAAGACGTGCCGGGCGGCAAATCAGGAAACGGCTCCAGCGTTTCAGCGTATGGGTCGACCACCCTGGGCGCCTCGCTCGCCAGATCGATAGCCGGTTCATCGGCAACCGAACGCCGCCGCCTGGACGCTGTACCTGGCAGAGAAACAGAGTCGAGTATCCCCCTGCTCAGCTCGCCCTCATCGATAACAACCTGCAACGCTGCCACTACGAGCGCACCACTGCCATCGACAGTCACATCTGCCACCCCCTCGCGCAGCGTGACACGCGGCTTGATCGTGTAGGTACCGGCTGCCACGTCGCAGCGCAAGAGCGCAGGGCAGCCATGGTCGCTCAGCACACCACTTTGGGCTTGGGAATAAACCGACATTGCATCGACTTGTCGTGGTCCATCAGGCCCGCTCTTTTCCAGCTCGTAGCGAATGCTCTTGACCTTTTCCAGACCAGCTCCGATACAGCGCACGTGGAATTTGCCGTCGAAGCGGAAGTTGCGGTAATAGACAAAGTGCACATCAAGATTCATCAGTTAGTCCTTAACTGGTTGCACGTGTACCCAGCAAGGGCACCCATGGCGCTATCCTCTCAGGCGACCAGTCAAGGCATGCAGCCTGAAGCCATTCCCTGGCCGTTGGCCAAGCAACCACAGGCCCGATCCGATCCACTCTAGCGAGGAGGCCAGTGCTGACACACCCGCAAAGCTTGCGACCCACCATAGCAAGCTTGTAGCGTTGCCCCACCCCCGCTGCCGGAGCACTACCCCGTGTCCCTCAAAGCCCTGCGCACCCTGGTGACCATCGCCCGCCACGGCACCTTCGCCCGCGCCGCCGATCTGCTCAGCCTCACCCCCTCGGCCGTCAGCCTGCACATAAAGACCCTGGAGGATGAACTGCAGGTGGCGCTGTTCGACCGCAGCCGCCGCCAGGTGATGCTGACCGAAGCCGGGCAACTGGCGGTGGCGCGCGCCGAGAGCATCCTCAGCGCCTATGACGAACTGGCCGACACCCTGGCCAGCGGCCCCAGCCTGCGCGGGCGCCTGCGCATTGGCGCGATCCACACCGTGCTGGCCCGGCGTCTGCCCAAGGCCCTGCTGTGGATCAAGGCCCATCACCCGCAGCTGCATGTCAGCGTGGTCTCGGGCATGTCGGCCGAGCTTGCCCGGCGGGTCGAGGACGGCGAGCTGGATGCGGCGATCACCACCGAACCGGTCAGCCCGTATCCGCAGTGCCTGAGCTATATACCGTTGTTTGAAGACCGTTTCTGGGCCATCGCCAGCCCCGAACTGGCAGGCCAAAGTTTGCCGCAACTGCTCGCCAGCCAGCCGTTCTTGCGTTTCGACAAGCGCGCCTGGGCCGGCCGCCAGATCGAACAAGAGCTGCGCAAGCAGCACCTTCAGGTTAACGAGCAAATGGAATTGGACAGCCAGGAGGCCCTGGCACGCATGGCCGCGATGGGCCTGGGTGTGGCCATCATCCCGATTGCCGATGATGATCTGGAGCGTTTGCCCGCTGCAACCCGGCTGCCATTCGGCGAGCCGCAACTGACCCGGCGCATGGTATTGCTGGAACATGACAAGAGCCAACGGCGGCACCTGAGTGCAGTGCTCAAGACCGCTCTGGACGCTACATGAAGTTTTTCTCAACGGTGGATGCAGAAAACAACGTTTTTTTCTGCTGACTGCACGCAGTAGGCTGCTCCGGTACCCGACCACGGAACCCCGCCCATGCTTGAGCTGCTGCTGACCACACTGGTGCCGATCATCCTGCTGATTGCCCTTGGCACCTGGCTGCGAGTACGCGGTTTTCTCGCTGAAAGCTTCTGGCCTGGCGCTGAACGCCTGAGCTACTACGTGCTCCTGCCGTCACTGTTTCTGCACGGCCTGGCCACTGCCAACCTCGATGGTGTACCGGTGCTGGGCATGGTGGGTGTACTGATGCTTTCAACTTTGCTGGGTGCGGCCTTGCTGGTGTTGTATCAGGGCGCGGTGAACCACGACGGCGCCGACTTCACCTCGGTGTTCCAAGGCGGTGTGCGCTTCAACAACTATATTGGCGCCACCTTGGCCGCCGGTATCTACGGCAGCGCCGGGATCGCTCTGGCCGCCGTGGCCAATGCTGCCATCGTGCCGCTGGTCAACCTGCTCTGCGTGCTGGTGTTTGCCCGATTCAGCGCCCGCCACAGCTCACCTGCCACGGTATTGCGGGCGATCTTCGCCAACCCGTTGATCATCGGCTGTGCAGGCGGGCTATTGCTGCGGGTCACCGGGGTGGGCTTGCCGGCGGGGCTGGAGCCGACCATCAAGGCGCTCGGCCAGGCGGCCCTGCCCCTGGGGCTGCTGTGTGTCGGTGCAGCGCTGGGCGGTGCGCGCCTGGGGCAACAGGTCCGGCCGCTGCTGGCGGCGTCGCTGTTCAAGTTTCTGGTACTCCCCCTGACGACCTGGGGCTTGTGCCGCCTACTCGGCCTGAGCGGCCAGGCGGCAGTGGTAGCGGTGTTGTTCCAGGCGCTACCGACCGCCTCATCGTCTTATGTAATGGCCCGGCAAATGGGCGGCAACGCGCCGTTGATGGCGACCATCATCGCCTTGCAGACGGTCGCTGCCGCCTTGACCCTGCCGGTGATGCTAAGCCTGACGCTGAGTTGAAAAGGCGCAGCTAGACTGAGATTCAGCTCACATTTCGGAAGCTTGACCATGCGCCTATCGTCGCTGCTGTTCGGCTTGGCCCTGACCCTGCTTGCAGGCCCACTCAATGCCGCTGACAGCGCCAAGGCCGCGGTCGCTGAAGACAAGGCCCAAGCCCTGGAAGAGAAGGTGGTCGAAGAGGCGCCACCGCCGAAAAAGAGCGAGACCTTAAGCCCCAGTGAAGTCAAAGCGGTCGATCCCGCAGGCCAATCGCCGATGGACGACAGCATCACTTGCCTGGCGCGCACCATCTATTGGGAAGCCAAGGAGGCGGATGCCCGCGACATGAGTGCGGTGGCCAGCGTGGTGATCAACCGCTTGGGCCACGATGGCTTCCCGGACACTATCTGCGGGGTGGTCAAGCAAGGGGTGGAAACCAAGAGCTGCCAGTTCTCCTGGTGGTGCGACGGGCGCTCTGATCAGGTCGAGGAAAAGCAGCGCTATGACGTTGCCAAAGAGATCGCCCGCAAAGCGCTCAACCAGCAGCTCAAGGACCCCACCCGAGGTGCCCTGTATTTTCACGACCGCAGCGTGCGGCCGGACTGGGCCAAGGCCTACCGCAAGACCGCCGAGACCAAATTGTTTCTGTTCTACAAGCCGAATCCGGCGCTGGCCCGCTGAGGCTTGCCGAGCGGCCCCGGGGCGCGTTGTTGTGTCAGTTCAGGCCTCTTCGCGGGCAAGCCCGCTCCCACAGGTACTGCGCCGTTCACAAGGCCCGCGATACGCCTGTGCCCAGGGCTGGCTCTACACCAATCTCCTACTCACTGCGATCCCTGTGGGAGCGGGCTTGCCCGCGAAGAGGCCAGCACGGCCCCCTGCAATTCTCACCTCACACCGCAATCCGCCGCACCCACAGCGGCTGCGCCGCTGGCAACCCCGGCACCGCATCCAGCAGCGCACGGGTATAGGGATGACGCGGCTGACCGAGCACCTGCCCCGCCTCACCCTGTTCCACCACCCGCCCGCCCTGCATCACCAGCACCTGATCACTAACCTGCTCTACCACCCCCAGGTCATGCGAGATGAACAGGCACGCCAGGTTCAACTCAGCCTTGAGCTCTGCCAGCAGCACCAGAATTCTCGCCTGTACCGACACGTCCAACGCCGACACTGGCTCATCACACACCAACACCCGCGGCTTCATCGCCAGCGCCCGGGCAATGGCGATGCGCTGACGCTGCCCTCCCGACAGCTCAAGCGGCCGGCGTTCGAGCACGCCCGCAGGCAGTTGCACCCGCTCCAGCAATGCCACCGCCTCAGTACGCTGCAAGGCCCGCGGTACTCCTGCCTGAGCCAACGCCTCAGCCAGCACCCGCAGCACGGTATAGCGCGGATCGAACGACGCCAGGGGATCTTGAAACACCACCTGAATACCCTGGCGCGCCAGGCGCTGCTGCTCGTTGGACAAGGCCAACCAGTCCTGCCCGGCAAACTGCACCTGGCCTTGGTCCGGACGCTCCAGGCCAAGCAGAATCCGCCCCAGGGTGCTCTTGCCTGACCCCGACTCACCGACCACGCCCAGGGTCTGCCCCGCCCGCAGCTGCAGCGAAACATCGCTCAGCACCTCGCGCGCACGCCCATCGGGGCCAATGAACGCCTTGCTCAAATTGCGCGCCTCAAGCAAGACCGGTTGTTCAGCTGTGTTCACGGCAGGCTCCACCAAGGCCAGCGCGGGCGTGGCCGGGCGCTGGAAATGCACCGCTCGCGCAGCTGTCAGCAGGCGTTGGGTGTAGGGATCATGAGGGTCTTGCAGAATCTGCTCGGCGCTGCCCTGCTCCACCACTTCACCTTGGCGCATCACTACGACCCAATCGGCCAGGCGGGCGACTACCGCCAAGTCATGACTGACCATCAGCAGGCTGTTGTCCTCGCCGCGCAGTTGCTCAAGCAAAGCGAGGATCTGCGCCTGTACCGTGGCATCCAGTGCAGTGGTGGGCTCATCCGCGACCAGCAGGCGTGGCGTGCAAGCGATCGCCGAGGCGATCAGGGCACGTTGGCGCAAGCCGCCGGACAGCTGCCAGGAATACTGCCGGGCACGCACCTCGGGCTCTGGCACGCCGACCTCGCGCAGCAGCTCCAGCACCCGCAGGCGGCGCGCTTCAGGGCCAAGGTGGGTGTGCAGCAACAACGCCTCCTCGATCTCGTTGCCAACCCGGCGCAGCGGATCGAGCGAGCCGAGGGCGTCTTGCATGACAAAGCCGATCTGTGCGCCGCGCAGGCGCTGCCAACTGGCCTCATCCAAACCGGCCAAGTCGCGGCCAGCGTACGCCAGGCGCTGCGCCTGAACCTGTGCACCGGCTCCGGTCAGGCCGACCAAGGTGCGCGCAGTGACGCTCTTGCCCGAACCCGATTCCCCCACCAGCGCCACGCACTGTCCAGCACGCACCTGCACATCGACCCCGCGCACCACTGGCACGCCCTTGAAGCTCACCCGCAAGCCGCGGATGTCTACCAACGGTGAAACGTTGTCCAAGCCGCTCATAGGCTTTTGCCCTCGCTGCGCCGCAGCCAGTCACGGCCGATGGCGCTGATGGAAATCACAGTCAGGGTAATCGCCAGCGCCGGCCAGGCCATCAGCCAGGGCGCATTGGCCATGAAGTTACGCGCCACCGCCATCGTTGCGCCCCACTCCGGCGCCGGAGGCGGCGCGCCGAAACCAAGGAAGCTCAAGGCGGCGGCAGCCGTGATCGCGCTGCCCAGGCCGATACAGGCCAGGATCAGCACCGGTTGTACCGCATTGGGCAACACGTGACTGAGCACCACGGCCAGTGGCCGTCGCCCCAGGGTCAGCGCCGCCTCGACGAAGCCTGCGCGGCGGATGGTCAAGGTTTGCGCACGCACCAAGCGTGCATAACGTGGCACCGCGGCGATGCCCACGGCGAGGATCAGGTTGGTGGTGCCCTGGCCGAACAGGGTAATGATCACCAGTGCCAGCAGCAGGTCGGGAAATGCCAGCAGTACATCCACTGCGCGCATCAGCAGGTTGTCCAGCCACGCCGGGGCGAGGCCTGCCAGCAAGCCGAGCAAAGTGCCCAGGCCGAGGCCTACCGCAGTTGCCGCCAAACCGATAAACAGCGATGGACGTGCGCCGTGAATCAACCGGCTGAGCACATCGCGGCCGTTCTCATCGGTGCCCAGCCAGAACGCTGTGCTCGGTGGCTGATAGGCCAGACGGGCATCGGCCATTAACGGGTCGGCAGGCGCCAGCCAGCCGGGCAGCGCCACTGCCAGCAGCAACAGGCCAAGCACCGCCCAGGCCAGGCACAACCCTGGGCGGCTTGGCCGCCAACGGCTCAAGGGTGGCGCCAGGGCCACGCGCGCAAGCGCAGGATCGGGAGCAATTGCGTTCATCCAGCCTCCTGGTTCATGGCGCCGGGTTGGGAATACGGCGGTGCACAGCCTGGATCTCGGCCAACAGCTCGTCGTCCAGTTGCAGGTCGAGCGCACCCAGGTTTTCCTGCAACTGCAGCAGTGTGGTCTGCCCGGTGATGGCGCTGGCCACGAAGGGCTGGCGAATGACGAAGGCCAAGGCCAGCTGCGCAGGGCTCAGGCCCCGCCGCCGAGCGATATCGACGTAGCTGGCGATGGCGCTGTTGGCCTCGGCGCTGTCGTAGCGGTTGAAGGTGCGATACACCGAAGACAAACGGGCACCCTCCGGGCGAGCGCCATCGAGGTACTTGCCCGTCAACGCGCCAAACGCCAGCGGCGAATAGGCCAGCAGGCTGACGCCGTCGCGGTGGCTGAACTCTGACAGGCCGTTCTCATACAGGCGATTGAGCAGGCTGTAGGGGTTCTGGATGCTGGCAATGCGCGGCAATCGCTGATCCTCGCCATGACGCAGGAACTGCGCGACACCCCACGGGGTTTCGTTAGACACGCCGATGTGGCGGATCTTGCCGGCCTTGACCTGCTCATCGAGCACCGCCAGGGTTTCCTGGATGGCAGCGCTGTCGGGGTGGTCGTCGACATAGGGGTATTCGCGGGCGCCGAAGATGTTGGTGGTGCGGTCGGGCCAGTGCAGTTGGTAGAGGTCCAGATAGTCGGTCTGCAAGCGTTTCAGGCTGCCATCGAGAGCCGCGACGATGTTGCGTCGGTCGTGGTGCGAAAGGCCGTCGCGGATGTGCGTTTGCCCGGCGGGGTCGCGCGAGGGGCCGGCGATCTTGCTGGCCAGGATGAGCTTGTCGCGATTGCCGCGGGCGGCCAGCCAGGTGCCGATGAAACGCTCGGTGGTGGTCCAGGTTTCGGCGCGGGTCGGAGTGGGATACATCTCGGCGGTGTCGATGAAGTTGATGCCGGCAGCGAGCGCGGAGTCCAGTTGTTGGTGGGCGTCTTGTTCGCTGTTCTGGTGGCCCCAGGTCATGGTGCCTAGGCTGAGCAGGCTGACGTGGAGATCGGTGTGGCCTAGCGGGCGGTAGAGCATGCGGTGGTCCTTGGGTAATGGGTTGGATTTGAGCGTTTCGGGCTGCTTTGCAGCCCATCGCAGGCTACGCCAGCGCTTACAAGGGGCGCGGTGCCTGAAGCGCTTGCAGCGGTTCAGGCCGACGCTTGAGCCGCCTGCGCCCGCGCGTACTGGTTCTCGGCCTTGGGCAAACCCAGGTGATCGCGCAAGGTGCGTCCTTGATACTCGCGGCGGAACAGCCCGCGTTTCTGCAACAGCGGGACCACCTCTTCGACGAACACCTGCGCCCCGGACGGGAACATGTCCGGCATGATGTTGAAGCCATCCCCTGCCCCGGCCAGGAACCACTCGGCCAAGGTGTCGGCGACTTGCTCGGGCGTGCCCACCGCCAGACGATGCCCCACCAGGATGCGCCGCGAAAGCTCGCGAATGGTCAGGTTCTCGCGCCGCGCCAAGTTCAGCTGCGCTTCCAGAAAACCGTGCGAGCCGCGCTCAAAATCCGCCACCGCGCCAATCCGTGCCCAAGGCAGCGGCGCATCGGGGTCCAGTTCGCTGGCATCGATACCGATCCGCCCCGCCACCTGCTGCAGCAAGCCATGCTCGCCATGCCAGGCATTGAGCTGGTCGAAGCGGGCATGCGCCTCGGCCTCGGTGCTGCCGATCACCGTCGACAGCCCCGGCATGATTTTCAAATGCTGCGGATCACGCCCCCAGGCCTTGGCCCGGGATTTCATCTCGCGGTAGAAGGCCAGCCCGTCGGGCAAGGTGGTCTGGGTGGTGAAGATCGCATCGGCATAACGCGAGCCCAAGGCCTTGCCGCCTTCGGAGGAGCCCGCCTGTACCAGCACCGGCCGGCCTTGCGGCGAGCGAGGCAGGTTGAGCGGGCCTTTGACCTGGAAGTGCTTGCCGTGAAAATCCAGGGTATGCACCTTGCTTGGGTCGGCGAAGCGGCCATTGGCACGGTCGCCGATGATCGCGTCGTCCTCCCAGCTGTCCCACAGCTTGAGGGTGACATCGACGAACTCTTCGGCCCGCCCATAGCGGTCGACATGCAGTGGCGCGCCGGCGTAGCCGAAGTTCTGCGCGGCGGCGTCACCGGCATTGGTCACCACGTTCCAGGCCGCCCGGCCACCGCTGATGTGGTCCAGCGAGGCTATCCGTCGGGCCAGGTTGAATGGCTCGTTGTAAGTGCTCGAGCACGTGGCGATCACTCCGATGCGTTCGGTGGCGGCAGCCACGGCGGTGAGCAGGATGGTCGGCTCCAGACGGCCACCGGCCTGGCTGGCGACATCCGGCGGTAGCGCCGGGCCGTCGGCGAGGAAGATCGCATCCAGGCAACCGCGCTCGGAGATGCGTGCGATGTTGCGGTAGTAATCAACGTCGATATAGGCGTCGATCGCGGCCTCGCCCTGGCGCCAGGCGCCGGAGTGCGAGCCGAAACCCAAGATATTCATGCCCAGGCTCATCTGCTTTTGCTGTGTCATGTGCGTTCTCCTATTCAGACTGCGCTGGCTTCATCGCCTGCGCCCTGTCCTGCACTGGCCGCAGCCTGTTTGGCCCGCCAGGCGGCGGCGGGGCTGACGCCATTGAGGTAGTAGTCGCCCAACGCCTGCTCGCGGTAGATCGCCGGGTTGTGCGAGGCCAAGGTGCGCGCATTGCGCCAGTGCCGATCCAGGCGTCGGGCATTGCTGGTCGCCGAAGCGCCGCCGACCTCGAACAGCAAGGTGGTGGCCTCAAGCACTTGCGCCAGGACGATCTGCTGGGCCTGGAAGGCCTGTACTTCGGCATCGGTGTACAACTGCTCAGGGACCTCCCCAGCCTGGCCCGCCTCGAATACCCCTTGCAGGCTATGGCCCACGGCACTGACCTGCGCCTCGGTTGCAAAGGCCAGACTCGACAGCCGACCGACCACTCGCTGCACCAGTGGGTCATCGCTGGGCTTCGATTGGCCGGGCACGCCGAAGGCGCGGGTACGGCCCTGGACGAAAGCAACTGCATCGGCCAGCACGGCACGGGCGATGCCGGCCAGGGTGGCCAGGTGCACCGCCTGATAGAACGCGGTCAAATAGGATTCGGCGCGCAGCTCGCCCTTGGCGAAGCGCCGCAGCACATGCCGCTGCGGCACCGCCACCTGGCGAAAACGGGTGGTGCCGCTGCCGGTCAGGCGCTGGCCAAAACCATCCCAGTCGTCCACCACCTCGACCCCAGGAGCGCGGGTTGGCACGGCCAGGCTGACGAATTCGTCGCCGTGGTTGGCCACCGCCGCGACCCAATCGGCATACAGCGTGCCAGTGCAGTAATACTTCTCGCCGTCGAGGCGGTAATCGCCCTCCTCGCTCTGGGTCAGTTGCACGGTATTGCCGGTGCTGTCGGTACGCTCAGCCATGGCCGCGCCCCACAGCTCGCCTGCCACGACCCGGGCGAACCAGTAGTCCTGCGACGCAGCATCGTTGGAGGACAGTCGCCCTTCGACGAAACCGAAATGCGCCCGCAGGATCTGCGGCAGGTTGGAGTCTGCCTGGCCCAGGCGCACCAGCTGGCGCAGCAGTTGCGCCAGGCTGGCACCCAGCCCGCCATGGCTTTGCGGCACACGCAGCGCGCCGAAACCGGCCTCGCGCAGCCACGCCACCGGCTCATGGGCCAGCGTGCGTTGCTGCTCGCGCTCAACCGCGCCAGCGGCGATACGGGTAAAGATTGGCGCGAAACGGGCATCGAGTTCGGCGTCGGTAATGCTTGCTTGTTGACTCATGTAAGTTCCTTTCACGGGGATTTCAGTTGTGCGCGGTGCGCGGGTCGATGGCCTGGGTCAGTACATCCACCACCAGGTTGACCAGCACGTAGATGGCGGCGGCCAGCAGGGTCACGCCGAGCACCAGTGGCACGTCCTTGTTAGCCGTTGCGTCGAGCATCAGACGGCCAATGCCTTGGCGGCCGAACAGCAGTTCAAGCACCACGGCGCCGCCCAGCAGGCTGGCGAACACATAGCCGGCCAGGGTCACCAACGGCACCAGGGCATGGCGCAAGGCATGGCGCAGGCGGACGCCGGTATCGGACATGCCGCGCGCGCGGGCTTGGGTGATGAAGGGTTGTTCCAGCACCTGCTCAAGCGACTGGCGCAGCACCTGGGCCAGCACTGCCGCCACCGGCAAGCCCAGGGCCAGGCTCGGCAGCACCAGCGACTGCCAGCCACGCGAGCCCGATGGCGGCAACAGGTGGAAGTAGAAGGCGAAGGCCAGCAACAGCACGGTGCCGATGACAAAGTTCGGCGCTGCCGACAGCACCAACTCGATGCCCGACACCAACGCCCGCAGACGCCGCCCACGGTTGGCAGTCAGCAGCGCCGAAGTCAGCGCGAGCAGCACCGCCAGGACTGCCGCACTGCTGGCCAGGGCCAAGGTCGCGCCCAGTTGCTCGCCGATCGCCTGGCCGACCGGAATGCGCAGGCGATACGACTCGCCCAGATCACCCTGGGCCAAGCGCGCCAGGTAATTGCCGTATTGCTGCCACAGCGGCTGATCGAGGCCGTACTCGGCGCGCACCTGGGCGAGCATCTGCGGCGTGGGCATGGCGTCCGGGCCACCGAGAATCGCCAGTGCGGTATCGCCACCGCTGTGTTGCATGCCGAGGAACGTCAGGCTGGCAGCCGCCCACAGCACGATCAGGCCGTCACGCAGGCGCCTTAGCACCAGTGCCAGAAGTTTCATGGTTGCTCCTTGGCCAGCCACACGCTGGTGAACAGAGGGACATTGTGCGAACCATCGAACAGCACCCCGCCGACTGCCTTGCGATAAGCCAACAGCATCTGGCTCTCCACCGAAGGCACCGCTGGTACGGTTTCGCCCAGGCGCTGCTGCGCTTGGCGATACAGGGTGCGCCGCTGCTGCGCATCAGTGCTCTGCCGCGCCTGGCCCAGGTACTGGTCGAGCAGCGCATCGCGAAAGTGACCGACGTTCTGGCCGATCATCCGCGCGCTGGGGATGGCCTGGCTGTGATAGAGGATGAACAGCCCATCGGCGGTATTGGTGTGCCAGTAGCCGCCACCAATGGCATCGAAACGGCCGGCATAGCGCAGCTCCATCACCCGCGTGAGCGGCAACACTTCGATCACCATGTCGAAGCCGATCTTGCGCAAGTCGGCCTGCACCGCCACCGAGACGTTGGCTGGGAACGCCGGGTTGTCATAGGTCAGCAAGGTCGCTTGCAGGCGCTGGCCGGCGCGGGTGCGATACCCCTCGGCGTCGCGCCCGGTCCAGCCAGCAGCATCCAGCAAGTGGTTGGCTTGTACCGGGTCGAAGGCCAGCGCATCACGTGCTATCGGGTCATAGCCTGGGGTGTTCACGGCGAGGAAGTCGCCCTTGGCCAGGAACTCACCAAACCCCGAGATCCACGCCAGGCCATCGCGGTCGATGGCCTTGGCCACGGCCTGGCGCACCCGCACATCGTCGAATGGCACGCGCTCGACATTGAAGGTGATGCTGCGCGCCGGGTTGCCCTTGCGGATGCGGCTGCGCAGGGTCAGGTCTGGATTGGCGCGAATCGCCGCGGCGTTCTGGGGCGGCGCGTCCAGGGCCATGTCGCTGTCGTTGGCCTCAAGCGAGGTATAGCGGATCATCGCCTCGGGCACATAACTGAGCTCGATGCGCTGCAGGTAAGCCGCGCCCTGATGATTGATCGCTGTGGGCGCCCAGTGGTAATCCTCCCGGCGCGAAAACGTCGCGCCCTGATCGCGTACATAGCTGTCGAGCACGAACGGCCCGCTGCCAATCGGCCGGGTAGCGATCGTGCGCGGCGCCTCGCGGATCTGCTTGGGCGAAATCATCCCCAGCCAGGCCTGCGACAGCACATCGAGAAACGGCGCATAGGGCGTGCGCAGGGTCGCCTCGAAGGTGAACTCATCCACCACCCGGCCCGTGAGAAACGGCGCGATATAGGCCGCGGCCAACGGCGACTTGGTCGCCGGATCACGCATGTGCTCAAGGTTGACCCGCACCGCCTCGGCGTTGAACCGCTCGCCATCGCTGAAGTGGACATCGTCGCGCAGGTGGAAGGTGTAGGTCAGGCCATCGGCGCTGATCTCCCAGCTTTTCGCCAGCCACGGCGTCAGGGTGCCGTCCTCGGCCTGGTAGACCAGGCAATCGAACAGAATCCTGCCCAGCCACTGCATGTTGCCGTGCGACAGCGCATGGATATCGAAGCTGCCCGAATCGCTGGCGGCCGACACCCGCAAGGTGCCGCCGCGCATCCCCTCGCGCTGCTCGACAAAATCGCTGGCCGGATAGCGCATGACCCCATTCACCTCGCTCACCGCCTCGCCTTTGAGCGTGCCTGCAGTTTGCCCAGGCGGCGGTGGCGAGCAGGCGCCGAGCAGCAGCGCGGCGGCCAACAGGCACGGCCGAAGTCGCTTATGCATGACGGCGGCCATCAGAATCGGAACGCCACGCCAGTGGTCACCGAGAAGGCGTCCCCCGGATAGAAGTTGGCCGAGTCGCGGCCATTGGCGTTGTAGGCAGTGTTGGCCGCGCTGGCGTAGCGCTGGTCGGTGAGGTTGCGCAGGTCAGCGAACACCTCCCACTTCTTGCTCGGCGCCTGATAGCCGACCTTGGCGCCCCACAGCACGTACGACGGCGCCTGCCAGGTGTTGGCATAGTCGATGTAGTAGCTTGACGCTGTGCGCAGGTTGAGCGAAGCATAGAAGCCGCTGGCCTGGCGGTAGGCCAGCTCGGCCTGATAGACCTGGCGCGGCAGGCTGGGCAACTCGTTGCCGCCGAAGGTGTCGTCGTCGCGGTATTTGAAGTCGTTGAGGGTGTAGGCCTGGCGCAGGTCGATGGTATCGCCGTTGGCGCCGCTCCAGAGCAGCGCGTTGAGGCCTGCCTCGATGCCCTGGTGAAGGGTCGGGCTGGCGTTGGAGGTGGCGGTGAGCTGGTCTTGAGTGGCGCTGGCCTGACGCACGACCACGGTCAGCAGCTCTTTTTGCACCCAGGAGCGGTACAAGGTCAGGCTGCCATCGAAGATGCCGTGGCTGCCGCGCACGCCGACCTCGAACGTGGTGGCCTTCTGTGGCCGCACATCGTAGAGGAACGGGTTGCCGGTACTGCCCAGCTGCCAGGTCACCGGTGGATCGATGCTGCGGCTGACGTTGCCGAACACCTGGAATTCAGGGTTGATCTGGTAGCGCAGGCCCAGGCGCGGGGCCAGGTCGTTCTCCACGTACTCGACGCTGGTGGGTAGGTTGCTTGGGTTGGCGGTGGTCAGCGTGGTCGATTCGATCTCGGCCTTACGGCGGATGTTGACGAACGACAGGCCCGAGGACAGCCACAGGTCATCGCTCAGTTGCAGCTCGTTGCCGAAGGTCAGCACCGTGTCGCGCGAGCCGGTGTAGTTGGTCTCCTGGATCTTCGCCCCGGTGGCGCGGCTGTGCGACTTGACGTCGGCCAGATAGGCGCGGGTATTGCTGAAGATGATGCTGCTGTCGCTGGGCAGGCCGAAGAAACGATCGCCGGTACGGAAGTAGCGCAAGGTCAGGTTGATGTCCTTGGAGCGCCAGTCTTGTGGGGTCGGCGAGTAGCGCCAGCCGTTGAGCAGCGGGTAGTTGTTGTACGAAGCGCCAACTTCGAGCTTGTTGCCGTCATCGAAGGTGTAGGTGGTCTTGTTGCCGATGAAGGTGGTGCCGTCTTTACGGCGCCCGGTCGGGGCGAGGTTGCTGCGTGGGTCGTGCTTGAGCTGCTGGCGGGTCAGGGTGTTGCCGTTGGTGAGCTGCTCTTCGCGGTACTTGACGAACAGGCGGGTCTCAAGCTTGGGGCTGAACACATGGCCGAAGTTGGCCGCAAGGCCGCGACCTTCGTTGTTGGCGTCGTCCTGATAGCCATCGCGTTCGTTGTGCAGGACGTTGATGTAGTAGTCAGTGTCGCCAACCACCCCGCCAGTGCTCAGTTGCTGCTTGCGATAGCCATAGCTGCCGACTTCGAAGCGGGCGTAGTTGCCAGGGTCGGTGCGGCCGGTCTTGCTGACGAAATTGATCGCGCCGCCCAGCGACAGCGCGGCGTACTCCGAAGCGTTGGCACCGTAGAGCACCTCGGTGTGGTCGATCCCCTGCATGTCGAGGAAGTCTTCCTGGGTGCCCCCGGGGCCGGTGATTGGCAGGCCGTCGAAGAGGAACTTGGTGCCCAGCACATAGCCCTGGTAGAAGGTGTTCAAGCCCGAGCCGCGGATCGAAATCTTGTTCGCAGCCGTACCGCTGGTGCCCTGGGCGAAAACGCCGGGTTGCAGGGCCAGGACATCCTCGGCATTGGACGCCCTGCCCTGCTCGACCTGACGGTTGTCGATCACTGCGGTGTTGCCCGCGACCTTTTGCAGGCGCTTCTGGTCCTTCTGCGCGCCAGTGGCGGCAGCGCCGGTGACGGTTACCGTGTCGAGGGTGGAGTCTTCTGCGGCGAACACCGCTGGGCTGAGCAGGGCCATCATTACCGCAACGCTGGCGGCATTGCCCAGGGAGTAACCGGTAAGTCTAACTTTCGCACGCACTGCACATACTCCCTTTATATATAAGGTCGAAGTTCTACGCCGTAGCGCCGCCTTCGCCTGACCGCTTCAGGAAGGTTATTGCAGTTGTCGTGCCAGCCTTTTTCTCTCGTCTTTATTGGGCATTGAGCCGATTAAAAGCTTGAATGCCATACAAACTGTTTGGCGCCTGTTGCTGTATCAACATTTCAGGGTGTCAGTAGCGGCCTCATCGCGGGGCAAGCCCGCTCCCACGGATCTACGCTATCCTGTAGGAGCGGGCTTATCCCGCGAAGAAGCCATCACTTGAAACATCAATCGCCGCCACTAAATGTGCATTGTTAATTTGGTAATTTGCATATAACCGGCGCTGTCCGAACGACAACACCGCTTCAACAAAAGTTGTCCTAATGTTCATCTAATTCATTTAAACAAAGGCAAAGTCTACGGCCACCAGGCCCTTTGCCATCTGGCACAAAACCTGCTCTATCCCCAGCGACTGGCTTGACTATACCCATAGAACGCCGAGGTAACTTTCGATGAACTTCAAGGAATACACCGATGCATGTGATGCAACCCAATCGACTGCGCCTGGCCGTGCGCCACGCCACCCTGGCCACAGCCCTTAGCTCTGCCCTGCTCGCCCCGGCGGTTGCCGCCGAGGCCGACCAGACCCTGGGTACAGTCACGGTTCAAGGCGCCAGGCAAACCGCCGCGCAAGCCGCGCAGAGCCAGCTGGCGGAAGTACCCGGCGGCACCAGCGTGGTCGACAGCGAAGAAGTCGCCAAGGGCCGCACCGCCACCCTACAAGACACCCTCGGTTATCAGCCCGGCGTGTTCGTGCAGTCCACCGGCGGCAATGACGCCGCCAAGATCTCCATCCGCGGCTCCGGTGCCAACACCTCGCCTGGCTACTTCCGTGAGGGGATCAAGTTCCTCTTCGATGGCCTGCCACTGACCGGCCCGGGCGGTACACCCTACGAGTTCCTCAATGCCTCGGGGGTCAACTACACGGAGATCCTGCGCGGCGCCAACGCCTTCCAGTACGGCGCGTTGACCCTGGGTGGCGCGGTCAACTTCGTCAACCACACCGGCTACAGCGCCCCCGGCCTGCGCCTGCGCGCCGAAGCCGGCAGTTATGGCTACCAGAAGCAAACCGTCAGTGTCGGCGGCGTCGAAGGCGATCTGGACTACTACCTGCAAGCCGACAACTACCGCAACCACGGCTCGCGCGATTTCAGCCTGTCGCGCAGCTCGGGCATCGTCGCCAACGCCGGCTACCGCTTCAGCCCCAAGCTTGAGACACGCCTGCTGCTGCGCTATCGCGACGAGTTCCACAACGACCCCAGCGCCACCACCCTGGCCAATGCCAAGCACCACCCGCGCCGCGCCAGTGCCACCGCCGAAAGCAGCGGCGCCGGCGCGCGGCGCCCCGGTAGCATCTGGCTGGGCAGCAAGACCACCTACACCTTCGATGACGATGCCCGGCTGACCGTGGGCCTGTCGTACCACGACTACCGCCACACCAATAACCCGCGCAGCCCGAGCAACCCCAGCTACTGGGACTGGCACGACCTCGGCCTGCTGCTTGGCTATGACCGCATCGACAGCCTGTTCGGCCACGAGAGCCGTAGCAGCCTGGCCTTCACCTCGACCCAGCACCTGCGCGGCGGGGTCAACTCGGCCACCGGCGACAAGGTTTCGCTGAAAAAGGTCGACTACCAGGATTCGTTCGACCGGGTGTTTTCTTTGGGCAACGACCTCAACCTGGTCGATGGCCTGTGGCTGACCAGCGGTGTGTCGTTCGTCAACGTGCGGCGCAAGGTCGACATCGACTACGCAGTCAACCCCAACCGCACCGACTTCCCCCAGCACGTCGACTACGACAACTGGAGCATCGCCCCACGCATCGGCCTGCGCTACGAGTTCACGCCGAACCTGCAAGTGTTCACCAACGTCAGCCGCAGCATCGACCCACCGGCCTCGTGGGAGTACTCCGGCTCCGGCCCGAGCCTGCCCTACATCCGCCCGCTGGTGGAGCAGAAAGGCAATACCTTCGAGGTCGGCATCAAAGGCTCGCATGGCATCTTCGACGGCAGCCTGGCGCTGTATCGCTCGTGGATTCACAACGAGCTGCTCAACGTGCAGATCATCCCCGCCACCTCCACCGCTGCCGCAGTCACCGGTGCATTCAACGCCTCGCCGACCATCCACCAAGGCATCGAAGCAGGCCTCAACACCCGCCTGTGGGAGAACGCCCAGGGCGACCAGGTGCGCTGGCGCCAGGTATACACCTACAACGACTTCTACTACCGCAACGACGATACCTTCGGCAGCAATCAACTGCCCGGCATTCCCAAGCACATCTACCAGGGCGAGGTGCAATACCAGCACCACAGCGGCTGGTACAGCGGGGTCAACGTGCAGTCGGCTTCACGCACCGCGGCGGATTACGCCAATACCCTGTATGCGCCGTCGTACACCATCTGGGGCGCAAACCTTGGGTATGAGGCGCCCAAGGGCAATTGGAAGGTGTCGCTGGATTTGAAGAACCTGGCCAACAAGGCCTACGTGACGGCGGTGACGCCGGTGTACAACGCCCGTGGCCAGGATACGGCGGCGTTCTGGCCGGGCGATGGGATTGGCGCTTATGTCGGGGTTGAGCTGAGGTACTGATTGGTTGGAGGTTTCCCTGCTCCTACACCCGGCGCAATGCCTGTAGGAGCTGGCGAAGCCGGCGACGGGCCGCACAGCGGCCCCACGACCTCAAGAGAAACTCAAGCCCTGGGCATCAGCTCATAAGGTGCCTTCCAACCCGGTACTGCCTTGATCCGCGCCTTCCACGCCTCGATGTGAGGGAAGTCAGTCAACTGCATGCCAGTCTCCTCAGGCATGAACACATACCCAGCCAATGACAGATCGGCAATGGTCAAACGCCCGCCAACCATGAACGGCGTTTGGCTCAGGTGCTGATCCACCACCTGATAGGCCGCCGTGGCGCGTTCACGGAAGAATTTGGTCACGTCAGTCTCGCCGGTTTTCTTCAGGCCGTAGAGAAAGCGCAAGGTGGCGTAATAGCTGGTGAACTTGTGGTTGTCGAACAGCATCCAGCGCCAGATTTCGCGATGCTCCTCTTCACTCTGCGGGCCAAATTGACCGGTCTGCGCGGCGAGGTAGTCGAGGATCAGCGCCGACTGGGTGAAGGTCTGCCCGTCATGCTCGAGCACCGGCACTTCGCCCTGCTCGTTGATCTGCTGGCGCCAGCTGTCGGTGCGGGTCTGGCCGTGGAAGTAGTCGACCAAGACCGGTTGCCAGTCTTGGCCGGTGAGTTCGAGCATGAGCGCGGCTTTGTAGGCGTTGCCGGATTCGCCGAAGCAATGCAGCTTGTATTGAGGCATGGTTGACCTTCATAGTCCTTTGAATGGCGTGTTCAGAAGGCTGCTTTGCAGCCCATCGCAGCACAAGCCCGCGATGAAGCCAGTAGAGCATGGCCACTATCGAACAGCCAACACCCACATCATCGAGCAAGGAGGCTCCATGGCCAACCCTACCTGTTCCGCGAAACTGCCCCACACCCTGACCACCCCCCGCCTGCACGTTTGTCGCCCAGACCTGGCCTTGGCGCCACACCTACACCAGGCACTGCTGGCCAGCTATGCCCTGCACCAGCCCTTCCTGATCTGGGCCAAGCCGGATTGGACGCTGGAACAAATCGAGCAAGGCCTGGAAGAAAGCCAGGCCGATTTTCATACCTCCACAGGGGAAAAGCGCTACTTCGTGCTCGAACCCAACACCGGCGAGCTGATCGGCTGCATCGGCCTGACGCCCAGGGCTGAAGAGTATGAAGTGGGTTACTGGGTCAGCCAGGGGTTCGCCGGCAAAGGGCTGATGCGCGAGGCCCTGAACACGCTGCTCGACGCTGTGGATGCAGCGGTTTGGCTGACGACCGCTACGGACAACACCGCCAGCCAGCGCTTGGCTGAGCGTGCAGGATTCAGCCGGGTTGGCGAGGCGCCCAGGCCGAATGATCCTGCGACGCAGGGGTTGCTCTATCGGCGTGGGTGATGGCCAGGTTCCGAATGCTTGCAACTCATCGGGCTTCCACCGCCAGTGCGCACCCCCGCTCAATGTGCCCAAGACCGATGGCAGGGAACTACAAGTAGCCCCTGGGTTCTTAACATCATGCAGACATTCCCCTGGGCTTCACCCTTCTGGAGGTTTCGCCATGCGTCGATTGCTGATCGTTTCTTCACTGCTGGTGCTGTTGCCTGCCGGTTCTGCCATGGCCCGCGTCGATGCGGGTGATGTCGCCACCTCGGCAGGGGTTTCCGCCTCGCTGTACTCGACCTTCAAGGATGACAAACGAATCATTCCTGCCCGAGATGAGCTGTCGGCCTTCGTCGCCAGCGGCGGCGCGATTCGTGGCGCCTATGCCGAGTCGGCACTGGAACAGGCGCGCAAGAACAATCCTGGGCTGCAGGCGAGTGATGAAGAGCTGGCCCGGGCAATCCTGTCTCAAGATGATCCGCTGACCGACAACTGATAGATCATTCACACCCGCTGCAGCCTTTCGCGGATTCAAGCCGCGAGGGGCGCGCGGGCTATATCAGCGCGATTCTCAAAAAAATGACGAAAGTCTTCCTGCCCTGGCGGCATTTTTACTGCTGCCAAATCCCGCTAAGGTTGTCGCATTCCACCTGAGTTTGGAGCGACACCATGAAAGCCATTGTCTTCACCGAGCACGGTCTGCCCATCGACGATCCGGCAGCGCTGTTCGACAGCGAACTACCGCGCCCAATCCCTGGCGCGCGCGACTTGCTGGTGGAAGTCCAGGCCATTTCGGTCAACCCGGTCGACACTAAAATCCGTGCAGGCTCTGGTAGCACCGGCCAACCCAAAGTGTTGGGTTGGGACGCGGTGGGAGTCGTGCGTGAAGTCGGAGCAGAAGTCACGCTGTTCCAGCCAGGCGATGAGGTGTACTACGCCGGCGCCATCGACCGCCCCGGCAGCTACAGCCAGTTTCATCTGGTGGACGAGCGCATCGTCGGGCACAAGCCGCGCAGCCTCGATGCTGCCAGCGCCGCCGCATTGCCGCTGACCTCGATCACCGCCTGGGAGCTGCTGTTCGACCGCCTTGGCGTAGCCCAAGGCGGTGGCGAGGGGCAACGCCTGCTGATTGTCGGTGCCGGTGGCGGCGTCGGTTCGATCCTGACCCAATTGGCGCGCACGTTGACCGGCCTGACGGTGATTGGCACCGCGTCACGCCAAGAGACCCAGCAGTGGGTCAAGGAGCTGGGGGCGCACCACGTGATCGACCATAGCCAGCCACTGGCGCCGCAGCTGGCGCAAATCGGCGACGGCCAGGTGGACCTGGTGATCAGCCTGACGCACACCGACCGACACTTTGCCCAATTGATCGAGGTCCTGCGTCCACAGGGGCGACTGGCATTGATCGACGATCCTGCCACCCTTGATGTGGTGCCACTCAAGCGCAAGTCGTTGTCGCTGCATTGGGAACTGATGTTTACCCGCTCGCTGTACCAGACCGAGGACATGATCAAGCAACACCAACTGCTGGATCGGGTTGCCGAGTTGATCGACCAAGGTGTGCTCAGGACGACGTTGGGCGAACATTTTGGCGCGATCAATGCGCAGAACCTGCGGCGGGCGCATGCGCTGATCGAAAGTGGCAAGGCCAAGGGCAAGATTGTGCTGGAAGGTTTCTGAATGTCTGTTTGATCCGGCCAATGCATGGCCTGCAATGGCCTCTTCGCGGGCAAGCCCGCTCCCACAGGGGCCGCGCCGCTCTGAAACCTAGTGCTGTAGCTGTGCGAAGAAGTGTGATCTGGCCACTTTATATCGGCTGTACTGGCCTCTTCGCGGACAAGCCCGCCCCTACAGGGTCACCACTGAGCGTTGATCGGTGCTGTCCCTGTGGGAGCGGGCTTGCCCGCGAAGAGGCCGGCACTTACCCCTGAAAAGCCCAGGTCAATCACTGGCCAGTCGCTCCAGTCGTTGCAGCAGAAACGCCCGCAACTGCTGCACCAATGGGGTCAGCGACTGGCGGTGCGCGCAAACCATCTGCAACGGCGTCGGCTGCCCCCACTCCCGGGGGAACAGCTCCCGCAAACGGCCTGCACGCAAATCATCGCGTACATCGAGCTGCGACTTGTACACCACGCCTAACCCGGCCACCGCCCAGCGCCTGACCACATCGGCATCGTCACTGGTGCGATCGCCCGCCACCACCACCGCTTTTACGCCCTGCGGGGTATGGAAACTCCAGCGCTCGTGGGTCAGCTCGCCCATCATGTAGCGCAGGCAGTTGTGCTGGCTCAACTCTTCAGGCGTGCTCGGTGCACCATGGCGGGCGATGTAGGCGGGCGCGGCGCAGAGGATACGGCGATTGCCCGGGGCCAGCGGCAACGATACCAGGCTCGAATCCGCCAGCTGCCCATAGCGGATGCCTGCATCCAGCCGATCACTGAAAAAGTCGGCGATCTGATCGCTAAAGCGCAGTTGCAATTCGATCCGCGGATGTGCTGCCTGGAACTCATCGAGCAACGGCAACAACACATTTCGGCCCAAGTCCGAGGGCATCGACAAGCGCAGCGGGCCGGCGATTTCCTCGCGGCCATGCTCCAGGGCCATTTCACCTTCAGTCAGGGCATCGAGCACCTGACGGGCATGCGGCAGGTAGCGCTGGCCGTCATCCGACAGGCGCAGTTTGCGCGTCGAACGCACGAACAGGCGAATGCCCAGGCTACGCTCCAGGCGCTGTACCGCGCCGCTAGCCAGGGCGGGGGAAATGTCCAGTTGGCGGGCCGCGGCGGAAAAGCTGCCGGCCTCGACGGTGGTCACGAACACCTGCAGGTCGTCCATGCGCACGAGTTTTTTCATTGCCGGTGTTTCCTCATGAGTTGAGCTGGCGCACATCGCGGCGCACGGCTTGGGGCGGGATGCCAAAGCCACGCAAAAACGCTTCGCGCAAATGCCTGCGGTCGCGAAAACCGGTTTCCCGCGCCACCACATCCAGGCTGTGGCGACTTTGCTCGATGAGCAGGCGCGCCGCTTCCAGACGCAGACGCTCAATCGCCTTGGCCGGCGACTGGCCGGTTTCGGCGGTGAACACGCGGCTGAACTGGCGCGGGCTCAAGTGCACCACGCCAGCCAACTCCTCGACCCCAAGTGGCTGCTGCAGATGCTGCCGAGCGTACTCCAGGGCGGCCTGGATACGGTCGGATTTAGGCGCCAGCTCAAGCATCTGCGAATGCTGCGATTGGCCACCGGTGCGCCGTTGCTGCATCACCAACCGATGCGCTACCGCACGGGCGATATCTGCGCCCAGATCTTTTTCCACCATGCCTAGGGCCATGTCGATACAGGCCGTCATCCCGGCCGAAGTCCATAGGTTGCCGTCGGCAATGAAGATGCGATCCTCTTCCACGCGGATGCGCGGATAGCACTGCTGCATGGCCTTGGCATAGGCCCAATGGGTGGTGGCGCGACGCTCATCGAGCAGGCCGGCGGCAGCCAGGATAAAGGCGCCGGTACAGATGCCGGCCATGCGCCGTGCCTGCTGGCCCAGCGCGCGCACCAGCTCGACCTCGGCTGCGCTGGGCGGGGTTTGCACCGGCGTCAGCGTGCCGGCCACCAGCCAGGTATCGGCATGCCCCGGCGAGTCGACCGCCTCGGTTTGCAGTTGCAGGCCCAGCGATGAGCGCAGCACGCCCCCGGCGACGCTGTAGTTGCCGAGCACATAGACCGACTCGCCCACCAGCAGATTGGCGAACTCGAACACCGACTGCGAGGCCAGCCCCATGACCTGGAAGCCCTCGCACAACAGGTAGCCAACGCGGTGCATGGCAACGCTCTCGCTATGTCTTAAAAGCGTACTATATGCGTCATTTGCGCCAACCGCAAAGCACCGCATCATGGCTGCCCCCCCCTCAACGGAGCACAACCATGACCCATCCAGGCACTGCACTGATCACTGGCGCTTCCTCCGGCATCGGCGCGGTATACGCCGAACAGCTGGCGCGCCGCGGCTATGACCTGATTTTGGTGGCGCGCAATCGCCAGCGCCTGAACCAGCTGGCCGACCGCCTCACCACCCTCACCCAGCGCAGCATCGAGGTGCTGCCCGCGGACTTGGGCGATGCCCAGGATCTGGCGAGTATCGAGACGCGGCTCGCGCAAGACGCCAGCATCACGCTGCTGGTCAATAATGCTGGGATCGGCACCCATACGCCGCTGCTGGAAAGCGACGTCGAGCACATGGCCCAGATGATCGCGCTGAACATCACCGCCCTCACCCGCCTGACCTACGCGGCGGTACCGGGCTGGGTGGCGCGCGGCCAGGGGGCAGTGATCAACATCTCGTCGGTCGTGAGCCTGGCGCCGGAGTTGCTCAACGGTGTCTATGGAGCGAGCAAGGCGTATGTCACAGCCTTCAGCCAGTCGCTCAATCGTGAGTTGGCTGATCAGGGGGTACAAGTGCAGGCGGTGTTGCCTGGGGCAACGGCGACCGAGTTCTGGGCCACCGGCGGGCTACCCGTGGAGAACCTTGATCCGGCGATGGTGATGTCGGCTGAGGATCTGGTGCGCGCGGCGCTGGAAGATTTCGATGCGCGGCGGTTGATTTCGATTCCGTCGCTGCATGCGTTCGAGCGCTATGAAGCGTTTGAGGCGAGTCGCCAGGGCTTGCTGGGGCAGTTGTCCAATCAGCAGTTGCCGGCGCGGTATAGCGCGCCTTGATGGATTGATGAATAGGGCCTCTTCGCGGGCAAGCCCGCTCCCACAGGGACCGCACCGCTCTGAAGCTCAATGCCGTACCTGTGGGAGCGGGCTTGCCCGCGAAGAGGCCCGCATTGACACCCAAAGGCTTGCCGTAGGGCGCTGAGGGTCTAGGCTCATGCTTTCACGATAATAAGGAAAGCAGCCCAATGCCGATGTCCCGTCCTCCCTTCGCCCTGGCCATGGCGCTGTGCCTGGCCTGCTCCCCGGCACTCGCCGCCGACCCCAGCCCTGAAGATTTGCTCAAGCAGGCCCAGGCCGAACAAGCGCACTACCTCGACACCCTCAAGACCCTGGTCTCGGTCGACACCGGCACAGGCACCGAGCCGGGCCTGCGCCAAGTCAGCGGTGAATTGGTCAAGCGCCTCAAGGCCCTCGGCGCCGAGGTTCAGACCCATCCGGCCAAGCCGTCGGTGGGCGACAACATCGTCGGTACGTTCAAGGGCACGGGCAGCAAGGACTTCCTGCTGATGGTCCACTACGACACCGTGTTCGTCCCCGGCACCGTGGCCAAGCGGCCATTTCGGATCGAAGGCGAACGTGCCTACGGCCCCGGCGTTGCCGACGCCAAGGGCGGTGTGGCAATGATCCTGCACGCGCTCAAACTGCTGCAGGATCAGCAGTTCAAGGGCTACCGCACGCTCACCGTGCTGTTCAACCCAGACGAGGAAATGGGTTCGGCAGGCTCCAAGCAGATCATCGCCGAGCTGGCACGCAAGCATGACTACGTCTTCTCCTACGAGCCACCAGACAAGGACGCGGTCACCGTCGCCACCAACGGCATCAACCGTTTGAAACTGCAAGTCAAAGGGCGCTCGTCCCATGCCGGTTCCGCCCCGGAAGAAGGCCGCAACGCACTGACGGAACTTTCGCACCAGATCCTCCAACTCAAAGACCTGGGCGATGCCAGCAAAGGCACCACGGTCAATTGGACCCTGGCCAAGGCGGGCGAGAAGGCCAACATCATCCCAGCCCTGGCCACCGCTGAAGCCGATATGCGTTACTCGGACCTGAGCGAAACCGATCGAGTGGCGGCCGATGCCAAGCGCATCGTGCAAAAACCACTGATCGCCGACACCCAGACCAGCGTTACCGTGGAAAAAGGCCGCCCGCCTTTGGCGCGCAACGAGGGCTCGACCCAGTTGGCCGAAACCGCAAGGCAGCTGTACAGCCAGATCGACCGCAAGATCGAACCGATCGCCATGCGCTTTGGCACCGATGCCGGCTACGCCTACGTGCCCGACAGTGCCAAGCCGGCAGTGCTGGAGACCATGGGCGTGGTCGGCGCCGGGCTACATGCCGATGACGAATACATCGAGTTGAACAGCGTGGCGCCACGCTTGTACCTGACCGTGGCGATGATCAGAAAACTCGCCCAGTAACCCTTGCCGCACTTGGCCGGCCTCAAAGGCCGGCCGCTTCCAGGGTTGCCAGGCGATGCTGGAAACGCTCCAGAAAGACGCTCTCGGCCACGGTCATCTTCTGCTCGCGGTTCCACAGCAAAAGCAAATCGACATCGACGATGCCTTCGGCCGGTGGCAGGCGCCACAGCAGGCCCTGCGCGAGATCTTTTTCCAACAGGTGCTCGGGCAGGCAACCAATGCCAAAGCCTGCGCACACCAGGCGGTGAATTTCCTCGAAGCTGGAGGAGGAAGCGACGATCCGCCCGGTGAACCCATGTTGATCGCGGAACATCGCCAGAGGCGACAAGTTACCGCCCAACTGGTCGCTGACGAAACTGACGAAGCTCTCGCCTTGCAGTTCGTCGAGGGCCACATCACTGCGCCCATACAGGCGATGACGCTTGCCGCAGAAGAACGCAAAGCGCTGGCGCAGCAACTGACGCTGTTCAAGCTTGGGTTGGGCGATGCGACACAGGCCGAGGCCGGCGGTGGCGGTCTTTTGCAACAGCGAGCTGATGATGTCGGCGCTGCGCAGCACTTCGATCTCCAGCTCGACCTTGGGGTGGGCTTGGTGGAAGTCGCCGAGAAACTCATCGTACAGCGCCGAATGCACGCGGCTGATGGTCAACAGCCTAACCTTGCCCACCACGGCATCGCTGCGCTGCTCGACGGCGGCACTGATGCGTGACACGTCGGCGTAGATATCGCTGGCGATACGCAGCACCTCCTCGCCCGCGGCCGTCAGATCAAAGCGTGGCCCACGGCGCAGGATCAGCGGGCACTCCAGTTGCTCTTCCAGCCGGCGCAACGCCTGGCTGACCGCCGACTGGGTGATGTGCAGGCGCGCAGCGGCGCGGCTGATGCTGCCTTCCTGACCAATCGCCAAATAGGTACGCAGCAGGTTCCAGTCCAGGCGGTCGTTGAGAAACCGGCGTCCTTCCCATTTGTTGACCAGTGCAGCAGATCGCGACGTCGGTGGGTTCATCTCAATCCTTATTAGTAGCGCTGCTAATACGACGGATAAGAATTAGCAAATTGACTAATCATAGCCCCAAGGCGATAAAACCCGAAAGCGCCACAGAGCGCGCCCGGCTTAGCCAGATCCGCACCCTGCCTATAACAAGCACATAAAAGAAGGGCTTTGCATGCACACCTCAAAACAGCCGCGTCGCGCGGCGGCGGCCGCATTCGTCGGCACTACCATCGAGTTCTACGACTTCTACATCTACGCCACCGCCGCAGCGCTAGTGCTTGGCCAGGTGTTCTTCCCCAGCAGCGACCCGCTGCTGAGCACCCTGGCGGCGTTCGGCACCTTTGCCGTGGGCTTTGTCGCAAGGCCGCTGGCCGGCATGGTGTTCGGCCATCTGGGTGACCGCCTTGGGCGCAAGAAGATGCTGCTGATGACCATGCTGCTGATGGGGCTGGCCACCACCGGCATCGGCCTGTTGCCCAGCTATGCCAGCGCAGGCATCTGGGCACCGATCGGCCTGATCGCGCTGCGCATCGTGCAAGGCATCTCGGTGGGCGGGGAATGGGGCGGCGCAGTGCTGATGGCCAGCGAACACGCTCCCGCCAAGCGCAAGGTGTTCTATGCTTCGTTCGCCCAATTGGGCAGCCCGGCCGGCTTGCTGCTGGCGCTGATTGCTTTTCGCTTGGTGTCGATGCTCGATCAGGACGACTTCCTCAACTGGGGCTGGCGACTGCCGTTCCTGGCCAGTGGGGTGCTGATGATGGTCGGCCTGGCGATTCGCTTTGGCGTCGATGAGTCGCCTGAGTTCAAGGCCGCGCAAGCCAAGCACGAGGTGGTCAAATACCCGGTATTGGAGGTGGTGCGCGACTGCTGGCGGCAGATCCTGTTCGCGGCACTGGCGGTGACCATCGGCTCGGCCGGCTTCTTCTTCACCAACACCTTCATGATCACCTACGTCACCACCTACCAGGGCATCGCCCGCTCAACCATTCTTGACTGTCTGTTCCTGGTGACCATCCTGCAGTTTCTGACCCAGCCGCTGGCGGCGTTGCTTGCCGAGCGGATCGGCGAGGGCCGCTTCCTCAAGCTGGTGGCACTGCTGTGCATGGCTGTGCCCTACCCGATGTTCCTGCTGGTGGGCACCCAGAACCTGGTGCTGATGACCCTGGGCATTGCCCTGGCGGTGGTGACCTTGTCGGCCCTTTACGCGGTGATCGCCGGCTACATGTCCCAGGCATTCCCAGCCCACCTGCGCTATTCGGGGATCTCGCTGGCCTACCAACTGATCTGCGCCTTGGCCGGTGGCAGCACACCCATCATCGGTACGCTGCTGGCAGATCGTTTCGCGGGCCAGTGGATGCCATTGGCGCTGTTCTTCACCGCGCTGTCCGCCCTTTCCTTGATCGGTGTCTGTGGCCTGGCTCGCCTGCGTGGCGAGATTGAACAACCCAGCGCCGTCATCGCTCGCTAAAACCGGGAGTTTCCATGAGCAAACCACACGCCGTCAGCGATACCGAATGGCAGGCACGCTGCGAACTGGCCGCGTTGTACCGGCTGGTCGCGCATTTTCGCATGACCGACCTGATCGACACCCACATCACCTTGCGCATCCCAGGCCCTGAGCAGCATTTTCTGATCAACCGCTACGGGGTCCTGTTCGACCGCATGTGCGCCAGTGACCTGGTGCGCATCGACCAACACGGCAACGTCGTCGACCAGGCGTTCGGCGAGCGGCGGATCAATGCCGCAGGCTTCGTCATCCATTCGGCGATCCACACCGCGCGGCCTGACCTGCACTGCGTGATCCACACCCATACCGCCGCGGGCATTGCCGTCTCGGCCCAGGAGCAAGGGCTGTTGCCGATCAGTCAGCATGCGCTGAAGTTCTACGGCAAGCTGGCCTACCACCAGTACGAGGGCATCGCATTGTCGCTGGACGAGCGCGAGCGTTTGATCGCCGACCTCGGCCCGCACAAGGCGATGATCCTGCGCAACCACGGCCTGCTGGTCGGGGGGGCAAGCGTGGCCGAGGCGTTTCATGAGATCCACTTCCTCGAGCGCGCCTGCCAGGCGCAGGTGCAAGCCCTGGCTGGGGGTGGCAAGCTGGTGTATCCCAGCGAACAGGTCTGCCGGCACACCGCCGAGCAGTTTGCCCGCGACGATGCGGCGCAGATCATCAGCCTGAGCTGGAACGCCGCCCTCACCCTCATCGAACACCAACGCGAGTCGTATTGCTCATGAAACCGCTGGTTCTGCTGTCGACCGATCAAACCCTGCTTGGCCAGCTCCAGGCGGCGTTCGCCCGCAACGCCCCCCAACTGCCAGTGGTACTGGCTGACGACCCCCTCGCCGAACAGGCGCAGGTGGCCGCCTGCTGGTTTCCACCCGTAGGCAGCCTGGGCGGCTTGCCCAACTTGAAACTGATTCACTCGGTGGCGGCGGGCGTCGACCACCTGGCCAGCGACCCCAGTCAACCTGCCCTGCCGGTGTGCCGGGTGGTCGACCCGGCGCACCGCCAGGGCATGGCCGAATACGTGCGCTGGGCGGTGATCCACTATCATCGCGATTTCGACCTGGCCATGGCCCAGCAGCGACGCCAGTTGTGGCTGCGTCACCCGCAGCGGCCGGCTGCTGATTTTCATATCGGCGTGATGGGGCTGGGCTCGCTGGGCGGCCCGATTGCTGCCGAGCTGGCAGCGGCGGGCTATGCGGTACGTGGCTGGGCGCGCAGCGAAAAACAGCTGCCAGGGGTACGCACCTTCGCTGGCAGCGCTGAGTTCAACGGCTTTCTCGACGGCCTCGACCTGTTGGTGAATCTGCTGCCGCTGACCGGGTCGACCCGTGGCATTCTCTGCCGACAAACCTTTCAAGCGCTGGCCCCGGGGGCGGCCGTGATCAACTGTGGGCGCGGCCAGCATCTGCACCAGCAAGACCTGATCGCAGCGGTCGCTAGTGGTCGCTTGCGTGGTGCGTTACTGGACGTCTTTGACCAAGAGCCGCTGCCCGCGGATAACCCGCTGTGGAGCACGCCAGGGATTGTCGTCACCCCGCACATGGCCTCCTGCGCCTCGCACGACTGCATTGCCCAGCAGGTGGCGGAGAATGCGCGACGCTTGGCCGGTGCAGAGCCCTTGCTGAACCGGGTGGACCCGGCGCTTGGTTACTGAAGGGCAGTTCAGCCCCAGCCATCCATGCGCATGGTCGCCCTGACCAAGCGCTGCTCCTCCTGCTCGATCTCGCGCAGGCTGTCGCGAATGCCGTTGATATGCTCGCGCGCCGCACGCTGCGCCTGCTCGGGCAACTGCTCCATTACCGCCTGGTACAACCGCGCATGCTGGCGATCGATCTGGCGCTTTTGCGCCGGGCGGCAGTAGAGGTTGTTGACCGAGGCGAACACGGTGCTCAGGGTCAAGTCGCTGAGTGATTGCAGGGTATGTACCAGCACCGGATTGTGCGACGCCTCGCTGATGGCGCGGTGAAAAGCATGGTCGCGGCGAGCATGCTCTCGCGGGTCGAGGCTGTCGCTGGAAGCATGCGCGGCCAGCATGTCTTCGTAGCGGCGGCGGATCAGCAGGCGGTCGACATCGGTCGCCCGCAGCGCTGCCAGGCGCGCGGATTCAGCTTCCAGCAGCGCGCGCACTTCCAACAGGTCGAACAGCGTGCGCGGCTGCGAGCTGAACAGGTGCATCAGCGGGCTAAGGCTGTCACGACCGCTGAGCTGGGCGACGAACGAACCGCGGCCCTGTTCGGTATCGATGATGCCGCGCCCGCGCAGGATGCGCAGGCCCTCACGCAGCGCTGAGCGCGAGCAGCCAAGCTTTTCCACCAAGCGCCGCTCCGAAGGCAGGGGCTGGCCGACCTTGAGCACGCCATCGACGATCAACTTCTCCACCTTCTCAGCCACCTGATCGGCGACTTGAGTTTTGCGTTCTACGCTCATGCACCGCTCCAACTGGTAGGACCACTGGTATCAGCTCACGGACCTCAGCCTCAACGGGCTAGATATCGCCCTATTTCAAGGTAGCAGTTTTGAAAAAACTGGTAGGACCAGTTACGTAATCGCTCGACCACAGCGCCATACGCGCGCACGCTGGAATGGTCACAGCTATGCCGGAAATCGGGCCCTTGGCGGCCTGGACAACTACAAGAATCTTGGCGAGTGAACCTGATGAATATCCTCTACGACGAACGCGTAGATGGGCCCCTGCCAGCTATCGACCAGCAACAGCTGCTGCTGGCCCTGCGCGATGCCCTGCCCGACCTTGAGATTCTGCACCGCAACGAAGACCTCAAGCCCTACGAGTGCGATGGCCTCTCGGCCTACCGCACGGTGCCGCTGCTGGTGGTACTGCCCGAGCGCCTGGAACAGGTACAAACCTTGCTCAAGCTCTGCCATCAACGCGGGGTGCCGGTAGTGGCTCGCGGAGCCGGCACCGGCCTGTCGGGTGGCGCCTTGCCGCTGAGCAAGGGCATCTTGCTGGTGATGGCGCGCTTCAACCATATCCTTGAGGTCAATGCGCAAGGGCGTTACGCCCGCGTCCAGCCAGGTGTGCGTAACCTGGCGATCTCCCAGGCGGCAGCGCCCTATGGCATGTACTACGCGCCTGATCCCTCGTCGCAGATCGCCTGTTCGATCGGCGGCAATGTCGCCGAGAACGCCGGTGGCGTGCACTGCTTGAAGTACGGCCTGACCGTGCACAACCTGCTCAAGGTGGAAATCCTCACCATCGAGGGCGAGCGCCTGACCCTGGGCAGCGATGCCTTGGACAGCCCAGGCTTCGACCTGTTGGCGTTGTTCACTGGCTCCGAGGGCATGCTTGGGATCGTCACCGAAGTCACCGTCAAGCTGCTGCCCAAGCCGCAGGTAGCGCGGGTGCTGCTGGCCAGCTTCGAGCGGGTCGAGGACGCGGGCCGGGCGGTGGCCGAGATCATCGCCGCCGGGATCATCCCGGGTGGACTGGAGATGATGGACAACCTGGCGATTCGCGCCGCTGAAGACTTCATTCATGCCGGCTATCCGGTCGAGGCTGCGGCGATCCTGCTGTGCGAGCTCGATGGCGTCGAGGCCGATGTACAGGACGACTGCGAACGGGTGCAGGCGGTGCTCGAGCAGGCCGGTGCCAGCAAGGTCCGGCTGGCCTGTGATGAGGCCGAGCGCGTGCGCTTCTGGGCTGGGCGCAAGAACGCCTTCCCGGCCGTGGGGCGGATTTCGCCGGATTACTACTGCATGGACGGCACCATCCCTCGCCGCGAGCTGCCACGGGTGCTCAAGGGCATTGCCGAGCTGTCCGAACAGCATGGCCTGCGGGTGGCCAACGTCTTCCATGCTGGGGACGGCAACATGCACCCGTTGATCCTGTTCGATGCCAACCTGCCGGGCGAGCTGGAGCGGGCCGAGGCGATCGGCGGCAAGATCCTCGAATTGTGCGTGGCGGTTGGCGGCAGCATTACCGGCGAGCATGGCGTGGGGCGCGAAAAAATCAACCAGATGTGTGCCCAGTTCAACAATGACGAGATCACCCTGTTCCACGCGGTCAAAGCCGCGTTCGACCCACAAGGCCTGCTCAACCCCGGCAAGAACATCCCGACCCTGCACCGCTGCGCTGAATTCGGCGCGATGCACGTGCACCACGGCCAACTGCCCTTCCCTGACCTGGAGCGTTTCTGATGAGCATGGACCGCGACCTCAGCCAGGACCTGCTCGAACAGGTCAACCAGGCCCTGAACCTTGGCAACCCACTGCGCATTCAGGGTGGCAACAGCAAGGCCATGCTCGGCAATCCGGTGGCCGGCGAGATCGTCGATACCCGCGGCCATCGCGGCATCGTCAGCTATGACCCGACCGAGCTGGTGCTCACCGCCCGCGCCGGGACGCCATTGCTGGAAATCGAAGCCGCGTTGCATGAAGCCGGGCAGATGCTGCCCTGCGAGCCGCCGCACCTGGGGCCCAACGCGACACTGGGCGGCATGGTTGCGGCGGGGTTGTCCGGGCCACGTCGGCCTTGGGCTGGGTCAGTGCGTGACTATGTACTGGGCACGCGGCTGATCACCGGCCACGGCAAGCTGTTGCGTTTTGGCGGCGAGGTGATGAAGAACGTTGCCGGCTACGATGTCTCGCGGTTGATGGTGGGCAGTTTCGGCTGCCTCGGGCTGCTCACCGAAGTGTCACTCAAGGTGCTGCCGCGGCCGCGGCAAACCTTGAGCCTGCGCCTGGTAATGGACAGTCATCAGGCCCTGGCCGAGCTGGCCGAGTGGGGCCAACAGCCGCTGCCGATCAGCGCCGCCTGCCACGATGGCGAGGCGCTGTACCTGCGCCTTGAAGGCGGTGAAGGCTCGGTGCTGTCAGCGCGCCAGCGGCTGGGTGGCGAGACCCTCGACAACCGTTTCTGGAGCGACCTGCGTGAGCAACGCCTGGCGTTTTTCCAGGCACCAGAACCGCTGTGGCGGTTGTCTGTGCCCCATGCCACCGGTGAACTGCAACTGCCCGGGCGCCAGCTGATCGATTGGGGAGGCGCCCAGCGTTGGCTGAAGTCTTCAGCCCCAGCTGCGCAGATCCGCGCACAGCTGGCCGAGGTCGGCGGCCATGTCACCGGCTATGCCGCCGGCACAGACAGCACGGCGCCGCTGACAGAGGCGTTGCTGCGTTATCACCGCGCGCTCAAGCAGCAACTCGATCCCCAGGGCATTTTCAACCCTGGCCGCCTGTACCCAGACCTGTGAGGCCACGCCATGCAAACCACTCTGAGTGAATCGAGCAAGCGCCTGGCCCGCGCTGAAGAGGCCGAGAGCATCCTGCGCTCATGCGTGCATTGCGGCTTCTGCACGGCCACCTGCCCCACCTATCAATTGCTCGGCGACGAATTGGATGGGCCACGCGGACGGATCTACCTGATCAAGCAAGTGCTTGAAGGTGAACCGGTCAGCGCCAGCACCCAGCTGCACTTGGACCGCTGCCTGACCTGCCGCAACTGCGAAACCACCTGCCCGTCGGGGGTCAAGTATCACGACCTGCTGGACATCGGCCGCGCAGTGGTCGAGCAGCAGGTGCCGCGGCCCTTGTCCCAGCGCCTGCTGCGCGAAGGACTGCGCGCAGTGGTGCCGCGTCCGGCCCTGTTCAAAGCCCTGGCCCGCACCGGTCAGGCCCTGCGGCCGGTGCTGCCGGCCAGCCTCAAGGCCAAGTTGCCGGCGCAGGTAGTCGCTCCCGGCCAGCGCCCGCAGGCGCGCCATGCACGTCGCGTACTGCTGCTCGAAGGTTGCGTGCAGCCGGCGCTTTCGCCCAATACCAACGCTGCTGCCGCGCGCTTGCTCGACCGCCTGGGGATCAGCGTCGAACCGGCCCGCCAGGCCGGCTGCTGCGGCGCGGTCGACTACCACCTCAACGCCCAGGCGCAAGGCCTGCAGCGCGCCAGGCGCAATATCGACGCCTGGTGGCCGGCGGTCGAGGCCGGCGCCGAGGCCATTGTGCAAACCGCCAGTGGCTGCGGTGCGTTCGTGCGTGAATACGGCCATCTGCTGGAGCACGATCCACACTACGCCGCCAAGGCAGCACGAGTCAGCGCCCTGGCCCGCGACCTGGTCGAGGTGCTGCGCGACGAGCCCGTCGAGCACCTTGGCGTGTGCGCCGAACAGCGTTTGGCCTTCCACTGCCCGTGCACCCTGCAACATGCGCTCAAGCTTGGCGGTGAAGTGGAGCGGCTGTTGCGCCGACTCGGCTTCACCCTCACCGCAGTGCCCGACGGCCACTTGTGCTGCGGCTCGGCCGGAACCTACTCGCTGACCCAGCCGCAGCTGTCGCGGCAGTTGCGCGACAACCGCCTCAATGCCCTTGAGAGTGGCAAACCGCAACTCATCGCCACCGCCAATATCGGCTGCCAGACCCACCTCGATGGCGCTGGGAGGACACCGGTACGGCACTGGATCGAAATCGTCGAAGCAGCCCTCAATCAGGAGATTTGACCATGCACAGCAAGTCGGTATTGGGCCAGGCGGAGGTCGCCCGGCTGCTCGCCGCGGCCCGCCAGGACGCGCAGATTCATCAGTGGCAGGTGACCATCGCGGTGGTCGATGATGGCGGTCATCCATTGGCCCTGGAGCGTATGGATGGCTGCGCCCCGGCCAGCGCCTACATCGCCGTGGAAAAGGCCCGCAGCGCGGCGCTTGGCCGACGCGAAACACGCGATTACGAGCAGATGGTCAATGGCGGGCGCACGGCGTTCGTCACCGCGCCTATGTTGACCAGCCTGGAAGGCGGCGTGCCGCTGCGGGTCGATGGCCAGGTAGTGGGCGCGATTGGCGTTTCCGGGGTCAAGCCCGAGCAGGATGCCCAAGTGGCCAAAGCCGGTGCGGCGGCGTTGTGACACTATGGCCGCCACCCCGCAGTACCGGCCCATCGCTGCCTGGGATCGGCGTAATCAATCCCGCTCGTCGATCACCAGCGGCTCGCCGATGGTGTAGAAATGCCCGCCTGCAACGTAGTGCAAGCTGCGCAGGCTGGCGTCGGCATGCTCGTAACGCCAGTGGCCATCCTTGAACACGCGATCGTCTGCCCAGGCCGCGACCACCTCAGCGATGAACAAGTCATAGGTGTTCTGGTTGTGCGGCTCGTCGATCACCCGGCACATCAGCCAGGCTGAACAATCATTGACCAAAGGCGCTGGATAGCCCTCGATACGCGTCAACTGCACACCAATGCGCGCCAGCTTGGCGGGGTCGTCGAGCTGGCTGCGGGTACCAACCTGATGGGTCAGGCGCGCTTGCGCGGCGGTGGGTAGCTGCAGCACGAACCAGCCACTGCCCTCCACCAATTGCCGAGTGCGGGTGCTTTTATCGAGCACCACGGTGACCTTGGGCGGGGCGAAGTCCAGCGCGCAGGCCCAGGCGGCGGCCATGACATTCTCAACCCCCGCGTGCCCTGCCGACACCAGTACGGTCGGACCATGATTGAGCAAGCGATAGGCTTTGTTCAGGTCGACAGGCTGAAAATGGCTGTTCATTGAGACTCCTAGGGACTGCACGGTAGACGTAACAGCAATTGTGCCGAACGGCTCACATCCCTGCCAGCCAGTCTGGCCTCAGGGACGGCTCAGGTTGCGAAGGCCACGAACAAGGAAAAGTCCTACCCGAAACACGGAAATGCCTTACTTGTGGGTAGGGCCACTCAGAAACATGATCCCACAGTCACGCTTCAGTCGAGATAAGGCGCACACTTTCCAGGAGGTCTCCCCGTGCTCTCACAACGTCGCTGCACCACTGAGCTTCGCCACACCCTACGCCAACTGCTTGCTCACGATATAAGCAACCCGGAAGACGACCCGCACTTATCCGGCGTGCTGTTTTTCTGTGCCACCGACGAGCAGACCCGGCAGTTGGTCGAGCGTATCGAACTGCTGGCCAGCGAGGCGTTTTTTGACCCCTCGGGCCGGGTCATTCGTGAACGGATGCGCGCCGCCGCAGTGGACGGTGTGCGGATCAAGCAAAAGCGCAAGGCGCCACAAGACGAGACGGTGATCCGTATTGCCCTGCCGGAAAAGGGCTATATCACCGTCAGTACAGCGCGGTTTTGAAAGGCCAAACACACTGATTGTTGCCGTGAAGTCAAAGAACAAATGCGCCGCTGTGGCTATTTCACCGGCGCTCAGGGCAGCCATACTGAAGCTCTTCTCTCGTACCTCAGCAAGGAGTTCACCCTATGACTGTCCCTGCCCTCGGCCTCGGCACCTTCCGGCTCAAAGACCAGGTGGTCATCGATTCGGTGCGCACTGCTCTGGAGCTTGGCTACCGGGCCATCGATACCGCGCAGATCTACGGCAACGAAGCCGAGGTCGGCCAAGCCATCGCCGACAGCGGCGTGCCGCGCAGCGAGCTGTTCCTGACCAGTAAGATCTGGACCGAAAATCTGGGCGCCGACAAGCTGATCCCCAGCCTCAAGGAAAGCCTGAGCAAGCTGCGCACCGACTATCTGGACCTGACCCTGATTCACTGGCCATCGCCCAAAGGCGCAGTACCGGTCGCCGAATTCATGGGTGCCCTGGTAGAAGCGCAGAAACAAGGCCTGACCCGGCATATCGGCGTGTCCAACTTCACCATCGACTTGTTGCAGCAAGCCATCGGCACCGTCGGCGAAGGCGTGATCATTACCAATCAGATCGAGCTGCACCCCTATTTGCAGAATCGCAAGCTGGTGGGCTTCATGCAGCAGCACGGGATTGGCGTGACCTCGTACATGACCCTGGGCTACGGCAAGGTGCTGCACGATCCTGTGATCCAGGCTATCGCCCAGCAGCACGGCGCCACTGCCGCGCAAGTAGCCCTGGCCTGGGCCATGCAGTTGGGTTACGCGGTCATCCCCTCCTCCACCAAGCGGGAAAACCTGGCCGGCAATTTCAAAGCTGGCGCATTGCGCTTGAGCGATGCAGACATGGCGCAAATCGCCGCACTGGAGCGGGCTGAACGCCTGGTCAGCCCAGAGAGCCTGGCGCCTGCCTGGGACTGAAAGCCCTGGGGCCGCCATGCGGCCCCAACACACGCTGACCTAGACGACCAGGGAATTCAGACGCTCTGGCCTTGCTGAACATTACGCCTGAGCGCCGTGACTGTTCTAGGCATCCCAGGTATTGGGCAGAACTTACAATGAGTACCGATGGCGTGATTAAACTCCACACCGCTCTAGTGCAGCCAGGAGCTCTCGATTGCTTCCCCCGATCAGGCTCGTCGCCTGGGCGGCACGCTTCAACAGCATTAGCCGGGCTGCTTGTAGCTGATCCTTGTTGAATCGCTCGGATGGGCCAGACAACGTCAAAGCCCCTTTAAACTCATGGTCGACACCAAATACAGGGGCAGAGATCGACGATGTCTCGGGATCACGCTCCCCAAATGAGGTTGCCCAGAACTGCTCCCGCACCTCAGCCAAAGCGCGATCCGCTGGCGGGCCAAATGCCCTGAGGATCTTCCCGGAAGCCCCGGCATGCAGCGGAAATCGATCACCCTCATGGATGCTAAAGCGTACTGCGCGTTTAGGTTCAACACGGAACAGCACCACCCGTATATCGTTCTCGATCACGTAGAAGGACGAGGTCTCGCCGCTCTCCTCAGTGAGCGCTTCGAGCACCGGGTAAATCGTGTCTCGCAGCCGGAAGGAAGATTGGTAAATCTGAGCCAGGCGCAAGGGCTCATGACCCACAGCATACTGTCCATCAGCCAGTCGCCTGATAAATCCAGCCCTCTCCAGAGAACTCATGAGCCTAAGGATGGTGCTTTTATACAACCCCGTGCGACGAGCGATTTCAGCTAACGGGAGAGTGCTTCGATCAGGCTCGAAAGCCCCGAGAATCGCAAAAGCTCTATCAACCGCCGCCACCCCACCGTCAGCATTGTTCTTGGAAGCATCGGCTACCACTGGCTCATCTTTTGGCGACATAGGCTTATTCTCGGCGCAATCATGAAAAAGCGGCCCCTCAAAGGGGCCGTTCAGATGGCTGATACCTTACCTGTGAGTACGGTTGGCAGCTAGTCCATTCTCCAGAACACCGTTCTACTGGAAGAACTTGCGCATCAGGCATCGCGCATGAACAGTCGCAGGGACAACGCCATCAATGCAGCAAAGAACAGGATGCATCCCATGACCATTAGGCCCGCCGTGAAAGACTGGGTGTAGTCCTTCAGGAAGCCCATTAGGTAGGGCCCGACAAATCCGCCGAAGGCACCGATAGAGTTGATCAGAGCAATACCCCCAGCAGCGGCTTGGCCACTCAGGAACTTCGCCGGCAACGTGTAGAAGATCGTTTTCGCCGAGATTGTTCCCACCAAGGCCAGGGTGATGCCTGCCAGCGCTGGGATCAGGGCGTTCATGTTCAGCGCAAAGATCAAGGCAAGACCGGCCAGTACCAGCGCAATGATCAGGTTCAAGATCCCGCGGCCGCTCCGGTCGACATGCTTGGCCCAGAACAATAGGCCGATGGTTGAGAAGAAGTACGGTACTGCAGCGACCCATCCGATCAAGCTTATTTCTACACCCTGCGCCTTCAGCATCTGCGGCAGCCAGATACCGATACCGTAGGTGCCGATGGTGAAGCTGAAGGTGATGGAGCTCAGGATCCACACTCGCGGATCCTTGAGTGCTGCAGCGAAGCCGTGGCTTTTTTGGGTATTGGCCTTTTCCTTCTCCAGCATACCGGTGAGAGCATCCTTCTCTTCCTGGGACAACCACTTGGCCTCACTAGGCCGGTTTGCAAGCACCTTCAAAGTGATGAACCCCAGCACACAAGCTGGCAAACCCTCAATGATGAACATCCATTGCCAACCCGCGAGCCCCCAAGCACCGTGCATTTGCAGCAGGTAGATAGAAAGTGGGCCCCCCACAAGGAAAGAGATCGGCGTTGCAACCGTGAACCAAGCCAGTACCCGAGTACGGTATTGGGCTGGGAACCAGAGGGTGAGGAAGAAGATTACGCCAGGGAAGAAGCCGGCCTCGGCAACCCCCAAAAGGAAGCGAACAACATAGAAACTATAGGGGCCGATAACGAATGCCGTGGCTGCTGCGGCAAGCCCCCAGGTGATCATGATTCGGGCCATCCAGAGGCGTGCGCCGAACCGGTACATAGCCAGGTTACTGGGTACTTCGCAGAGGCAATAGCCCACAAACATGATCCCTGCACCTAGGCCAAACTGAGCGGCAGTAAGCCCGAGCTGGTCGGTCATCTGCAGGGCTGCGTAACCAACACTGGTGCGATCCAGGTAGTTGAAGAAATAGGCCAGTGCCAGCAATGGAATCAGGCGCCAAGCGGCCTTCTTCATTGCTCTTTGCTGCAACGCAGATGTGGCTTCAGGCAGCGGCATGGACAAATGGGTATCCGGGGTCGTGACATTAGCCATGACTGTATCCTCGGTTTTGTTGTTATGAATACCGTGGCTGGATGGGCCATCGGTGAGCGCAGACCGGTGGTACGTCCCGTACCTTCAGTGCTGCTGATTTCGCCCGAGAATCATTTCGAGCACGACGTAAAAGTCATCTGGAGCGGGTCTTCAAAGCAGACCCGCACCGAATCCGATCAAGCGGTTTTGATCGCGCCGGTAGACTCGAGCTGAATGATCTGGTCGTCGTCGTAACCCAGCTGTGCAAGCAGCTCCCTCGAATGGCTGCCTAGCTTCGGGACATTGAGACGAGCCCCGAAACGCTGGCCGTTCATCTCCAAAGGCAGCATCGGCACCTTCACCTGCTCGCCATCTGGCAACGTCAGCTCTGCCAAACCGCCAGACTGCTTGAGGTGCTCATCCTCAAACATGTCTTCCGGTCGTTGGATGGGGGAAAACGGCAAGCCGGCTTTCTCACAGAGCGCCATCACGGTCTGCTTATCCATGCCAGACAAGCGCTCCCGCACCAGAGGGATTATTCGATCCCGGGCTGAAACCCGCTGGTTGTTCCGGCGCAGGCCGGCGTCATTTCCAAGTTCAGGGAAGTCGAAGGTTTCGCAGAAAGAGACCCACTGACTGTCGCTGACGACGCCCATAAAGACCTGCTCACCTTCCTGGGCAGTCTCGAACACGTCATAGATGGCCCACGCCGAAATTCGGCTCGGCATTGGTGCCGCCGCTTTACCAGTCACGACTTTCTGCATCATGTGCTGAGCGACAAGGAATGCCGAGTTTTCGAACAGACCGGTCTGTACGAACTGACCACGGCCAGTCTCTTTGCGCTGCAGCAGGGCAGCAAGAATAGAGACAGTGCTGAACATACCGCCCATCACGTCGTTGACAGAGGCTCCGGCGCGCAATGGGCGCCCGACAGGCCCCGTCATGTAAGCCAAGCCCGTCATCATCTGTACGACCTCATCGAGCGCCGTGCGCTTCTCGTAGGGGCCTGGCAGGAAGCCCTTCATCGAGCTGTAAATGATGTCCGGCTTGATGGCCTTGACCTGCTCATAGCCCAGGCCCAATTTCTCCATGGCGCCAGGGCGGAAGTTCTCTGTAACGACATCTGCCGTGGCGAGCAGTTTCTTCACCGCAGCCATGCCTTCTTCGGACTTGATGTCTACCGCAAAACTTTTTTTGTTGCGGTTGTAGGTCATCCAGTAGCCGGCGCCAGAACCCATCAGACGGCGAGTGTTGTCACCCTCTGGAACGGGTTCTACCTTGATGACCTCGGCACCGAGATCGGCAAGCAGCAACCCGCAGGTTGGGCCCATCACCATGTGAACAAACTCGACTACGCGAATACCTGCCAGGGGCAGAGACTGCACTTCTTGCTGGCTCATACGGCCTCCTTCGCATAGATGAAATTCTTGCCGACACCGGCATCTGGAATGAAGCCGTACACGGGTTCGCCTGGTAGCCCACGGCGAAGCACTTCACGCGCCGCAACCAAGCGATCAATGTCCACACCGGTTTTCAGGCCCATGCACTCCAGGAGATACACCAGGTCTTCAGTGACGATGTTGCCCGAGGCCCCCGGTGCGTATGGACAGCCACCCAAGCCGCCTTGGGAGCCATCGAAGGTCTTCACGCCTGCCTCCAGAGCGGCGACGACGTTGGCCAGCCCCTGGCCGCGAGTGTTGTGGAAGTGGGCGCTGCCTGCGAGCGCGCCGAGCTCTTGGAACAGGCGAGTGAACAGTCGACGCACTTGAACCGGGTTGGCGTAGCCGACCGTGTCTGAAAGGCCGACCTCGTCTACTCCCAGTTCCGCCATTTTCAAGGCAATCGCCATGGTCTCGTCGTCAGTTACAACACCTTTAAGTGTGCATCCGAAGGCTGTCGAAACGCCGGCTTCGATCAGGACATTCGGGAAGCGCTCATTACGCAAGGCAACCACCGCCTGAACCTCATCAAAGACTTGAGCGTGTGTCTTGCGGATGTTTGACAGCGAGTGCTGCTCGCTCACGGAAATGGGCAGCGTGATCTTGTGCACACCCGCGTTGAAAGCGGCTTCGGCACCCTTGAGGTTCGGCACCAGCGCAGTGACGAAAAGACCTGGCAGAGTCAGGGCGTGGGCTACTACCTGGGCAGTATCTGCCATCTGCGGCAGCAGCTTTGGCGATACAAATGACCCGACTTC
Source organism: Pseudomonas sp. NPDC088890 (assembly GCF_044900155.1). NCBI lineage: Bacteria > Pseudomonadati > Pseudomonadota > Gammaproteobacteria > Pseudomonadales > Pseudomonadaceae > Pseudomonas > Pseudomonas sp. NPDC088890. Next base: position 949,177 of record NZ_JBJDNG010000001.1, on the reverse strand, counting down.
GATTTCTCTCAAACCGGCGCCCGCCAGAGCCGAAATCCACTCCAGCTTCAACTCGGTGGGCATGCTGGCCTTGACGCTCTGTAAGCCATCTCTGGGCCCGACTTCGCTGACGAGGATGTCGATATCTGTCGCTTTTTTCACGGAGGTTCTCCTGTAGCTGGGGAGAGCCTGCCCGAACATTCATGCAGTGCAGCAACAAGGCGGAGCGCTGTTTTTATGATTGTTCTGTCAGGCAGAATTGCGTTCTGTTTCAGTATCTCCCCACATTTCCGCATCTGTCAATGAGGCTGACGATGAACGGAGGTGGTTGCCTTTTCGGCTGGCTTTCGAAAGAGAGGGAGCGCTTCCAGCGAGACTTGACAGCAAAGAAAATAGCTTGGAAAGTGTTCTACCAAGAGCAATATCGTTCCATCTAACAGAACGATTGCTCGAAACAACAAGATATCCCAGGCAACGTACACTGATGAGATTGGCCCAACCCTGCCGTTTGAGCCTCAGCGTCTGGCGCCTGTTTTTACATGGAGATTTGCCATGAGCCTGTATGCCCCTCCCGAGGAACGCCCAACCGAAGTCTTCAGCAGACTGCCGAAAGAGTTTTGGCGTGATGGGGATTCCGACTGGGTGAGAGCCAATAAAGCAGGCCAGCAAGTCGCGAGTTTCCTGGAAGGGCCCTCCTTCGACCAGGCCGGCAATCTCTATGTCACTGACATCCCATATGGCCGAGTCTTCCGGGTTTCCCCACAGGGTGACTGGGAGCTGGTTATTGAATACGACGGCTGGCCCAATGGTTTAAAAATCCATCGTGACGGTCGGATTTTCATTGCCGACTACAAGAACGGTATCCTCGTTCTCGACCCGATCAGCAAACGCATCGAGCCATTCCTGACGCATCGCCGGAGTGAAAGCTTCAAGGGTGTAAATGATCTGTTTTTTGACCGCCAAGGGCACCTCTTCTTCACCGACCAAGGTCAGACAGGCATGCACGATCCATCGGGTCGAGTTTTCCGCTACGACCTGGAGCAACAACGCCTGGATTGTTTGGTGGATAACGGCCCTAGCCCTAATGGCCTGGTGCTGGATCTTGAAGAAAAAGCGCTGCTGGTAGCGATGACTCGCGCAAACGCAGTATGGCGACTCCCACTACAGCCCGATGGCACTACTTCCAAAGTGGGTGTCTTCACCGCCATGGCCGGGGGCGTGAGTGGCGCTGACGGTATGGCCTTGGATGAGTCAGGAAACCTGTATGTCTGCGATGCAGGCAATGGATGCGTGTGGGCATTCGACTCCCACGCCGTGCCGCTCTATCGATTCAAGTCATGCACTGAAGGTCGCACTCTTACCAACCTCGCCTTTGGTGGCGAAGGTAATCGCGGCCTATTCATTACTGACTCATCGACAGGTCACATATTGAGGGCTGACCCCGGCCACGCAGGGAAGCGAATGTTCTCGCACGCGCCAGCCTAACTACTTCGTACTGCAGCCCTGTGCACATGGCGCACGGACCTTGCTCGCACCTCAAAAGAGCCTGGCGAGCCATAGAACTCATACAAAACAGATAATAAGAGGGCAAACATGCTCACGCTCTTGAGCTACACAATGATCGTCTGCTTCATGTACCTCGTCATGAGCAAACGGCTGTCACCACTGGTGGCGCTCATCCTGGTGCCAGTTGCATTCGCCAGCCTAGGCGGGTTTGCAACACAGCTTGGCCCGATGATGTTCGATGGCGTGAAGATGCTGGCCCCGACCGGGATCATGCTGACCTTCGCGATCCTCTACTTCTGCATGATGACCGATGCAGGCTTGTTCAACCCGCTGATCAAGCTGATCCTCAAATGCGTGAAAGGCGATCCGCTGAAGATTGTCATCGGCACCGCTGTGCTCGGAATTTGCGTGGGCCTGGACGGCGACGGCGCCACGACCTACATCATCACCACCGCAGCACTCCTTCCGCTATACCGACGTACAGGGATGAGCCTGCAGGTTCTGGCCACCGTTCTGTTGCTGACCAACGGAGTGATGAACATCCTCCCTTGGGCGGGGCCCTTCTCGCGTGCGGCAAGCGCCATGCACGTAGACATCACTGAACTGTTCATCGAGATGCTGCCACTGATGATCGCGGGTGTGGGCTGGGTGATTTTCGCGGCGTTCTATCTGGGTAGTCGGGAGCGCCGTCGTCTGGGTGTCGTGCAACTCGATCACGATGAGGTCATGAGCCATTTCACCGAGTTCAAATTGACCGACTGGCGCTTCCTCTTCAACGCTGTACTCACCATCACGCTGATCACCATGATGATGCTCAGCCTCATGCCCCTGCCGATCCTCTTTATGCTCGCCTTCGGCCTGGGCGTATTGGTGAATTTCCCAAGCGTCAAAGACCAAAAAGAAGTCGTCGGTAAATACGCCGACAACGTCATGGCGGTCACCCTGCTGATCTTCGCCGCCGGCATCTTCGTCGGGATCATGTCCGGCACAGGAATGATCAAAGCGATCTCGGCAAGCCTGATCCATGTGATCCCTGAATCCGCTGGTCATTTCATGTCGGTCATCACTGCGTTCCTCAGCATGCCTTTCACCTACGTGCTGACCAACGATGCTTTCTACTTCGGGATCCTTCCCATCCTGGCCGAAACCGCGAGCCATTACGGCATTGGTGCAAAAGAGATGGCCATCGCCGGCTTGATCGGGCAGCCAGTCCATCTGCTCAGCCCGCTAGTTGCCTCAACCTACCTTCTCTGTGGGCTGCTCGATCTGGACTACGGCGACAACCAGCGAGCATCCATCGGATGGAGCATCGGTACGTGCCTGGTAATGTTCGTCGCGGCTATCGCGATTGGCACCATCGACGTTTTCAACTGAGGGTCTTGCTCAACCGCGCAAGACGCAGGTGGGCAAGCACACCTGCGCTTGAAGTCGGCTTCGTTAATGGAGCCCGCTATTGCTGCAACTGACGCCAAAATGCCTCGGCAAATGGATTAATGGATGCAAGTGGGCGTGTGAGGTTGATATCGAGAGGTATGTCCCAGCTGGCATCCAGCGCCCTTACCAATCGACCATCTACCACCTCCTGTTCCGTCAGGCTTCTTGGAAGCCAGGCCACCCCCTTACCCTCAAGAGCCATCGACATCAGAACTGCGGCGAGATGGCTGCTGAACGCCGGTTGCAACTTCAGGTTGGCGTGCTTGCCGCGCAAGCGATGGTTAACGATACGCCCCAGTCCCGACTCGTCGGTGTAGGCAAGATAAGGGATAGCCGAGTGCGAAGGATCGATGCTGGCTGCCGGGCTTGCTAGAGGAATCAGGATGTCATCGTCGACTTTCTTACTGACGTATTGATCGGGCGGCAACAGCGCCGGCACCTCGGGGTGGCCATGGCAAAGCAGGAATTGCACCTGGCCGTGCATGAGCATCTGCTCACAGCTGGCCATGCTGTCGGAATGTAGCCGCACGGCCTCGATGGGCGCCCCGACCAGCACATCTGATCCACCTTGGGAAGAACGTGAATGACAGGGAGTGAGTAGCCGCAAACTGCAGCACCTTGGCTACCTTGCCGGCTACCTCCTGGGCTTCGGAGCGGATTCGATAGAGTCTGCCCACCTCATCGAGCACACCAGGCAAGATTAGCTTGCCTGCCTCTGTCAGCGTCGCGCCTTGAGGCGTGCGGATGAACAACTCCACCCCCATCCAGCTTTCCAGCGAACGGATTCTGCGGCTGAACGCCGGTTGGGTGATATGACGTGCGTCAGCCGCGCGAACGAAGCTTCCGTTCTCAGCCAACGCAATGAAGTCCTCTAGCCAGACGAGTTCCATGGGCAATGCCGTTTCAGCATGGGGTGCTGGATTAATAGCATTGGGCGCACGCTTTCGCCAAGCATACCGTGAAGCCTCCAACAACAAAGAGGAGCGCATCATGCGTATCGTCGACATCCGCGAAAAGACCGTATCCATCGCCTCGCCCATCGCCAACGCCTACATTGATTTCTCCAAAATGACCTGCTCAGTTGTTGCCGTGGTCACCGACGTGATCCGCGACGGCAAGCCTGTAATCGGCTACGGCTTCAACTCAAACGGTCGCTACGGTCAAGGCGCATTGATGCGTGATCGCTTCCTGGCTCGCATTACCGAAGCCGATCCAGAGTCGCTGATCGACAAGGAATACGACAACCTTGACCCGTTCGCCATCTGGAAAACCCTGATGACCAACGAGAAGCCTGGTGGGCACGGCGAGCGCTCGGTGGCCGTTGGTACCATCGATATGGCGGTCTGGGATGCCGTGGCCAAGATCGAAGGCAAGCCACTGTATCGCCTGCTGGCCGACCGCTATCGTGGTGGCAAGGCTGACGACAAGGTCTGGGTTTACGCAGCAGGCGGTTACTACTACCCAGGCAAGGACGACACCAAGCTGCAGGACGAGATGCGCGGCTATCTGGATCGCGGCTATGACGTTGTCAAAATGAAGATCGGCGCAGCGCCGCTGGCAGACGACATCCGCCGCATCGAAGCGGTGATCAAAGTGGTCGGTGATGGTCGCCGCCTGGCTGTCGATGCCAATGGCCGCTTCGACCAAAAAACCGCCATCGCGTACGCCGAAGCCCTCAAGCCGTACAACCTGTTCTGGTACGAAGAAGCAGGTGACCCGCTCGACTATGCCCTGCAGGCAGAGCTGGCGAATCACTACGAACTGCCAATGGCGACCGGCGAAAACCTGTTCTCGCACCAGGACGCCCGCAACCTGCTCCGCCATGCAGGCATGCGATCTGATCGTGACTACGTGCAGTTCGACTGCGCCCTTTCCTACGGCTTGGTCGAGTACATGCGCACCTTGAAGGTCATGGAAGAGCTGGGCTGGTCTTCCCGTCGAGTCGTCCCCCATGGCGGCCACCAGATGTCACTGAACATCGCAGCAGGCCTGCACCTGGGCGGTAACGAGTCCTACCCCGATGTGTTCCAGCCCTTCGGCGGATTCGCGGATGGCATCCGCGTGGAAAACGGCTATGTCGGGCTGCCGGACATTCCAGGCGTTGGCTTCGAAGCCAAGTCCGCGCTGTATGCGGTCATGCGGGAACTGGGAGAAGGCTAATCCTCAAATGTTGCTGCCTTGACCACGAGGCAGCACTACCAAAGCGTCAGGATGACGCTCAGCACACAGCCGATCACAACAATAAAATGAGGTGCGCTCGTGGAAACGACCAAGTCCCGCTGGTACAGCCAGCTCTATATCCAGGTATTGATTGGCATCGTCATCGGCGGGCTGATTGGGTACTTGGAGCCTGCCATAGGTGCAACGCTGCAACCCTTTGCAGATGGTTTTATCAAGCTCATCAAGATGCTGCTCGCTCCGATCATTTTCGGGACGGTAGTGGTGGGTATCGCCAAAATGGGCGACATCAAAGAGGTGGGTCGCATCGGCGTGAAAGCGCTGATCTATTTTGAAATTCTCTCAACGCTGGCTCTGATTATCGGCCTGGTAGTCGTCAACGTCGTCAAGCCGGGCGTAGGGATGAACATCAACACCAATACCTTGGACGCAAGCGCTATCGGCAAGTACAGCCAAGCCGCCCAGGAACAGGGCGGAACTGTCGACTTTCTCCTCAACATCATCCCTCACACCTTCATGGATGCCTTCGCGAAAGGCTCGATGCTGCAGGTGATTCTACTGTCGGTGCTGATGGGCGTTGCCTTGGTGCAAATGGGCCCAACCAGCAAACCGCTGATCAACATCATCGACCTGTTCCTGCATGGCCTGTTCAAGATTGTCGCAATGGTCATGCGTCTGGCCCCAATTGGAGCGGGTGCCGGGATGGCTTTCACCATCGGTAAGTATGGAGTTGGCACGCTTCTGTCACTGGGCCAATTGCTGATCGCCCTGTACGTGACCACCCTGATCTTCATTGTGGTGATTTTGGGGGCAGTAGCTCGCTGGTCTGGCCTTCCGCTGACGCAGTTCCTGCGCTACTTCAAGGATGAAATCCTGGTCACATTGGGTACCTGCTCAACCGAAGCCGTGCTACCGCGAATGATGGCAAAGCTTGAAAAGCTCGGCTGCAAGAAATCCGTGGTGGGAATGGTGCTACCCACCGGATACACCTTCAACGCCGACGGCACCTGCATCTACCTGACCATGGCTGCGATCTTCGTGGCCCAGGCGACCAACACACCGTTATCGATCATGGATCAGCTGGTCTTGCTGGGTGTTCTCCTACTCACTTCGAAGGGTTCTGCAGGTGTCGCAGGTGCGGGCTTCATCACACTTGCCGCGACCCTCACCACCATTCATTCAATTCCTCTCGTTGGTCTTGTACTGCTGCTGGGCATCGACAGGTTCCTCAATGAAGCCAGAGCAGTAACCAATCTCATCGGAAATGGCATTGGCACCATCGCAATAGCGAAGTGGGACAACTCGTTTGACGTAGAGACCGCTAAGCGGGAAATCGCTGCCCTCAATAACGAAAAGGCAGCCGGTAAAGAAGAAGTTTACGCGCCACAAAAATGATGCAGAACGCCGACGGTCTCTTCAAGGCGCAGGCGTCGGCGTTTTATGCAGAGTTGGCCGAGACCTTTGTCAGAGCGGGTACGGGTTTCAACTGAAGAAGGTCCGTAGTCTTCGAGCAGCCCACCATGCCTGCAATGCGGGACGCCTCGAAAAGTCGAAAGCCTGCTCTACATGGCTAGCGTCGCTGGCCTGCGATTTGTGATAACACTCAGCGTGGCTGCGATGAGCAAGAATACGCCACTGGCAAGAAAGGTAGCCGGGTAGCCGATCCCGTCGTACAACAAACCGCCTACTGTTGCGCCTGCAGTGATAGCCAATTGAATCACCGCCACCATTAGCCCGCCACCGGCTTCTGCATTGTGCGGCAGCGCCTTGGCCAACCAGGTAAACCACCCCACTGGCGCACACGTTGCGATCAGTCCCCATATGCCGAGTAAAACCGCAACTGGAACTATCCAGCCACCCACAGCGATAGCGGCGAATGCGATGGCTGTCATGATCAACGGTATTCCCACCAGAACGCGATTCAGGTTTCGGCTAACAAGAGGGCCGACCAACATAGTGCCCAGCAAACCTGCGGCACCGATAATCAACAGTAGAAGCGAGAGGGTGGGCACATCGACACGCGTGACCGTTTCCAGGAAAGGTCGTAGATAAGTGAACAGTGTGAATTGTCCCATGAACAGGAAGGCTACTGCAGCCATACCGAGGGCGACCTTGCTATCTACCAGCAAACGCAGGGATCCGAGGGCCGATACTTGGGTTCGTTCGCTCGGCATGGCTGGCAGCGTGAAGGCTTGCCAGATCAACGCCAAGGCGGCCAAAGGCACAACGCAAACGAATGCTCCTCTCCAACCAATCATGCCACCCAGATAACTTCCAGCGGGCGCCGCAATTGCCGTAGCCAACGCGGTACCGCCCTGCATAACGGCAATGGCCTTGGGCACAAGCGCCTCAGGTGCGATGCGCATCATCACTGCAGTGGACATCGACCAGTAGCCGCCAATGGCAATGCCCAGCACGGCGCGCCCTACCATCAACGTCAGGTAGTTTGGGGCAAACGCCACCATCCCCCCGGAAACCAGCATGAGCGAAGTTGTGACCAACAGCACAGGCTTGCGGTCGATCCCCTGGGTGACGGTGGCAAGCAGCAGACTGGTGATTACAGCGAACAAACCCGAGATGGAAATGGCCTGCCCAGCTTGGCCTTCGGTAAGTGACAACTCGGACGCAATCGGCGTGAGCAAGCTCACTGGCAGGAACTCAGAGGCCACCAGGGCGAAGGCACAGAGCGACATCGCAAGGACAGCGCTCCATATCTGACGGCTTGAATGTTGAAGGGATATTGCAGTGCTGCTCATGGCGTTTCTCGATGTATCCATTTCAAAAGACACGGATGCCCTAGCCCAGCGTGTAAGAGCGGGGCCCAGTGACAGCAGTAGTTACTTGAGGTTCTCGCCGAAGAAAGTGGTCAACGTGCTGAAGGGGATCAATTCAACGCGGTCGTAGAGATCGACATGGCCTGCGCCTGGTACGATTACCAGCTCTTTAGGCTCACCGGCCAGGCGATAGGCCTCCTCGCTGAACTCACGGGAATGAGCGTTCTGCCCTGCAATGAACAGCATCGGACGTGGCGAGATCGTCTCGATGTCATTGAACGGATAGAAGTTCATGAACCTGACATTACTGGTCAGCGTGGGATGCGTCGTCAGAAACGGCGACAACCCTTTGGGGGTGAACTCACCGCGTGGGGTGCGGTAGAAATCGTAAAACTCCCGCTCGATGTCATTGGACTGCTCAGTCAGCTGATCAACCGTGCCGCTGGTGTATTGGGTGTCCCCACCGGCAAATTCGACATCACGCTGGGCAGCCGCTTCGGCAATAACCTGCTTGCGCTGCTCGACAGTAATACCCTGCTTGAGTCCATTGCGATTGGCGGCGCCCATGTCGTACATGCTGACCGTCGCAATGGCTTTCATGCGTGGGTCGATCTTCGCGGCACTGATGGCGAAGCTACCGCTGCCGCAGATGCCCAGTACGCCAATACGGTCACGATCCACGAAGCCCTGGGCGCTGAGATAGTCGACTGCCGCACTGAAGTCTTCGGCGTAGATGTCCGGTGATACCAGGTTACGTGGACGCCCGTCGCTTTCGCCCCAAAACGACAGGTCGATGGCAAGGGTAACGAAGCCCTGTTCAGCCAGTTTCTGTGCGTAAAGATTCGAGCTCTGCTCCTTCACCGCCCCCATTGGGTGCCCGACGATGATGGCAGGATGCTTGGCATTGACGCTCTGTTTTCTCGGAAGGTACAGGTTGCCGACCGTGGTCATCTGGAACTGGTTTTTGAAGGAAACCCGTTCGAGTGAAACCTGCTCACTCTTGTAGAAATTGTTGGCCCCATAGGACATATCGGCGGCTCCCGCAGTGAATGGAATGGCCATCAAGGCAAACGCAACGAATAAAGACCTCATGCACATCTTCCTGTCTGCTCAAAATGGAAGTGCAACGAGTGGCCTTCATTGCTAAGAACACTGACCATCTCGCCTAGCCCTAATCTTCTGCGCGTGAAGCGGCGCATCAGTAGAGCAAACGGTCAGTTTTCTTGCCTAAATGTCCAGACCGTACACTTCGGACATGGACAGCTGAAGTGACGCGCAAGTAGTGTTTTGCCATACGATGATCGGAACCCTCACCATGGCCGCCACCGCACCGCTACCCGTAAGCACGAACCCACTGGCCACCCTGTGCAGGGTGATCGGCGCCCACGCGCCCACTGCTGGTGATTTCGCGACAGGCATTGCCGACCTCAGCGTGTATAGACGTAACGCCCCAGCCCCTCCAATCACCTGCATCGTCGAGCCGAGCATCGTGCTGGTCGCGCAGGGCGCCAAGGAAATGGTCATTGGCGGTGCTGTATTCCCCTACGATACGACTCGCTTTCTGGTCACCTCGCTAAACATTCCCGCCAATTCAGCCGTCACGATGGCCAGCGATGCAGCACCGTGTCTTGGCTTGGTATTCAAGCTCGACCTGCGCACGCTGGCGGAGCTGATTGCGCAAGATGGTCATCTTCCTGTAAATGGTCAGCCTTTCCATACCAGCGCTGGCGTGGGAGAACTGAGCCCGAAATTGCTGGAGAGCTTCGCCCGTCTGATTCAGCTGCTAGAGGAGCCGGCTGCGATACCGGTACTTTGGCCTCTGGTACAACGAGAGATCCACTATCGGTTGCTGTTGAGTGACCAGGCCCCTCTGCTGCGCCATATCGCCTCCGTAGGCAGCAAGGGCCATCGAATTGCCAAGGCCATCGACTGGATGAAGCTGAACTACGCCGCGCCGCTGCGAGTGGACGAACTGGCCTCCCGGGTTCAGATGGGGCTCTCCACCTTCCATCAGCATTTCCGTCAGCTCACCGCCATGAGCCCGCTGCAGTACCAAAAATGGCTGAGGTTGAACGAGGCAAAAAGGTTGATGCTCAACGAGCATCTGGATGCCGCTACCGCTGCCTTCAAGGTCGGCTATGAAAGCCCGTCACAGTTCAGCCGCGAGTACGTGCGTCAATTCGGTACACCGCCAAAGCGCGACATCGCAGAACTGCGCTCAAGTGCAGAGAGAGCTGCTGCCGTCACTCCTGGCCTACCTTGAGCCTCAGCGCTCGAGAAGCCGGTCAACCCGGGGTGGGGCAGCAGAAAGCAGGTCAGGGAATACGCTCGAATGGCCTTTTACCCTCCCCAACGCATATTACTAGGACGCAATCGCTGAGCGTCGGACTCAATCGAAACTAGACCTCAATTTTGTCTATCGAGAAAACCGTCTGGAAGTTGTCCGGGCGCAGCATTTATCACTTCATCATTATCAGCGCCGCGTTGTTCCATAAATGTTATTTTGGCAAATTCGCTGATAATGACATAAGGGTACGCCGGGCCCTCGTCTCGAAATCGATTCATGTCCTCTATGAAGTCATTCTGGTAGCAGATTGTTTTCTCCGGGTGCTGCCCTTCTCCAGCAATCCATTGGGGGAAGAAAATTGTTCCGTGAAGTCGGCGTTGCGCAACGTCGAACAAAAGGCTCACACAGGTCCCGGTCGGCTCATGCCAATCAACTTTGAAAAGACCCGCGCCGACTTGTACCAAGGTCATCGTTTGATGCGTTACCCACCGTCCGCCGACTAGCCCCTGATGAATTCGGTAGTCACAAGTGTGCGCATTACGAGCGTACCATTCATATTTCCAACCGTTGGCGTACGTATAGATGAAGTGGGTACCGATGAAAGATGACAAATCCTGAGCCGGCTCTATATCAGTGATATTTTGCATGGAAGCTCCTATTTCCATAGAACGGAACGGTGATCGCGATCTGACCGATTGCTTTGAGCGGTTATCAGACTGAACCATGAATTAGATAAGTTCATGATTGAACACAGCTTCTTGAACACGATGTTTCAGGCTAGCAGGGCGATGCGGCCCTCGCCAGTCGACCCCTGCATATGAAGCTGGGCGGCAAGGCTGATCTCTGAGACAGGCATTTCAAACAGAGGAATGTGAATGACCGCAATGGATCGAAAGGATTACCTGAAGACCACCTGCGACACCCCTGCTCACGTTTGCCCCCGCATGCGGTGCTTGGAGTGGTGCTCGTGAGTGCCATGGTCACAGCATTCGTGTGCTTCTTGACTACCGAACCAGGGCCAGGGCGGAATAAGTCCTCGATGGCTTATTGAGCCACCCCTACGAACCCCCTAGCCATGAAAAAGGGGAGCTTTCGCTCCCCTTTGCTCTCAGGTGATCACCTCACCTTCACGACCACCTTGCCTTTGGCTCTGCCTTGCGCGACGTAAGCCAGAGCATCACGCGTCGAGCCCAACGGGTAGGTGCGATCTACCACAGGCTTGATATCGCCGGCTTCAACCAGCTTGGCCAGTTCAGCCAGTTGCGCACCACTCTCCCTCATGAACAGAAACTTGTAGCTGACGCCCTTCTGCTCAGATTTTTTCCTGATCCCACGGCTGATCAAACGCACGACCTGCTTGAACAACCAGGAAAGGCGAAGCTGCTCAGCAAACTCAGGGGTAGGTGGGCCAGAGATGGAAATCAACTGACCACCTGGCTTCAGTACCTGGAGGGATTTTTCGAGAACATCACCGCCCAGCCCACTGAGCACGACATCGTAATCACTCAACTGCGATTCGAACTGCTGGGTCTTGTAATCGATCACCACATCGGCACCCAGCGCCTTAACCCACGGCACATTGACGGTACTCGTGGTTGTTGCGACGAATGCTCCCAGGTGCTTGGCGACTTGGATGGCGATGCTACCGACGCCACCGGAGCCGGCATGGATCAAAACCTTTTGCCCTGGTTGAACGTTAGCCATTTCCGCCAAAGCCTGCCAGGCAGTGAGAGCCACCAATGGCAGTGAAGCCGCCTCCTCCATGCTCAGATTGGTAGGCTTGGGCGAGACTGCCGCTTCGTTGACGGCGACGAATTGCGCAAAGCCGCCCATACGCGCCTGGTCTACACGTGCGTAGACCTCGTCGCCCACACGCAAACGACTGACTTTCCTACCAATCCGCTTCACGCTGCCAGCGACATCGTTACCCAAGATCAGGGGCATCTGGAAAGGCAGAATCAACTTGAACTCGCCCTTGCGGATTTTGATATCAAGAACGTTCACGCTTGCAGCGTGAGTCTCAATCAAAACATCGAAATCGCCCACCTTGGGCTCTGGAACTTCAGAGATATCACCAACGACATTTTTGCCGTAGCGATCAATCAGAAACGCTTTCATGTCTTCAGCATTCCAAAATGTTGACGTGCCCGAAGTGCTGGAGGATCAGGCAATCACCAATTTTCTTTGAACGGCCTAAGGTCGAGTTCTTGAGTCCAGGCGGATCGTGGCTGGCGATGTAACGTCCAGTAGTTTTCAGCAATCGCCCCGTATCCCAACAGCCCTTCTGCCCCGATGCTCTCCACCCTGGCCGGGGCGGCATTTCGCAGTCGGTCACCCAGGATGCCGCCATCGATCACGACGTGAGCAACGTGAATGCCGTTAGGCCCATACTCGCGTGCCATGCTCTGGGAGATCATTCGCAATCCCGCCTTGGCGGCGGCAAAGTGGGCAAAGCCAGGCTTGCCCCTCAAGCTTCCAGAAGCACCGGTAAAAATCACGGTGCCTCGCCCGAGAGGAACCAGCCGCCTGGCTGCTTCTCTGCCAACGAGGAAGCCGGCGTAGCAGCCTACTCGCCAAAAGTCCTCGAACTGGCTGGCCGTGAGCTGAGTGAAATCGATCAGGGCGTTATTGCCCGCGTTGAAGACCACGACGTCAGCAGGGGCTCGGCCCGCGCCTGGAGACATCGCAAGATCAAACGCTGCGATGACTTGCCCTTCGACGGTGACATCAGTCTGCAACGCTTCGGCGCTCCCGATGCCGGAACTCCGAATGTCTGCAACGACTTCCTCGATCTTTTCCAAGGTTCGGCCTGTGACAATGACGTGATACCCCTCTTGGGCAAAACGCTTACAGACCGCTCCCCCAACACCGCGGGTAGTGCCAACACCAAACACGATTGCGCTAGGCTGACTCATTTATCCGACTCCTCGAAGTGATGGCCTCACTCGTTCACATTGACCACAGTACGTCCACGCACCTTCCCTTCGAAAAGCTCGCGAACAACGCGCGGTACATCTGCCAAACCAACGGTTTGGACGGTCTGACCCAGCTTGACCAAATCGAGGTCGCGTGCCAGGCGAGACCACGCTTGAAGGCGCACTTCACGCGGTGCATTCACCGAGTCGATCCCGGCAAGCGTCACGTTGCGCAGAATGAAGGGCAGCACCGACCCAGGAAGATCAGCGCCTTGAGCCAGGCCAAAGGCGGCTACCACACCGCGATATTTCGTTTGAGCCAAGACGTTGGCCAGGGTATGGCTGCCAACCGAGTCTATCGCACCGGCCCAACGCTCTGCCCCGATTGGGCGACCTGCTTCAGACAACGTATGACGGTCGATGACCTCAGCGGCACCAAGCGACTTGAGGTAATCCGACTCGCTGAGACGACCTGTTGAGGCGACCACTCGATAACCAAGCTTCGCCAGCAGCGCGATAGCGATAGAGCCAGCACCTCCGTTGGCCCCGGTCACCAAGATATCGCCACGCTCGGGAGTCAGTCCGCCGTGCTCGAGAGCCAGCACGCTCAGCATCGCTGTGTAGCCAGCGGTTCCGATAGCCATGGCATCTTTGGTGGTGAATTCATCCGGGATTTTGACCAGCCACTCACCCTTCACCCGGGCCTTCTGAGCAAACCCACCATGGTGGCTCTGGCTAAGCTCCCAGCCATTTGCGAGCACCCGATCTCCTGCCTTGAATTCCGGGTTGCTCGACTCGATGACGGTGCCAGCCAAGTCGATCCCTGGGATCAAAGGGTAGCTGCGCACAACACCACCCCGCCCCGTGAGTGCCATCGCGTCTTTGTAGTTCACCGTGGAGAACTCCACAGCGACCGTGACGTCCCCTGGCATGAGATCCGCTTCAGAGAAATTCACCACGTTCGACGAGACCGATTCGCCCTCTTTGGTGAGAAGCAGCGCTTTGAATGTCATGAGTTACTCCTTCAGCAAGAAAAACGGGAAGCCCCGCTCTTGCTCAAATGTTGATAAATGGATCAGGCAGCAAGAAATGCGAGCGCTTTCGCGGAGAAGTCAGCGTGGTTCTGGAAAATCCCCCCGTGGCCCGCATCCTCGTAGATAACCAGCGTAGAGCCGCAAATGCGCTCTGCCATATCACCGCTCAGTTCGGACGGCACCATGATGTCTTGGTCGCCGTTGGCGATGAGTACGGGAATATCCAGGCTAGACAAGTCCTGCGGGGCTTGCTGCCCCCAAGCCTGGATGGCTTGAAGCTGGCGACCGAAGACTTCCTGGGGGACTGGAACATCCCGGTCGGTCTGGCGCTCAAGCATGGCCTTCAGAAAAGCGTTGGCAGCCTGCTGGCTCGCCTCACTCGAAGTGAAGAAGAGATAGGTCTTCGGATCGATCCCTTCGGACGTCGCCCTCTCAATCAGCGGCATGGACACTACGGCGACCTGGTCAATGTCCTTACCCCCTGCAGGGCCAGTGCCGGTCAGAATCAGTTTGCGCACCAGGCCGGGTTGGGTGATCGCGATCTGCTGAGCAACAAAGCCACCCAACGAGAAGCCGAAGAGGTCGACCTTGTCGAAGCCCAGCGCCTTGATAAACGCCACGGAATCGCGGGCCATTTCTGCGACGGTGAGCGGCGCAACGCCACCAGACAAACCAACGCCGCGATAGTCCGTGGCAATCACATGGTGATGCTTGGCCAACTCATCGACGATGCGTGGATCGAAGTTGTCGAGAACGGCCCCCCAGTGGTTCAGGAGGATGAGGGGGACACCACCTTTGCGTCCCAGCTCACGGTAAGCGAAGGCAACACCATCGACCTTGAGAGTCTTGTTGGGTGCAGCGATGTACTTGATTTCAGTGTCAAAAGACTGAGTCATGTGGGTAATCTCAAATGGGTAACGGTCCGCTTGCAGCAGCCCAGCAGGCTTGGTCTTACTCTTCCAGGAATTGGAGCGCGTGCTTCAGGAAGCGCTCGGGATACTGGAAATGAGCGGCGTGACCGGAGTCGGGGTAGATCAGCAACTGGGCATCGGGGATGTTCTGCACCAGGTTCCACGAATTGATCGAAGGGATCATGACGTCGTCGACGCCATTGATTACCAAGGTGGGCTGCTTGAGATCGTGGAGGTAGGAGAAGCGGTTCTCTCCCTGCGCCGACTGGACATAGGCTGCAAAAGCAGCGCCCTGGGCCAGGGCGACGTCAATGGAGCTTGGGGTGTCCTGATCGGAACGCTGGTTGCGCCGTTCCCAGAAAGCCAGGCCCGCTTTTTTGGCAGTTTCCGAACGACCGAAGAAAAGAAACAGGAAGTCTTCGATGGTCGGAACGGGGTTCGAAGCGGCTTCTCTCACACCCTCCGCCATGGTTGGATCACCGCCGCGCAGTCCGGTGCCGATCAGCAGGAGCTTGCGCACCAACTCAGGGTGACGAAGTGCCACTTCCTGAACCTGCAGTCCACCGATTGAGAAGCCGAGCAGGTCGACTTGGGTCAGCCCCAAGGCCTTGATGGCTGCTGCAATGTCATCCGCCATTTGCTCAATGGTCGTGGCCGGAATACCCGACGAAGAAGCCACACCTCTACCGTTGAGCAGGATGACTTCACGTCCCGCCGCCAGACCATCAGTGATGATCGGATCCCAGTGATCGAGCCCGCCACGGAAGTGGGCGATGAAGACCAGCGGCACACCAGAAGGGTTGCCCCAGCGACGGTAAGTGAAAGCGTCACCGCCTACTTCAACTGTGCGGGTCGGAACGGTGAAATGGGTATAGCTCATGACGTTTTGCTCTCTCGGTGGAAGACACGGGCTAATGATGATGATCATAATCTTATCAGTCAACGCCTTTGATGATGAACATCATCAATGTATGATATTGGTTGGCTTGATAGCGGAGACAGCACAGAAATGAAGGTCACAAAGGCCCAGGCACAAGCTAACCGGGCCCATATCGTGGAGACGTCTTCTACATTATTCCGTGAACGCGGCTACGACGGCGTGGGTGTTGCCGACCTCATGGCTGCTGCCGGCTTTACCCACGGCGGTTTTTACAAGCACTTCAAGTCCAAGGCGGACTTGATGGGCGAATCCGCGACTTGCGGAATCAATAAGACGGCCGAGCAGCTGCACGGCATCCAGTTGGCCGACTTCGTCAATTTCTACCTGTCTCGCAAGCACCGCGATGAGAAAGGAAAAGGTTGCACGCTAGCGGCACTGGGAGGAGACGCTGCTCGCCAGTCAGATGACATCAAAGCAGTTTACGAGGCTGGAATTGAGGGGGTGCTGGAGGTTTTACAGGGAAACGAGCCTAAGGTAAGCCGGGCGGAAATCATCGATACATTTGCGCACGTCCTCGGCGCCTTGATTCTGTCTCGAGCCTGCCCGGACGATTCTCCGCTTGCTGATGAAGTGCTAAGCGTGTGTCGTGAGCAGATCTTGGACAAATTGGCGCCTCAAGGCGATAAAAAGCAGGTGCAGCAAGGCCGCCAGCCGGTCTGATATTACGAGCTGAACTTGAAGCTTGTCCCGAAATGATAGGAGTTCCGAGCCCCCATTCAGCATCAAGGGACAGCTAACTCTTTGAACAGCCACTGCTTGAACTGAGTCACTGCGTGCGGTTGCCTATGCCGCCGAGGATGCACGAGGTAGTGGCCAACGTAGCGGACACTGTTGCTGACATGCCGAAGCGGGCTGACCAGCCGACCGCTTGCCAGCTCCTGCTCAGCCACCAGGTCAGATTCAAGCACTACTCCCAGGCCGCCCGCCGCTGCTGCAATACCCATGGAGCTTCGATCGAACGCCAAGCCATAACTGTTCGGTGGATGCATTCCATTGGCCGCAAACCACCCTTTCCATTGCACGGATTGACCATCGCTCTGGATAAGAAACTGGGAGTACAGATCCTGCGGGGAGCGAAGATGCTGGGCAACCTCAGGACTGCATAGGGGTGTTAGCTCTTCAATGCGCAGCGGCGTCTTTTCGTGCGAAGAGACCCTGGGTTCGCCGTAGACGATGTCCAGGTCGAAATCATCGTTGTCGAACAGTGCATAGTCAGTACTGGCGGATATCCGCAGGTCGATGCCGGGATGATCACGCAGAAAGCCGGCCAGGCGCGGCACCAACCACTGGCTGGCGAACGTCGGTGCCACGTGAAGGCGCAGCGGCACTGCGGGCTCATTGGTCGCAATCGCCAATCCCCGGCTCATCTCCTCGAAACCACGCTGCACATGATCCAGCAGCATGGCGCCCTCGGTTGTCAGCGCCGTATGGCGCGTACTGCGAGTGAACAGAGAGACTTCAGCGGCGACTTCCAATTTGCGTATGGCATGGCTTACCGCGCTTGACGAGAGATCCAGCTCCTTTGCTGCTTCTACAAAAGAGCAGGTTCGACCCGCCGCTTCGAATACCCTCAGGGCTGAAAGAGGTACCTTTTTCAAGATCTTCATTGGTGAATCCAATTCATTGACTGGCGAATTTAAACCTTTTGTCGAGCCTGTATTTTTACATGATCATCAAGGGGTTACTCAATTCGGCTGGTTACTGATGAATCCGTTGCGTCAGTAACTCCGGATCGCTGGTCACCAATGGAGAACAATATGACCGAGAGTCGCAATGACCATTTTGCCCGGATGTCGACGCATGCCTGGCGAATCCGACGGTTCGCCCTGCGTATGGGCGAAGTCCAGGGCCAAGGATATGTCGGCCAGGCACTGGGCTGGGCCGACGTACTGGCTGTTGCCTACTGCCACGCGATGAACATTCGCGCGGATCAACCCGAGTGGGAAGGCCGTGACCGCTTCCTGCTTTCCCATGGGCACTACGCAATCGCCCTGTATGCCGCGCTGCTGGAAGCCGGCGTATTGCCAGAAGATGAGCTGCAAACCTATGGCTCCGACGACAGTCGCTTGCCGATGTCCGGCATGGCCACGTACACACCCGGCATGGAAATTTCGGGCGGCTCCCTAGGCCAGGGGCTGGCTATTGCGGTGGGTCAGGCGCTGGGTTTGCGCATGAAAGGTAACGATGCGTTCGTCTACAACTCGATGTCCGATGGCGAGCTGGACGAGGGCGCGGTGTGGGAGGCTGCCATGTCGGCTTCGCACCACAAGCTCGGCAACCTCATCAATCTGGTGGACATCAACCGCCAGCAAGCGGACGGCCCTTCCCACGACATCCTCCAGTTCGAGCCTCTTGTCGACAAGTGGGCCGCGTTCGGTTGGCACGTGCAACGTGTCGACGGCAATGATCTGCAGGCTGTGATCCAGGCCTTCGACATCGCGCGGGCGGTACAAGGCGAAAAACCGAGAGTCATTCTTTTCGACACTCTGATGGGTAAAGGCGTGCCCTTCCTGGAGCAGCGTGACAAGAACCACTTCATCCGGGTCGAGCCCCAGGAGTGGCAGCAAGCCCTCGCAGTCCTCGATGAGATCCACGCGCCAAGGAGCCCACAATGACCGCCGCCTCCCCAGCAAAGCCGAAGCTCACCACGTCGTCCATGATCGCGTCCATCGCCAGCGAGGGACAGCGCACCACGCCTGCACCGTTTGGCCACGCCCTGGTCAAGGCAGGCCAGAAGGACCCTCGCATCGTCGGCATGACAGCTGATCTGGCCAAGTACACCGACTTACATATCTTCGCCCAACGCTATCCAGAGCGATTCCTGCAGATGGGTATGGCCGAGCAACTGCTCATGGCTGCGGCTGGAGGTATGGCAAAAGAAGGTTTCGTACCGTTCGCCACCACCTATGCAGTATTCGCCACTCGCCGAGCTTATGACTTCATTCATCAGGTAATCGCTGAAGAGAACCTGAACGTGAAGATCTGTGCAGCGCTGCCGGGCCTGACTACCGGTTACGGCCCAAGCCATCAGGCCACCGAAGACTTGGCGATGATGCGAGCCATCCCCCAGATGATGGTCATCGACCCTTGCGATGCACTGGAGACGGAGCAATGTGTAGCCGCGATAGCGGAGCATAACGGCCCGGTCTACATGCGCCTACCCCGTGGACGCGTGCCCCTCATCCTCGATGAGTACGACTACACATTCGAGCTGGGCAAAGCCAAGCTGCTACGTGACGGCAAAGATGTGCTGATCATTTCCTCGGGCCTCATGACTATGCGCGCCCTTGAAGCAGCAGACGAACTGGCCAAGCACACAATCGACACCGCGGTCTTGCACGTACCGACGATCAAGCCGCTCGATGTCGCGACCATCCTGGAACAATGTCGCCGCGAAGGCCGGCTGGTTGTCATCGCGGAAAACCACACCCAGATCGGTGGCCTCGGTGAGGCCATAGCCATGGCGCTGCTACTAGCCCGCGTGCAACCGGAAGTTCGTCACGTGGCGCTGCCTGACCAGTTCCTGGATGCAGGTGCGCTGCCGACCCTTCATGACCGCTACGGCATTTCCAAAGAAGTCATGGTCGCCAACATCCAGCGTTGGCTGGGCTGATCGATTGCTGATCTGCGATGGCCGCTCACTCT
Source organism: Pseudomonas sp. NPDC088890 (assembly GCF_044900155.1). NCBI lineage: Bacteria > Pseudomonadati > Pseudomonadota > Gammaproteobacteria > Pseudomonadales > Pseudomonadaceae > Pseudomonas > Pseudomonas sp. NPDC088890. Next base: position 929,574 of record NZ_JBJDNG010000001.1, on the reverse strand, counting down.
GCGTTGCCCACTGCCCGGGCAAGGTGAGCGAGCCATTGTGCCGACGCCCCGAGTGTTTCGTCCCTGGATCGTCCCTATAACTACAAGGTGATGGCGATGCAAAAAGACACCAGTCTGTTGAAGAAAAAGCGTGTGTGGATCTACGCGTTTCTCTTCACCCTGACACTGATCAACTACGTTGACCGAGTTTCGCTTTCGGTTGCCTCCAAAGTGCTCAAGGAGGAATTCGATATCTCGCCGGTTGCGATGGGCTACCTCTTCTCGTCCTTCGTATGGCTCTACTTTCTGGCCCTCATCCCCATGGGCTACCTCGTAGGCCGCTTTGGCCCTAAAAAGGTCAACGGTTACGGCATCGGGGTATGGTCGGTAGCCACTGCCTGCACCGCATTGTCGACCGGGTTTATTTCATTGCTCACGTGCCGGCTAATCATGGGCATGGGTGAAGCCACTACCTACCCTGCCGGCGCGCGCGTCATCCGCGAATGGATGCCACTCAAAGAGCGTGGCATGGCCACCGCCGTGTTCCACAGCGGCAGCCTGGTAGGCCCGGCCATCGGCGCCATTGGCTTTGGCTGGCTGATTAGCGCGTTTGGCTGGCGCATCGCGTTTGTCGTAGCCGGTGCGTTGGGATTCCTCTGGCTGGCTGCCTGGTTGAAATGGTACAGCCACCCTGCCAAAGCCCCATGGCTTGACGATGCCGAACGCGCGGAGATTGCTGAAGGTAGCGTCTCACACGGGGCCGAGCCGGCGCAGGCTGTATCGCTTGGCCTCAAGGGCCTCGCACGCTCCAGCAGCATGTGGGCCATTGCCCTATCGCATGGGTGCGCTGTTTACGCTACCTACTTTTTCCTGACCTGGCTGCCGACCTACCTGCAGGCTGAGAAAGGCCTGACAGTGATGTCCAGCGGCATCTACACCGCTATCCCATACCTTGGTGCGGCGATTCTCGCCATCGTTATTGGCCGCCTGAGTGACAAGGCGATGCGCCCAGGTGCAGCCGAAACAGGACAGCGTCGCATGGTGGTAGCGAGTGTGTTGCTCGCCTCTTCGGTCATCTTTCTGGTGCCAGCGATCGACAGCACCTGGTCAATTCTGTTTGTGATCACCCTGTCGTTGGCGACCTGCGCTTCGGCGATTTCTCTGAACCTCTCGCTTGTGAACGACTTGGTGCGCTCTGAAGACGACGTCGGCACTGCAGCAGGCTTCATCACAGCGGTCGGCAATCTGTTTGGGCTGCTGGCGCCGATCGTGACCGGCTATGTGGTTGCCGGCTCCGGCAGCTTTGCCTTGGCCTTCGTGGTGGTCGGCGCCTTGCTGGTAGTGGGCGCGATCCTCTCGATGTTCTGTACCCGCCGCCCGATCGGGCTGGTCACACCTGCCAATCAGGCGGTGGCTTGAATGACTTGTAATGAAGGAAGCAGTAGCGTCATGAATCAACGTAGTGGTGTATCCCGCAACAACGACCAGGCCCAGTCTGGTTCTGGCGGGAAGTGGCGGCTGGCAACCGTCGTATTGGCGGTGGCCCTTGGTGTGTTTGGCATGACCCTGTTCGGAGGCGGGGTATGGCTAATCGCGTTGGGCGGAAGCTGGTACTACGGCCTCACAGGTGCAGGGTGCATAGTCGCCGCAGCCTTGCTCTGGAAGCAACGGCGCAGCGCACTGTACCTCTTCGCCGTTATCTGGGGGCTGACCGTGATCTGGGCACTGTGGGAGGTCGGGCTTAACTGGTGGGGGCTGGTGCCACGTCTGGTGGCCATGACCGTAATCCTGTTGCTCATTCTTTTCCTGTCGCCGGCGCTGCGCCGCGCTCCTCGCACTGCTGCGTAACGAGGTCTGTCATGTTCACATCCGTCAAATGCGGTGGCGTGCTTGCCATTGCGGTTTCTTGCACGCTGCAGATGCAGTTCGCTCAGGCTCGGGACGTACCGCAGGTCGGCAGCGACTGGCCGTTCTACGGTGGCGATCACAATGCCCAGCGCTTCAGCCCACTCAAGCAGATTACCCCTGATAACGTCGGGCGCCTGGAGCGCGCCTTCGTCTATCACACCAGGGATCTACCGAACCCGGGCAGCCGCTATTCACCAGAAACAACGCCGGTCAAGATCGGCAACGATCTGCTGATGTGCTCTGCCAAAAACATACTCATCTCGATCGACGCCGCAACAGGTAAAGAGAACTGGCGCCATGACCCTGGCGTCCCCGATCAGGCCATTCCTCACGCAGCAGCCTGTCGAGGCGTCGCGGTATATACCGCCCCGCAGCTTCCTGAATCCGCCCAATGCCGCAGCCGCGTTGTCGAGGCCACCCTCGACGCGAGGTTGGTCGCGGTCGACCTGCATACCGGTGAGCCTTGCAAAGACTTTGGTCAAAATGGCGCGGTTGATCTGTGGGAAGGTCTGGGTAAGAAAGTCCCCGGCTGGTACGCAGTAACGGCACCGCCCGCCATCGTCAACGGTGTGATTGTCACCGGTGCGCAGATTCGGGACGGCCAGGATGAAGATGCGCCCTCAGGTGTCATTCGCGGCTATGACGCCGTAACGGGAAAAATGGCTTGGGCCTGGGATCTGGCTAACCCGGCAAACGTTCATGGCCCAGCTGAAGGCAGCACCTACACCCGTGGCACGCCGAACATGTGGACGGCAGCAGTTGGCGACGAGGCGCTTGGCTATGTCTATCTGCCGATCAGCAACTCTTCGATCGATTACTACGGCTCCAACCGCAGCGCAGCCGAGAACAAATATTCCACCTCACTGGTGGCGGTAGACGTAAAAACGGGTAAAGACGTCTGGCACTTCCAGACCATTCGCCACGATGTCTGGGACTACGACCTGGGCAGTCAACCGACCATGCTGGATTACCCGGGCAAGGATGGGAAGCCGGTACCCGCGGTGCTGCTGCCGACCAAGCAAGGTGATATCTACATCCTGGATCGTGCCACAGGCGAACCGCTGATCCCTATCGGCGAGGTGAAGGCCCCGAAAGGCGGATCTGTGGAGCCAGACTTCCTGGCCGATACTCAGCCCACCTCCGAGTGGCACACCTTGCGCAAGGCCCCCAAGACCGAAGCAGACATGTGGGGCTTTTCCCCACTTGACCAGCTGATGTGCCGTATTCAGTTCCGCCAGGCGAACTACGAGGGCTATCTAACGCCGCCTTCCGTCGATCGCCCATGGATTCAATACCCTGGCTACAACGGTGGGTCGGATTGGGGCTCGGTGGCCATCGATCCGGTGCGACGGCTGTTGATTGCCAACTACAACGACATCCCCAACCTCAACCAACTGATCCCGCGAGAGCAGGCTGACAAGATGGGGCTTAAACCTATCTACGCGCCGAAGCCTGACGAGACGGCCTTGAACAAGGCCGGCAGCAAGTCAGGTAAAGGTGAAGGCGGCGCCTCGACTTATCCGCAGGTCAACGCACCGTATGCAATCAGCGTAAATGCCGGCTGGCGCAACTGGGGCACCGGCGTGCCGTGCTCGGCGCCACCCTACGGTGGAATTCGTGCAGTCAGCCTGGACACCGGTAAGACCGTATGGGACGAACCTCTGGGCACCGCGCGTCGCAACGGCCCGTTCGGCATCCCGTCGCACTTGCCACTCAATATCGGCTTGCCCAACAACGGTGGCACCGTGACCACGGCGGGCGGTCTGACATTCGTTGGGGCTGCAACTGACAACCTGTTCCGCGCCATCGACACGGCCACCGGTGAAGTGCTGTGGGAAGACGTGCTGACAGTGGGTGCGCAAGCCAATCCGATTTCCTATGAAGTCAACGGCGAGCAATACGTACTGGTTTCTGCTTCTGGTCATGCCTTTATGGAAACCGGAACCAGTGACGAGATCATTGCCTACAAGCTACGCAAGTAAGGCCAGCGTCGGGGCTCGCTAGGGCCCCGTCTTGGAGCTATTCGACAGAGGAGAAAAACCATGGATCTAGGTCTGCAGGGTAAACGCGTTTTGGTCAGCGGCGCATCGCGGGGCATTGGCCGAGCAATCGTCCAGCTCTTCCTCGCCGAAGGCGCGCACGTTGCGTTCTGCGCTCGCGGTGAAAAGGGCGTGCGCAACGCCCAGATCGAATTTGGTGAACACGCCTCGGGCACTGCCGTAGACGTCACCCAACCAGAACAGGTTCGTGCCTGGGTAGATAATGCGGCGACGCGCTTGGGCGGGCTCGACATTGTCATACCAAACGTCAGTGCCCTGGCCGGGGGAGATGATCTGCAGACCTGGCGCCGAGCTTTCGATACCGACCTGCTGGGCAGTGCCACGATGATCAAAGCGGCTCTGCCTGCTCTACGCGAGTCGCAAGCAGCTTCGGTAGTCTTGATCTCAAGCGTATCGGGCCGTGAGGTTGATATGTTCGCAGAACCCTACGGCATCTTGAAGGCCGCCTTGCTTCACTATGGCAAAACCCTGTCGGTTCGCCATGCAAGCGAGGGTATTCGAGTCAACTCAGTATCCCCTGGCAACGTGTACTTCCCTGATGGTGTATGGGGTGACATCGAGCGCGAGCAGCCCGAAACCTTTGCCAAATGCCTGGCCGAAAACCCGATGGGACGTATGGCTACGCCGGAGGAGGTAGCAAAGGCCGTGGTTTTCCTGGCCAGCCCTGCTGCCAGCTTTACAACGGGCACAAACCTGCTGGTCGACGGTGGACTCACTCGTTCAGTGCAGTTCTGAGTCCATCACGCCGGACAGGTTATTGGAGAGGTCAACATGATGAAACTCTACATCTACGAACACTGCCCATTCTGCACACGGGCCCGGATGATCGCTGGGCTCAAATGTCTTCCAGTTACTCTTGAAGTCGTCATGGAGGGTGACGCCAAGACGCCGATTCGACTGATCGGTAGGAAGGCTCTGCCCATCTTGCGCAAGGATGACGGAAGCCACATCGGCGAAAGCCTGGACATTGTTCGATACCTGGATAGTTTGGGGCCCACTGCCCTCCTTGCTCCGCAAGACCGCGCACTGGATGAGTGGATCAAGGAAGTGTGGCCAACAGCACTCAGACTGTTTATCCCACGATTCGTAGAGGGCAATTTCGCAGAGATCGCCACGCCAGAGGCGAAACAGGCCTACCGTCAGCGTGAAGAGCTGGCTTTTGGTAATCTGGAGATGCTGCGCGAAGCCATGCCAAAACTACTTGCATCTATCCAGCCTATGCTTGAGGCCTTGGCACCACTTGTAGCTGAGAGAAAGGCTGTTGGCATCAACGACATCACACTGTGGCCGGTGCTTCGGTCGCTGTCTATCGTCCGTGAGATTGAGTTCCCGAAGCTGGTTCGTGACTACATGGAGCGCCTGAGCGATTCATGTGGTGTTCCACTTTTGTTCGGGCACCACGGCTGAGCGACATACCATGTCCAGATCCGAGGTGGTTGCCCAGTGCGGGCGGAGGGCGGGAAGCAGTATCGAACAGCGGTTCTGGTACAGCGAAGCTGGCCAGATAAAGATATCTGCTGTCGGCCTGGATGCGACTCTAATCCTGGATACACGTGTCAATCTCTTACGCGTCAATGAGCGATGCCTATTGCTCCAGGCGACGCCCGCCCGTCTCTTGGCACTCCTCCTTCTCAACCAAGGGACGGTGATGAGCAGAAAAACGATATTCAGCGAGGTCTGGGGATATCAATTCAACCCTGGCACCAAGATCATCGACGTTCAGATCTGCTATTTGAGAAAAATACTTCACACACTGCAGGCGCCGTTTGAAATAAAGACATTCAGAAGGCAGGGACTTCGACTGCAAGCTCTTGAGCAATGCCCCACCTGCCACAGTCTCTCATAGCAGCTTATGCCGCCTGAACTCATCAAGCCGTGAATCCCTGAGAGCGAATTGCTACCCAGGACCTTCACTGGTCTAACACGCCTTACTTGGTGCCACACTCACTCGCTGTCTCGCGGCCTCAACAGGGTTGAGCAATGCCTGCATCATAAGAGCGTTGCCTAACGCAGCTCCGGACGTGGTGTTGTCGAAAATGCACCAGGTGGGCACATTGTTGGCCCTACTCACTTCGAGCCGTTGCGACAAGCGCTGCAGATACTCTTTCGGGTATGAACTGTAGTAAGTCCGGGGGACGCCATGCAGTCTCCAATACACCATGCCTGGCCAACCACTGGGCTGCTCATCGTCACCGAAACGGGGTGGACTCGCGCCTACCTGGGCGATTTGAAATGCCGACAATTTAGCGTCTGCATCCCGCCAGGATGGATGCCGAGGTTCTAGCGCCAGTGGCCCCGCGTAGTGCTTGCGCATTAGCTCAAAAAAGTTCTGAGCAATTTTTGCCTCGTACTGCAGTGACGGTGGTAACTGCAGCAGAATGCAACCGAGACGGCCTTCGAGCTGGCCGCACTGCTCTAAAAAGTCCTTCAGCGGTGTCTCACAATTCATCAACCGCCGTTCGTGGGTGATTGTCTGTGGCGCCTTGACCGAGAATCTGAAACCTTCTGGCACCGACGCTGCCCACCGAGCATAGGTTTGGGGCCGATGCGATCGATAGAACGAACTGTTGACCTCTACCGCGTTAAGGCGAGTCGCGTAACGCTGCAAGTGGCTACCCAAAACGGGAAATTCTTCCAAAGAAGGCCGTGACAGGTTCCAGCCGGCGCACCCGATGTAGATCATTACCAATGCTCCTCGATATCCGGCTTTTTCCAAGGGGCTTGCCCGGCGCGCTCACGATTTCCTATAACGCCTAACGGTTCGAGAAAACCTACCCCGACAAGTTCTGCCGGCGCTCGCCAACCCGCTTGCCTTCGGCTATTTCTGGCGTGTCAGCACACTTATCCCCGTTTTGGAATCTCAGGGACTGGAGGAGCTTACCCAAAGACATGGTTAGCCTATACGAAGGAAACTCAGGGGGCCGATGATGCATGAATCATGATTACCTCGAAGACGGTTCCATCCTCGCCAGATGAGCTGACCTGGATTTTGCCTCCATGGCTGGCCACTATCTCCGCCGCGATGAACAACCCTAGGCCCAGCCCCGCTGACACCCCCCTGTCACCCGCCGCGTAGCTCGAGTAACGTCCTTCCGGCTTGAAGAGATGCGGCATGGCCTCAGGGGGGATGACTTCTCCCCAATTATGGACACTGACGCACGGGTCACCTTGATGGTCAAATACCTTCACATGGATCGGAAGGGCTGGATCACCATGGCAGATAGCGTTTCTAATCAAATTCGAAAAGACTTGAGCCATCCGTGCGGGGTCAAATAGCCCTGGGATGACCGCCTGTTCACTCAAAACAATCCTGGCGTCGGGGAAGGCAATGCGCAGCTCTTCGATAACCGAGCGACAGATCTCATTCAGCTCAGCTGGCTCCAACTGCACTGGAATGCCGGTGCCGATGTTGCAACGAGCAAGATCAAGCAGATCGTTCACCATGTTGTTGGCGCGTTGGGCGCTCGTACAGACTTGGGCTGCCAGCTCCCTCCCTTTTTCATCCAAGCCTTCTTGGCGGAGGATCAAGCCGCCCGCCATTAGCACCGCCCCCAAAGGGGAGCGCAGATCATGACTCAGCACAGCGAGTAGCATCTTACGCGTTGATTCCAAGGCGGATCCGTAGGCCGCGATGGATTCCACGAGGGCTTGGTCTATCGCTTCGTTGAAGCGGATCATGTCTCGAACATGGTGCTCCTCTTCAAACACTTCTTGCGCAAGCCAGTGCGATAGCACGCTGGAACGTAGCGCGCGGTACTCGGAGACCATTTGATCCAGTGAGAACCCGGCAACCAAGCGCGTCAGTGCATGCGTCTGAGCAGCCGTTTCACTGGTATTTAAGGGGCCCTTGCCCTGGGCCTTTTCCGCTTGTTCGCGTGTGGTCTGCCCTTTGCGCATGTCTGCGGCGATCGTTCGCAGAATTTTCTCTGCATGATTTCTCAGCCCGGTTGCATCGAGATCCGGCTGTTTTGTTTCTACCGATCGAGCAAAGTCTTCCCACGCCTGGAGAATACGTTCCATGCTGTTCTCGATGAAATCGTGCAGTCGCATAGCGATCTAGATGCTCGCAGGGTAGGCATTCTCCAAGATTAGCCCATGCCGTAAGCCAGCATGGCAACAGCTAGTGAACCTTCTGTCTGTCTTTTGAAACGACTCGCTATAAGCCACACCTAACAGGAACAGCCAGGAGTAAATGCTATGCCTAGTCGCGTGCTGATCGTCGAGGATGACGATGTGCTGAGGTGGCTGATGACGGAAGCCCTTATGCATCTGGGGTATGAAGCGACTGGGTGCATCAGCGCTGACGCAGCTTTGCTTAAGCTGAACGTTAATGATTCATTTGATTTAGTGATAACCGACGTTGTGATGCCAGGACAATGTGATGGCATCGGTTTAGCCAAAACCCTATGGTCTATGCGCCCTGAGTTACCGGTTATAATCGTGTCAGGCAATACGGTTCTGCCTCCTGGCTTTTTACCAGCCAATGCGATGTTTATTGCTAAACCTTGCACATTGGAAGCGCTTAGCCGGACGATCGTTGAGCTACTCCCAGCCAACTGATGCTCAGCCCGAAAAATTACACCGTAGGAAACAATGCAGTACGAATGCGCGCTCCTTCATAAATGCCAATTGGGTGAATTCCATAATGCCGCTGCAACTCTATGCAACCCTCCTACTGCAGATACGCGAAGCCAGGGAAGCCATTAAAGAGCTCGAAACCGACGGCCTATTTTTTTAGCTTAAAAAAAAGCCCAGCAAAATGCGCTGAGCTTTCCCACCCTGCGACTTACTTGTCTAGAGTAGCCGCCTGATTTCCCCCTTCTTCGGCAATCGCTGAAAGCTTCTCATCGGCAGATTTTTCTTCTACCAGTGTGTCTGCCAGCAACTGAGCCGCCTCCTTCATTCGCAAGTGTTTAGCCATCGCGATAAGCGTGCCATAAGCCGCGATCTCGTAATGCTCAACTTTCTGTGCAGCCCCAATGAGTGCGGCATCCAATACAGCACCCTTTTCAATTTCGTCCAAAAGCTCCTTGCTCTCTTCAATCAGGCCCTCCATGGCGACGCACTTCATTCTCTTGAGTTTCAAGCCTGCAAGCTCAACCAGCTGGTCAATTCGCTCGATCTGACCCTGCGTTTCCTCCAAGTGAGAGAGGAAGGCTTCAGCAAGCAGTGGATTGGTCGAGGCGCGCGCCAAACGAGGCAGGGCCTTGGTGATCTGCTTCTCGGCGCTATACACATCCGACAGCTCGTGAATGAACAAATCTTCAACGCTTTTACGTGCAGGCATGGGTATTTCCTCAGAAAACTACTATCGGTTAAAAATGCTTTCCATGGGTAGCTGGCAGGCGTGGCGGCTCGGGCACATCGTTCGCAAGCAGTGTCCCAACGCCGAAGACCACCATGGCCATGCGGATTCGCAATGCCCTGCATGCCAGGCGCGAGTCCACTTCAAACGCCATCAAGGCCCTGCGCATTGCAAGCTCAGCGCCCTTGTCTTTTGTGACATTGCCGGCCTGTATTCGGGTTCGCATCGGAACTACTCGCTGTCGCGCCCCTGCACCAACCCCGACCCCAGGTCTGCGCCGGTAATCGGATTACTGTCCGGCTGAGAGGTCGTGCGCAACTTCATGGCCTCAACCGCTTCTAACTCCATCTCGGAGAGGGTTACCGAAGCGCTGCCATCCCCACCGTCCACCGCTGGGGCGGGATCCTCGACGTAGTCCCACTCGCTGCCTTCGTTCCAAGGGCCACGCACATTAGGCTCACCCGACATGTTGAAATACTTGTTGGTGAACTCCGGCATGCCCGGGAGCTTGCCTTGGGGGAAATTCGGCTGGATGGCATGTAGTGCTTTTTCGAATGAGAGCTGGTGAGCGATTTCACGTGTCATCAAGAAGCCCAACGCTTCCCTGACGCCTGGATCATCTGTCACGTTCATCAACCGCTCGTAGACGATTTTGGCGCGCGCTTCGGCGGCGATGTTCGAGCGCAAATCTGCAGTCGGCTCACCGATGGTGTCGACATATGCAGCACTCCAAGGCACGCCTGCAGAGTTGGTCAGTGGTGCACCGGCCCCATACAGGATGCTGGTGATATGCGAGTCATTACCAGCGCCGTTGATGGCACGGTAAAGCTCTCCCTCCTCCTCAATCCCTTCTGCCAGGCGTCCTTTGGCCCCTTTATTAAGCATGACAATAATCGACCCCACGATCTCCAGATGGCTCAATTCCTCAGTTGCAATGTCCATCAGCAGGTCTTTGCGGCCAGCATCGTCCTCCGCCAGCGCCTGGGTGAAATATCGACTCGCCGCGGCCAATTCCCCTTGCGCGCCACCAAATTGTTCCAGCAGCAAATTGGCCAGACCAGGATTAGGCTGGGCAACGCGCACCGTATACTGTAAACGTTTGTTATGAATGAACATATTATGCCTCCACGGCAAATACAGCGCCGCAAATACGATTATTTGCCGTGCGTTATTATGGGAGATAATACGTAAAGGAAATGTGCGGACAAAAATCTGAAAAGCAGACGAATGGTATAACTACTGCAGGTCAAACTTAATCAATAAACAGGATCGTGTTATTTTGCGCAGCAGATTCAACGTGCTCAACTATTAGAAAGAATATTGACCCCAAGATCTACACATAGCTGATTTCGGCCGCCACCCAATTGCCGCACAGGCCTTAATGATGGTGCTGAGAAAATTCTCGCATGAATATCTCCAATGTTTTAGGGCCCACGCCTTCGAAGCTCAGCAGCCAGCGCTTAAAATCGTCGCTACTGAGAGAACCCGCCTGCATGTCTTGAAGTTGACCCTCCCACTTTGAAGCCAGGGTGCAGCCTAGCGCATGGAGACGCCGGGCAGTCGACTGATCGTAACGGGCATAACCTCCCTCGCCCAGCAAACGGACGAGTGTCGAATGCGAGCAGCGAGCGAGTCTAACCGGTGTATCGGCAGCTTGTTGGTCGACCAGGACTCGATAAGTCTGCACTGCGACGCTTGAGCGAATCCGCTTCCCCATCAGGAAACTGGCGAGCAACCACCTGAACAAACCGTCGGCGCTGGTGAGATCGATTCCGAGATCACGCGCTGTGACAGTGTTCACCCCTTGGTTCGACGTGGGTCAGCTGAGCGAGGGTAAGTGCGCTCCTCTTCAATCGTGCCATCTGCTTGGTGAATTTTCACAGAAGCCGTTTTGCCTTCAAAGAAGGCTGGCAACATGCTGACCAGTTCCTGCTTCGTCGCAGCCCGCTTGGATTCCCGGTCAGCACCGGCTTTCTTCAACTCCCATCCATCCGACGTCGGGTTTAGGTGATAGTTATCCATAGTCTTCTCATCCAGCTAAATTGACTGGCCATCGTCCTGTATATCCTCTTCAGCTTCCGCTGCATCCGTGGCGTCAGCGTCATTCAAGGGTGGCGAAGTAGGCTTTTGCGGGTCATTGATGAAGGGGACATCGCTTGGCCCCTTCTCTTCGGGGCCCTCGGTCTTAGGTTGCATGACTAAACCTCCAAGCTAATGGGTCAGGTGTCCAACACTAAGCACTGAACCTGGGGATGATGCCGACGCCGGCATCGCAACTGGCCCAATACCAGGTGACGGCGTTGTCCATTTTTTCTAGGCAAATGATGAATCCGGTGATTGCCGTGCAGTTCGTGGTCGATCACGTACGTGCAAGTGCTGGCACAACAATCCCTGCCTAGTCATGCGCTATTGAGGTATCTAATGGGAGAAAAATTCAATCGGATGAGTCCAGAAGAGCTTGGCAGCCCGTCGTAGGATCCTGGCGCGCCTGGACACCGACCTGGCGCCCTGGTTGACGGCGGTACCGGCCAACGCCGGCTGTCACCTGAGCGCGTTGGCGAGCCCCGGGGTGGAGGTCGAGCTGTTGATCAGCCTGGCCCGCAAGGTCGAGGTAGGTCTGTACTCTCTGGCGCCGTTCTTCAGCGAAGCGCCGGTGCGACCGGGGCTGGCCCCGGGCTTTAGCGCCAACGAACTGCTGGACCGGGTGCGCGATACCCTGCATCAGCTCAGCTAAGCGCTTGGGCTGCCCGCTCGGGTCGGGCGATAGCGCCAGCGTAGCCCTGCGGGGCGAACCGCGCGGTCACCAGCAGCATGGCCAGTACCGTGCAGGTCAGGAGCATCCACGAAGCCTGGAAGTCGCCGCTGACATCGCGCAGCCAGCCGGTGATGTAGGGCACGATGCCAGTGATGATAAAGCCGATGCCCTGTACGAACGAGGCCAGGCTACCAGCCTCGGCCGGGGTTTTCAGGTGTTCCAGGGTCAAGGTCAGGCTTAGGCTGAAGCACGAGCCCAGGCCCAGACCGATCAGCGCCACCCACAGCCCCATCGCCGCAGTCGGCGCCAATAGCAGGCCAAGGAAACCGCACAGCTGAATCGACAACGCCAGCCAAAGCCCCAGACGGCGATCGGCAAAACGCCGCAGCAACAGCGGCAAACCCAGTGCGCCTGCAACCTGGAAGAGGGTCATCAGGCCCACCAGATCGGCGCCACCTTGAGCAGTGCCACCGTGCTCCAAATGATAAGCCGGCAGCCAGGCGACCATGCTGGTGTAGCCGCCGTTGATCAAGCCGAAGTACACCGCCAGCAGCCACGCACGACGGTTGCCGAACCAGTGCCCACCGCCGCCACTGGCGAACGTGGGCGTGTCCTGGCGCGGACGCAGCACTGCCCAGGCGACCAATCCCAGCAAGGCCGGCACTGCCCAGATACCCAGGCCCGCCTGCCAATGGCCGAAATAGCCACTGATGTGCGGGCCGAGTACGGCAGCCAAGCCACCACCACTCATCAAGGCCGCCGAGTACAACCCCATGGTTGCCGCCAGGCGGCCGGGGAACCAGCGGTTGACCAACCCCGGCATCATGCCCTGCACCACTGCCACCCCCAGGCCTGCGACAACCGCACTGGCAATCAGCGCCCAGACCGTGTCCAGCTGCAAGCGCCAAAGACAGGCCACGGCAATCGCCGCCAAGCCCATCAGCATGCCGCCATGCTCACTCAGCCAGCGGCGTAGCCACGGGTGAAGCAAGGGCATCAGGCCCATGCACAGCACCGGCAGTGCTGTCAGCAGCGCCGCTTGTTGATAGCCAAGGCCAGTGCTGGCGCGCATCGGTTCGAGCAGCGGGCCTATGCTGGTGAGAATCGGCCGCAGGTTGAGCGCCAACAAGACCACCAGCAGCAGATTAAAAGCGCCTCTCATGCCTGCTGAACCTGCTGCCATTGGCGGTACAGATCAGCTTCGCCTGCCGGCTTGAGCGGGCGCAGCGGCAGGCTTTGCTGCTGCGGTGGCTTGGCCATCTGCGCATAGACTGCGGCAGTAGACAGGCCATAGGGCTCGCCTTCGTCGTTGTCATAGGCAAACCAGGCCCGCTCGATGCCGCACAAATGCATCGCGGCCAGGCACATCGGGCAAGGGTGGCCAGTAGCGTAGATCTCGGCCCCATCCAGGCGTGGCCGGCCCAAGGCCTGCGCGGCCTGGCGGATGGCTTGCATTTCGGCGTGGGCAGTCGGGTCCTGGCTGCGATGAATCTCGTTGACCGCGCGGGCGAGCACCTGACCTTGATAGACCAGTACGGCGCCAAACGGACGGCCACCGGCTTGAATATTGGCGCGGGCCAGATCAAGGGCCTCGCGCATGAACTGTTGGTTGGACATGAAGCACTACTCCTGTTGCAGAGGGCAGCATTATCCCGTCTCGCGGGCTGTGGCTGAAATGAAGAGATTGGATGCACCTCAGTGGCCACCTGAATAAGCCGATGCCTGATAAGCGCCGTCTAAAAAGCATCGCGCAGAAGGAGAAAGATCCGACAGTGGTGGCGCAGCAAGCTACTTAGCATCGCAGGCCCGACCCACTAGACAAGGGCTCCTCAGATGCCAGTAACCCGCCCCACCCGCTTGGCAGCCGCGCTGCTCGCTTCGGCCTTGTTCGCCAGCAACGGCCTGTATGCCGCCCACCTGACGCGCGACAATGGCGCGCCCGTGGGCGACAACCAGCACTCGCAGACTGCCGGCGCTGCAGGCCCAGTGCTGCTGCAGGACGTACAGCTGATCCAGAAGCTGCAACGCTTTGACCGCGAGCGCATCCCAGAGCGTGTGGTACATGCCCGCGGCACGGGCGCCCACGGGATATTCACCGCCTTCGAAGACCTCGGCGAGCTGACCCAAGCCTCGCTGTTCACTCCTGGCCTGCGCACGCCGGTGTTCGTGCGCTTCTCCTCGGTGGTGCATGGCCTGCATTCGCCAGAAACCCTGCGCGACCCACGCGGCTTTGCCACCCGCTTCTACACCGCCAGCGGCAACTGGGACCTGGTGGGCAACAACTTCCCAACCTTCTTCATCCGCGATGCGATCAAGTTCCCGGACATGGTGCATGCCTTCAAGCCCGATCCACGCACCAACCTGGGCGATGACAAACGGCGTTTCGACCTGTTCTCGCACATACCCGAAGCCACCCGCACGCTGACCCTGCTGTACTCCAACCAAGGCACGCCAAAAAGCTACCGGCACATGGACGGCAACAGCGTGCACGCCTACAAGTTCGTCAACGCCAAGGGCGAGACGACTTATGTGAAGTTTCACTGGAAAAGCCTGCAGGGCCAGGTCAACCTCGACCCAGCCGCCGTTGAGCAGATCCAAGGCAAAGACTTCAGCCACATGACCGCTGACCTGATCAACGCCATCAGTCGTGGCGAACACCCCAAATGGGACTTGTACATTCAGACCCTGAGCCCAGAGGCGCTGGCCAAGTTCGATTTCGACCCACTAGACCCCACCAAGATCTGGCCCGATGTAGCCGAACGTCGTGTCGGCCAAATGGTGCTCAATCGCAACGTCGACAACGTCTTCCAGGAAACCGAACAGGTGGCCCTGGCCCCGTCCAACCTGATCGCCGGGATCGAGCCTTCCGAGGATCGTCTGCTGCAAGGTCGGCTGTTCTCCTATGCGGATACGCAGATGTATCGCGTCGGCGCCAACGCCAGCAGCCTGCCGATCAATCAGCCTCGGGCAGCGGTAGACAATGGCAACCAGGATGGCGCGCACAACCCCGGTCGCAGCAAAGACAGCGTCAACTATCAACCCAGCCGCCTAAAACCACGCACCACGTCTGAGGCGGCGCGCTACAGTGCCCTGCCACTGGCGGGCAGCACGCAGCAGCAAGGGATCGCCCGTGAGCAGAACTTCAAGCAGGCTGGCGAGCTGTTCCGCTCCTTCTCCGAGGCTGAGCAGCGCGACCTGATCAACAGCTTTGGCCAGTCGCTGGCAGCAGCCGATGATGAAAGCAAGCTGATCATCCTGTCGTTCCTGTACAAGGCTGATCCGGCCTATGGCGAAGGTGTGGCCAAGGTGGCCAAAGGCGATCTGGAGCAGATGAAAGTACTGGCGGCCAAACTCGAAGACTGAAAGCGCCTAGCGCTCGTGGCGATTGAGCCGCGAGCGGTAACTGCCCGGGCTATGCCCGGTCCACTTCTTGAACGCGCGATGGAACGCGCTGGGTTCCTGAAAGCCGGTCTGCTCGGCGATCTCGGCGATGCTCAGGCTGCCCTCGCGCAGACGCTCGAAGGCCATGGCCCGGCGCACTTCATCCTTGATCTGCTGGTACGAGCGCCCTTCACGTTCCAGCTGGCGGCGAAAGCTGCTGGCACTCAAGCCCTGACGTTCAGCCAGGGCAGTCAGCGTCGGCCACTGGCCATAGCGCCTGGCGCGCAAATGCCGGTAAACCTCGGCGACCAAACCATTTTGATTGCGAAAGCGGATCACCAGCCCCTGGGGTGCGGTGCGCAAGAAGGTTTTCAAGGCTGCCACGTCTTGCACCACCGGCAGGCGCAGGTAGGCATTGTCGAACTCAACCTCGGTGCGGCCACTGCCCAGACGCAGATCAGGCCCCCACAACAGCGTGTCGTCTTCCTGGGTGGGTCGGGCGACGGCAAGTTCGGTGCGGTCGATGACGATACGCCGCCCCGCCAACCAACACAGCAAACCGACCACCAACACCAGGTAGGTTTCTTCGGCATAGACCCGGGTCAGCGGGTCTTCGATACTCGACTGCACGCTGATCACCGCGCGCCCGCCGCGCACCGAAAAACTCCCGCGCAGGTCACGCAAAAACAGGGCGAAATTACCCAGGCACTGACGCAGGGCCTTCTCCAGGTTCGGCTCCTGCACCAGCCCGCGGCAGATCAAGGCAAAGCTGCCAATCGGCATGCCGTGGCTGTCGAGGCGGAAAAACTCATCGTCAAGCGCATGGATCAGGTCTAGCCACAGGCGCGCGAAGGCCTTGGCCGGCACCCGCTCCTGGGGTTGATCGAGTAAGGCGGGGTCGATGCCAACGGCCAACAAGTGGCCATCGCGCTGCTCGGGCTGATCGCGCAGGGCATGCACCATGGCATTGAGAAAGTACACCGCGACCGAATCGCTATCGCGCATGGTTGATGTTCACTGTCTAGGCTGAGTGGCAAAAAATGCCAGGTTGACTGAGCAGATCCGACATAGGCCCTGCCTCGACCTTTGCCTAGACTCGACCCATTGTGGATACCGCGGTCATTCTCGCAGAGCCAGGCCCTATCCCGCCACGCCTTCGCAATTGGAGCCTCATATGAGCAGTGCAGAAATCTACGTTGTCAGTGCCGTGCGTTCAGCCATCGGTGGCTTTGGCGGTTCGCTCAAGGACCTGCCCCTGGCAGATCTGGCCAGCGCGGTTACCCGTGCGGCGATCGAGCGTTCAGGCGTGGCGGCCGAGCAGATCGGTCATGTGGTCATGGGCAACGTGATCCCCACCGAGCCGCGCGACGCCTATCTGGGCCGGGTGGCGGCAATGAACGCTGGCATCCCCAAGGAAACCCCGGCGTTCAACGTCAACCGCCTGTGCGGCTCAGGCCTGCAGGCAATCGTCTCGGCAGCCCAAGGCTTGTTGCTGGGGGATTGCGATGTAGCCTTGGCTGCGGGTGCCGAATCGATGAGCCGCGGCCCCTATCTACTGCCGCAAGCTCGTTGGGGTGCACGCATGGGCGACCTGCAGGGCATCGACTACATGGTCGGCATTCTTCAGGATCCGTTCGAACACTTCCACATGGGCATCACTGCCGAGAACGTTGCGGCCAAGCACGGCATCACCCGGCAAATGCAGGATGAACTGGCCCTGACCAGCCAGCAACGCGCCGCCCGCGCCATCGCCGAAGGCCGTTTCGCCAGCCAGATCGTGCCGCTGGAGCTCAAGACCCGTAAGGGCAGCGTGCAGTTCGCCGTGGACGAGCATGTGCGCGGCGATGTCAGCGCCGAGCAGTTGGCCGGCATGAAGACCGTGTTCAAGAAAGATGGCAGCGTCACCGCGGGCAATGCCAGCGGCATCAATGACGGCGCCGCCGGGCTGGTGCTGGCCACCGGCGATGCGGTGCGCCGACTGGGCCTGAAGCCATTGGCGCGGCTGGTGGCCTACGCCCATGCGGGGGTGGAACCGGCATTGATGGGGCTAGGGCCGATTCCGGCTACGCAGAAGGTGCTGGCAAAAGCCGGTCTGTCGGTCAGCGACCTGGACGTGATCGAATCCAACGAAGCCTTCGCCGCCCAGGCCTGCGCGGTCGCCCGCGCGCTGGACTTCGACCCGCAGAAGGTCAACCCCAACGGCTCGGGCATTTCCCTGGGCCACCCGGTAGGCGCCACCGGGGCAATTATCGCCACCAAGGCCATCCATGAACTACAGCGCATCCAGGGCCGCTACGCCCTGGCTACCATGTGCATCGGCGGCGGCCAAGGCATCGCCGTCGTCTTCGAACGCGTGTAAGGAATCGTCAACATGAGCATTGAACAGATCGCCGTGATCGGCGCCGGCACCATGGGCAATGGGATCGCCCAGGTGTGTGCCGTGGCGGGCTTCCAGGTGCTGGTCATCGACGTTTCGGATGCTGCCCTGGAACGCGGCGTGGCCACCCTGAGCAAGAACCTCGAGCGTCAGGTCAGCAAAGGTACCCTCGCCGCTGATCAGGCCGAGGCGGCCAAGACGCGTATCCGCACCAGTACCGACTACGCCGCCCTGAGCAGCGCGCAGCTGGTGATCGAGGCCGCGACCGAAAACCTCGAGCTGAAGCTGCGCATCCTCAAGCAGGTGGCGGCCAACGTTAGCGCCGATTGCCTGATCGCCACCAACACCTCGTCGCTGTCGGTCACCCAGCTGGCCGCCAGCATCGAGCACCCTGAGCGCTTCATCGGCGTGCACTTCTTCAACCCGGTGCCGATGATGGCGCTGGTCGAGATCATTCGTGGCCTGCAAACCAGCGACAGCACCTACGCCCAGGCCTTGCTGGTGACCGAGAAGCTCGGCAAGACGCCCATCACCGCCGGCAATCGCCCAGGCTTTGTGGTCAACCGCATCCTGGTGCCAATGATCAACGAGGCGATCTTCGTCCGTCAGGAGGGCCTGGCCAGCGCCGAGGATATCGATACCGGCATGCGCCTTGGCTGCAACCAACCGATCGGCCCGCTGGCATTGGCTGACCTGATTGGCCTGGACACGCTGCTGGCGATCATGGAGGCCTTCCATGAGGGCTTCAACGACAGCAAATACCGCCCTGCCCCGCTGCTCAAGGAAATGGTCGCCGCCGGCTACTTGGGGCGCAAGAGTGGCCGCGGGTTCTTCACCTACTGATGGAGCGAGTGCCATGCCAGCCAACGCTGCCCTGCGCTGTGCCAACTTCGATGAGCGTCGCGACAAGGCCATGGCACTGTTTGCCGAAAAAGGCTTCGGCCAGGTCAGCATGCGCGAGCTGGCGGCGCATGTCGGTCTGACGGCAGGCTCGCTGTACCACCACTTCCCCAGTAAACAGGACCTGCTCTACGACCTGATCGAGGAGTTGTACGAGGAGCTGCAAGCGACCCTCGATCAAGGGCGACGGGCATTGGCGCGAGGCAAGCCGGTGTTGGCAAGCCTGGTAGCCGCGCATTGGCAACTGCATGCCGAACGGCCGCTGCAGTTTCGCCTGGCCGAGCGCGACCTGTGCTGCCTGAGCGAAACCCAGCAAGCGCGTTTGCTGGTCGCACGCAAGCGTTACGAGGCGGGCTTGTTGCACCTGATTGCGCCCAAGACCTCGCTGGCAGGTGAGAGGCTGGCGGCCACTGCGCATGTGCTGGCGACCCTGCTCAATCAGTTGCCAGGGTGGCTGCATGGCCGGGGCTTGCCTGAAGATCAGAGCCTTGCGCTGATGGAGAGTGTGTTGCTGGGTGGGATCGAGAGGACCTTGCGCTAGGCTGTGCCGGCCTTATCGCGGGACAAGCCCGCTCCCACACAACCTCCTCAACCCCTGTAGGAGCGGGCTTGCCCCGCGATAGGGCCGGCACAGCTCCACGTCAACTTCAGGACGCCGCCGAGACCTGTTCGGCAGGTTCTTCCCGGCTGGCATAACGCTGCGCCAACACCGCGCAGACCATCAACTGGATCTGGTGGAACAGCATCAACGGCAAGATCATTGCGCCAATCCCGCTGCCAACGAACAATACCTGCGCCATCGGCACGCCGGTGGCCAAGCTCTTCTTCGAGCCGGCAAACAGGATCGTAATCTGATCCTCGATATTGAACCCTAGCACCCGTCCCAGCAGTCGCGTGCCCACCAGCACCACGGCCAACAGAATCCCGCAGACTGCAAACAACCCCGCCAGATGCTGCGCCGACACGGTAAGCCAAAGGCCCGTGACCACCGCCTCACTGAACGCGGTGTAGACCACCAGCAAAATCGAGCCTTGATCGACCAGTTTCAGCCAGCGTGCATTGCGCTTGACCCAATCACCGATCCAGCGTCGGGCCATCTGGCCGGCCACGAACGGCACCAGCAGTTGCAGGGTGATCTTCAGCACCGCATCGAGGCCCGAACCGGTATCGCCGTCGGCACCGAGCAGCAGCATCACCAGCAATGGCGTCAGGAAGATCCCCAACAGGCTGGAAGCGGCCGCGCTGCAGATCGCAGCAGGTATGTTGCCCCGCGCAAGCGAGGTGAAAGCAATCGCCGACTGCACGGTGGCTGGCAAGGCACACAGGTACAACACGCCCAGGTACAGCTCGTTGCCCACCAACGGCACGAACAGTGGCTTGAACGCCAGCCCTAGCAGCGGGAACATCACGAACGTGCAAGAGAACACCAGCAGGTGCAACCGCCAGTGGCTGGCACCGGCAATGATCGCCTCGCGCGACAGTTTGGCGCCGTGCAGAAAGAACAGCAGGCCGATGGCCAGGTTGGTCAACCAGCCGAACAGTACCGCGCCCTCGCCTGAACATGGCAGTAACGTGGCAATCAGCACGACCCCGAGCAAGGCCAGGGTGAAATTGTCAAAGAGCATGCGCAAGTACTTCATCACAGGTTCCGTCTTGTCATTGTGCAAGGGCAGACGATAAGGTCTGGCCACCTTTACCGCTAACGCCGGAACCCCCAGCAGTGTCGCTCAACGGACACTGCGCACGCTTCAGACCAGGAAACCCCATGCGCTATACCTCTGTTCGCCTGCTCAAGTTGGGCCTTGTACTGTCCCTTGCCAGCAGTCAGGTGCTGGCCGATGACCTGCACAACCAGGTCGACGCGATCATTCAACCACTCATGCGCGACCATGCCATTGCCGGCATGGCGGTGGCGGTGTTCGTCAATGGCCAGGAGCACTACTTCACCTACGGCCTGGCCAACAAGCAAGAGCGCCAGCCGGTAAGCCGCGAAACGCTGGTCGAAGTCGGCTCGCTGAGCAAGACCTACACCGCTACCCTCGCAGCCCTGGCCAGTGCCGAAGGCAAGCTTGATCTGAACGCCCCCGCCAGTCGCTACCAGCCGGCCCTGGCAGGTGCGCCACTGGGTAAGGCCAGCGTGCTGGAGTTTGGCGCTTACAGCGCCGATTGCCTGCCGTTGCAATTCCCGGATGAGGTCACTACCTCGGCCCAGGCTCTGGCGTTCTACCAACAGTGGCAACCCCGTGGCGAGCACGGCACACAGCGTTGCTATTCAAACCCAAGTCTTGGGCTGTTCGG
This sequence comes from Pseudomonas sp. NPDC088890, assembly GCF_044900155.1. Taxonomy (NCBI): domain Bacteria; kingdom Pseudomonadati; phylum Pseudomonadota; class Gammaproteobacteria; order Pseudomonadales; family Pseudomonadaceae; genus Pseudomonas; species Pseudomonas sp. NPDC088890. Next base: position 908,611 of record NZ_JBJDNG010000001.1, on the reverse strand, counting down.
CGATCTGGCCGCGCGCGCGCAGCAGCGCCCGTTTGCCGATTTGATGAGCCAAACCGTGCTGCCGCAACTGGGCTTGAAGCACACGTACCTGGCGGTTCCCGCTGCTGCGCAGGGCCTCTACGCGCAGGGCTACGATGCGCAGGACCGAGCGGTGCGGGTCAATCCTGGACCTTTCGCTGATGAGGCCTACGGCATCAAAACCGATGTGGTCGATGCAATGCGCTACGTGCGCCTGCAACTGCAGCCCGACCGCCTCAGCCCAACGCTCAAGCAGGCCATCGCCATCACCCACACCGGCTACTTCCAGGTCGGCACCATGACCCAGGGCCTTGGCTGGGAGCGCTACCCCTACCCGGTCAGCCTCGACACCCTGCGCAAGGGTAATGGCGCAGACTTTGCTCTCAAGCCCCAGCCCACCCAGCGGCTACTGCCGGCAAGCCCAGCAGCGCAAGCCGCCTGGTACAACAAGACCGGGTCTACCGCAGGCTTTGGCGCTTACGTCGCCTTCATCCCATCCAAGGGTATGGGTGTTGCCCTGCTCGCCAATCGCAACTACCCCAACGAGGCCCGGGTAGAGGCGGCATATCGCATCCTCACGCAGATCCAGGCGCCTGAATAATCTAGCTTTTAGCGCTGTTCGGGGGCATCGCCCAGGGCGTTGCCGAGTGGATTGTCAGACAAGATGTAGTGAGAAAAAATATTCACTACAAAACTGTTGACGACGTGAATCGGCCTTGTGCATGATGAAGCCGTCTCCCTGATCGGGAGCGGTGGCAAGGGTGTTCCAGACGGCCTGCGCGGTAACGCAGGCCGTCCATGGAGAGGGAACTGTCCAAAAGGCAGCGTGAGAAAGCCCCTGTTGCAATGCTGCTGTAGCAGCCTTGGTAGCGCGCTACATGGGTAGCGCCAAGTGTGAAATCACTAATCGACGGGTAATGGGGGCTTTATGATGAACTTGAACGACAAACCGACTATCGACCAATTGGCCCAGCTGTTCGCCGCGCGCAAGGACAGCCTTGACGACCATCTGCTGTGGCTCAGCCAGACCGGCGAGGTACGCCTCGACCGCCTGCCGCCGAACAGCGTCGAAGATCAATTCGAAGCGGACCTGCCAACCATGCGCGCCCGCTTCAAGGTCTACCGCCGTGGCCAAGGCTACGTCGGCAAGAAAGCCGCCGCCGACACCGAGTTCGTTGGCCGCGTGCTGCAGACCCTGCAACAAGAATGGCCCGCCGCCCGTGAGCGGCAGGCAGTCAAGGTGATCGACCCACTGAACTGAGTTGTACACCGCTACTTGAGCCCGGCCCGCAAAGGCCGGGCTTTTTCATGGGCGGTTTCGCCGGTTCTGCAACCGCCGTCCTTCAGGCCTGAAGCCTAGGCCGCTGCACCTGCGGCAATGGCAAGGCGCCAGTGGCCAGCGCCCGCCCGCGCTCAACGCCCCAGACCAGCGCTCGTGTCATGGTCTCGCCTGGACGCGTCGGATGATACTCTTCGTGCAACGCGGCACCGTTCTTGGCATATAGCCCCAGGAACAACTGCGTGGCCCCCAGGCGCGACAGGCGCACCTGCACATCGATGCTGGTGCCATCACTGAGTTCCTCATCGTGGCTGCGACTGTGCAACTGCGCATCGGCCCACTGCCAGTAGGCCTCTTCCCTGATTCGCATCGAAATCAATCCTCCATTGGCGAAATGCCGCGCAAGAAGACCACAGCATCGAGTCGCGTGCGAGGGCAACACGCCGATACCATGAGCAGGATCAACAAAGGCAAAAAAAACCCCGCCATTGAGCGGGGCGTTGGCGGTCGGCTTACTTCTTGGTCGGCACCCGTGGAGTGAAGCGACCCTTCTTGCTGCGCTGCAGCGACGCAGGCTGCAGCTGCTCCGATTCGTCCAGGGTCATGTTGGCAAAGCCCAGGCGAAAAGCCGTCTGGCCGCAACGGACCTGGCTGTTGATCGGGAATGCATCATTCATGTCTTCGAAAAAGGATTCGCTCATGCCCTGTCTCCCTCCAGAGGTGACCGTGTCGGCAAGCAGCGTGCTTGCCTAGATGAACAGCGGCCTGTTGAAGTGAGACTAGCCGGTCATTCTCGGACCGCCCGGACAAAATCCACGGACCCGACCAGTGGCACATGGCCTTACTTCAAACGCACCGCCGTACCGGTGGCGAACACCACGACCATGCCGCCCTGCACCGACGGCATGCTGATTTCGAAGTCCACGCCGACCACGGCGTCAGCTTGCAATTGACGTGCCCGGGCCATCAACTCCTGAGTGGCCTGCTCACGCGCCAGCTTCAGTGCGCCCTCCAGGGTCTGCGAGCGGCCACCGAAAAAGTCGCGAAAGCGCGCAAAGAAATCGCGCACGAAGTTGATGCCCTGCACCGATTCGGCGCTGACCACGCCAAGGTATTCAGCGACCGGACGGCCTTCCAGTTGGCTGGTAGTGGAAATGATCATGTACGGGCGCTCCCTTGGATTAGGCAAAAGAAGCGCATGCTAACAAACCTTGCCCGCCCTCCCGGCAAGGTCTGCGGCGTTTTCGTAAGCGCTTATTGCGCGCTGGCCGGGCGCAGGCGCTGGCTGATCCGCGGACCGAATACGTTGATCAGCAGCCCCAGCATTACCAACAACGCGCCCCAGCCCTGCATGGCACTCAGTCGTTCATCCAGCAACCAGGCCGATGAACTCAAGCCCACCACCGGCACCAACAGCGAGAAAGGCGCGACCTTGCCCGCAGGGTGACGCGACAGCAGCGTGCTCCACAGGGTGTAGCCGAGCATGGTCGCGGCGTAGGCCAGAAATGCCAGGGCCAATACCGAGCTCAAGCCGATGTTGCTCAACGCATCAGCCATGCGCTGCGGCCCCTCCAGCCACCAGGACAGCAGCAGAAACGGCAGCGGCGGAATCAGCCCGCCCCAGACCACCAACGCCACCAGGTTCACTGAACCGAAACGGCGCGTGATGATGTTACCCATGCCCCACATGGCACCGCCGCACAGGGTCAGCAACAGGGCTACCAGCGGCACATGGCTACTGTTCTCGCTGCCGATCAGGGCCAAGCCGCTCGCAGCCACCAACAAGCCAATCAGGCTGGCCGGGCGCAGACGCTCCCCGAGAAATAGCGCGGCGAAGCCCAGGGTGAAGAAGGCCTGCGACTGCAACACCAGCGAAGCCAGCCCCGGCGGCATTCCGCTATGCATGGCCTGGAACAGGAAGGCGAACTGACCGAGGGAGATCGTTGCGCCATAGGCGATCAGCCAGCGCCAGGGCAAATTCGGCCGCTTGATCAGCAACACCGCCGGGAATGCCACCAGCAGAAAACGCAAGGCGCCAAGCAACATGGGCGGCAGGCCGTCGAGGCCGACCTTGATCACCACGAAATTGACTCCCCAGACGATGATCACCACCAGGGCAATCAGCAGGTCCTTGAGTGGCATTGCGACTTCCTTCTTCAGGCTGTTCTAGACATATTTCGTTACAGCATAAGGGCTTTTGCTGGCGCCGGACCGACACAGTTGCGGTCCAGGGTTGCGCAACAGTCTGAGATTGTTCCTCGCTCAAAGGGGGCTGTGCTGGCGGCGCAAGCACACTGAGGCCGTCGCCCGGCAGGTAGCGCGGCTACCTGCCTGCCCCAGCCCCGCTGGATTACCCGCGGCGCAACCGCTGTCAAATTGACTGTCATCTAGCGGTCATCCCACTGTCGTAATCTGCGGTGCATCTCTATGCCACAGGTCCCCGGCATGCACCGCCTCTGCGTCTTGCTCTTGTGTATTCTGCCCCTGCTGGCCTTGGCTGAGCCGGCGCAGCTGCATGTGCAAGGCTCCAACACCATCGGCGCGGCGCTGGGTCCAGCGCTGATCCAAGGCATGCTGCAAGCCCAAGGCGCCAGCGCTATCGAGCAGGCGCCAGGGGCGGCCCCTAATGAAACCGACATCACTGCGCGCGATCTCAAGGGCCTGTTGATCCGCGTCGCGATCGCAGCGCATGGCTCTAGCACAGGGTTTGCCGCGCTAGGCAGTGGCGCTGCCGACCTTGCCGCCGCCTCGCGCCCCATCAGCGAAGCCGAAGCCCAGCGCCTGCGGGCACTGGGCGATCTACGTAGCCCGGCCCAGGAGCAGGTGATCGGCCTGGACGGCGTTGCGCTGATCGTGCATCCGGACAACCCGCTGGCCAAGCTCACCACCGAGCAACTGGCGCAGGTGTTCTCAGGCCAGGTGTCGCGCTGGGAGCAGTTAGGCGTGCCCGGCGGGCCGATTCGTCTGTACGCGCGCGATGACCGCTCCGGCACTTTCGAAACCTTCAAGGCGCTGGTACTGGACACTCACGCCAGCGTGCTGGACAGCCAGGCGCTGCGTTTTGAATCCAGTGAGCAACTGGCGGAGCGGGTCAAGGCTGATCGCCAGGCGATTGGCTTTAGCAGCCTTGCTGCGGTGCACGGGGCCAAGGTGCTGGCCATCGCCGAGGGCGACGCGCCGGCCCTGCTGCCCAGCCGCGCGCGGGTGGCCAGCGAAGACTATCCGCTGTCGCGGCGATTGTACTTTTACCTGCCCAGCAACCCGCAGCCGTTGGCCCGGGCACTGGCCGAGTTCGCGCAGAGCCCGGCAGGCCAGGCGATTGTCGCTGAACAGGGGTTTGTCTCGCAGCAGGTCAAGGCACTGGCGGTGCCCACCCAAGCGGATATGCCGCCGCGCTACCGCAACCTGGCCGAGGAGGCGCAGCGTCTGACCGTCAATTTCCGCTTTCAGCAAGGCAGTGCCAGCCTCGACAACAAGGCGCTGCGCGATGTGCGGCGGGTGGCTGATTACCTGCGCCAGACGGGCAAGTTGCACGTCAAGACAGTGCTGGTCGGCTTTAGCGACCCCAAGGAAACGCCAGGGCGCGCCGCGCTCCTTTCCCGCTTGCGGGCGATGGCGGTACGCCGCGAGTTGGCTCGCGATGGCGTGCAGATCAAGGAGGTGACCGGCATGGGTGATGAACTGCCGGTGGCCGACAACGATCAGGAACAGGGGCGCCTGCGCAATCGGCGGGTTGAGGTTTGGGTGTATTGACGAGTTGGCCAGTACTGGCCTCATCCCGGGGCAAGGATCCAAGCAAAGAAATGTAACAGCGTCGCATTCGAGCACTGGGGGAAATGGGTCTAGGCTCAAACCCATGTGATACCGGGCCCCTCTGACGGCTGCCAAGCCGCCATGTCGGATCACTGTTGCCATGCAACGTCGACAATCAAGGAGGGGCTCATGACGGCTCTACACACCTATCTCACCACCCCATTGCTCGGCACCAGCGCCTGGTTGTGGCTGGTATTCATCGCCATCGTCATTGGTCTGCTGGTGCTGGACCTGGGCGTGCTGCACCGCAAAGACCGAGAAATCGAGATGCGCGAAAGCCTGCTGCTGTATTCGGGCTACTTCAGCGTGGGCGTGTTGTTCGGGGTGTGGGTATGGTTTGAACTGGGCGCGCAGTCAGCGCTGGAGTTCTACACCGGTTTTTTGGTCGAGCAGTCGTTGTCGATGGACAACGTATTCGTCATGGCCATGATCTTCAGCTTCTTTGCCATCCCTCGCCGCTACCAGCACCGGGTGTTGTTCTGGGGCATTCTCGGGGTGGTGTTCTTGCGCGCGATCATGATCGGCGTGGGCGCGGCTTTGGTGCAGAACTTTGCCTGGGTGCTTTATCTGTTCGGCGCGTTCTTGCTGTTCACCGGGGTGAAGATGGCCTTTTCCAAACAAGACAGCCATCCGGACCTGGCCAATAATCCAGTGCTGCGCTTCGTACGCAGGCATATGCGCGTCACCGACCAGATCCACGGCCCGCACTTTTTCGTCCACCTCACCCCACCGGGGCAAAGCAAGGCGCTGCGCTATGCCACGCCGCTGTTCCTGGCCCTGGTGTTGATCGAACTGGCTGACCTGGTGTTCGCCGTCGACAGTGTCCCGGCGATCTTCGCCATCACCCAAGACCCCTTCATCGTCTACACCTCGAACATCTTCGCCATCCTCGGCCTACGTTCGCTGTACTTCGCCTTGGCGGCGTTGATGCACCGCTTCGTCTATCTCAAATACGCGCTGGCGCTGGTGTTGATCTTCATTGGTTGCAAGATTTTCTACCACGGGATGATGGGCAAGGTGCCGGCGTTGCTGTCACTGGGGGTGACGTTCGGCTTGTTGCTCGGCGGGGTGCTGTTGTCGCTGTTCAAGACGCGGGACAGTCAGCAAGAGGACGCTGGTCATAGCTCCATCGAAACCGGTGAAGCTACCGATTCACAGGCAGTCAAACCCGGCCAAACGTCTAGCACTGAAGAAAAGAAAGACCCGCATTTGCGGGTCTGAGTTGCCCGTTCAAAGCATAATGCCGCCAAGCTTCATGGTTGGGACAGTCTGATGAGGACAAAGGCGACCATCATCCACGTGAATCCGATTATGGTAAGCCATACAGAAACCAGCATCCTTCGTTTCAAACCCCGAGGAAAATTGCGCAGCTCGTTAATATCTAGCCCCCCCTGCGTATATGTGGTCCAGGGAGTAAGAGCAAGCCGCAAACGAAACAGACCAGCATCCAGCGAGATTTTAACCCGCCGATACCCCACCCTCGTTTCTGTTGCTCAAACCATGGACGACTTTGAATGGCAGACAACATGATGTGGAATTCGCGAGTACTGGCGATGTACAGGCTCATGGCAACACCTGGCAATCCAACTAAAAACGGCCCTGCCAAGAAGGCAATTCTTACAAGCTGCGGCCAACTGTCAAAATCAATCATGTCCGAACTCATATAACTCCTCTGCCAGCCTTTCACCTGCCGCACTACCTCCAAGCCCCCCCCACTGCTGACCCGCCACCCACCGGAACCAAGGCACATATGGGCGTACCAAGACCACTTGTTCCTATGGAGAACACACCGCCAAGCCCGAAGGCGACTGATAGATCACCCCTCCTCGCTCACCAAAGCGCACGCGATAGAACGCCACCGCGTTAAGCGTTGCATCCGGTATGAGCTGGGTCAGATCGGCTGCGAGCGCCAGCCCTTCCAAACAAAAATAGAAGCCTCCTACAGCGCTATATGATTTAGCTGACTGTGAAGCTTGTCCCCTGTTAACCAGCATGCACGTCCCTTCACAAGGAGTGCCCTCATGGAAAAGCCACCGATACCTGACCTCAGCCAACTGCGCGTCAACCGCAAGCTCATTGCCGTCATCGCCACCCCGCTGCTCGCCTGCGCCGCTTTGGCAGCGCTGTTCAACCAAGTGCTGTTCTACAACGAAGCAGGTCAGATGACCCATGTACGGACGATCTTCGGCGAGGAGAAAGTCGTCGAGGACGTGGGCTACGCAACCAAATGGTTCGGCCGCAGCACCTCCTGGCGGCGCACTATCGGCGTCCAGTCGGCCCTGCAAGCGGACAACGAGGAAGGCAATCGCAGTGGTCATCCGTCAGTAACCCTGGAAAACCTGCCCATCGTGTTCCTGGGCAATGTCGACGCCAAGGCCGAGTTCAGCACCCAGTTTCGCCTGCCCTCAGCGGATGCGTTCCTAAAGATTGCCCAGGAGTACCGCACGCCGGATAATTTCCTCCAGCGTGCGCTGCTGCCGGCAGTCAAGGAAACCCTGCAAGCCACGGCGTCACTGATGAGCGCCGACGATTACTATGCCGGCAATCGCAGCCACTTTGGTGCCGAGTTCGAGAACCAGTTGCGCAATGGCCTGTACCTGACCAGTCGCAAGGAGATCCGCGTACAGCGCGACCACTTCCCAGCCCAGACCGCCGTACTCCAGGCCGGCACCGACCAGGGCAGTTTCGGCGACAACAGCGCCACCCGTTTCGTCATCGAAAAGAAGCTCGACAAAGATGGCCAAGAGCTGCGCAAGCAGCAGCAATTTCGCCTGTTTGGCGTCGAAGTCGTCGATGCTCGGGTAACCCATATCGACCCCAACCCGCAGTATCAAGAGCGTATGGTGCGGGTGCAGCAGGCGCTGGCGGAACTGGCGGTGGCCCGGCAAAACCGGCTCAAGGAAGAAGAGGAAAAAGAGTTGGTGTCCGCTCGTGGCGCCAAGGACGTCGAGGCCAAGCGCCAGGAAAGTCTGCGCCAGCAGATCGAGCGCACCACCGAGGCGGAGACGGAAAAGCAGCTGGCCTTGATCAATGCCGATCGGGAAAAACGCCGCGCCGAGATCGATAAGCAGACTGCTGAGCTGCTGCGCGATAAAGCCCAGGTCAATGCCCAAGCCACCAAGATCAGTGCCGACGCCGAAGCCTACGCCCGCGAGGCGTCGCTCAAGGCCGATGGTGCCCTGCAAAACAAGCTCGACGCGCTGGTACAGATCAACCGCGCGTGGGCTGAAGCGGCAGCCAAAGCCCCAGTACCGAACGTGATGATGGGCGGCGCTGAATCAGGCATCGGCCGCCAGGATGAGATGAGTAGGCTGATGAGCGTCTTGGCCACCAAGGCGGCCAAGGATCTGCTGGTGGACCTGAAAACACCCTGATCCCTGAGGGGCGTCACACCGGTAACTGGCAGTGCTGCACACGGCCAGTTACCGCTAAAGAGACCGGCCTGGCGCTATCAGTGCCCGCGCAACATCTCCTTAGGCACGTACTTGCCAATCTCGTACTTGCCAATCGCCGCCCGGTGCACTTCATCCGGCCCATCGGCCAGGCGCAGGGTGCGCTGCATGGCGTACATGTAGGCCAACGGAAAATCACCGCTGACCCCTGCCCCCCCATGAATCTGAATAGCCCGGTCGATCACCCGCAGGGCGACGTTGGGCGCCACTACCTTGATCTGAGCGATCTCGCTGCGCGCCACCTTGTTGCCGACGGTATCCATCATGTACGCAGCCTTGAGGGTCAGCAGCCGCGCCATGTCGATCTCCATCCGTGAATCGGCGATCTTGTCGACGTTGCCGCCCAGACGCGCCAGTGGCCGACCGAACGCGGTGCGCTCGACCGAACGCTTGCACATCAATTCCAGGGCGCGCTCGGCCATGCCGATCGAGCGCATGCAGTGGTGAATGCGCCCAGGCCCCAGGCGTCCCTGGGCGATCTCGAAGCCGCGGCCCTCACCGAGCAGAACATTCTCATAAGGCACCCGCACGTTCTCGAACAGCACCTCGGCGTGGCCATGCGGCGCGTCGTCATAGCCGAATACCGGCAGTGGGCGGACGATCTTCACCCCCGGCGCATCGGTGGGCACCAGTATCATCGAGTGCTGCTGGTGGCGGGGTCCGTCCGGGTTGGACAGGCCCATGAAGATCATCACCTTGCAGCGCGGATCGCAGGCGCCGGAGGTCCACCATTTACGGCCATTGATCACCCACTCATCACCGTCGCGCACTGCGGTGGCTGCCATGTTGGTGGCGTCCGAAGAGGCGACGTCGGGTTCGGTCATGGCGAACGCCGAACGAATCTCGCCACGCAGCAGCGGTTCCAGCCACTGGCGTTTTTGCGCCTCGCTGCCGTAGCGCACCAGCACTTCCATGTTGCCGGTATCGGGCGCCGAGCAGTTGAACGGCTCCGGCCCCAGCAGCGAGCGGCCCATGATCTCGGCCAGCGGCGCGTATTCCAGGTTGCTCAGGCCGGCTCCGAGCTCTGACTCAGGCAAGAACAGATTCCACAGCCCCTCGGCGCGGGCCTTGGCCTTGAGTTCTTCCATGATCGCAGTGGGTTGCCAGCGGTCGCCCTCGGCAACCTGGCGCTCGAACACCGGTTCTGCGGGGTAGACATAGGCCTCCATGAACGCACTGACGCGCTCACGCAGAGCCTGGACCTTGGGCGAATAGGCGAAATCCATTGGGGCTACCTTCACGGGACGAAGAACATGGGCCAGAGACTAGAACAGCCGCAGTCGATCCACCTAGTCTATTTTCCGCGTGTATAAACATTCATAACCGATATATGATCGAGCCATAACTCCAACAACGAGCGGCGCCCATGAACCTCAGCAAGGTTGACCTGAATCTGTTCATCGTCTTTGACGCCATCTATACCGAAGCCAACCTGACCCGTGCCGGGCAGATTGTCGGCATCACCCAGCCGGCGGTGTCCAACGCCCTGTCGCGGCTGCGCGAAACCTTCAACGACCCGCTGTTCGTACGCACCGCCCAAGGCATGGTGCCCACGCCGATGGCGCAGAACATCATCGGCCCGGTGCGCAACGCGCTCGCGCTGTTGCGGGTGTCGGTGCAAGAAAGCCGCATCTTCAATCCACAACAGGCCAACAAGACCTTTCGCATCAGCATGACCGACCTCACCGAGGCGGTGATCCTGCCACCGCTGTTCCAGCGTCTGCGACGTCTGGCGCCGGCGGTGATGATCGAGAGTTTCCTGTGCAAACGCCGTGAAACCACCAAGGAGCTGGCCGCCGGGCGCCTGGACTTTGCCGTCGACGCGCCATTGAACACCGACCCGCAAGTGCGTCACGTCAAACTCATGCAGGACCGTTACGTCTGCGCCCTGCGCCAAGGTCACCCCTTGGCCGACGGCAAGCTGACCTTGGACAACTACCTGGGCATGACCCATATCCATATCTCCAGCCGCCGCAACGGCCTGGGCTATGTCGATCTGGCCCTGGGCAAGATGGGCGTGCAGCGCAAGATCGCCCTGCGCTCGCAGCACTACCTGATGGCCTCGCAGGTATTGCAGCAGACCGACATGGTAATGACCGTGCCGGAACGCTTCGCCCGCCGCCACAACCTGTGTCACCTGCCGCTGCCGGTGGAAGTGCCGCCCTTGGAAACTCATTTGTATTGGCACGAAAGCACTGACCAGGATCCAGCCAACCGCTGGATGCGCGAGCAAATTATCGAGCTATGCGAGCGGGTGGTGATCGAAGAAGAAAAGGCGCTTGAACCTCTCTAGGCTAGGAAATGGCGAGCTCTTGCTATCCATACCTTATTTTGGAGAAGTATTTTCTACTAAAAGTGCAAATAGCCAAACAGATAGAAAAATCTTTCCGACTACACCCAGTAGCATGAATGCATCGATCGCCACCTCCAAGGCGACATGCACGGATTCGCCTCATCATGCCCAGCGCCCCGCTCTACTTCGATTACGCCGCCACTACCCCGGTCGACGACCGGGTTATCGAAACCATGCTCGCCTGTCTTGGACGAGAAGCGAACTTCGGTAACCCGGCCTCCAGTGGCCACTTTTATGGACAAGCCGCACGCGAGCTGGTCGAGCAGGCGCGTAAGCAAGTGGCGCAGCGGGTAGGCGCGCAACCGGACGACCTGGTCTGGACCTCCGGCGCCACCGAATCGAACAACCTGGCGCTCAAAGGCGTCGCCCAAGGCTGTGGTAAACCAAGCCACCTGATCACCAGCCTGCTGGAACACAAGGCCGTGTTGGACACCGTGGCCGAACTTGAACGCCAAGGCTGGGCAGTGACCCGGCTCAAGCCCGATGCGGCCGGCTTGATCCAGCCCGACGCAGTGCACCAGGCATTGCGCGAAGACACCCGATTGGTGTCGCTGATGGCGGTGAACAACGAACTTGGCACGCTGACTGACTTCGCTGCAATTGGCGCCTTGGTTCGCGCCCACGGTGCGCTGCTGCATGTCGACGCGGCCCAGGCCGTGGGTAAGGTGCACCTCGACCTGGCCGAGCAGGCTGTCGACCTGATGTCGTTCTCGGCGCACAAGGTGTATGGCCCCAAAGGTATTGGTGCACTTTACGTCGGCGCCCGTGCGCGCCCAAAGCTGTACGCGCAAATGCACGGTGGCGGCCACGAGCGCGGCCTGCGCTCGGGCACCCTGGCCACCCATCAAATCGTTGCCATGGGCAGCGCCTTCGCCCTCGCCGGCGAGCCCGGCGACAGCGAGCAGCAACGCATCCAGGCCTTGAGCGCGCGCCTGCGTAACGGCCTGCTGGCCTTGCCCGGTGTCAGCCTCAATGGCTGCCCAGAGCAACGCATTCCCCACACCCTGAACCTGTGCATCGATGCCAGTGGTTTCAATAGCGCTGCATTGGCCAGTGAGCTGGCGCTGTCGAGCACCTCAGCCTGTAACTCAGCCAGCAACGCTGCCTCACATGTATTGCTGGCACTCGGCCTGGACGAGCGCAAGGCACGCAACAGTGTGCGCCTGAGCCTTGGCCGTTACACCAGCGAAGCGGATGTAGACAAAGCCGTGGAGGTGTTCAAGCGAGTGGTATCGGCTGCTGCGACTGCATTGTGGTAGCTGCCTGTCCAAGTTCATGTGCATGCTGTGCATGAACCTGGACAGGTGTTCTGGCGTTGTTGTCAAAGCCCCAGGGTTGGGCCACGAATATCATTGGGCGGTGGCACATCGGGATAGCGCGGTAGATGCGGCGGTGGCACGTCCGGCCCACCGCAGATCGGCCTGCTCACCGGCGGAAATACCGGCATGATGGTCGCATCCGAACCACCCGCGACCTGATCCAGCTCCTCGCCGCTCAACTCGCGCGGGGTTTGTGCATGTACAGAAGGCATAAATAACGCTCCTTGAAGTAGATGAGGCAGGCCGAGGCTGAATCAGCCGAGGCCAGGCACGTCGCCAATCAATAGCTGTCGCCGAACAGCTCAGGCCATTCGGGAAACTGCGGCGGCGGCCCGCGGACAATTTCCGGTTGGCCGGCACCGCCGCTGATCAGCTCGGTTTCCTCTTCACTCAAGTCACGCAATGCGTCATGGCTGAACGCATCAGGGCTAGTCATGATCAACACTCCTTGTGGTCAATGAAACGCCCCGATTATTGCTCCCCTCCCTGCCTTTGAATCTAGGGCGGGTGTCCTAACTGCACAGTGCCATCACCTTGGCCTTCAGAGGAAGGTGAACACCGTCGAGGCGGGCAGGCGCGACTTGTTCAGACCGGCGTTGAAGTCTTCCGGGCTGCGGTAGCCCAGGCACAACAGCACGACGCTGGTGAAGCCCCGTTCACGCAGGCCCAACTCTGCATCCAGCGCCTTGCTGTCGAAACCTTCTATTGGCGTAGCGTCGATATTCAGCGCGGCGGCACCGAGCAGCGCCGTGCCCAGCGCCAGGTACGTCTGCTTTTCCATCCAGTGCTGCACGTCCTTTTGATCGAAACGGTGCAGATTGACGTAGAAACGGCGGCTTTGATCTTGCCCTGCGCGGGCCTGATCGTCACGGAAGCGGCCATCTTGCGCCTCCTGTTCCAGCACTGCCTGCAGATGCGCATCAGGCATTTCGGTACGGGTGGCGAAGACGATCACGTGCGAAGCGTTGAGGATTTTCGCCGTGTTGTAGGCGAACGCCTCGGTGCTCTTGGCGATACGCGCCTTGCCTTCATCACTGTCGGCAACGATGAAGTGCCACGGCTGCGAATTGACCGACGAAGGGCTGTGGCGCAGTTGCTCAAGCAAGGTATCGACGGTCGCCTGGGGGATCTTGCGGGCGGCGTCGTAGGCTTTGGTGGTGTAGCGGCGTTTGGCCAGGGTCACGGTGTCCATCGAAAAGCTCCTGTAGTGATCGAAACTGGCGGGCATCTTATCTCGCCCTTGAGAAAGAAAAACCTTCGCCATGCAACAACACTTTCGTCGTGGGAGTGAAAATGCTGCGCTCCCCCCTGCAACCCCGCGCACGCCAGTTCAAGCATTTCCCGAGCTAATGACAAAGTGCCACATCGGCATTAAGATCCAGCCTTTTTGTATGACCGCCACAGCCTCTCCTTCAGGGCGGTTTCGCCAGCTTAAGCAAGGACGTCGCGTGGAGAATTACCAGCTTTCTGAACTATGGAAAACAGCCTTCGCACCTCAGGACGACGGCCTCGACAGGCAACGAAATCGCCTAATCGAAGCGTTCACGGAGTTTCGAAAAAATGTAGCTACGCTGGTAAGCCATATCCACAAGGACATGCCGTCCTTGACCGTGCATGACATCACTCACATCGATGCCCTGTGGCTGACCGCGTCGGAAATTACCGGGCCTGACTATCCGCTCAATCCTGCCGAGGCGTTCGTGCTGGGTGGCGCGTTTCTGCTGCATGACGCAGCGCATTGCGTAGCCGCGTATCCGGGAGGTGTTGAGGAGATCGTCTCGTTGCCGGAATGGGCGGTCTATTGCAATACGTTGAAAATCGATCCGGCAACCCTGCAGCGAGGCAGCCCTGAATTTCAGAAAGTACTGTTCGAAGTGCTGCGCGCCTTGCATCCCAAGCAAGCGCGCAGCTTGGCGCACAAAAGCTGGACGATTGCCGGGGACGATAGCGCGTTGTTCCTGCTGCCTAATGCTGAGCTGCGCAGGGCCTATGGCGACGTGATCGGTTTGGTCGCCGAAAGCCACTGGCATCATCCTCATCAACTTGAGTTGTTGCACCCTCAGAAAATTACCCCAGCAGCTTGCCTGCAACCGGCGTTGTGGACAGTCGATGTGCTCAAACTCGCGCTGATCCTCAGAACGGCAGATGCCGCACACATCGATGCGCAGCGCGCGCCGCGTTTTCTTCAGGCACTAACCAGGCCCACTGGGCTGTCCCTTGAGCACTGGCGGTTCCAGTCCCGCCTAAATAGCGTCAAGCGCGATGCGGATCCTCAACGCAAAGAGTTGTGCCTGTCAGGGTCGCCCTTCCCGCTCGAGGAACAAACCGCCTGGTGGCTGGCCTTTGACGCGGCCAAGATGATCGACAGCGAACTGCGCGCCAGCGAACGCCTGCAGCTCGACTACAATCGACCGCTGTTTGCGGTGCGGTCCGTGGCCCACCTCCACAGCACAGAGAGCTTTGCCGTAAACGTCCCCACTACCGGCTGGCACCCGATCGATACCAGCCTGAAGATCAGCAACATCAGCAAGATCGTGGAGCAGTTCGGTGGGCAGCGGCTTTATGGCGACGATCCCTCTGCCGCCCTTAGGGAGCTGATCCAGAACGCCAGGGATGCGGTCAACGCGTGCCGCAGCCTGGGCGGGCTTGGCGAGGAAGAAGGTGAGATTGAAGTCTGCGTGCAATCCACTGCCGAGGGTGACTGGCTGCATGTCACAGACACGGGGATAGGGATGAGTCGCTATGTACTTACCGAGGTCCTACTCGACTTCGGTAAGTCTTTGTGGAAAAGCGCAGAGTTGCGCGGCGAATGGCAACGCCTGATCACCAGCGACTTCGAGGCGGTTGGCAGATTCGGTATTGGTTTCTTTTCGGTGTTCATGCTTGGGTCACGTATACTCCTAACCACGCGTCGGTATGAGGTTAAAGATAACGAGAGTTGCCAATGGGTGCTGGATTTTGCTAATGACCATCACGCCAGACCCACATTGAGAGCACCGCACGAAGATGAAAGACTACATCGCCATGGAACACGGGTTTCAGTGTTGTTACGCTCAGGAGAACTTAAACGACTGCTCACCTCGAAAATTAACTACAACAAAAGCGTAACGCTTACCTTAGCGGATAAATGCGCAAGTTTGGCACCTTCGCTCGATATACATTTATATTGTAAATTTCAAGGTTCTCGAACCCGAGCAGTACGGGCAAACGACTGGCTAGAGCTTGACGAAATAACCCTCCTCAGCAGAGTCAATCCTGGCTTGGTTGACGTGAGTCCTTGCATCGAAAATTACACGCCGCTTAAATTCATCAAAAATACCGCCGGCGAGATTATCGGCCGCATTGGACTAGACTTATCACCCTACTATCGGCCCGATGGTTTAACATCTGCCGGGGTATATCGTGGCATCCTGACTGGCACTATCCCAGGCCTACTGGGCATATTGAACACCTTTCAACAAGATGATTTGGCGAGAAACACAGCGACGCCCGCACTCACCGCGCAAGAGTTCCACAAGTGGGTGAATGACCACATAGATGAATACTCATCATTAAGCACATTAGACCTTGAGCAGTTCGCCATCTTGGCCCGACTTGGAGTTGATAAAGAAAAAATCAAAATCGGAGCCGTCAGCGGAAGCGACATATCGTATGTAGATTTTCTAACCCTCTGCGCTAAAACCGAAACAATTGCACTCCATGTAGGCCGCATCGATCCTGAAGACCACGACGACGTTTCAGCTAAAAAATTCTATGAAAAATACATTCCCCAAGATTTTGTAATTGAAACAGAAGGCGCACTACCCGTGCACTGGCTGGACTTATCAGAACTCAGCGAACCACGCCAACCCAGATCCACGGTCGAAATAATTGAATACGCTATCACGCAATCCTGGGGAAAATTTACCGCGAGCAAAAATGAGAAATACAAAGTTGCTACCGTCTTTGGGCATGACATCATCAGGAACTGCATAGTTTATCGAAAAAAATGACCCGTCGCCGGTAGGTAGAACATTGCCCTTTCTAAACCTAATACGGCCGTGAAGCCCATTTCGCTTCACGGCCTGGATTTCAGAAGTACTTGAGTAACCTACTAAATCGCAAAAATCGCCGGGATGTACTTGACGAATCCATACACAGTCAAGCCACCAAACCCCACCACGAACAGCACCAGGTAGGTCTCATACCAGCGCAGCACATCTGCCCACGCCACCGGCTTCTTGGCCGCTACCGCGACTTTGTACTTCGACGCCAATTCCGACTCGTCCTGTCGATAGCTCAACCAGGAAAACACCCCGCCCACCAGCAACGCCAGCACCAGCAGGGAGATCATGACGAACAGCGCCAACAGCACCCAAGATGCGTAAAGTCCTGATTCGACCGGCAGCTTATCCTTGGTAGCCATCACCACCGCGAACTGTCCAGCAAACAGCGCCAGCACCAAGGCCTGATACACCGTTATGATCTTGAACGTCGCTTCATTCAGTGCCTGTTTCTGCGACAAGACATACTTGTACTTTTCAAGAACCAGATCGTCTTTCAGGCTCACTTCCCACTCCCTTCCTCTTGATGCCGCTAAGGCGCAATCGCGCCCTTACAGCGCTACCCCCGTTTCCTGGGGGCGCAAATATACTGCGGTTCGCAAAGCGCTGCACATTCGTTCTAAACCTGCGCAGCGGTTCTGCGATAAGGTTGCAGGCTCCTCACAAGCGGCCATGGCCATGAGCAACTGGATCGACCTTGCCCAAGACGTCGATACCGGCATCGAGTCGGTACGGGCGCATTTCATCGGCCATGCCTACGACCCGCACTGGCACGACAGCTACCTGGTGGGCGTGACCGAACAAGGCGTGCAGCAGTTCCACTGCCGCCGCGCCCGCCATCGCAGTACGCCGGGCCAGGTGTTCTTGCTCGAGCCTGGCGAAATCCACGATGGCCAGGCCCCCACCGAGGACGGTTTCACCTATTCGACGCTGTATCTGGACCCCAACTGGATGGAGGCCGAAGTGCGCGCCCTGTTCGAGCACGCGCCTGCCGATGGCCTGCCCAGTTTCGCCGATACGCTGTGCCGCGACGAACGCCTGACGGGGGCTACCTTGCGAGCGTTCAAGGCCATGCACGGCAAAGAGCTGCGCATCGTTCGGCAAACCGCCATGGACGACCTGCTCGCCTGCCTCACCCAGCATCTGCACTGGCGCAAACGGCTCAACCCCGACCCGCGCCTGCCGCTGACCGCGCAGGTGGCCCGTGACTATCTGCATGCGCATCTGGACCAGGACATCGGCCTGGATGACCTGGCGCGCACCTGTGGCGTGGACCGCTTCCGCCTGACCCGGGCGTTCAAGGCCGCCTTTGGCCTGGCCCCGCATGCCTACCTGATCCAGCTGCGGGTCGCCCGCGCCCGCCGCCTGCTGGCGCAAGGCCAAACGCCCGCCGAGGTGGCCAGCGCCCTGGGCTTTGCCGACCAGAGTCACCTGGGGCGCTGGTTTCGGCGGGCGTATCAATTGACCCCGGCAGACTACCGCCGCCGCTGCTCAATCGTTCCAGACTGATCCGCCGCCAGCGGCGAGCATGGTGCTCCAATTGTGTGGAGTACCCCGTCATGGCGCAGTCGCTGTTGCCCTTTGTTCTGTTCGCCCTGGTCGCCAGTATCAGCCCGGGGCCGACCAATCTGCTGATCCTCGCCCACGGCGCCCAGCGCGGCCTGCGCGCCAGCGTGGCGCCGATCCTCAGCGGCTGCCTGGCTGCAGCGGGGATGGTCTGGGTAGTGGGCTTGGGCTTGGCCGAAGTGCTGTTGCAGCACCCCGTCGCGCAGCAGCTGATGAGTTGGCTGGGAGTGCTTTGGCTGAGTTGGCTCGGCTGGCAGTTGCTGCGCAGCGCCGCTGCGCCTTTGCACGGTACCCAGCGGGCACGCTTTGGGGCAGTGAGCGCGGCCACCTTGCAGTTGATCAACCCCAAGGTATGGATGATGGCAATCGCGATCATCGGCGTGTTTGCCGCGCCTGGACAGCCGGTGTGGCAATTGGCGCTGATCTTTCTGATCATCGCCCTGCCGTGCATGACTGCCTGGGCGCTGCTCGGGGTCGGCAGCGCCCGCTGGTTGCAGTCACCGCAGCGGCTGCGGCGGTTCAATCAGCTGCTGGCGTGGTTGCTGATCGTCTCGGCGTGGTCGGCGCTGTTGGCCTGAGCAAGAAAGCCGACTCTCTCAGTGTGGCGCTGGCACTGCCTGGCGAAACAGCGTGGTGCTGGCCACGGCCAGCACCAGCCCAACCAAGGCAACACTGCCGCCGACCAGACCGATATTGGCCACACCCATCTGGCTGCTGACGATACTGCCCAGCAATGCCCCGCCGCCGATGCCGATGTTGTAGATGCCGGAGAACAGCGCCATGGCCACATCGGTGGCATCAGATGCGAGCTTCAAGGTTTTTGACTGCAGCGACAGGCTGAAGCTCAGAATCGCCACGCCCCAGACCATGCTCAGCACAGCGAACGCTGTGAAGGTGCCCGACAGCGGCAACAGCAACAGCAGGCATGCCGCCAGGCAGCCGATCGAGCCGACCAGAAAGCCATGCGGGAAGCGATCGCTATAGCGGCTGAACAGCACCGAACCCAATACACCGGCGCCGCCGAACAACAACAGCAACAAGGTGGTGCGCTCACCGCCGATCTGCGCCACATGCAGGGCGAACGGCTCGATGTAGCTGTAGGCGGTGAACTGCGCAGTGATCACCAGGGTGACCAGCAGGTAGGTAATCACCAGCGCCGGGCGCTTGAACAGGATCGGCAAGCTGCGCAGCGACCCAGAGTTCTGGCTCGGCAGCAGCGGCAGCGACTTCATCAGGCAAAGCATGGTCGCCAGCGCCACTCCAGCAATGCTCAGGAAGGTCACCCGCCAACCCAGCGCCTCACCTACCACGCGCCCCAAGGGGATACCGAGCACCATCGCCAGCGTGGTGCCGGTGGCCAGCAAGCCCAGGGCCTTGGCCTGCTGCCCTGGAGGTGCCACGCGCACCGCCAGAGAGGCGGTGATCGCCCAGAACACCGCATGGGCCAAGGCGATGCCGATCCGGCTGACCAGCAGCATGGCAAAGCTCTGCGACAGCCACGACAACAAGTGGCTGAGGATGAACACCAAAAACACGAACAACAGTAACCGGCGCCGCTCGACGTTGCGCGTCAGCAACATCATCGGCAGCGACGCCAGGGCGACCACCCAGGCATAGATGGTCAGCATCAGGCCGACCTGGGCGGTGGTCATGTCGAAGCTGCGGCCGATGTCACTGAGCAGCGCCACCGGGACGAACTCGGTGGTGTTGAAGATGAACGCCGCCAGGGCCAGCGCGATCACGCTCAGCCAACTGCCGCCGCCCACCGGTGCGGGCATGGATGTAGGGATGGGACCATTCATGGAAGTGGCGTGTAGCTCCAAAGAAAAAAGACGACGACACCCCCGCCAGCCAGCGAGTCGGCCCTCTGGCGGGTGTGGACAAAAATTATTGGAAGGATGCCCGGCATGGTACGCGTCAAGCCTGGGCCTCACAACCGCAGCGCAACCGGAGTACCATGCGCGCTTCTGATAGACCGCGGAACAAGGAGTCCGATCCGCCCATGGATAAGCAACACCCCCAGCAGCAATGGCAACAGGCGGTCAGTAGCTATGCCCAGGCCATCAATCGCTTCGTCAGCCAAGGGCAGGCGCAAGGCTGGGACGATCTCCAAGAGCCGCAAGCGCCGCCCACCGAACATCTGCTCCCCGCCTGGCAGGCAGCCTTGCAAGCGATTAACCAACCCGGCGTCAGTGACGCCCAGCGCCAGGCGTTTCGCCAGGCCTGGCCGCCGGCGCACCAGCCGCTGCTGCCCTTGCTCGAGCAACACGGTCAGGCTATCGCCAATGTGCTGCTGCTTGATGACGGCAGCCTGCTGGCACGCATTGGCACGCCGTTCGAGCGCGGCCAGGTGGTGCGCATCGATGGCTACAGCGTGACCCCGGTGATCGGTGTCGAGCATTTCGGCCGGTGCCCACAACGCCGCTACTTTGCCCTGGCCAACGCTGAAGGTATCCGCGTCACCGATGGCTGGGGCGGGCCACAGGTCGCCCGGTTTGCCTGGCCTAATGGCCTGGAGGGGTTGCCTGCCGGCTATCCGTTCGAGCCGTTCGACCTGCCGCCAACGCCGACCGCGATCACGCCATTCCCCGATGGCCAACGGCTGCTGCTGGTCAGCAGCGAAGGCGTGTTCGTGCTGGCCGCCACTGGCGCCACCCGGCTACTGCCCGATGAGCAAGCGATCCTGGAAGACCTGGCTCAAGGCATCGACCCTGACGACATCAACCTGGGACTGAGCATGGAGCACGGCGCCCTGTCCGCCGACGGCAGCCTGATCGCCATCGGCGAACAGTGCGGCCGCCACCGGATCCTGGACCAACAGCTGCGGCTGCTCGCCGAGATCGGCCCGGTGAGCGAATACCCGCACTTCGCCCTGTTCAACCAGCGCGGCGATCAGGTGCTGCTCAACGCCTGCCACTTCTACAACGGCGCCACCCTCGGGGTGCGCACTGCCGACCTGCCTGGGCTGGACACCGAGCACTACAGCGACGACCCGCGTACCCCACTGTTGCACGAGGGCGCGCGGATCTACGCCGGCGTAGCACGCGAGCACGAATACATCGTCGGCGATGCGCATGGTTACCTGCGGGCCTTTGGCGAGGATGGTCGTGAGCACTGGCAGCATCACCTGGGCTCGACCCTCTGCGCGATGGATATCAGTGCCGATGGGCGCACCCTGGTGGCCGCCAGCTACGCCGGCTTCATCTCGCTGATCGCCCTGGACAGTGGCCGGCCTGACTGGCAGATCGGCACCGGCGAGCATGCCGAGGTGCGCCGCTGGTTGTTCTGGAAGGGGCTGGACAAGCCGCTGGCCTGGTAGCCAGTTTGCCCCGGCCTCATCGCGGGGCAAGCCCGCTCCTAAAGCGATCGGGTAGGAGCGGTCCCGCGATGAGGCCGGGGCCGACGCCATCAGGCCTTGAGCGTGGCCATGTCGATCACGAAGCGATACTTCACATCGCCAACGATCATCCGCTCATAGGCCTGGTTGATGTTGCGGATATCGAGCATCTCGATATCGCAGCTGATGCCATGCTCGGCGCAGAAATCCAGGACTTCCTGAGTCTCGGCGATACCGCCAATCAGCGAACCCGCCAGCACCCGGCGCTTCATCACCAGATTGGCCGCATGCAGCGGTGGCTCGACCGGCTCGATCAAGCCGACCAGGATGTGCACGCCATCGAAGGTCAGCGTTTCCAGGTAGGGGTTGAGATCGTGTTGTACCGGAATGGTGTCGAGCAAGAAGTCAAAACGCCCCGCCGCAGCGCGCATCTGCTCCGGGTCAGTGGACACGATCACGTGATCGGCGCCCTGGCGACGGGCTTCTTCGGCCTTTGCCGCCGACCGGGTGAACAGTGTCACTTCAGCGCCCAGCGCCTTGGCGAACTTGATGCCCATGTGGCCCAGGCCGCCCATCCCGAGAATGCCAACCTTTTGCCCAGGGCCGACGCCATGGTGCTTGAGCGGCGAGTAGGTGGTGATACCGGCGCACAGGATCGGCGCCGCGCTGGCCAGGTCCAGGCCCTGTGGAATGCGCAACACGAAGTGCTCGCTGACCACGATGCTGTTGGAATAGCCACCCATGGTGTTGCTGCCGTCGACCCGATCAGGGGTGGCATAGGTCATGGTCGGACCTTCCAGGCAGTACTGCTCCAGGTCCTTGGCGCAGGCCTCGCAATGCCGGCAGGAGTCGACCATGCAGCCTACGCCCACCAGGTCGCCGACCTTGTGCTGAGTGACCTTGGCACCGACCGCAGTGACCCGACCGACGATCTCATGGCCTGGCATCAGTGGGTATACGGCAATGCCCCACTCGTTGCGCGCCTGGTGGATGTCAGAGTGGCACACACCGCAGTAGAGGATCTCGATGGCGACGTCATCGGCACGCGGGCTGCGGCGCTCGAAGGTCATGGGGGCCAGCGGGCTGGTTGGGGTTTGGGCGGCGTAACCGATGGCGGTATACATGCAGGACCTCGCAAAAAGTGAAACGATTCAGGCGGCGCATTTTGTTCGCCAAAAGCCGCTTCGCCCACAGCAGATTCTCCGGCATGCATGCCTGATTCTCCGAACCTGGCTGTAAGCATCTGGCGCTGGCGCTGCAATCTGCGAAGATGCCAGTGTCTGATCCTCTGCCCTGGTCCATCATGCAGCTCACTCGCCACGTCGACGCCAATGCCCCGCTTTGCGCCCTGATCCGTAGCCTGGCCACGCGCCCAGGCTTTGTACCGACTCACTTGCCCCAGGTGCAGGTATTGAGTTGGGATCATTACGTGGCCAGCAGCCCGCAGCTCTACGAGCCCAGCCTGATGATCCTGGCCCAGGGCAGCAAGCTGGCGCGCCTGGGGCCACGCACCCTGGAGTACGGCGCCGGACATTACTTGGTGCAGGCGCTGTCGGTGCCGTTCATGTGCGAGACCTTCGCTACCGCTGAGGCGCCGTTACTAGGAGTGGCCGTCGATATCGATCGTGGCATGCTCAGCGAGTTGGTGCAGAACATGGGCCTTGCCGCCGATGCCGCGGTCGAGGCGCAGACGCCCCAGTCGATGACCTCGGCAGCACTGGACGCGCCGATGCGCGAGAGCGTCGAGCGCTTGCTACAGTGCCTGCAGGATCCACTGGACGCCAAGGTGCTGGGGCCGGCACGGGTGCGCGAGGTGCTCTATACCGCCTTGCGCGGCCCACAGGCTGGGGTGTTGCGGGCGCTGGTCGAACAGCAGGGGCATTTCGCCCGGATTGGCGCTGCGCTGGCTTACCTGCGCGAGCACTACGCCGAGCCGTTGAGCGTGGAGGCGTTGGCCAGTTGCGCCAACATGAGCGTGTCGACCTTCCATGAGCACTTCAAGCGCTGCACCGACATGGCGCCGATGCAGTACCTCAAACGCTTGCGCCTGCTCAAGGCCCAGCAAATGCTGATCGGCGAAGGCCTGGGCGTGGCACAGACCGCGCACCGGGTGGGGTACCAGAGCACCTCGCAGTTCAGCCGCGAGTACAAGCGCCAGTTTGCCCACAGCCCGGGCGATGCGCAGCCTTACCAGAGCCTTCCGGTCTAAGTAGCCAATGGGGGTCGCGTTGTAGCCCTTCGCAGCGCAGGCGGCCCCAATCCCCCAGGGTTCACTCCAGCCTGATGTTCTGCGTAGTACCTGTAGGAGCGGGCTTGCCCGCGAAGGGCCGCAAAGCGGCCCCATAGCAAGACCTTTAGTGGACATACCAAGCCATGCAACCAATGCATTTGCCCTTTGCCGCGAACCCGTGGCATAGATGCGGGTCTGCCTTTACATGTCCGCTTTGCGCCATCGAGGAGTTTCGTGCATGAGCAAATCCCCCTACGTCCCGCCCAAGGTCTGGCGCAACGACGCAGCCTCCGGCGGTCAGTTCGCCAGCATCAACCGCCCGGTTGCCGGCGCCACCCATGACAAAGCGCTACCGGTAGGTAAGCAGCCCTTGCAGCTGTATTCGCTGGCAACGCCCAATGGCGTCAAAGCCACCATCTTGCTCGAAGAGCTGCTGGCACTGGGGCACAGCGGGGCTGAATACGATGCTTGGCTGATCCGCATCGGCGACGGCGAGCAGTTCTCCAGCGGCTTCGTCGAGGTCAACCCCAACTCCAAGATCCCTGCCCTGCTCGATCGCAGTGTCGAGCCTGCCATCCGCGTGTTCGAGTCTGGTTCGATCCTGGTTTACCTGGCCGAGAAGTTCGGCGCGTTTCTGCCCAAGGCGCCTGCCGCGCGTACCGAAACGCTGAACTGGCTGTTCTGGCAGATGGGCGCCGCGCCCTACCTGGGCGGTGGTTTCGGCCACTTCTATGTGTATGCGCCGGAGAAGATCGAATACGCCATCAACCGCTTCACCATGGAAGCCAAACGGCAATTGGACGTGCTCGACCGACGCCTGGCCGAGAGCCGCTACCTGGGTGGCGATGAATACAGCATCGCCGACATCGCCGTGTGGCCGTGGTATGGCCAGCTGGTACGCGGCAACTTGTATGACGCCGCCGAGTTTCTCGCGGTGCAGGAATACCCTAATGTGCAGCGCTGGGCCGAAGAAATCGCCCAACGCCCCGCGGTGCAGCGTGGCACCCGGGTCAATCGCACCTGGGGTGATGAAGCGAGCCAGGTGCCAGAGCGGCATTCGGCAGCGGATCTGGATTGACCCACGGGGGGCCGCCAGACAGCGGCCCCACCCAGCGCGTTAGCCCACCAGATGCAGGAAATGCATATGCCGTTCGAAGTGATCGAGAATGTCCCCGATCACTTCGTCCTTCGACCAGCCCATCACATCATGATCCTGACCGCCCTCGCGCAGGTGGACTTCGGCGCGGAAGTACTTGCGCTCATCGCCCGGCGCATCGCTGCTGACGAAGCTGGGCATGGCATAGGCCTGCGGACGAATCTGGTAGACGAAGGTATCGTCACTCGGGCCGACCTTGAGCGTCACACTGCCCTCCTCACCCTCCTCCACGCTGCACTCATAGCCCTGGCGCCGCCATTCTTCGGCCACCGCTTCACAGGCCGGCAATCCGACTTCGGTAATGAAGCGCGAGACATGCGCACGACGCGGGAACATCGCCAGCGTGCGCAGGCGCCGCTGCCAGTTACCGGCAGCACGTGAAGCGGTCGGCGAGATAGCCAGTGCCTGATAGCGCAAGTTGCGCTTGGTCGCATCGAGCTTGAGCGCCTTGAGCAAGCCACGGGTGCTGCACAGCAAGGCGATGGTGAACGGCAAGGCACTGGCGATGGTCGCTGTCTGCAACGCCTTCAGGCCATCGGCAAGCAGCAGTGCGATCGCCACCAGGCCCATGCTCGACGCCCAGAAGATTCGCTGGCGAATCGGCGTATTCTCCTGACCGCCCGAGGCGAGCATGTCGACCACCATCGCCCCGGTGTCGGCGGAGGTGACAAAGAACACCACCACCATGATCACTGCCAGGGTGCTGATCACACTGGCGAACGGAAAGTGCTCAAGGAAGGCGAACAACGCCAGCGAGGTGTCCTTGTTCACCGCCATGGCCAAGTCGTTCAGCCCCTCGTTGAGGATCATATGGATCGCGGTATTGCCGAACACCGTCATCCACAGCAGGGTGAATGCGGTCGGCACCAGCAGCACGCCGGTGACGAATTCGCGGATCGTGCGGCCGCGGGAGATGCGCGCGATGAACAGCCCGACGAAGGGCGACCAGGCCAGCCACCAGCCCCAGTAGAACAGGGTCCAGCCGCCGATCCAGTCCGTCGGCTGGTAGGCATACAGGTTGAGCGTGCGGGTGACGATCTCGCCCAGGTAGCTGCCGGTGTTCTGTACGAAGGTCTGCAAGATCAGCACAGTCGGCCCCAGCAGCATCACCATCAGCAACAGCAGCACCGCCAGGCCCAGGTTGAGCTCGGAAAGCCGGCGAATGCCCTTGTCCAGCCCCGACATCACCGACAAGGTGGCGAGTAAGGTAGTACCGATGATCAGCCCGATCTGGATCGGTGTCGACACCGGCACGCCGAACAACGCATTGAGCCCGGTGTTGATCTGCGCCACGCCAAAGCCCAGCGAAGTGGCCACGCCAAACACCGTGCCGATGATGGCGAAGATGTCCACGGCATGACCGATCGGCCCGTAGATGCGTTCACCAATCAGCGGGTACAGCGCCGAACGCAAGGTCAGCGGCAAACCCTGGCGGTAGCTGAAGTAGGCCAGGATCAACGCCACGATGGCATAGATCGCCCAGGCATGCAGGCCCCAGTGGAAGAAGGTGATGCGCATGGCTTCGCCGGCGGCCTGCACCGTACCGCCCTCGCCCATCGGCGGATTGAGAAAGTGCATGACCGGCTCGGCCACGCCAAAGAACATCAAGCCGATGCCCATGCCGGCAGAAAACAGCATGGCGAACCAGGTGGTGCTGCTGTAATCGGGGGTGCTGTGGTCGGGCCCAAGCTTGATATCGCCATAGCGGCTGATGCCGAGGAACACCACCGTGCCGAGAATCACCGCCACCGCCAGGATGTAGAACCAGCTGACATTGCCGATGATCCACCCTTGGACCTGGGCGAACAGGTTCTGGGCATGGGATTGAAACACGCTGGCATACAGCACCAGCAGCAGCAACAGGACGGCGGAAACCCAGAAAACCGGAGGGTTGATCGTGGATTTGGGGATTTTGTCTGGCGGTATCGACATCGATGGCAGGCTCCAACGGGGCGCTTCATGCGCACTTTATTCACAAACAAGGGTAAATCCTGATGAGAATTACCGACTTAGTCTGTAGGAAAAAAGCCAGGTGTGAGGCTTTCTACCTACTCTCCGAACGCGTTTACCTGACAGGGTTCGCAAGCAAGACTGCCGCGCTGCAAAAATGCTTTTCCCCCGCGCAAGCCTGCGTCGGCTGTGGGCTTCTTGTACACTCGCCTCACTAGCCCCCACCTGTACATTTTGGTGACAGCATGATCGAGGTAACCGAGGTTTCCATTGCCGAGCTGCGCGACGCGCTCACGACTGGCCGTACCACGGCAGTCGAACTCGTCAAGGCCTACCTGGCCCGCATCGACGCCTACGACGGCGCCGACACCGCCACCGCGCTGAATGCGGTGGTGGTACGCAACCCTGAAGCACTCAAGGAGGCCGAGGCCTCCGACGCCCGGCGCGCCCGGGGTGAAAGCCTTGGCCCGCTCGATGGCATTCCCTACACGGCCAAGGACAGCTACCTGGTCAAAGGCCTGACCGCAGCCTCCGGTAGCCCGGCATTCGCCGAGCTGGTCGCCCAGCGCGACGCCTTCACCATCGAGCGCCTGCGCGCGGCCGGCGCCATCTGCCTGGGCAAGACCAATATGCCGCCGATGGCCAACGGCGGCATGCAGCGTGGCGTCTATGGCCGCGCCGAAAGCCCGTACAACGCCGCCTATCTTACCGCGCCGTTCGCCTCCGGCTCGTCCAACGGTGCCGGCACCGCTACCGCCGCCAGTTTCTCGGCCTTCGGCCTGGCTGAAGAAACCTGGTCCAGCGGTCGTGGCCCTGCTTCGAACAACGGCCTGTGCGCCTATACCCCGTCGCGCGGGGTGATCTCGGTGCGCGGCAACTGGCCGCTGACGCCGACCATGGATGTGGTGGTGCCGTATGCGCGGACCATGAGCGATCTGCTGGAGATCCTCGATGTCGTGGTGGCCGACGATGCCGACCCACGCGGCGACCTGTGGCGCCTGCAACCTTGGGTGCCAATCCCTGCGGCGTCCTCGGTTCGCCCGGCTTCCTACCTTGACCTGGCGGTCGATGCCAGCTCGCTCAAGGGCAAGCGTTTCGGTGTGCCGCGCATGTACATCAATGCCGATGAACTGGCCGGGACCTCGGAAAAACCGGGTATCGGCGGCCCGACCGGCCAGCGTATCAACACCCGCGCCAGCGTCATCGACCTCTGGCAGCAAGCGCGCCTGGCCCTTGAGGCCGCTGGCGCAGAAGTGGTCGAGGTGGACTTCCCGCTGGTCTCCAACTGCGAAGGCGACCGCCCCGGTGCACCGACCGTGTACAACCGTGGCATCGTTTCCAAGGCGTTCCTCCACGACGAGCTGTGGGAGCTGTCCGGTTGGGCCTTCGACGATTTCCTGCGGGCAAACGATGATCCCAAGCTCAACCGCCTGGCTGATGTCGATGGGTCGAAGATCTTCCCCCACGACCCCGGCACCCTGCCCAACCGCGAAGATGACTTGGCCGCCGGCATGGACGAGTACGTCAACATGGCCAAGCGCGGCCTGAAAAGCTGGGATCAGATCGCGACCGTCCCGGACGGTCTGCGCGGCCTGGAGCAGACCCGCAAGCTCGACCTAGAAGACTGGATGGACAACCTCGGCCTGCACGCCGTGCTGTTCCCCACCGTGGCCGACGTGGGCCCTGCGGATGCCGACGTCAATCCTGCGTCGGCGGACATCGCCTGGAGCAACGGCATCTGGGTGGCCAACGGCAACCTGGCGATCCGTCACTTGGGCGTGCCTACGGTCACCGTGCCGATGGGCGTGATGGCTGATATCGGCATGCCCGTGGGGCTGACCTTTGCCGGCCGGGCTTATGATGACTCGGCCCTGCTGAGCTTCGCCGCCGCCTTCGAGTCGACTGGCTCACGTCGTATCGTGCCGCCGCGCACGCCTGCGCTGGGCTGATATCGCGTCGCTCTTTTCGCGGGCAAGCCCGCTCCCACAGGGTCTCCACCGCTCTTCAGGCTGGTGGGGTACCTGTAGGAGCGGGCTTGCCCGCGATAAGGCCGGTACTGTTAGCCTCGTTGACTCACTCCTCAAAATTCAACAAACTGTATAAAAATAACATTTTGTTGAATAAATTATGTCCGTTACTCACCTCCAACGCGAACGCCAACTGGTCCTGTCCACCCTCAAGGCTGCTATCGCCGCGATCGGCAGCGTTGCCGGGCGCAACATGGAGATCCTCCTGCACGACCTCGACCAACCCGAGCAATCGGTGGTGGCAATCGTCAACGGCCACCTTTCCGGACGCGTCGTCGGCAGCCCGATTCTCGCCGCACCCGAACAGGATCAAGGCTTTCAGGCGCTGATGCGCGCCGCGCACACGCCAGGCTGCGAGCCGGTGGTCCTGCCTGATTATCCCACCACGCTCAAAGGCCGCAGCCTGCGCAGCGCCACCGCTATCCTGCGCGACAGCGAGGGGCATCCGTTCGCCAGCCTGTGCGTCAATGTCGACCACAGTGGCCTGGATGCCGCCCTTGAGTTCCTCCGGCAACTGCAGCCATTGGGCGCAGATCAGGTCTTGAGCACGCCCCTGCCAGTCGACGACCCAGCCGATATGAGCGTGCTGATGGCCGAGATCATTGCCAACGCGCTGCAGTCTTGCGGTCACGGCCGGATGAACAAACAGGCCAAAGTCGAGGCCGTGCGGGTGATGCAGGAGCGCGGTCTGTTCATCGTCAAAGGCGGCGTGGAAAAAGCCGCCGCAGCGCTCGGTGTGACCCGCTACACCGTTTACAACTACCTTGAGCAATTGCGTGGCGAAACCTCGTCCGCTGCTCGTGACGACTGACTTCACGGAGACCGCCATGCCCTTGCACATCCACACCCCGCTGATCGAATCACGCCCCCTGTCGCTGGCTGCTGGCCGCTCTGTCTGGCTCAAGCTCGATGCCTTGCAGCCTTGCGGCTCGTTCAAGCTGCGCGGGGTTGGCCACGCCTGCGAAGTCCACCACGCTCGTGGCGCGCGCCACTTTGTCTCGTCCTCAGGCGGCAACGCTGGCCTGGCAGTGGCCTATGCCGGGCGTCTGCTGGGCGTGCCGGTGACCGTGGTGGTGCCGGAAACCACCACCGAACGCGCCAAGGAGCTGCTGCGCCTGGAGGATGCCAAAGTGGTGGTACATGGCGGCTCCTGGCAGGAAGCCAACGAACTGGCGCAAACCTTGATCGGGCCGAACGACGCCTTCATCCATCCGTTCGACGATCCACTGTTGTGGGCCGGCCACGCAAGCATGATCGACGAAGTTGCCGAGGCGGGCTTCAAGCCCGATGCGCTGGTGTTGTCGGTCGGCGGCGGGGGGTTGCTCAGCGGCGTCGTCGAGGGGCTCAAGCGCAATGGCTGGCAGGATGTGCCGGTGCTGGCGGTGGAAACTCAAGGTGCTGGCTCTTTACATGCTGCCGCGCAGGCTGGGCACACGGTAGAGCTGCAGCGGATCGCGTCGGTGGCTACCTCCCTTGGCGCCAAACGTGTAGCGGAACAGGCGATGGAGTGCCTACGCACTCACCCGGTCGAGAGTCATCTGGTCAGTGACCGCGAAGCGCTGCAAGCCTGCGAGCGGTTCTTGCTCGATCACCGGCTGCTGGTAGAGCCCGCCTGTGGGGCGGCGCTGGCGTTGGCCTATAACGCTCAAGCTTTGGCCAACTATAAGCAGGTGATGGTCGTGGTGTGTGGCGGTGCTACCGCTACCTTGGAACAGATCCAGGCGTGGTTGGCGGCGTGTCCTGAGTGATGTCATGGCTGCACTGGCGTCTTCGCGGGCAAGCCCGCTCCTACAGGGTCCGCGTGGACTTGAAGGTTGTATTGCTCTGACTCAACGCCGGCCATAAACGCTATGGCTAAGCCTATGGGAGCGGGCTTGCCCAGGCAAAAAAAGCCCGTGCCAGGCACGGGCAAAACAACACCACCGCACAATCGGTTAGCCGCCAGCGGGTGTTTAGTGATCCATCTCATCCTTGGTGATCTTGCCGGTGTGTGGGTCGACATGGAATTCATACTTCATGCCATCGGCCTTCATGCCCTCACCTTCCCAATGGCCGTCGTCGGCCTCGATCTTGGTGATCTGGGTATAGCCAGCAGCCTTGAGGCTGGCTTCGGCCTGATCCTTGGTGACCTTCCAGTCAGCGCCAGGCTGGTCAGCCCAAGCCGCACTCGCGCCGAGTGCGCCAACCAATGCGAGGCCTTTGAACAGTCGTGTCAGTGCTTTCATCGTGAACGTCCTTTTTGCGTGAAGGTACAAGGTGCGACTGGAGATTTTCGACGAAGGTTCATTCTTTGCACCGGTCGGATTCTCACGGCTCAGACAGGTGCCACGATTAGGATGGTCACATTGCTGTGCTCCAATGCTGGCACCGCAGTAGCAATGTGTTACGCAACTCAGACGAAATGCGTCTTCGACCCTTTCGATATGCGGCGCGGGAAGGCACAATGCGTGTCCTTTTTTTGGCCGGCCTGGCCGGGGGCCTTTAAATGATCAAGACGCCGTATTACCTCATCGACAAACAGAAGCTGCTGGGCAACCTGGAGAAGATCGCCTACGTGCGCGAAAACTCCGGGGCCAAGGCCTTGCTGGCACTTAAGTGCTTCGCCACCTGGTCGGTGTTCGACCTGATGCAGCAGTACATGGACGGCACCACTTCGTCCTCGCTCTACGAGCTCAAGCTCGGCCGCGAAAAGTTCGCCGGCGAAACCCACGCCTACAGCGTGGCCTGGGCCGACGATGAAATCGAAGACATGCTGGTCAACTGCGACAAGATCATCTTCAACTCGATCGGCCAGCTGCAGCGCTTTGCCGAGCAGTCCGAAGGCAAGGTCCGCGGCTTGCGCGTCAACCCGCAGGTGAGCAGCTCCGACTACCTGCTGGCCGACCCCGCGCGGCCGTTCAGCCGCCTCGGCGAGTGGGACCCGGAGAAGATCGAAAAGGTCATCGGGCAGATCTCCGGCTTCATGTTCCACAACAACTGCGAGAACGGCGACTTCAGCCTGTTCGACAAGATGCTGGCGCACATCGAAGAGCGCTTCGGCCATTTGCTGCACAAGGTCGAGTGGGTCAGCCTGGGCGGCGGCATCCACTTCACCGGCGCCGACTACGCGCTGGATGAGTTCTGCGCGCGCCTGAAGGGCTTCTCCGAGAAATACGGCGTGCAGGTCTACCTGGAGCCGGGCGAAGCCGCCATCACCCAGAGCGCCTCGCTCGAAGTGACCGTGCTCGACACCCTGTTCAACGGCAAGAACCTGGCCGTGGTCGACAGCTCGATCGAAGCGCACATGCTCGACCTGCTGATCTACCGCCTCGACGCCAAGATGGCCCCCAATGATGGCGAGCACACCTACATGGTCTGCGGCAAATCGTGCCTGGCCGGCGACATCTTCGGCGAGTACCAGTTCGAGCGTCCGCTGGCCATCGGCGATCGCCTGTCGTTCGTTGACGCGGCCGGCTACACCATGGTCAAGAAAAACTGGTTCAACGGTCTGAAGATGCCGTCCATCGTGGTCAAGCAACTCGACGGCAGCGTCGAAGTGGTGCGCGAGTTCGGTTTTGAAGACTACGTTTCGAGCCTGTCGTAAGACAGGCCATTTAGTAAGGAGCAAGGGATAAATTGAAGAAGAACGTTCTTATCATTGGTGCAGGAGGTGTCGCCAAGGTGGTGGCCCACAAGTGCGCGCAGCATAACGACGAACTCGGTCGTATTGCCATTGCGTCGCGGAACATCTCCAAATGCCAGGCCATCATCGACAGCGTCAAGGCCAAGGGTAGCCTCAAGGTTCCCGCCGACATCCAGGCCTTCTCGCTCAATGCACTCGATGTCGAGGCGACCAAAGCGCTGATCCGCGAAACCGAATCGCAGATCGTGATCAACGTGGGTTCCGCCTTCCTCAACATGTCGGTGCTGCGTGCCTGCATCGATACCGGTGTCGCCTACCTGGACACCGCCATTCACGAAGAGCCGGGCAAGATCTGCGAGACTCCGCCCTGGTACGGCAACTACGAGTGGAAACACCTCGAAGAGTGCCAAGACAAGAACATTACCGCCATTCTCGGCGTCGGTTTCGACCCGGGTGTGGTGAACAGCTATGCCGCATTGGCACAGCAGCAGTATTTCGACCAGATCGACTCGATCGACATCCTCGACGTCAATGCCGGTTCCCATGGCAAGTACTTCGCCACCAACTTCGACCCGGAAATCAACTTCCGCGAGTTTACCGGTCAAGTCTGGAGCTGGCAGAACAGCCAATGGACCAGCAACACCATGTTCGAGGTCAAGCGCACTGACGACTTGCCGGTAGTAGGTTCGCAGAACCTGTACCTGACCGGTCACGACGAAGTGCACTCGCTGTCGAAGAACCTCGGCGTTGCCAACGTGCGTTTCTGGATGAGCTTCGGCGAGCACTACATCAATGTGTTCACCGTGCTGAAGAACCTCGGCCTGCTCTCCGAGCAACCGGTCAAGACCGCCGAAGGCCTGGAAGTGGTGCCCCTGAAAGTGGTCAAGGCCGTGCTGCCTGACCCCTCCTCGCTGGCCCCGGGCTACACCGGCAAGACCTGCATCGGTGACCTGGTCAAGGGCACCAAGGATGGCCAGCCGCGCGAAGTGTTCATCTACAACGTAGCTGACCACGAAGAAGCCTACGCCGAGACCGACAGCCAAGGTATCTCCTACACCGCCGGCGTTCCGCCAGTGGCGGCGGCGCTGCTGGTCGCCCGCGGTCAGTGGGACGTGCAGCGCATGGTCAACGTCGAGGAGCTGCCAGCTGAGCCGTTCCTCAAGGCGTTGGACGTGATGGGCCTGCCGACCCGCGTCAAAGATGAAAAAGGCGATCGTCCTTGGGACGCGCAAGCCTAAGCAGCACACTGAAGGGGCGCCATCATGGCGCCCCTTCTGCATGTCCCTTGCGCTTACTTGCGCGCCTCCAGGATCAAGTTGAACGGCGTCTGCGTCGCACGCCGGAACTGCTTGAAGCCTGCCTCCTCGAACACCGCCCTGAGCCGCGCCTGGCCCGCTTGCGCACCCAATCCAAGGCCCACTTCCTGGGATAGCGAATTCGGCGTGCAGATGAACGTGGAGGCTGCATAGAACAAGCGCCCGACCGGGTTGATATTGCCGTCCAGGGTATCTTCGGCGTAGGGTTCGACCAACATCACCGTGCCGTCGTCCTTGAGCGCGTGATAGGCGTGGCGCGCCGCCCCCACAGGGTCGCCCATGTCATGCAGGCAGTCAAAGAAGCACACCAGGTCGTGGTCATGGCCTGGATAGTCCTTGGCAGTGGCCTGCTCGAACGCGACACGCTGTTCAAGCCCCGCCTCTTTGGCCCGCTCCCGGGCGGTGAGGATCGAAGGCGCGTGGTAGTCATAGCCGACAAAGCGCGAGGCGGGAAACGCCTGGGCCATGACCAGGGTCGAGGCGCCGTGGCCACAACCGATATCGGCCACCTTCGCGCCTTTCTCAAGCTTACTGACTACCCCCTCGAGTGCCGGTAGCCACTCAGCCACCAGGAACGTGCGATAACCCGGCCGGAAGAAACGCTCGGTGCCGCTGAACATGCACGGGTGATGATCGCCCCAGGCCAGGCCACCGTCACCACGCATGGCGCTCACCAGCTTGTCCTTGTCATGAAACAGCGCCGCCACCACCGCTGCCCCGCCCGCCATGTACACGGGCGAATCCTCGATGGCCAGGGCCAAGGCGTGCTCCTCTGGCAGCAGGAAAGTCCCGTTGTCGTGGCGCATGTAGCCGGAGGCAGCCTGGGCGTTGAGCCACTCGCGCACCAGGCGTGGGTGGCAGCCGGTCTTTTGCGCCAGTGCCTGGGGCGTGACCGGCTGGCTGTCGGCCATGGCCCGATACAGCCCCAACTCATCGCCAAGAATGACATTGGCCAGCGTTGCCGCCGCGCCCATGTCGCCGACCAGCTTGCCCATGAAGTCTTGCAGCTTTGCCTCGTCCATGACCTGACCTCCTCTACGCGAAGGCCACCGTCAGCCAGGGAGCACCCACTGCGCGCGGCTACGGGCGGTGGTCGGATCGATAGTGGCGACTGTTGCCGGGTGCTGTGCAACAGCCCAAGGCTTTAAGTCTAGCCCTCGGCTTGTGCGACCGGGCGGTTGCCGGATAGACGCGCTGGGCGGCCTGCGCTATCTTCGCGCCGCTGCGCGCCCACTTGCCAATTCCGACCGACCAGGCGCAGCAAAGGACTGCCTTCAATGCCCCAGCTGTCGCAAAGCCGCCTCGTCGCCGTGCTCATCGGTGTCGCCTTCGTCATCTTCGATCAATGGATCAAACTGCTCGCACTGGTCGCCCTCAAGGCGCAGAGCTACAGCTTCGGTAACAGCGTCGCCTGGATGGACGTGGGCCTGAGCCTCAACCCGGGTGCGTTTCTGAGCCTGGGCGCCAACCTTGCCCCAGGCTTGAAGCAACTGATTTTCGTTGTTGCCGTCGGCGTGGTGTGCTGCTGGGCGATCGGCTGGGCCCTGTCGCGCTGGACACGCGCACCGCTCAAGGCGGTGTCGGTGTATTTCATCGCCCTGGGTGGAGTATCGAACCTGATCGACCGCGTCGCCCGCGACGGCCACGTGGTCGACTACCTGGTGCTCAATCTCGGGTCGCTGCACACCGGCGTATTCAACCTCGCCGATATCGCCATCATGGCCGGCGCGGTGGTATTGGCAGTGGATGGGCTGACGAAACCGAGCAAGGCTAAGGTTTAGGCTAGGACTATATAAGCTGGAGAGTTGCGCTATGGATCAAGTGGTGCTGGAGATGAGCAACAAAAACCTGGCCCTAGCCTAATGCTGTTCACTCAAGATTAAGGGGGCGCAAAGCGGCCCCAAAGCAGGACGCCCTGTTAAACGTGGCAAATCGGCATCTGCTTGATAATCAATAAAGCCGTCGCATGAACCAACAGCAGGTCACCGCCGTGCTGCTGGTTCAGCAGACTCAATCAGTTAGTTCCCCCGCGCTTTTCCAGGCTCTCAACCAACGCTTTGGCCAGCGCCTTGTCGGAGAACGGGTTCTGCCCAGTGATCAGCTCGCGGTCGACCACCACGTGGGGCGTCCAGGCGTTGGCGTAGTTCATCTGGCCTCCCGCGCCAGCCATGGCGTTGGCCGGGTAGAACAACAGCCGTTGATCCTTCAGCGAGCCTTCGAAGACCTGTTCCTCGGGGTCGGAGAAAATGGTCATGCGATAGCCCTGGTAGATCCAGTTACTGGCCGCTGGTTTGTCGCCGCGAGCCAACGCTGCCTGGTAGCTGGCAGGGTCCTGCTGGGCAGACAACAGCGCAATCGGTCCGTGGCAGATGGCCGCGGTTGGCTTGCCCGCTTGATGGAAATGACGCAACAGCGCGCCAACATCGGGGTTATTGGCCAGATCAATCAACGGCGCATGGCCACCTGGAATGAACAGCCCCGCGTAACGATGCAAATCCCCAGCAAGCACTTCTTTCACTGACAGGGTGTCTTTGATCCCAGGCAGGCTGTCCACCAGCTTGCCGATACGCTGCATTTCTGCGGCGTCACCGCCAAAGTACTGCGGGTCGACCGAGCGTATATCGACACTGGGCGCATTACCCTTGGGCGTGACCAACACCAGCGTGTAACCGGCCTTTAACAACTGGTCGGCTGGTACGCCGAATTCGTTGAGGTAATAACCGGTGGAGTACTGCTTGCCGTCTTGCAACGGCAGTTGATTTTCGCTGGACAGCAGCACCAGCACTTCGCCCTTGGGCGCGGCGGCGGCGCCACCGGCAAACAGCGCACCGGCAATAGCCAGCGCCAGAGTAGAGGTCTTGTTCATCAGTCTTCCCAGATTCAGGCGAAAGGAGCGGTGTCCAGTGGACGAGCCAGATGGACTTGCGGGGCGCTAACCAGCCAGTCGGCGACAGTGGCGCGATAAGCCTGATAGTGAGCGCTCTGCCGGTGCGCCTCGATGGCAGCGTGGTCGGTGTACAGCTCGAACAGCTCGAACGCCACTTCATCGCCCTCTCGAACGAACAGGTCGTAGCGCAGATTGCCGGGCTCGGCGCGCGAATCGGCAACCAATGAACGCAGGGCTTGCTCTAGCGCGTCGCGATGCTCGGGTTTTGGGCAGATGGTGGCAAAAATGCTGATAGGCATGGGGCCTCCCAGTGAGTGGTAACGATCAGTGGGCCTATGCTAACCAGCGCGCTATGATTCGATAATTCGAAAGCGCTTATGCCTGCGATCCAAAAAATGAATATCACTCACAAAGATCTCAATCTATTGCTGGTATTCCACGTGCTCTATCAAGAGCGCAATGCCACCCTGGCCGCCGAGCGCATGGCCCTCAGCCAACCGGCGCTAAGCCATAAGCTCAACAAACTGCGGCATCAGTTCGGCGACCCCTTGTTCGTGCGCGCGCCACGCGGCCTGACGCCGACACCCCGGGCTCACGAGATGGCGCCGCAAGTGCAGCGTCTGGTTGAAGATCTACAGGGTTTCTATGAACGCTGCGATGGCCTGGACTTCCTCACCCGCCCTGCCCGCCTGCATCTGTACAGCACCGACTACATGGAGCAGACGCTACTACCTCGGTTGCTGCCGATCATCCGCAGCCAGGCGCCCAACCTGGTGTTGATCACCCACAACACCCGTGGCCAACTGCCACGCGAAGCCCTGGAAAAAGGCACCTGCGACCTGGCCATCGCCGGCTTCTACACCGATTTGCCGGACACCTTCCACCAGCAGCGCCTGCTCAGCGAAGACTTCGTGGTGCTGGCCGCACGCAGCAACCCGCGCCTTGGCGCAGGGATGAGCCTGGAGGCGTTTCTTGCTTGCGAGCATCTGCTGACCACCCTGACCGGTGATCTCGACGGCCTGGTCGACCGCGCGCTGCGCGCTGAGGGGCGCAGCCGGCGGGTGGTGGCCGGACTGTCCAGCTTCCTGGCGCCGGCCCGCTTGATCCGCGGCACCGATCTACTCCTTACCTGCCTGCGGGCAGTGGCGGTCGAAGCCGTCGAGCGTGATCCGCAGCTGTGCATTTACCCCATGCCCTTGGCGCTACCAACAATCGAGCTCATGCAGATCTGGCACGAACGCACCCACACCGACCCATTACGCAAATGGTTCCGTCAGCAAGTGTGGGAGGTGGCCGCTAAGGCCTGAAGACTCGATTGCGGGCACAGCCGGGGGCCGACGTGCCCGCAATAAGCTAACGATTAGGGCGTGGCCACAGGCGTTGGCGCACTACTCGGCACTGCCAGTTGCAGTACCTCGTTGGTATAGGCCCACTCTTTCTCGACCATGTCTGGGTGGTCGTTCAACCGCGTGCCATAGGATGGGATGATCTCACGCAGTTTGGTCTGCCAGGCCGGCGAGGCCATTTTGTCCTTGAACACCCGCTGCATCAGATCGAGCATGATCGGCGGTGCAGTCGAGGCGCCCGGCGAGGCACCGAGCAAGCCGGCGATGCTGCCATCCTTGGCGGCGACCACTTCGGTACCCAGCTTCAGGACACCGCCCTGATCCTTGTCTTTCTTGATGATCTGCACACGCTGGCCAGCCTGCCACAGGCGCCAGTCTTCCTGCTTGGCGTTGGGGAAATAGGTCTTGAGCGCGTCAAACCGATCAGCATCCGATTGCAGCACTTGGCCGATCAGGTACTGCACCAGATCGAACTCACGCACCCCTACCCGAACCATCGGCCAGACGTTGTGGGTAGACATGCTGGCAAACAGGTCCAGGAGCGACCCTTCCTTGAGAAACTTGGTGGAGAAGGTGGCGAACGGCCCGAACAGAATCACCTGCTTGCCATCGAGCACGCGGGTGTCCAGGTGCGGCACCGACATCGGCGGCGCACCGGTCGAGGCGATACCGTAGGCCTTGGCCATGTGCCGCTTGGCGATGGCCGGGTTGTCGGTCACCAGGAACGAGCCGCCGACCGGAAAGCCCGCGTAATCCTTGGCCTCATCGATGCCGGCTTTTTGCAGCAGCGGCAGCGCCGCACCACCTGCCCCGATGAACAAGAACTTGGTATCAGTGGCTGATTTGCTGCCGTCCTTGAGGTTCTTGTACTCGACGTGCCAAGAGCCATCGTCGTTACGGGTGATGTCTTCCACTTCGGTCGACAATTTCAAGTCGAAATTCGGTCGACTTTGCAGGTAGCCGACGTACTGGCGGGTGATCTCGCCGAA
Source organism: Pseudomonas sp. NPDC088890 (assembly GCF_044900155.1). NCBI lineage: Bacteria > Pseudomonadati > Pseudomonadota > Gammaproteobacteria > Pseudomonadales > Pseudomonadaceae > Pseudomonas > Pseudomonas sp. NPDC088890. Next base: position 869,908 of record NZ_JBJDNG010000001.1, on the reverse strand, counting down.
ATTCACATCAGTGCCGATCGGCGTCCAGGTCACCGCCAATTTCTGATTCGGATCACGTCCTTCCATCATCAGAGGCACCCACTTCTTGATCTGCTCCGGGTCCTCGGAGTACTGCATGGGGCGGAACAGCGGGCTGGCCTGCAGCGCCTCGTAACGCCGTTTCAAGAAGCGGATGTTGTCATCGCCCCAGACGAAGCTCATGTGCGGCGTGGAATTGATGAACGAGCGCGGGTTCTTCAGCACCCCGCTCTTGACCTGCCAGGCCAGAAACTGCCGGGTGATCTGGAACGACTCATTGATCTCGATGGCCTTGGAGATGTCGATCTTGCCGTTCTTCTCCGGCGTGTAGTTAAGCTCGGCCAACGCCGAGTGGCCGGTGCCGGCGTTGTTCCAGCCGTTGGAGCTTTCCTCGGCGACTTTGTCCAGGCGCTCGACCATCTGCATCGACCACCCCGGCTCCAGTTCATTGAGCCAAATGGCCAAGGTCGAGCTCATGATGCCGCCACCCACCAGCAACACATCGACCCGCTTGGACTCTGCTGCCTGGGCATTGAATAGGCCGCAGGCCATGACCAGGCTGGCCAACGCCCATTTCGACTTGATCGTGATGTTCATGTCCTCTCCCACGAGGCGCAGCGGGCCTCGATCTGTTCTGCGTGCTTCTCCATGCCCTGCTCCGTCACATTCAGCCTGGAATCAAGCTTAGCTGAGCAATTCACTCGGGCATCATTTGCCAGCACCCAAGAACCCGGAGCGGGCTTGCCCCGCGATTGCGTACCCTGTAGACGCTATCGCGGCACCTGCGGTTTTCGGAATCCGGCGAACACAGACGACAACAGGCACTTGCATCCAACTCCTTCTGCAAATACTGTATGAATATTCAGTATTTTGAGTAGACCGCATGCAACTCATCGCCAAACTCGGCATTCTTGCCGACGCTGCCAAATACGACGCCTCGTGCGCCAGTAGCGGCGCACCCAAGCGCAGCTCGCGTGGCCGCGAGGGGCTTGGCGCCACCGATGGCATGGGCATCTGCCACAGCTACACCCCTGATGGCCGCTGCGTCTCGTTGCTCAAGGTACTGCTGACCAATTTCTGTCTCTACGACTGCCAATACTGCGTCAACCGCCGCTCCAGCAACGTCCCGCGAGCGCGCTTCAGCCCAGAGGAGGTGGTGCGCCTTACCCTGGATTTCTACCGGCGCAACTGCATCAGCGGCCTGTTTCTCAGCTCCGGCATCATCCGCTCGGCCGACTACACCATGGAGCAATTGATCGAGGTGGCGCGCCTGCTACGTGAGGAGCACGAATTCCGAGGCTACATCCACCTCAAGACCATTCCCGATGCCGACCCCCTACTGATCGAACAAGCCGGCCGCCTGGCCGATCGGCTCAGCGTCAATGTCGAACTGCCTACCGACGCCAGCCTCAAACGCCTGGCTCCGGAAAAGCACGCACATACCATCCGCCTGGCCATGGGCACCATCCAGCAAGGCCAGCTGGCAGTAGCGGGCGAACCTCGCGCGCCGCGCTTCACCCCGGCGGGGCAAAGCACCCAAGTGATCGTCGGCGCCGACGACACCGATGACCGCACCCTGCTGGGCAATGCCGAATCGCTGTACCAAGGCTATGGCCTCAAGCGCGTTTATTACTCGGCCTTCAGCCCGATACCCGACAGCCCTGACAGCGTGCCGTTGGCAGCCCCGCCGCTGCTGCGCGAGCACCGCTTGTACCAGGCCGACTTCCTGATGCGCGGCTATGGCTACAAGGCCGGTGAGCTACTGAGCCAGGCAGGCAACCTGGATCTGGACATAGACCCAAAGCTCGCCTGGGCCTTGGCCAACCGTGAGGTATTCCCGCTCGATGTGAACCGCGCCGAACCTGCGCTGTTGGCGCGCATCCCCGGCATCGGTCTGCGCAGCGTGCAGCGGCTGGTCGCGCTGCGCCGGGAACGGCGCATCCGCTATGACGACCTGATCCAGCTGCGGTGTGTGCTGGACAAGGCTCGCCCATTCATCGTCACCAGTGACTACCGCCCGGCTCAAGCCGAGCTGCGCAGCGGCCTGTTGCGCGCACGCCTGCGCGACCCGCAGGCCCCGGTGCAGATGGGGCTGTGGGGATGATCGCGCTCGATTGCGACAACCATTTTGCCCTGTGGCGCGAACAGGCGCGCACGCTGCTCAGCCACGGCATCGACCCCGCCCAGGTCAGCTGGGCACAAGGTCCGATCGACGATTTGCTCGCCGTGCCAACGCCATTGCCAGAAGGCCGTGGGCCATTCCAAGCGAAAGTACCGGCGGCCCTGTTGAGCCAGCTGGAGCAGGCGGCCCGCTACCACGGCGAGCAGCGCTGGAACCTGTTGTATGAGGTGCTCTGGCGGGTTGCCCACGGCGACCGCACTGCCATGCTCGCAGGTGATCGCCTAGGGAGCGAACTGCACCGGCGGATCAAGCAGGTCAGCCGCGAAGCCCACCACCTGCACGCCTTCGTGCGTTTCGTACCGCTTCCAGCGCTGCTCGCCGAGCAGCTGCAGCTTGACCTGGTCGCCTACCATGAACCGGCGCACGACATCCTCGAAAGTGCCAGCAGCCACTTCGCCGATCGCCTCGGCCGCCAGCGCTGGTTGATTGCAACCGATCGCGACGCTATGCGCTTCGATGGGCAAACCCTGGATTACCGTCGTCACTGTCCAGAGCAGTGGCGCCAATGGGCGCGGCACGCCGAAGATCCCGGCGCAGAGCTGTGGCGCACCTACTACCGACACACCTTCAACCCGGCCCGGCTCAATCCCGATGCCCTGCGCCTGCACATGCCGGGCAGGTTCTGGCGGCACTTGCCCGAGGGCATGCTGATCCCGCAACTGATGGGCCAGGCTCGCCAAGGCAAGCAGCGCGATGGCCAGGCGCTGGAAGTGGCGCAGCAAGCTGGCAAGCGGATTGCCAAGGCTCGCGATTAGGCCTGCGGCCAACCTTCTCCTGCGCTTTCCCAGCCTTCGCCTGCAAATGTGAAAATTTCCTAAAAAATTGTAGGGGACCCGTCTTTTTTCCTGCGACAAATCCTGACACACTGATTGCTAATCATTCTCAGACGCAGAATTATTTGCTCTTTTAACCCGTCAGGAACCGCTGCTCATGTCGCGCCCTTCTTCGCAACGCCGCTTCAGCCCCTCACGCAATCTACTGGCCATGGCCATCTGTATGGCGACCGTCGCCCCGGCGCTGGCCGAGGAAGCCGACACGCCCAAGGATCAGGCGCAATCCAATGGTGCGGTAATGGAGCTCGGCGCTACCGAGGTCAGCTCTACCGGTCTGGGCAGCACGACAGAAGGAACGACCTCCTACACCACCGGCGCCATGGCGACTGCAACCAAATTGCCCTTGAGCCTGCGCGAGACCCCACAAGCGGTGACCGTGATCACCCGTCAGCGCATGGACGATCAGGCCATGACCAGCATCAACGATGTGGTCAAGTACAGCCCAGGCCTGTTCCTCAGCCAATCCAGCGGCCCAGGGCGCCAGACGTATTCGGCGCGTGGCTTTGATATCGATAACCTGATGTACGACGGCATCCCCAGCAACTATCAGGGCTGGACGGTCGGCGCCCAGCCGAACCTGGCAATGTTCGACCGGGTGGAAGTGGTGCGTGGCGCAACTGGCCTGGTCACCGGCAGCGGCAACCCCTCGGCAGCGATCAACCTGGTCCGCAAGCGTCCGCTGGCCGAACAGAAAGTCACCCTGACCGGGGCTGCCGGCACTTGGGACAACTACCGCGGCGAGATCGACGCCTCCAGTCCGCTCAACGACAGCGGCACCCTGCGCGGACGAGTGGTCGCCTCCTATCGTGATGCCAACGGCTTCGTCGACAGCATGGAGGAAAGCCATGGCCTGTTCTATGCGATCACTGAAGCGGACCTGAGCGACGACACCACCCTGACGCTGGGCTTCTCCAACCAGAAAGACAAGACCAATTACTTCTGGGGCGCGTCGATGGTGGGCCTGGACGGCCACCACCTGGATTTGCCGCGCTCGTACAACCCAGGCACTGACTGGGAAAACAAAGACCAGGAAATCAACACAGTGTTCGCCGAGGTGCGCCAGCGCCTGGCCAACGACTGGAAATTGCAAGTCAATGCCACCTATAGCGAGCAGGATGCGCTGTTCTCAGGTTCCTATCAGTCGCGCTGGGCCGCCGACCAGTCGTTGCAAAGAACCGTCTACCAGTCTGGCCAGGAAGAAAACCAGGCCGGCCTGGACGCGTTTGCCAGCGGCCCATTCCAAGCCTTTGGTCGCAGCCACGAACTGGTGGTGGGTGCGAGCAAACGCATTTATGACATGACCACCAACAACTACAGCCCCTACAACATGTTCTGGCCGCTCAATGGGCCGAAGCCGAACTTCGTCCACACCGACAACACCCGTGAAGTCACCACCCAGGATGCGGTCTACATGAGCACCCGCCTGAGCCTGGCCGACCCGCTGAAACTGATCCTCGGTGGGCGCCTGGACTGGTACGACTACGACAACCGTGACGACTCCGACGCCAGCTACAAGGTGACCCGCAACGTCACCCGCTATGCCGGCCTGATCTACGATCTGGACGAGCATCACTCGGTGTATGTCAGCTACAGCGACATCTTCAACCCGCAGAGCTCCAAGGACGTCTCCGGCACGCCGGTCAAGCCGATCGTGGGCAAGAACTACGAGGTCGGCATCAAGGGTGAGTACTTCGACGGCGCCCTGAACGCAAGCTTGGCGGTGTTCCGCATCGACCAGGAAAACCGAGCCGTACAAGTCGACGTACCGTGCCCACAACTGGCTTGCTACGAGGCCTCCGGTGAGGTTCGCAGCCAGGGTATCGAGTTGGAACTGCAGGGCGCACTGACCGACAACTGGCAGGTCGGCGCCGGTTACACCTATGCCCGCGCGCACACCACCAAGGATGAAAAAAGCCCGGAGAAGGTCAACAAGCAGCTCACCACCGACTTGCCCGAGCGCATGTTCAAGCTCTCGACTGTCTACCGCTTCCAGGGCCCGCTGGAAAAACTGCGCGTCGGCGGCAACGTCTACTGGCAGAGCCGCATGTACAACGACATCGCACTTAGCGACGGCAGCAACTACCGCTTGATCCAGGGCGCCTATGCCGTCACTGACGTGATGGCCGGCTACCAGGTCAACCAGCACCTGGACCTGCAACTCAATGCCAACAATATCTTCGATCGCAAATACTACTCGTCGATCTCCTCTTCCTGGCAGTACGGCGGCGACACGTATGGCGCCCCACGCAACATGATGCTGACGGCCAAATACAGCTTCTAAGTCATCGCCCCTACCCACTCTGCGCAGGGACGCGCACCTCACCCTCCTCGCTTAGCCCTGCAATCGCTGGCCTTTGTCAGGCCACGCGCCCGCCTTGATCAGCTGTTGTACGTCTGAGCCTCGATTGGCGCACGCCTCAACGGCGGGCTATCGGAATCCACACGTCGACGTAACCGGTCTCACGCCCCGGATCAAAGTCTGGGCTGTAGGCCAACTCAGGCGCATCATCAAAGCGACGCACGGGTGAAGGCTTCGTGGGAGCCATAGCCTGCCGTCAACGCCACCTGCAGGATATCTGGCTGGCCGTTGCGCAACGCCAGGGCGGCGTCGCTAAGCCGACGGGCACGGATGTAGCGCATCACCGGCCAACCGGTGGTCAGCGAGAAATAACGGCGACAGGGCGAACGGCGACAGGTCGAAGCGCTGGGCAACGCGGCTCAGGTCGAGCTCCGACTGCAACTCTGACTCGATGAACCACAGGATATTTTCGATACTGCGCGTGACGATGCTCCTCCAAAGCAGCGCCGACAGTAGCAAATGTCTGGGGTGGGGATTTGATCGTTCTTGCGCGTTTGACGACCTGCCGACTCTGTAGGGCGCAGCACGCGACGCGCCTACACGATCGATGCGTGCTGCGCAGATCGTGTAGAAGCGGGCTTGCCCCGCGTTAGCGTCACAACTGACCAACAAGCGCTGGCTTTCAGGTAACCAGCCGCTCCACAAACGCCAGGCGCTTCTTGTATGAGCGCCGCGCCTCCAACGCCTGCTCAAGCGTCACCTCAACGAACCGCGCCTGCTGGTTGGGCTGCATCTGCCCGATCAAATCCAGGTCAGCACTGATCACCGTGCCAATCATCGCGTAACCGCCACCGGATACCGCATCCCGGTGCAGGATGATCGGCTCCAAGCCTGCCGGTACCTGGATCGAACCAATCGGGTAGCAACTGTCGACGATATTCGAAGGATCGGAGCCCGCACCAAAAGGTTGCTCGCGCGGCTGGAAACTCAACGCGCTACCGCCCTTGAAGCGATAGCCGATTCGGTCCGCCTCGGACCCCACCGTCCACGCATCGCTGAAGAAGTCGCGCGCGGCCGTCGCCGTCAAGCGGTCGTAGTACAGACCGGGCACCACCCGCAGCAGCACCTCCCCGCCCAGACTCTGCCGCAAGGCCATCGGCAGGCTGGCGCCTGCGCGGCTTTTACCGCTGGCCACACCCACCGGCAACAGATCGCCCGCCACCAGCTTGCGCCCCTGCCACCCCCCCAGCGCGCCCAGCCCGTAGGTGGAGCGACTGCCCAGCACCTGCGGGACATCGATGCCACCGGCCACCGCCAGATAGGCGCGCGCGCCGGCGCGGGGGAAGTCAAAGCGCAACACCTGCCCGGCGCGGACCTTGAACGCCGTGTCCGGATACTGCTCCACCCCGTCCAGGCGCACTGGCATCTGCGCGCCGCACACCGCCACCAGGGCATCGGCCTGGAACTCCAGCTCCGGCCCCACCAGGGTGCATTCCAGCCCGGCTGCGCCGGCCGGGTTGCCGACCAGTTGGTTAGCCGCACGCAGCGCATATTGGTCGAGCGCACCCGATGGCGGGATACCCAGGTGGTAGTAGCCTTCACGGCCCAGGTCCTGCACCGAGGTGGCCAGGCCAGGCTTGAGTACCTTGATCATGCCAATGCCTCCTGCAGCGACTGGGGATAGCCAACCGGGTCGGCTAAAAAAGCATCCAGGGAGAATTCCACCGAACGGATGCGCAGAGTGAACCGGCCGCTTTCAACCTCATCCACGGCCTGGTCGTAGGCATCGCGGTCAATCGGTTTGAACTGGACGATATCGCCCGGCCGGAAGAACACCATGTGTTCCTTGAGGTAATCCAACTGCTGCTGCGGATCGTAGATCGGCGCGGGGGTTACGCCGAACATCTGATAGCCACCCGCCCCGCGCACTGAGTAGATGCAGCCAAAGCACCCGCCATGGCCCAGGGTCAGCTTCGGCGTGTCGGTTCGTGGACGCAAATACTTGGGCACTTGCAGCTGACGTTCACGCTCGACCATCTGGAACATGAACGGCAAGCCGGCAACGAAGCCGACCATCGACACGAACCACGGCGCACCGCTGTGGGCGGCAATGAACGCCTCGACATCGGCCAGGCCATTGATCCGCGCCGCGTACTCAAGGTCGGTGGCGTCTGGGTCCTGATGCCGGTCGCGAAAACGCATTAGCGTTTCATGGGTCCAGGGATCGTTGTACAGCACCGGGATCTCGATGATCCGCGTGTGCAACGAGCGCTCGGCGACGGCCTCGGCCTCCGCGCCCTGCACCGCTTCGAGCAGCGCCTGCGGGGCGATGCGATCAGGATCGAAGCGGATCTGGAACGAGGCGTTGGCCAGGCACACATCGAGCACCCCATCCAGTTGCAGGCGCTCGACCGCGCGGGTCACGGCCATGCCTTTGAAGAAGGCTTCCAGCGACATGCTGTCGCTGACCTCGGCAAACAGGTGTTCGTCGGCGCCAAAGCTGTAGCGGATCGGCGCGTTCATTTCGCGCCTCCGGGGCGAGGCAGTGGAATGATGAAAGCATGCTCGGCCATGACTGTTCCTCTTGGAATACTTGTAGAAAGGCAGGCAAAAACAACGCTGCGGACCCTGGTCTGTATGCGCCAGGTGCCCGTTGACGTCAGCGCGGCGCGCGCACGCTGATTCCGGCAGCATCCAGGGCCTTGCGTGTGGCCTCGACCAGTTGCAGGGCGCCTGGGGTATCGCTATGCAGGCAAATGGAATCGAAGCTGATCGGCAGGTCCTGGCCTTCGACCGTGCGCACTACCCCCTCTTGGCAGGCCCGCAAGACCCGCTCGGCGACATGGCTTGGCTCATAGCCGCGAACGTTACGGGTGAACACGATCGAGCCGCTCAGGTCATATTCACGGTCGGCATAGAACTCGCGAATCACTGGCTGGCCAAGCGTTTGGGCAATGCGGCAGATCGCCGAGCCGGGCATGCAGTACAGCAGCAGTTCAGGCTCCAGTCGCTGCAGGTTTTCTACCAGTAAGCGTGCAGCCTCTTCATCGCGCGCCAAGTGCATGTACAGCGCGCCATGGGGCTTGATGTGCTGCAGGGCCACGCCTTGAGCGCGGGCGATCTCACGCAGGGCGCCAAGCTGGTAGAGCATGTCATCGACCAGCTCCTGGGCCGGGGCATTGATGTGCCGACGGCCAAAGCCGACCAGGTCGCGAAAGCCTGGGTGAGCACCGATAGCCACGCCCACCGCCTTGGCCCGCTCCACCGTACGGCGCATGGTGCCGGGGTCGCCGGCATGAAAACCCGTGGCGATGTTGGCCGAACTGATGAAGGCCATCAGCTCATGGTCGACGCCATCGCCGATGGTCCAGGGGCCAAAGCCCTCGCCCATGTCCGAGTTGAAATCCACGACCTGCATTGTGCGCTCTCCTACGGTGCCTGCTTGTGGGTTGCTGCAGCCCACGTTAAATTCCCCAGCACCCCTTGGGAAGATCTATAAACAGATGGGCTGTCTTCTGAAAAACAGATACCCCTCACCGGAGCCTAAATGTCGCTGACCCTACGCCAGGTGCGCTATTTCGTTGCCACCGCCGAGATCGGTCAGATCTCCCAGGCGGCGCTGCACCTGAACATTTCCCAGTCGGCGGTGACCACCGCGATCAAGGAGCTGGAGGCCATGCTCGGCGCGCTGCTGTTCCAGCGATCGGCCCAAGGCATGAGCCTGACCGACGCTGGCCGGCATTTTCTCAACCGCGCCTACGTGATCCTGCGCAGCGTCGACGATGCGCTGAACAGCCCGCTGCCGGATGTACGCGCCAGCGGCCTGCTGCGCCTGGCGGCGAGCTACACGGTCATTGGTTACTTTCTGCCGCATCACTTGCAACGCCTGGAGCACTGGCACCCCGATGTGCTGATCGAGGTTCATGAACAGGAACGCAGCGCCATCGAGCAGGGGTTACTCGAAGGTCGCTTCGACATGGCGGTGGTATTGACCGCCAACCTTACCCACCCGGATATCGTGTCCGAGACGCTGTTCAACTCCGAACGTCGACTGTGGCTGCCCAGCCATCACCCACTGTGCGAACGCTCGGCGGTGAGCCTGGCCGATGTCGCCCAGCAACCTTACATCCTGCTTACAGTCGATGAAGCCGAACAAAGCGCGATGCGTTACTGGCAACAAGCCGGGCAGCAACCAGACGTGCGCGTGCGCACAAGCTCCGTCGAGGCGGTGCGCAGCATGGTAGCCAACGGCAGCGGCGTGGCGATTCTGTCGGATCTGGTGCACCGTCCGTGGTCGTTGGAAGGCAAGCGGATCGAAACGGTGACGATCAGCGATCAGGTCACGCCCATGAGCGTTGGCCTGGCCTGGCATCGCGAGCGCGAATTAAGCCCGGCGATGCAAGCGCTGCGCAGCTACTTCCATGCAGCGTTCATGGCGCCGCAGCAGCATTTGGCTCGACGCTAAGCGGGTCGAGGTGCTCTAAGGCCGCGCAGTCAGCGGCGGTGCTTGTCCGCGCCACGCAGATCGATACCGATCCCGCAGCAATGGAGTAAAATTTCGCCATCGCGGACACCGGCTAGCCAGCCGTTAGACCGAGCCCCTGGGATCGGGTTGATATCCCACGCAGTCACGAATCGAGTTGAAACCATGAATCGGCAGAAAAAAATCAAGCAGCTGTTAAAGGCTCACGCGAAAAAAGCCAGCGCCAAACTGGCTCCAAAAAACAAACCCAAATACATCTGCAAAGCAGACCGGGCGAAGTTGGCTGCCCAGGGCGATCAAGACTCAGGCTCGCTCCCAGAGAGCTGATTCGGCTGCAACGCCAGCAGCTCACGCACACGCCCGCCCAGGCTGTCGACCGCAAATGGCTTGGTCAGCACCTGCATACCAGGTTGCAGCTGACCCTCGCCGATCACCGCGTGCTCGGCGTAACCGGTGATGAACAAGGTCTTGAGGGTTGGCCGAAGTTGCAACCCGGCATCGGCCATTTGCCGACCGTTCATGCCACCGGGCAGGCCGACATCGGTGATCAGCAAGTCGATATGCACGTCTGAGCGCAACAGCTGCAGCCCGGTGGCACTGTCGGCGGCCTCGATCACGGTATAGCCGAGCTCGCTGAGCACATCGGTCAGCAGCATACGCATGGTCGGTTCATCGTCCACCAACAGTACGGTCTCGCCAGGCTGGGCAATCGACACCGCCTCTGTGCCGGGTGCTGGCTCCTCGGCGGGGGCGTCGCCGTGGTGGCGCGGCAGGTAGATGAACACCGTGGTGCCTTCACCGACTGTCGAGCAGATGCGCACCTGGCCGCCAGACTGCTGGGCAAAGCCGTAGATCATCGACAAGCCCAGGCCAGTACCCTGGCCGAGCGGCTTGGTGGTAAAGAATGGCTCGAACACGTGCGCCATCACGTCCGCGGGCATGCCACTGCCGGTGTCGGTCACGCTCAGGCACAGATAAGCGCCCTCGGGGACATCGTGTGCCAGGGCAGCCACTGGGTCCAGCCATTGATTGCTGGCGTGCAAGGTAATGCGCCCCCCGTCAGGCATGGCATCACGGGCGTTGATGCACAAATTGAGCAGCGCATTTTCCAGCTGACTGGCGTCGACGAACGCTGGCCACAGGTCCGCATCGCCGAGGGTCTGGACTTGTATGCCGGGGCCGGCGGTGCGTTGGATCAGCTCGCTCATGCCGAACATCAAGGTATTGACGTTGAGCGGTCGCGGCTCGAGGGTCTGCCGCCGCGAGAAAGCCAGCAATCGATGGGTAAGGGCGGCCGCACGCTTGGTAGCGCCTTGCGCGGCGACCAAGTACTTGTCGATATCGCCCAGGCGGCCACGGGCGATGCGCATGCTGATCAGCTCAAGCGAGCCGGAGATGCCGGCGAGCAGGTTATTGAAGTCGTGGGCCAACCCTCCCGTTAGCTGGCCGACCGCTTCCATCTTCTGCGACTGGCGCAGTTTCTCTTCGGCCTGCATCAGCTCGGCGGTACGCGCGGCGACCCGGTGCTCAAGGGTTTCATTCAACTCACGCAGCTGAGCTTTGGCCTTGCGCTGCTGCTCTTCGCTTGCCCGCAAGTGCGCGCAGGTACGTTCAAGCTCTTGCTCGCGGGCGCGCAGGGCTTCTTCGGCCATGGTCCGCTCGAGTAGGTCCGCAGCGGTGCGGGCGAGGATGTCGAGCAAGCGCAAGTCTCGCTGGGAGGGCTGATGGGGCGCACTCCAATGGGTCGAGATCATCCCCAGCAGCCTGCCATCGCGCGACAGTAGCGGCGTCGACTGGGCAGACCGGATACCGGTGCGGCGGAAGGCGTTCAGGTCTTCAGTACCGGCGATCTCAGCCCACTGTTCGAAGTCGGCGATGATCGCCCGCTTGCCGAGCTTGAGCGCTTGCGTACAGCTGCTGTGGGCCGTTGGCGGTACCCACTGCCAGAAACCGACCGCTTCGGCGGGCAGACCGCGTGAGCACAGCAGCTGCAGTTCACCGCCGTGACCAGAACTATGCGCCTGAGGGCACAGCAACTGCATGGTGCCGAACTGCGAGCCGGTAATGAACACCGCCGCATCGACGATCTTGCCGTACAACGCTTCGAGGTCCTGCTCACCGATCAGCGCGACGCTGATGCTGTGCAATAGCTCTATGTCGCAAAGATCGTTATCCGATGCGCCGGCATGCAGTGGAAAGTCCACTGGAAAGGAGGCGTTGTGGCCAGTCATAACGGCTCCTGGGGAGCAGTGGTTAACGGATTAAGCCTATCAGTATAGGCTCCGTAGTGCGACACAGCCGGCGTTTCGACGACGTTCGAGGCTTTGATGGCTTGCCCAGCGCCTGGTTTCATTGCGCGCTGTCGGCGAGCACCTGTGGCAGGTCCATTTCTACTCGCAGCACCAGCGTGTCACCGCCATCAGCGGCGATGGTCTGGGCGCGCCCCTGCAAGCGCAAAAGCAGGCGCTGGATAGTGGCATACGCCGACACTTCAGACGGCGCTTGTTCTGCCGGTGGAGACCAGGGCGCCAGCTCCAGGCTCAAACGCAACAAGCCTCGCGGTTGAATCCGGGTAGCCAGACGCAAGCTCAGGTACGCCGGCAGTGGCCGCAGTTGCAGGTAGGTACACAGGCCCTCGAGCAAGTGCCGGTAGTGGCGGGGGTCGATCCACGCGCTTTGTAGTGCACGCAGCCCTGGCCCCAGGTCCAGCTCACAGCCCCGCGCTTGCAGTTGCAGGCGCAACGGTGCCAGGATCGCTTCGGTCAGGTTGCCCAGGTCATGCGCTGCGCGTTGTGGCTGGCCTGGGTGGTCATCCTGATCCATCAGGGCATCGACCTTGGCCAGGCACTGGTACATGCCTTCAACGTGCTCTGCCAGGGTTTGCAAAGCTGGGCGCAAGGGCTCATCGCCTGGCGCAAGCAAGCGTTGCACAGTGGTTCGAAACACCGCCAGCATTTGCCCAAGTTCCTGGCTGACAGCGGCCAGGGTGGAGCTCTTCAGGTGGCTTTCATAGCGCGCCTCGGCGCCCTCGTGACGCAATGTCGAGAGCAGCCGATCGCGCTCGGTGAGGTCACGCATGCCGCCCAGCATGGCCACCAATTGACCGCTCTGGTCGCGAAACGGTGTGCACCAGATGTGCATGGCAACCACTTCACCCAGATGCTCGATTACCGCTTCGGCCAGAAACGGCTCTTGCCGCGCAACCGCCTCGGCGAAGCGCTGCTGTGAACGCTCGCGCAATGGCGCTGGCAACCACAGCGCCTGGTCGATGGTAGAGCCGTGGATCGCTTCGAAACTTTCTCCGGCGTAGGCCAGGTAGCGGCGGTTACACATCAGCAGGCGGCCTGCGAGGTCGCGCACGAACATCGGGTAGGGGGCAGCGTCGAGCAGCGCCCGTAACAAGCCGTGCTCGCGTAGCAGCTGCGGGTCGCTGGAAGACGCCTGCGCCCTGCTCGCCTCGTCGCCGGCAACCAAGCCATGGCTGCGGGCGACTTCGAGCAATTGGAAATCGTTGCCGACATGGAGCTTTTGATGCAGACGCGCCTTATAGGTGCTGATGGTCTTGTAACTGAGGCTGAGCTGCTCGGCGATGTCCTTGTTACTCAACCCTTGGCTGAGCATCTGCAACACGGTGAGTTCGCGCCCGGAGAGCTGGGTCAAGTCATCTTCGCCTGCACCGTCGAGGTCCTGGCGGGCGACTTCGCGGGGGAAGTAGCTGCGTCCATGGCTGAGCGCCTGCAGGGCGCTGTGCAATTGGCCAAGCGCTTCGCTCTTGCACACATAGGCATCGGCGCCAGCCTGCAAGGAACGGGCGGCATACAGGCTGGCCTCCTGCACGCTGTACACCAGCAGTTTGATGCCCTGATGACTGGCGCGCAGCCGGCGCAGCAAATCCAGCCCACCCAGCTGCGGCACCAATAACTCAATAATGACCACCTGCGGGTGCAGCAGCCGGCACTGCTCCAGCGCATCCAGGCCGTTGTCGACTTCGCCCAGCACCTGGTGGCCAGCACGCTCAAGCACAGCCCGCAAGCCGTCACGCACGATCGGCAGGTGATCGACCAACAGTAGCGTGCTCATGGCGCCTTCCCTCTGCGGCAATGGCCGATGCCAAGCATAGACCAGAGCCGTGGACGAGAGTCACTCCTACAAGTAGGTTGCAACGCCTCCGACATTCGCCAGCAGGCGTCCCGCGCAGACTTCAGGCATCCCACTTCAGATGCCCAAGAGGCTGCCATGAACACCATCAAGCGTCCTGCACACTTCCAACGTACTCGTCTGGGCCGGGCCATTGGCCTGATTCTGGCGGGCCTGTTCAGCGTCAGCCTGATCGAGGCCGAAGCCGAGGACAGCGCCCTCGACCCACCACTGATGGCTATCGACCCGCCCTCGGCAGCGGGTGCCATGCCCTCCCCTGACTACCTGCAGATCGCCCTGCAAGCCAGCCAGCAGGCCCCACATTTATTTGCCAACCGGCTGCTGGGGGTGCCCGCGCCAATCAACGTCAACAGCGCCGATGGCATTGGTGTTTCCAGCGCAGGTGCGCATGACGAGGCCACGGTCAACCTGGGCGCGGCCCGCACCACCGGGGTGCTTGCGCAGTTGGGCAGCAGCGTCGGCTTCGAGCGCGGTAGCGTCAACAGCAGCGCCCTGACGGCCGCCAACGCCAACGGCCAAACTGGGCTGGCCAGCGATGGCGGCCAGTTGAATGGCTCCGGAGTGAGGGTCACGCTGATACCCAAAGCGGCCAACAGTGCGCTGATCACCGCCAGCAACCTGACCGGCGTCAGCGCCAAGAATGCCGGCCAAGTGAGGCTGAACAACAGCACCATCAGCGTCGGTGGCGGCGCTAACGGGATAAACAACCAGGGCCTGGTCGCCACTGGCGCTGGCAGCCAGATCGACCTGGTGGCAAGCGAGGTCAGCACCCTGTCCAAAGGTTCGGTTGGCGTGCTGGCCCAAGGCGGCGGCAGTATCAGCATCAGCGGTGCCAGCGTGATCAGTACCACTGGCGCCAGCAGCCCTACTAGCGCCAGCCATGGCCTGAAAGCCACCGGCAACGCCAGCCTGATCGCTGTCAGCGACAGCGAGATACGCACTGGCGCGGTCGCCGCCAGCGGCGCCCGGGCAGATGACGGCGCGCAGATTCAACTGCAGCGCACCAGCCTCAGCCATACTTCCGCCGCCACCAGTACCAGCAGTACTGCCGTGTTGCATGCGCTCGGCGGCGCCAGCATCAACGCCGATGCGGTAACGGTCAGTTCCAGCGGCAACTACATCGGCGGCGCCCGCGCCGAAGGCAGCGCCAGCCAGGTTTCGTTGCGCAACAGCAGCGTGTCAGTCAAAGGCTCGGGCAGCGTCAATGACTTCGCCTCAGCCGCGCGGGCCATGAGCGGCGGCGCCGTGCTGATCGACAACAGCACCCTGAGCGCCGAAGGCACCTATAGTCACGGCGTGTCAGTCGAAGGCAGCGGCTCACATGCCAATGTCAGCGCCAGCCGGGTCGAGGTCGGCGGTAACCGCGCACACGGTCTCTATGTCAATGCAGGCGCCACTGCCGAGATCAGCGACAGTGCCATCCGCCTCGCCCCGGCAGGCAGTGCAGCAGGCCCTTGGGGCCTCGGCGCCTTGGTCGAAGGTAGTGGCTCACGCCTGCTGCTCAACGACAGCCAAGTGCACACCACGCAGAAAACCAGCTACGGGGTACGGGCCCTGGGCGGCGCCGAGCTGCTAATCAACAATGGCCTGATCGATACCCAGGGCAATTACTCAGCAGGCCTGAGTGCAGGTAGCTCGACGGTGGTGGCGCGTAATCTTACGGTGACCACCTCGGGCGACGACAACGCCATGGGCGTGGTCGCCGATGGCGGTGCGAACATCACCCTGTATGGCGGCTCGGTAACCACCACAGGTAATGGCTCACCGGTACGTTCCAACCTGACCTTCCCGCACGCCCTGGCCTCGCGCAATCCAGGGGCTGTGCTCAACGTCTACGGCACCGCCGTGCATACCACCGGCACGCAGGCCTACGGCGCTGCGGTAGACGATGGCGGCAGCCTGTATTTGGAAGGGTTGAGCGTGAAGACCGAGGGGCAGTATTCCATGGGCCTGTATGCCGGCATCGGCACCCTCAAGCCAGGCCAGGTCAGCCTGGTAGCGCGCAATGTCAGCGTCGAGACCCTGGGCGATCAAGCCACCGGCGCCATGGTCAGCCGGCAGTATCAGAGCGATACGGCCAGCCTGCAATTGAGCGACTCGAGTATCACAACCAGTGGGGTGTTGTCCCATGGTTTGCAGGCCGAATCCACCGCGCTACTAAGTGCCAGCAACACCGCCGTCACTACCTACGGCGAGCGTGCCCTGGGAGCGCTGGCAAACAACCAGGCCAATGTTCAGCTCGATCAGGTCGGGATCAACACCAGCGGCAACCTGGCCCACGCCGCCGTGGCCAAGAACGGTGCGCGCCTCGACGCCCAACGCAGTGTGATCAACGCCAGCGGTGACCAGGCCGCAGCGCTTTATGCGCAAGGCACTGAACTGCTCAAGGGTCAGGCCAATCTCGACAGCAGCGTGCTGCACAACCGCGACGGGGCCACGGTGGCTGTCGCAGGCGTCGCCGACATCAGCCTGACTAACAGTATCGTCGGTGGCAGCGGCCAATGGTTGAACGTCGACAGCGCCGTGGCCAGCGATGGCAGCAGCATCCCAGACATGGGCACCGGCCAGTGGCAAGGTGTCGGCAGCTCGCTGGCCAGTGCCGGCAACGCCAACATCGATGTCGCAGGCTCGGTGCTCAACGGCGCTGCGCGTACCGCTGCGGGCAGCAGTGCCCAAGTCAATCTGCGCGACAGCAGCCTGTGGAACCTGACCGGCGACTCGAACCTCAGCACCCTGCGCAACGAGGCCAGCCTGATCGACTTCAGCGCGCCAGTCGGCGGCAGCTACAAGCACCTGACCGTCAACAACTACCACGGCGCCAATGGCACCTTTGCCCTGAACACGTACCTGTACAGCGACGGTTCGCCCTCGGACAAGCTGGTGGTGGATGGCGGTAAGGCCGACGGCAGCAGCAACCTGTTGATCAAGAACGCAGGTGGCCCCGGCGCGCTGACCCAAGGCAATGGGATTCTTGTAGTCGATGCCATCAATGGCGCGACCACCGAGGCTCAAGCCTTCCGCTTGCTCAGCCGGGTCAAGGCCGGCCCTTATGAATACACCCTGCACCGGGCCAGCCTGGATGGCAGCAATCGCCAGGCCTGGTACCTGCGCTCTACTGCTGATGTGGGTCCGGTTGACCCTGTTGATCCAGTCGAGCCAGTGAAACCTGTCGACCCAGTGAAGCCGGTAGATCCGGTGAAGCCTGTAGATCCGGTGCTACCCGTCGACCCAGTGGACCCCGTCGATCCGACTGAGCCCGAGCCCCCCATCGTTCCGGTTCGGCCACAAGTGCCCAACTATCGCCCGGAAACGACGCTATACCGCGCCTTGCCTTCGATGTTGCTGCACTACAGCCACGCCATGGTCGATACCCTGCATGAGCGAGTCGGTGAAGAGCGCAGGCTCAGCACCGAGCCACTGCCCGCACAGGCCGCCGAGCAATACGGCCCGTCACTGGGCTGGGGCCGGCTGATCTACCGCAAGGGTGAGGAAGAGCTGGGCCAAGGTGCCAGCTACGACTACCGGATCCAGGCCTTCCAGGTCGGCACTGACCTGTATCGCCACGAAGACGTCGATGGCAGTACCGATCAGGCCGGTCTGTCGCTCAACGTTGGGCGTATCGCAGGTGACGTCGAGCACACCAATGGCAACAGCGCTGGCGACGACATGATCCGCGCCTATGGGGTCGGCGGCTACTGGACCCACTTTGGGCCGGAAGGCTGGTACCTCGACGGTGTGCTGCAGTTCAACCGCTTCGACGTGCAAGCCAACCCTAGCGACATGGACACCATGAAAACCCGCGGTCGCGGCGTGACCGCCTCGCTCGAAGGGGGCTATCCGTTCAATCTCAATGAGGACAAGAACCTGCACATCGAGCCGCAGGCCCAGGTGATCGTCAGCAAGATCAAGGTCGATGACAGCCACGACGACGCCTCTGATGTGCGCTTCGAAGACGTCGACTCGCTGACTGCCCGCCTGGGGGTGCGCATTGACAAGGACAGCCTGCGTGCAGACGACCAGGGCAAGCTGCACCGCACCAACGTCTGGGTGCGGCCCAGCGTCTGGCACGAGTTCAAGGGCAAGAGCAAAACCGAGTTTTCTTCGGCCAATGGCTACATTCCCTTTGGCACCGACATGAGCGGGACCTGGGGTGAGCTGAACCTGGGTGTCGACTACCAGGTCGATGAACGCACCACAGTGACTGGCTCGTTGGGTTATCAGAAGGCGTTTGGCAAGGACAGCGGAAGCTATGAAGGGATGATTGGTATCAAGGTCAAATTCTGATCGACGACGCCCGGCTCAGCCGGGCGTTTTTTATCGAGGGCCTCATCGCCCAGGCGCCTCTATACCCCTCTGCAACCCGCCATTATCAGACAAATCCGATACTCGATAGCGAGTCAGCTACCTACCATACGCGCCCTTTCCCACAATCAGCCAAGCCGACAGAGACAAGTTTCCAATGCAGGCGTGGCGAGTGTCCATAACGCGCGTTGCGCCAGGTGTTGAACATGAGCAGACAATTTTTGCTAGCTATTGCCCTCCTCCTCTGGAGCACCGCAGCCAGCGCTGGGCAAAGCGAGCCACAGGGTGATTACTGGTACATCCAGACCAGCGCCTATACCCGCCACTGGAGCCCCGACCCAGAGCACAACAATCAGCAACGGCTGATCGGTATCGAACGGGTGTACAGCGATGGGCTGCTCTGGGGCGGGGCGACATTCAAGAACTCGTTCAACCAGCGCTCCTACTATGGCTACGTCGGCAAAGTCTGGGAGCATGAGCGGTTTCCGCTCCATGCCAAGCTCAGTGCAGGCCTGATCCAGGGCTACAAAGGCGAATACAAAGACAAGATCCCGCTCAACCATTTGGGCGTTGCGCCGGTAATCATTCCGGGCATCGGTGCGCATTGGGGGCCGGTGGCCGCAGAGTTTGTGGTGCTCGGCGCGGCAGCGGGAATGGTCAACGTGGGGCTTCGGTTCTAGGGTTCAACGCCGCCTCAATCTTGGCGACGTCGATCTTGCCCATCTGCATCATCGCCTCGAACGCCCGCTTGGCGGCGGCTTGGTCAGGATGGGCAATAGCCTGGATGAGAATCCTTGGGGTGATTTGCCAGGAAATACCCCATTTGTCCTTGCACCAACCACAGACACTTTCCTCGCCGCCATTGCCGACGATGGCATTCCACAAACGATCGGTTTCGGCCTGATCGTCGGTCGCAACCTGGAACGAGAACGCCTCGTTGTGCTTGAACACCGGCCCGCCATTAAGGCCGATGCAGGGAATGCCCATCACACTGAACTCGACCGTAATCACATCGCCCGCCTTCCCCGAGGGGTAGTCGGCTGGGGCCTTATGCACGGCCAGTACCTTGCTGTCCGGGAAGGTCTTGGCGTAGAACTCGGCCGCCTCCTGCGCCGCCCCCTCATACCACAGGCAAATAGTGTTCTTGCTGGTCATGGCGGTACTCCTTGATCGGGACAGAGGCATTAGTCTAGTCGCTCGATGTCCGGCAGCCAGGCGCTAAGGCCGCGCGCATGGGCCGGTTTCAACGCTATCATCGAGGTGGCCGAGCGCTGAGCGAACCCCGCGCCGACAGGCCTGTCCAACCTGCTCCCATGTGCGACGAGAAGACCCATCGACCATGCATTTCGACCTGATCCAAAGCTTGAGCCTGGCCGGTAAGCCAGAGGTACCCAACGATGACCGGATCGGCTGCGCCGAGCAGCATGCCTGGGTCATCGACGGCGCGACAGACCTGGGCCCACCGGGTCTGCTCGGTGAGCGCGGTGGTGCGGCCTGGCTGGCGGCAGCGGCGCAGCGGGCTTTTCACGGGGCATCTGGCGCTTTGCAGCAGGTGTGTGAATCGGTGTTTGTCGCCGTCGCAACCGACTATGCCCAGGCCCAGCGACGCGAACCGGTCGCGGCCTGGGAGCTGCCGCGCGCTGCATTCGCCGCCGTCGCCCTGGAGGGTGCCGAACTGAGCTGTGCCTACATGGGCGATTGTGTCGTGCTGCACCGCAGTGCCCAGGGCATTGGGTTTCTCACCCCCGAGCCTGACCGTGAGGCTGAACGTGCTGAAGCCGCAGCCCTGGGCCCGGGCACCGGAGCATTCGGGGTGCGCACGCCAGCGGTGGTGGCCGACCGCCGGGCTGCCCGTGAGCGACCCAAGGCCGTCTTGAGCATCGATGCGCAGCAAGCCCGAGACGGCACACGCTATGTGCGCAGCGCGGTGTCCGTGGGCGATGAGGTGATTTTGATGAGCGACGGTTTCGCCGCGCTGTTCGATACCTATGACGTCTACGACCCGGCAAGTTTTATCGCGCAGCTTGAGGCGCATGGCTTGGCCGCTCTGGCTCAGACGCTGCGCGCCATAGAACAGGAGGACGCCGCTTGCCTGCGCTATCCGCGCTTCAAGGCCAGTGACGATGCCTCGGCGATCTGGTTGCGGGTCGCCTGATAGCCGATCGATGGGCGGCCAGCACTGTTCGCGAGAGATCCGCTGAAAAGCTTGCTCATACATCGGCATGGGTACGACGAGATGCTATTGGCTACCTTTGAGAACTCATATCTGAGGTCATGGACATGGACAGTCCCCACGCCGTACATCTTCGCCTGGGCCGGTTTTCTGAAGCCGGGCGTATTTATGCATTGACTACAGTCGTCAAGAATCGGCTGCCACTCTTTGTTGATCTGCAACTGGCAAGGTTGGTCATCGCCCAGTTGCGCCTGGCGCAGGCCGAGCATCTCGCGCAATCGCTTGCCTGGGTGGTGATGCCTGATCACGTGCATTGGCTGGTGCAGTTACAGGATGCGACGCTCAGCACACTGATGGGCAGAATGAAGTCACGCAGTACGCGTGCGATCAATAGCGCATTAGGTAGGGATGGAGCGCTTTGGCAGCGCGGGTATTACGACCGGGCTGTGCGTAGAGAGGAGGAGTTGCAAGGTATTGCCCGCTATATCGTGATGAATCCTGTTCGGGCGGGGTTAGCCCGTACGGTTAAAGAGTATTCGCATTGGGATGCGGTGTGGGTTTGAGCATTTTGGGGCTGCGTTGCAGCCCATCGCAGGCAAGCCAGCTCCTACAGGTCCAACGCCAATCTTTGTAGGAGCTGGCTTGCCTGCGATGGGCCGCAGAGCGGCCCCAAAATCTCGGACCTCAGCCAAAAACCACATAACTCTTGCGCACAGTTTGACGAATCTCCCATGTTCCTTGGCTATCTGGCGGGAAGCACAGGGTATCGCCCGCACAAAACGCCAACGGCGCCCCGCCATCGGGGGTAAAGCTCCCCTCCCCGCTGATGATGTAGCTGTACTCAGCTTGCTTGACCCCGCGCCGAAAACTGCCCGGCGTGCACTGCCAAATACCGGTTTCAGCCGCAGCGCCAATCAGGCTGTGCTCACCTGCTGTGCTCGCCTGGGCAATGGTTTCGCCCACGGGTTGGGCCACCGGCGCAGGTTGCGAAAACTGCGCCTCGGTTACCGCCTTGATCAATACCGGTTGCATCAACTACCTCTTAATAAGTCAGAGAACGGCATCGAGCAAGCGATACCAGGCAATGCCCACGCCCAGGTACAAACGCTGCAGGCCATGGAACGGAATCGGTCGGATCGGTGACAGCGGAAACGGGAACTGCTGCGCCTTGCCCAGCAGTCGCTGTGCCAGGTGCCGGCCAAGTGCGGACGACATGGCAATACCGCGACCGTTGTAACCGAGCAGGATGCTCAGACCCGGCGCCGGTTCGTGCAGGTGCGGCATGAAATCCTGGGTCAGGGCAACGCGCCCGCTCCACTGGTATTCGAACTCGACCCCGGCCAGGTGCGGGAACAAGCCCAGCACCGAGCGACGCAGGTGGTTCCAGTCGCTGGCAGCCTTGGGCTCGGCAAACGGCCCACGCCCACCGAGCAGCAGTCGGCCTTGGGCATCCTGCTTGAAATACAGCAGCAGCCGGCGCGCATCGGAACACACCTCACCGCCAGGCAGCACCGTGCGCCGCAGTGCGTCCGGCAGCGGCCGGGTGGCAACGATGAAACTGTTGGCCGCCAGCACCGTCTGACGCAGCTTTGGCCACAAGTCGTCGGTATAGCCATTGGTGGCCAGCACCACGCGCTCGGCGCTGACCGTGCGCCGGGTATCGGTGGTGAGGGTCCAGCCACGGCTGTCACGCTGCAGGCCGGTGACGCGGTTGTGGCCATGGATCTGCGCGCCTTCGGCGATGGCCGCCCTGGCCAAGCCGCGTGCGTAGCTCAGCGGCTGCACGCTACCGGCACGCGGGTCGACCCAGGCGCCCAAATAGTCATAGCTGCCGATGCGCTGGGCCACGCTGCCCTTGTCGAGCATCTCCACCGGCACCCCGCGGCTGCGCCATTGCTGCGCACGGCGCTCGACCGCGCGCATGGCGGCCGGGGTTGCCGCGGGCTGGATCCAACCCTTGCGGGTGGCGTCGCAGGCAATGTCGTAGTGGCGGATCAGCTCGAACACCTCATCGGCGGCAGTCCCGGCCACTTCGATCAAGCGCTCGGCTTGCTCGCCACCGTACATGCGCAGCAACTCGTCGGGGTCGTGCTTGAGCCCCGGGATCACTTGCCCGCCGTTACGCCCGGAAGCGCCCCAGCCGGGCTCGCCGGCATCCAGCACACAGACCCGCGCCCCCTCGCGCGCCAAGTGCAGGGCGGTAACCAGGCCGGTGTAGCCGGCGCCGACCACGGCCACATCGACTTGCTTGTCTTCGGCCAACGGCGGGGTGTGGACGCCCGGTGCGGCAGTACTCGCCCACAAGGAAGGCGGTAGCGCCAAAGGTCGTGCACTCATGCCACGCCTCCATCAGTGGTCAGCAGGCGTCGCAAGAATTCCTGGGTACGTGGCTGCTGCGGCGCGCCAAGCACCTCGCGCGCCGGGCCTTCCTCGACGATTCGCCCGCCATACAGGAAGCACACCTTGTCGGCGACCTCGCGGGCAAAGCCCATTTCATGGGTGACCACGACCATGGTCATGCCCTCCTCGGCCAGCTTGCGCATCACCGCCAGCACTTCGCCGACCAACTCCGGGTCCAGCGCTGAGGTCGGCTCGTCGAACAGAATGGCCTTGGGCCGCATGGCCAAGGCCCGGGCAATGGCCACACGCTGCTGCTGGCCGCCCGACAGCTCATCCGGGTAGGCCTCCATGCGATGGGCCAGGCCGACCTTTTCCAGCAGGGCCTTGGCATGTTCGCGGGCCGCCTCGGGGCTTTCCTTCTTTACATAGATCGGCCCTTCCATGACGTTCTGCAGCGCGGTGCGATGGGGAAAGAGGTTGAAGCGCTGAAACACCATCGCCACCTGGGTGCGAATCTCATGGATGGTCTTGGCATTGCGATCGACCCGCTCGTCACTGACCAGGATGTCGCCCCCTTCATAGGTTTCCAGGCCATTGATGCAGCGCAGCAGGGTCGACTTGCCCGAGCCCGATGGGCCGATCAAGCACACCACCTGGCCGCTCTGGACCTCAAGGTCGATGCCTTCGAGAACGCGGGTACTGCCATAGCTTTTGTGCAGCGACTGAATGCTGATCATGCGTGCTTCCTCGTGGCGATCCGCGCCTCGAGACGGCGCAAGGCATACGACAGCGGCAGGCTCAAAGCCAGGTAGAGCAGCGCCACCAGGGTATAGACAGTCATGTTTTCAAAGGTCGATGAGGCAATCAGCTGGCCGGCCCGGGTCATCTCGGCGACGGTGATGGTCGAGACCAATGATGAGTCCTTGAGCATCATCACCAGGGTGTTGCCATACGGCGGCAAGGCAATCCGGAAGGCCTGTGGCAGCACCACCCGGCGCATGATCATCGGCCCGCGCATGCCCAGTGATTCTGCCGCTTCGATCTGACCCTGCTGAATAGCCTGGATACCTGCGCGGAAGTTCTCTGCCTGATACGCCGAGTAGGCGATGCCCAAACCGATGATGCCGGCCTGCAGGGCAGTGAGCTGGATACCGAATTCCGGCAGGACGAAGTAGATATAGAACAGCTGCACGATGATCGGCAGGCCACGGATGATGTTCACCACCGACACGGCAAACAGGGCGACCGAGCGAACCTTGGACACCATCATCAGGGCGAAGGCCAGGCCAATCAGGGAGCTGAGCAGGAACGAGGCAATCGTGACCTGCACGGTGACCACCGCGCCACTCAAGAGAATGGGCAGGAAGTCCAGAGCATTCTGGAAGAACATAAGCGAGTCCGCGAGAGAGCAATCAGGGAAGAGGCGCCCGCTGCGGGCGCCGTGAGGCGACGATCAGTCCAGGTGCCACTTGTCGATGATGCCGGCCAGGGTGCCGTCGGCCTTGATGCTGGCGATGCCCTGATTGACCCGGGCAAGCATCTGCGGATCGCCCTGGCGCATGATCAGGCACACTTCACCCTTGATCTGCGGCTGATAGCTGTCGACCAGACGGACTTTTTTCAAGGTGCCCTGGGCCATCTGGTAGGCGAGGATCGGATGGTCGCCAAAGCCGGCCTTGATCCGGCCCAGGGCCAGGTCGCGGGTCAGGTCCGCCAGCGAATCGTAGCCGCGCACTTCCTTGAAAATGCCGCGTTTGTTGAGCTCGTCGAGGAAGATGGTGCCGACCTGGGCGCCTACCACTTCGCCTTTGAAATCATCCATGTGGCTGTAGGCCTTGGCGTCGTCGGCGCGCACGATCAGGCCTTCGCCGTATTCGAACACCGGGTCGGAGTACTGCACGACCTTTTCTCGCTCGGGGGTACGCAGCATGGCGGCGGAGATCAGGTCGATCTTTTTCGCGGTCAGCGAAGGGATCAGTGCGGCGAAGGTGGTCTGGGCGATATCCACCTCAAACCCGGAGGCCTTGGCCACCGCTTGGGCGGAGTCGACCATCATGCCCTGGATACTGTTGCTCTTCACATCGAGAAACGTGAACGGCACACCGGTAGCGGTGGCGCCAACTTTGTACGTCTCGGCCTGGGCGACCAAGGAGGTGACGCAACTGGCGGCCAGGGCCAGGGCGCAGGTGAACACACGAAGGCGTGGATACATGGTGAACACTCCCATTTGACGCGGTTTGTTGTCGTTATGCGTTATGGATGCCTCGGGTATCGGCAGGAGGCCTTGCGACCCAATATAATTGATTTACAAAAATCGTAAAGAGATTTATAAATATCGCATATAGATATTAACCAGTGGTCCTGTCCAAGGGATGATCCATGAACGATAACGACAACAGCCTGTTCAACCAGTCACTGGAAAAGGGCCTGGCGGTGCTGCGCGCCTTCAACGCCCGCCGGCGCACCATGAACCTGGCCGAGGTGGCCGAAGCCGCTGGCATCAACAAAAGCTCGGCGCAGCGCATGATCCATACCCTGGAAGCCTTGGGTTATGTGAGCAAGCACCCGCAGACCAAGCGCTTCCAGCTCACCCCTGATGTGATGGAGATCGGCTACAACTACCTGGCTGCCGACACCCTGGTGGACGTCGCCAACCCGTTCCTCGCCGAGCTGGCGCAGACTACCGGGGAAACCACCAACCTGACCGAGCCCGTGCGTAACGATATGCTCTACGTAGCGCGTTTCGTCGGGCCTAAGTTCATCCCTATCCATTTGCCGATTGGCAGTCGTATCCCGATGTATTGCACCGCCTCGGGGCGCGCGTACTTGAGCGCTCTAGACGAGGATGAGGCGATGGCCGTGCTGCGCGCCAGCGATCTGTCTCGGCACACCCAGTACACCCGCACATCGCTGGAAGAGATCCTCGGCGAAATTGCCGAGATCCGCCGCAAGGGCTTTGCCATCAACAGTGAAGAGTTGTTCTTGGGCGACATGGCAGTTGCCGCCCCGGTGCGCAACAGTCAGGGCCGGCCAGTGGCATCGGTGCATGTGGTCGCACCGACCAGTCGCTGGTCGCTGGAAGAGGCTGAGCGGCGGTTGGCACCTGCGGCAATCGAGTGTGCTCGTGCGATCAGTACATCGATCAGGACGCTGTGAGTGAGCGCTGGCCTGTATCCAGTGGTTTGCTGTGAAACAGGCCGTTGCCGGGCCGATTAGCCTTGCTGGGCAGAAGGTGCGGCCAAGGTTTGGTCATCCAATTGAATGCGGTTGCGGCCGCCGCGCTTGGACTCGTACAGGGCAATGTCACCCTGCTCGATCAATGCCGCCAGGCTCGCGGGGGGGCGGTCGAAAAGGTTGGCACCGATGCTCAAGGTGACAGCTGCTGGCGTGGCAAACGATTGCGAAGTGAGCAGCAAGAACTGCTCTCGTAGACTGCTGCCCAACTCATGAACCCGCGCAGGCGAGGCATTGCCCAGCAGGATCACGAACTCATCGCCGCCCAAGCGCGCGGCCAGCGCACTGGCCGGCAACAGGGCGCGGATCATTTCGCTCAACCCGACCAACAGCCTGTCACCGGCAGTGTGGCCATACAGGTCGTTGACCAGTTTGAAGTTGTCGATATCGATCAGCAGCAATGCGCCCGGCCGGGCCGCGCTCACCTCATTGATCAGGCGCGGCGCCCGCACTTCCAAGGCGCGCCGATTATACAGGGCAGTCAGCGGGTCACGCGCGGCCAGCCGGGCGATCTGCTGCTCACGCCGGTAGCGCTCGGTGCCGGTCATCGACAGCGCGATCAGCATGATCGCCATGGCCCCTTCGACCAGCGAGACCTGAATGATTTCGCCTCGGAAAGCGGCCAGGTCGATCAACGTCCCGGGCACCAGCGGCGGGATCATCTTGGCCAGATAAAACAGGCCGTGGCCGAGCAACACAAAACGCAGTTGCACCGCACCTACGCTCAATGACATGCCATGTGGGCGTAGGAGAAAACTAGCCCTGAGTGTCGGCAGCGCAACCAGCAGCGATTGCACCAGCAGCATCACTTTTGACCACAGCGGCCCTTCCGGCAGCAGCAGCATCACCAGCCACGTGATGAACACCAGGTACCAAGCCCGCGACAGACGGGTTTCAGTAAAGCGGGCAACGCCCAGCAAAAAGCAGAAATGCGCAGTGATCAACAGGCCATTGGCAAACCAGATGCCAATCAGCAAAAAGCCGTTGCTGCGCAGTAAAGCGAGGGTGCTGCCCACGCTGATGATGGCGAAACCGGTTGCCCAGTAAAGCAATGATGATTCGCGCACGGTGCGCCACTCGACCGCCAGGTACAGCGCCGCAGCGGCAGCCAGGGCGATCGTGATAGTGAGCATGGTAGGTGGATCGAGCGCCATGGAATGACGGGCCTGCCTGAAATTTAAAGTGGAGAGATGTTCAAAACCAGTTTGCGCGGCCCTGCGCCTGTACTGCACGCGCACGATTTCCGTCGTGGCTTACTGCCCATGCATCATCCGCACCAGCGGCTAATACCCTGTCGCTGTTAAGCGAAAAATAGCGCCTGGCGCATTACTGCTCAGCGAGAAAACTCACCAGTTGTCGACCATGTGAACTGAGCCGCTCCCAGCCACGAAAGCACACGCGCAGTTCCAGGGTCGCCCAGCGTTCCTCAAGCGCGACCCAGCGTACCGCCAGCTCTTGCTCGGCGCGCAGCGCCGCAGTTTCCGGGACAATGGCGATGCCTGCGTGCTGGGCGACCAATTGGGCGATGGCTTCAAAGCTGGGCGCGCGAACGCGGACTTTGAGCGGCATCGCCAGGTTCATCGCCAGCTCTTCGACGAAACGCTGCATCGCCCGCTCGCCCGGCAAACACACAAATGCAAAGCCCAACGCGTCAATCAGCCGCAGCAGCTCCCGCCCGGCCAGGGGGTGGTCAGCGGGCACCAGCAAGACCAAGCGCTCGGTGCGAAAAGGCAGCGACACTAAACCGTCGCTTATCAAATTGCCATCATAAACGCCGATCTCGCACTCGTCAGCCAAAACCACACGCAACACATCGACACTTTTGTGCTCGACCAACTGCAGGTCGACTTCTGGATAGTCGGCTAGAAACGGCCCGAGCACGGCGGGCAACAAGGTGCTGTTGGTGACTGTGGAAGCGGCCAGGTGCAAGGTGATGCGCCGTTGCCCGGCCAGCTCGTGCAGGGTGTCCTGCAATTTGCGCGCTTCGCCCAGCACTCCTCGCGCCGCTTCCAATACCAGCCGGCCGGCTGGGGTGAGTTGCATACCGTCGGCGCGCCGGGTGAACAGGCTCAAGCCGCAGCGTTGCTCGAACAAGCGCAGGCGATTGCTGGCGGCAGAAACGGCCACCGGAAACGTCGCTGCGGCCTTGCTCAAGCTACCGGTAGCGGCAATCGCGGCAAGCAAACGCAGATCCGCAAGATCAAAATGCATTGGGCTTTCTCTAAATGCGAACGCTATGTTCGATTAAAAGCGATTCTAACGGGGATTGCGTTCTGCACAGAATAAGCCCATTGATAACTGCCTGGATTTACCATGACCTCTTTGCGCACCCTGCTCACGCGCCAGATCCACAGCGGCAGTTTGTTTGCCGTACTGGCGGCCTTGGGTTTCAGCTTCAAAGCCATCTTCGTCAAACTCGCCTATGCGGCCGGGCCGGTCGATGCGATCAGCCTGCTGGCCATGCGCATGGCCATGGCGTTGCCGTTGTTCGTCTGGCTGGTGTGGTTCAGCGGCCGGCAATCCCCCTCTCGGCTGACACCCGCCGACGCCCTGCGCGTTACCCTGCTGGGGCTGTTGGGTTACTACCTGTCCAGCCTGTTCGACTTCTACGGGCTG
This sequence comes from Pseudomonas sp. NPDC088890, assembly GCF_044900155.1. Lineage (NCBI taxonomy): Bacteria > Pseudomonadati > Pseudomonadota > Gammaproteobacteria > Pseudomonadales > Pseudomonadaceae > Pseudomonas > Pseudomonas sp. NPDC088890. The sequence continues at coordinate 841,270 of NZ_JBJDNG010000001.1, read as the reverse complement.
CAATACATCAGCGCAGGGTTGGAGCGCCTGATCTTGTTCACCTACCCAACCCTTGTGCTGATCTTCCAGGCCATCGCCCTGCGCGAACGACCCACCACCCGCACCCTGGCGGCAATGGGCCTGTGCTATCTGGGCCTGGGCATCGCCTTCGTGCATGACGTGAGCATCTCTGGCGTTGGCCAGCAAGTGATTCTCGGCTCGCTGTGGGTGTTTGCCAGTGCAGTTACCTACGCCCTGTACTACTCCGGCACCGGCATTGTGCTCAAACGCATGGGTTCGATGCGCATGGCGGGCTTGTGCGGTACGGCGTCGTCGCTGATGGTGTTGGCTCACTACCTGTGGGTGGCGGACATCAGCCAACTGTGGCAGCTGCCTGCGGCGGTGTGGCTCAACGCGGGATTGATGGCGATCTTTTCCACGGTGCTGCCGATCTATTGGGTGGCCCTGGCGATTCAGCGCATGGGGCCCACGCAAACGGCGGCGGTGGGCAACCTGGGGCCAGTGCTGACGGTGCTGGCGTCGTGGGCGATTCTCAGCGAAGAAATCTCGACGTATCAGGTGCTAGGGCTGGCGTTGGTGTTGTTCGGGGTGACGCGCTTGAAACCCACGGCGAAGAAAACCGACCTGCCCGCTGCCAAGGAGGCGGCAGCCTGAGCAGGCTTGGGCGTTCAGCGCGTCCCGACGATGATCCCCTGCTCGCGCAAGCCTTCCAGCATCGCCAGGCCTTGGCGTTGAACGTTTTCATCGCCCAGCGCCTGCAAGCGCTGGCGGCCCGTTCCGCTAAGGCCTGCGAGCAACTGATAGGCCATCGGCGCCAGACGGGCGAAATGCACCTGGAGATCGGCATCGCGGTACACCAGCAGCAAGGTTGGCGCTTGGGGGGCGCTCTGGGGCTGGTAATCGGGGCCGATCAGCTCGACCGGCCAGCGATAGGCAAGCACGCGCGCCACGCATGACAGCAATGGCTCGCCTTCAAGTAGATCGCCACCAGACAGATGGGGCGGATCCTCGGCATCACTCAGGTACAACTGCGCCTCGATCCACTCGTAGTGGGCGAGCTCAAGTTGCCACGGCGCGTCTGCTTCGATGCCCTGCAGGTAATCGATGAACGCCTCGGAGATTTCCGTGAACAATGGCGTCTGGCTTCGGTAACTGGCATAGAAGTCGCGCACCCTGGCGTGCCAAAGGACGTCACCGAGGGTCTGGCGCATGACCGGGAAACTTCCTGCCAGCAGGCCTTCGAGGCTGTTGTAGAACAGCTCCCGGTAGACCTTCAGGCGCCGTGCTTCGATACCCGGTGGCGGTGGGTTGTGCTCGGGGTCACGCAGGTATCGGGACAGGGTGAATTGCTGGTCACGCAACGGCTCGCCCATCATGTAGACCTCCGTGCGTGTGCTGCACGCTACCAATACGTGCGGTCTCCTCAAGCAGTTCGGCAAGCGGTGGGTAGTTGAAGTCACGCTCAAGCACCGTCGGCTGGACTCCAAAACGCTGACACGCCAAAGCGAACAGTGCCCAGACATCTTCTTTTACCGCAGCACCATGGGTGTCCACCTTGAGGTCTGGCGCTTCGTCATAGTGGCCGGCCACGTGCATGCACGTAACTCGCTGCCGAGGCAGCCCGTTAAGGAACGTCACCGCGTCATAGCGGTGGTTGCAGGCGTTGACGAAGACGTTATTGACGTCCAGCAGCAGGTCACAGTCAGCCTCCTCCAGCACAGCCTGGATGAACGCCAGCTCGCTCATGGCCTGGTAAGGCGCTGCGTAGTAGCTGATGTTTTCCACGGCGATACGTCTGCCCAACAGATCCTGGGCCTGGCGAATACGGGTGGCGACATGGCGGACCGCTTCTTCGGTAAAAGGGATTGGCATCAGGTCATACAGATGCCCGTCGTCGCTGCAATAACTCAGGTGTTCGCTGTACAGCGGTACATCGAAACGCTCGATGAACTGTCGGGTTTGCCCAAGGAATGCCTGATCCAGCGGCGCGCTGGCGCCCAGCGACAACGACAAGCCATGGCAGGTAATGGGGAAACGCTCGGCCAGTTGCGCCAGCGCTTTGCCGTGGGCCCCACCAACGCCGATCCAGTTTTCCGGCGCGCACTCGAGAAAATCGACAGCGCCCACCTCCATTGCCAGCAATTGCGGCAGTAAACCACGACGCAAGCCAAGTCCGGTACGTAAAGATGCAGGGTTCATAGTAAGCGCTCTCCAGGAGCACGGGACGCTCTGGGCAGAACGTCGGCAGAGGACAAACAAGCGCTGCCGGACAGATCGATCCTCTGCTCCGGCAGCCCCTTAACCTTGCGCCAACATCAGCGCATTGGCTCAGGCCTTGTCGGCTTCAGCGGCCTTCTCACCACCACATTTGCCTTCGCCGCACTTGCCTTCAGCAGCTTTCTTGTCGGCGGCTTTTTTATCGCCGCCACACTTGCCTTCACCACACTTGCCTTCGGCGTTTTTGCCCTCGGCGTGCTTGCCGGCTTTATCAGCGCCGCATTTACCTTCGCCGCACTTGCCCTCGCCATCCGTCTTGGCCGCAGCCAGTTGGTAGCCCTGGGACAGAGGCTCGACGGCGAATGCACTACCGCCCATTACCATGCCGCCGATCAGAGCAGCGCCCAGCAGACCAAGGGTATTTTTCGATTGTTTCATGGTGGTGCTCCACTTCGGTTGTGAGATGGAGCCATTTCGCCGCAATGGTGTGTCGCAGGTGTATCGCCAGTGGCGCGGTTTTGTATGAAAGTCGGTCTCGCTCCACAGAAGATACAGTGGGATACAAAGGCATCGGCCCAGGCCTGGCTGCCGTTCAAACAACCTTTTCAAACGCTTGTATGTTTTTTCGTTGACAGCCCGTCAGCCGCATCCTAACCTCCCAGCAACTTCCACCGGGCCGGACACTTTTGTGGGCAACCTCTATCTGATCCGACATGGCCAAGCCTCCTTCGGCGCTGATGACTATGACGTCCTCTCAGCGGTAGGCGAGCGCCAAAGCCAAGCATTGGGCGAGCACCTGGCACAGCTCGGTTTGCGCCTTGACCGCTGCGTCGCCGGCAGCCTGCGCCGTCAGCAAGACACCGCGCGTCTTGCCCTGCACGCGATGAGCGGCCACGCTTGCCCAGTGCCGGCGGTCGAAACCGACCCTGCATTCAACGAATTCGATGCTGACGGTGTGATCCGCACCCTGCTTCCCGGCTTGCTGCCAGATGAGCCTGAAGCGCTGCACATCCTGCGTAACGGCACTACCAATCGCAGTGAGTTCCAGCGCCTGTTCGCCCTGATGGTGCAACGCTGGCACGATGGCCAGCACCCTGACGATGGCCTGGAAAGCTGGGCTGCCTTCACCGCAAGGGTTCAAGGCGGTCTGCAACGGGTCCTGCAGCGCGCCGGCAGCGGTGAGAATATCGCCATCTTCACCTCCGGAGGCACCATCGCCGCCCTGCTTCACCTGGTGACTCGAATTACCCCCAGTCAGGCCTTTGCGCTGAACTGGCAGATCATCAACACCTCGCTCAGCCAACTGAAGTTTCGTGGCAGCGACGTGACCCTGGCTTCCTTCAACAGCCAAGCACATGTGCAGCTGTTGCGGGCGCCGGAGCTCATCACCTATCGATGAGCCCGGCCTGTTGTGTCCCTGCGGACGCGAATATTACTTAACAAGGAATACGCCATGAGCGATGTAGCTAAAGCCGTCGAAGCGATGAAAGCAAAGTTCAACCCCGCCGCCGCCGCCGGCCTGGACCTGGTGTTCGGCTTCAACATCACTGACGAAGACAAGCAATATGCGCTGATCGTCAAAGACGGCACCTGCGACATCCAGGAAGGCGAAAACCCAGACGCCAACTGCACCCTGGTGCTCGACAGCGAGACCCTCAAGGGCATCGTCAGCGGCGAGACCGACGGCATGCAAGCGTTCATGGGCGGCAAGCTGCGCGTAGAAGGCGACATGATGCTGTCGATGAAGCTCAGCGAGCTGTTCCCAGGCTAAGCGTCCGGGATGATCGATGAAAACCGAAGCCTGCGCGGGCTTCGGTTTTTTTTTGCCTGGCCGGGGCATGGCGGCGCGCTTTTCGCGGGCAAGCCCGCTCCCACAGGGATGGTGCTGAACCTACGGTTAGCGGGGTGCCTGGGTGGTTGGCGAAGAAAGCAAGACTGCCTCTATGGCTTCAATATCAGGCGCGTTGATCGACCAGCAACACCCACAGCTATATGCCATTGGCACGCTTGTACCAGCACGGAAGGCCCATTAGATTAGCCAATAATCCTCGTGAACGAGAATAAGGATAACGCATGACGCTCACTGACCAGTCCACCCAGGTACGCCCCGGCGAAGAACTCGATGCGACTGTCATCGATCCTTACCTCAAAGCCCACATCCCGGGCTTGCAGGGAAGCCCGGCCATCAGCCAGTTCCCCGGCGGTGCATCCAATCTCACCTACCTGGTCAGCTACCCGAACCGCGAGTTCGTCCTGCGCCGCCCGCCATTTGGCCACAAGGCCAAGTCCGCCCACGACATGGGCCGCGAGTTTCGGATCCTCAACCAGCTCAATAGCGGCTTTCCCTACTGCCCCAAGGCCTATGTGCACTGTACCGACGAGTCACTGATTGGCGGCGAGTTCTACGTGATGGATCGGGTCAAAGGCATCATCCTGCGCTCGGACATCCCCGCCGAACTCGATCTGGATGCCCCCCGCACCGAGGCCCTGTGCAAGAGCTTCATCGAGCGCTTGGTCGAGTTGCACCAGGTCGACTACAACGCCTGCGGCCTGGCCGACCTGGGCAAGCCTGAAGGTTACGTACAACGGCAGATCGAAGGCTGGAGCAGCCGCTACGAAAAAGCCATGACCCCGGACGCACCGCGCTGGGAGAACGTCATCGCCTGGCTGCGCGAAAAAATGCCCGCCGACCATCCACGCCCCGCCATCGTGCATAACGACTACCGCTTCGACAACGTCATCCTCGACGCTGCAAACCCGATGCGCATCATTGGCGTACTGGACTGGGAAATGACCACGATCGGCGACCCGCTGATGGACCTGGGCAACAGCCTGGCCTATTGGATCGAAGCCGATGACCCAGCGCCGGTGCAGCTGATGCGACGCCAGCCAAGCAACGCACTGGGCATGCTCACCCGTCGCCAGTTCGTCGACTACTACGCCGAACGCGCGGGCATCGCTATCGACAACTTCGACTTCTACTACTGCTATGGCCTGTTCCGCCTGGCCGGGATCGTGCAGCAGATCTACTACCGGTTCTACCATGGCCAGACCCAGGACAAGCGCTTTGCCCAGTTCATTCACATGAACAAGCTGCTGGAGCAGATGACCCTGCAAGTGATCGGCAAGTCCGCACTCTGACGACAGACAACAAGGAAAACAGCATGTCCAAGACCCAACTGTTCGACCTCGATGGCAAGATCGCCTTCGTCTCAGGCGCCAGCCGTGGCATCGGCGAGGCCATCGCCCACTTGCTGGCCCAACAGGGCGCCCATGTGATCGTCTCCAGCCGCAAGCTCGAGGGCTGCCAGCAAGTGGCCGACGCCATCATCGCAGCGGGCGGCAAGGCCACTGCGGTGGCCTGCCATATTGGCGAGCTGGAGCAGATCCAGCAGGTGTTTGCCGGTATTCGTGAACAGTTCGGCCGCCTCGACATCCTGGTCAACAACGCCGCCACCAACCCGCAGTTCTGCAACGTGCTCGATACCGACGTGAGCGCCTTTCAGAAAACCGTGGACGTGAACATCCGTGGCTACTTCTTCATGTCGGTCGAAGCCGGCAAGCTGATGCGCGATCACGGTGGCGGCAGCATCATCAACGTCGCCTCGATCAATGGCGTATCGCCTGGGCTGTTCCAGGGCATCTACTCGGTGACCAAGGCCGCAGTGATCAACATGACCAAGGTGTTCGCCAAGGAGTGCGCCCAGTTCGGTATCCGCTGCAACGCCTTGCTGCCGGGGCTGACCGACACCAAGTTCGCCTCCGCCCTGGTGAAAAACGACGCCATCCTCAACGCCGCCCTGCAACAGATCCCCCTCAAGCGCGTGGCCGATCCCAGCGAGATGGCCGGTGCAGTGCTGTACCTGGCCAGCGATGCCTCCAGCTACACCACCGGCACAGCACTGAATGTCGACGGCGGCTTTCTCTCCTGATCAGTCCTTGAGCGCCTGCAGCGTGTAGCTCAGCGGCAGGCGCCATTCGCCGTCGGCGCCCTTGACCATCTGCCCTGGCAGCGCCTCCCAGGGAATACTGATGCTCGTGCAAAGCGCTCAAACGCAGGCCGTTTTGCAGCAACGCGGTGATGACCTCGCTAACCGGCGCAACATCTCCTTACAACTGGACTATAAGCTGCAGACATTTCACCTGCGCACGAAGGGATTTCATGCCAACTCTATACGAGGGCGGCTGCCTGTGCGGGGCCATCGGCTTTACCGCCGATGCCCCCGCCGCCAACCCAGTGTGGAATCGCCCTCTACCCCTTACAGACAAGTAGCGGCTGCGGCCCGACGGCGCAGGGCCGTGCTGTCATTGCTTTGCGCGTAATAATCGACCCGGGTGCCGTTGGCATCGGGGTAAACGTCGACGAACGCCTGCGCCTCTCGGGTATAGACCGTGTAACCGCCCTGCTTGCGCGGCTGCAGATAGCCACTGGCATCAACGCCGAACGTGGCCTCTTCCTGCCAACTGAACTGGATGCATTGCGAGACGATCTGCGGGGCCTTCTGTGAAGCCAATTGCGCAGTCGGCGCGCCGCCGCGTGCGGCTTCCATGGTCGATGAAGCACAACCAACCAGCATCAGCGCTACGGCCATCGGCAAAAGTGCGCGCATGTTCGATCCTCGGAGCAAAAAAGAACGCGACTCTAGCACTGGCGGCCATGTCGAGTGAATTGTCCCGAGCAGGTTGTTGTCGCATAGAGGGCATGCCTGCCATTAGGAGATCACTATGAAACTGCGTCCACTGCTATCGGCCCTACTGCTTAGCGCCACCCTGCCGATCCTGCCCTTGACCGCCACGGCCGCGCCAAGTGCTGAGCAAAGCGTCACCGCGCCAGAAACCCACAACCGCGAACTGCAAGTTGGCGACAAAGCGCCAGATCAGTACAAACGCGACGACGCAGCCATTGCCGACTGGAAAGGCAAAGGCCTACCCGCCCCGGAAAAGGACAGCCATTGGGTGAAAATGGGCGATCACTATGTGCTGGTGCAGATCACCAACGGCGTGGTGCTGGCCATTCAGCCCGCCTCCTGAGTCAGCACGGGCCGAGCAATGCCGCCATATGCACGGCATTGCGCCCACCGGCCTTGGCTTGGTAGAGCGCAGCGTCGGCCTGGCCGAGCAGGCTGGCGGCGTTGTCCTCGGCACCGGGGATGCCACACCACAAACCGACACTGAAACGCAGCTCGATGTCATCGCCCGCAAAGCGCGCCGGACTCTGGGCGATCGCCTCACGCAAGCCCTGTAGCGCCGCCATGGCGCCCTCTCGATCGGTATTGGGCAACAGCAGCAAGAACTCTTCGCCACCATAACGGCCAAGGCTGTCGGTCAAGCGCAAGCGCTGCTGCAACTGGCGCACGCAGTGGCACAGCACCTCATCACCGGCCAAGTGGCCGTGCAGGTCGTTGATGCGCTTGAAATGGTCGATGTCGATCATCGCCACGGCCAGGCTGCTGTGTTCGCCCCTTGCCCGCTCCAGCTCCACAGCGAAGCGCTCAAGAATCGCCCGGCGGTTGTAGGTGCCGGTCAGCACATCGCGCAAGGCCATATGCTGCAAGCGCGATTCGCTGCGCTCCTTGGCCATCAGCACCAGGCCAATCGAATACATCATCACCGTCACCGTACCAATGGCCACCGATACCGTCTGCTTGAGATTGCTGGTGTCGTAGCGCATGTCCGCCGCCTCCCCCAGCACTACCGCCACGGCGCGCATGCCCAGCCCGACCAGGCTGATCAACGCGCCAATCACCAGCAGCAGGTGCGCCCGGCCTGGACGCTCGACGTGCCGTCGCGCCCAGCAAAGGATCAACGAGCATTGCAGCATCAGCACCAAGGTCGCCAGCAGCATGCGCGGCTCCAAGGTGTCGAGCAGCAGCATCAACCCCAGCAACATGACTGCCGGAATGATAAAGATCGAGCGCCACGGCACCCGCTGTTCGCGCACCCGGAACAAGCTCGCCGAATAGAACGCCAGGGCCAGCGACAGCAGGCTGTTACCCAAGCCATAGCTGATCCACAGCGGCGCATGGGCGTACAGCGTATAGCAGACGTACGCCAGGGCATGGGCGAGCAGCCCGCAGCCGGTCAGCAGCAGGTTGTCGCGGCGGTTGAACTGGCCGACCAGCAACAGGCAAAAGGCCAGGATGGTCGCGACCAGGGCAACGGCGGCGAACAGTGTCGGGGTATGGGCGATCATCGTGATTCACCGTGTGGCAGACAGCCGTCTTCAATGCGGCCTGGCTCAAGTCTAGGGGCCAGCGCTCAACCCAGCCATGACCGAGCGGGACAGAACAGCAGCCGCCAGGCACGTGACGATGTTGCGCGCGAGAAATATTTTTACCGTGCAGAAACCAAATTGAGCGATTCCGGTCTTAGTGGTTACCCCGTAAACCTATGCGGATCAAGGACCTATATCGTGATCACCCGCCTTGCAAGTCTCCCGCTGATTGCCGCGATGCTGCTCGCCGCTGGTTGCCACAGCCATCATTACCACGACGATGATGATGGCTGGCGTGACCGCGACCGCGATCGCGGCCATCACCACCGTCATGACCGTGGTGACGATGATCGCCGCTACCGTGACCGCGATTACCGCTGAAACGTCTTTCCAACCCTGGCTTGCCGCCCGTGACGCGGCACTCTACTTTGATGATTGCTTTGAGGTTCATGAACATGCGTTTGACTCTGCCTTGCGTTGCCCTCGGCCTGCTGCTGTGCCAAGGCGCCTTTGCCGGTGACGGTACTGCGGCCATTGGCGGCGGCCTGGGTGGCGCCCTGGGCAACGTGGTTGGCCAGCAAATTGGCGGCAGCACTGGCGCAGCCATTGGCGCCGGCCTGGGCGGTGCCGCCGGCAGTGCGGTAGGTGCCCGCAAAGGCAACCGCACCGAAGCGGCGATCGGTGGTGGCCTGGGTTCGGCTGGCGGCTCGCTGCTGGGCGGCAAGCTCGGCGGCTCGACCGGCTCGACCGTCGGTGCCGGCCTGGGCGGCGCTGCTGGCGGTGCCATCGGCAACCACCTGGGCGACAACAACGGCAGCAAGAAGAAACACAAGCGTCGTCACCATCGCCACTGATCACTTGCCCCACCCATCGCGGGGCAAGCCCCGCGATTGCCTTGGCCACAAAAACCCTGCAACACATCAATACACCCTTCACCCACAATGGCACACTGGCTGCTACTGTCTTTCGTGCCCCCTTGAGTGAAGGAACACCCCCTCCCGATGAACCCTGAGCTGCTCACGGTCCTAGGCCTGTTGGCCGTCGTCGTCATTTTGTTCGTCATCAACCGACCGCGCATGGACGTGGTCGCCCTGCTGGTGATCCTGTTTCTGCCACTGTCGGGCATCCTCACCGTTGAGCAAGCCCTGGCGGGCTTCAGTGACCCTAACGTGGTGCTGATCGCGGCGTTGTTCGTGATCGGCGAAGGACTGGTGCGCACTGGCATCGCCTATCGCATCGGCGAGTGGATGAGTGCCCGTGCTGGCAATAGCGAAGCACGCCTGCTGGTGCTGTTGATGGTATCGGTCGCAGGGCTGGGTTCAGTCATGAGCTCGACCGGCGTGGTGGCGATCTTCATCCCGGTGGTGCTGAGCATTGCCGCGCGCCTGAGCATTTCGCCCAGTCGACTGATGATGCCCTTGAGCTTCGCCGGGCTAATCAGCGGCATGCTCAGCCTGGTCGCCACGCCGCCCAACGTGGTGGTGCACAGCGAGCTGGTGCGGCACGGCGAGCAAGGCTTCACGTTCTTCAGCTTCACCCCGTTCGGCCTGGTCGTGCTGGCTCTGGGCGTGGGCTACATGCTGCTCACCCGGCGCTGGCTCAACGGTGAAGTGCGCAAGGATGGCCGCGTAGAAACCCGGCGCACCCTGCTCGACCTGGTGCTGGACTACAAGCTCAACGGCCGCGAACGCCGACTGCGCATCCGCCCGCATTCGCCATTGATCGGACATACCTTGGGCGAGCTGGAGCTGCGCACCCGCCACGGCGCCAACGTGATCGGCATCGAGCGCCAGCATAAATTCACCACCCGGGTGATTACCGCCGACTCCGGCACCGTGCTGCACCAAGGCGACGTGCTGTTGCTCGACCTGTTCGCCAACCGCGACGACCTGCGCAGCCTGTGCCAGACCATGCAGCTCGAACCCCTACACTTCAAGGCCGCCTACTTCATCGATCAATCCCAGGAAGTGGGCATGGCCGAAGTCTCCCTGCCACCGGGCTCGCAACTGATCGGCAAAAGCATCCTGGAACTGGCCTTCCGTAGCCGCTACGACCTCAACGTGGTCGGCCTGCGTCGCGATCAGGCGGCCATCGAGGAGCAACTGGTCGAAGAAAAACTGCGCCTGGGCGACACCCTGCTGGTCGTCGGCCCGTGGAAAGCGGTGCGCCAGCTTCAGAGCCAAGCCAAAGACTTTTTGGTACTGAGCCTGCCTGCCGAGATCGATCAGGTCGCGCCAGCCCGCAGCCGCGCGCCCTTTGCCCTGATCAGCCTGGCGGTGATGGTCGGCCTGATGGTCAGCGGCGTGGTGCCCAACGTGCTCGCCGCGCTGATCGCTTGCCTGCTGATGGGCGCCGGCCGCTGCATCGACATGAACAGCGCCTACCGGGCCATCCATTGGCAAAGCCTGGTGCTGATCGTCGGCATGCTGCCGTTTGCCCTGGCATTGCAGAAAACCGGTGGTATCGATCTCGCCGTCAGCGGCCTGGTCGGGCTGCTCGGCGGCGCTGGGCCTAGCGCGATATTGGCCTGCCTGTTCGTGGTAACGGCGGTGATTGGCCTGTTCATCTCCAACACCGCCACCGCAGTACTGATGGCGCCCGTGGCGATCAGCACCGCCAGCCAATTGGGCATGTCGCCCTACCCGTTTGCCATGACCGTGGCCCTGGCAGCCTCGGCGGCGTTCATGACGCCAGTGTCTTCGCCGGTCAACACCCTGGTGTTGGGGCCAGGTCAATATCGCTTTGCCGATTTCATAAAAGTCGGTGTGCCATTTACCGTACTGGTGATGCTGGTAACGGTGTTGATGGTGCCGTGGTTCTTCGGGCTGTAAAGGTGATGTCAGCGAATAGCGGCAAAATGGCATTATCGGTCTGGATTGTGCCGCGATAATATCCAATTGACATCAACCCTGCTCTCGAAACACACTGATACGAATATGTCCCAGGTGCCTTGAAGTCGTTGTCCTGGATTCCGTCTCCGCTTGCCGGTAGAGCCCATGGTGTTTCCAGCTCATTCGCGCCCATTGCCTCACCTCGCGCTATTCAGCCTTACCTTCATCCTGACCTTGGCTGGGATACTGGCCCGTCCGATCGAATCGCTGTCGCTGTTCTGGCCGGTCAACGCCGTGCTGGCGGGGGTGCTGCTGCGTTATCCACGCCTGGCCAATCCGCTCGGTTTCGTCCTGATCTGGGTAGCCATGGTCGGCGCCGACCTTGCCTGTGGCAGTACCTGGCCGCCGGCGTTGTGGTTCAACCTGTGCAACCTGGGCGTGATCGTCACTATCTGGCTGCTGCTGTCGCGCCTGCCGCGTTTGCACCGACGCATGCGCACGCCGCATGGGGTGTTGAGCGTATTCGGTGCCTGCGCAGCGGGCGCGATGGTTGCGGCGAGCATGGCCTGCGTGATGGCGGCGCCGTGGTTCCAGGAATCGCTGCGCGCCACCTGGCTGGCCTGGTTCAGCGAGCAGTTCTCCACCAGCGTGCTGGTCCTGCCGGCGTTGCTGACCGCGCCCAATACCGGCGCGCTGCTACGCGGCAGCGGCCAGGCGATTCGCCTGGCGCCGATGCTGGTGCTGCTGGCCTCGCTGGCCCTGAGCATCGCCTTCGGCGGGCCGGGTGCCATCGCCTTCCCGATTGCCGCGCTGCTGTGGTGCGCCTGGACCTACTCTCCGTTTCTGGTGTCGCTGCTGGCACTGACTGCCGGCAGTACGCTGATCGTTGCCGTGGCGCAAAATCTCATGCATTTCAGCGTGCCGCAGAGCGTTCCAGGGGTGACCACGCTGATGTCAGCGCGCTTAGGCATCGCCATGCTGGTGCTCGGCCCACTGGTGGTCGCCTGTGTCAGCAACACCAACCGCAGCCTGCTCGCCCGCCTGGCCCATCAGGCGACCATCGACCACCTCACCGGCGCACTCACCCGCAGCGCCTTCACCCGCCGCGCCAATGCCCTGCTCGAAAGCCGCCAACAGCACGCCCAGGCGCTGCCATTGACCTTGATGATGCTCGACATCGATCACTTCAAGACGATTAACGACCGTCATGGCCATGGCGTAGGCGACCAGGTGCTGCGCCAGTTCGCCAACGCCTTGCAGGACCAACTGCACGACGGAGAGCTATTCGCCCGCCTGGGGGGTGAGGAGTTCGTGGTGATCATTCCAGGCCTTGACCCAGAACGCGCCAAATTCACCGCCGAACGCATGCGCCGGGCGATCCAGGACTTGCACCTGACCCATAACGACCCGCGCTTGCAGATCACCGTCAGCATTGGCCTGGACGGCTGTACAGCCGACACCCCGGCACCGAGCCTGGACGAACTGCTGGTACGCGCCGACAAAGCGCTGTACCGCGCCAAAGCCCATGGCCGCAACCGCGTCGAACAGGCCGAGCCGCAGCGCCAGGTGGTCTGACTCATCCAGCCAGCAAGTCCCACGACAGCTTGGCGATCAGCACGCACAACAAGATCAGGAACAGCCCACGGACAAACCCTGCACCCTTGCGCACCGCCAGCCAGGTGCCGGTCAGGGCGCCGAGGATGTTGCACAGCGCCATGGGCAAGGCGATGGCATACAGCACGTTACCGGTGGGAATGAAGAACACCAGCGCCGCCAGGTTGGTGGCGATGTTGACCAGCTTGGCCGAGGCCGAGGCGTGCAGGAAGTCCAGGGCAAAGAAGCGGATGAACAGGAAGATCAAGAAGCTGCCGGTACCCGGCCCGAACAAGCCATCGTAAAAGCCGATTGCACCGCCGATCAGCACCGCCAGGCATTGCTCCTTACGGCCGATCTGCGCTGGCTTGTGCAAGGTGCCAAAGTCTTTCTTGCAGAAGGTATAGACCGCCATCAGCACGATCATCACCAGCACCGCTGGGCGCATCACGCTAGGCGGCACCAATGACACGGTCGCCGCCCCGGCGAACGACATGACGAAGGCGCTCAGCGCCGCCGGCACGATCAGGCCCCAGTCCAAGCTCACCTTGCGAATGAACGAGCGCGCGGCGAACGCGGTGCCACACACCGAGGCCAGCTTGTTGGTTCCCAGCAGGGCCGCCGGCTGGGCGCTGGGCAGCACATTGAACAGTGCCGGAATCTGGATCAGCCCGCCCCCGCCCACCGCCGCATCGATCAAGCCAGCGGCGAAGGCAAATAGCGACAGCAGGACAACATCCATCATGGCGAGGGCTCCAGGCAGAAAAAACAGAGCCCAAGGCTAATCAAAGCCACGCGCTTGTGCTGAAATGCCATATTGCGAAAACTGCAACAAGGAGCCACTCATGGCATTGGACATGCTGCGCGAAATCCAGGCCTTCGTCAGCGTCGCGCACAAGCGCAGCTTCGTCGCTGCTGCCCGCGCCCTGGGCCGCTCGCCTAGCGCGATCACCCGGGCGCTACAAACACTGGAAGACAACGCCGGGAGCAAGCTGCTCAACCGCAACGCCAACGCCGTCACCCTGACCGAAGCGGGTGAACGCTTGCTGCCACACGCCGAGCGCTTGCTCGATGTGCAACGCGATGCGGCCGATGAACTGGCGGCGTTGAGTGGTACGGCGCAGGGCTGGATTCGTTTTGCCGCGCCTGAACTGCTTGGCCAGTACGTGCTGCCAACGGTCTTGGCTGAATTCTCGCGCCGCCACCCGCAGGTCACCCTGGACGTGCAGTTCAGCGACCAGAGCCTCGACCCGCTTCAAGGCAAGTTCGACTTCGTGGTGCGCGGCGCCTTCCCGCAGTCCAGCGAACTGATCGGCTACCCCCTGTGGAGCTACCGTCGGCACCTGTACGCCAGCCCCGACTACGTGGCCCGCGCAGGCCTTGCGCAGGAGCCGGAAGCACTTAGCGAACACGCGCTGATCCTGCACACCGCCCCGCGCATTCTCAAGGCTTGGCATTTTTGCCGCGACGGGCAGATCACCCGCTTGCAGCCACGCCCTCGCTTGCGCCTGAGCGCCGGAAGCGCGGTGTTCCACAGCGCCCTAGCTGGGGCCGGTATCGCTCGATTGGCTGACTGGGTGGGTGAACCACAGGTCGCAGCAGGTCGGTTGGTGCGCGTCTGCCCTAGCTATCACCTGACCTCAAGCAGTGGCGACGATCCACAAATGCATGCGGTGTACCCGGCCGGGGAGTTGCCGGCGAGGATGCGCGACCTACTGCAAGCGCTGCGTCGCGGCAAGCCGTGATACAGCAAGCCAATCACTGTTCAAATTCTGCCCAATTTAACAGAGGCCGCAACCGGCCTTACTTACAGCGATTTATCCACAGACCTACCCACGTTTTCTGTGGACAGTTTTCCTCGCACAAAGAACGACTTATCGCGCACGCAGCAACGCCGAATTGGCTTGCTTGACCAATTCGATCCACTCCCCTGCACTGATCACTCCCGAGCGTTCCAGCTCTTCGGCACAGCGCAAGGCTTGGTCGTAATCATCCTCTTGCAGGCCAGCCTCTGCGAGAAACCGGTTGCGCCACGCCAGCATCGCGGCAGCGCCCTTCTTGCATTCCATGTAGATCTCAACTCCAAGGCAAGTGACGGGTCCTCTAGCGTGAGACCCTTTGATGGCGGCGGGAGATTACACGAGCCATTCGCACTTGAGAATTGCTTGCAGCTACCACTTATCCAACTGGTACAAAAAAACGGGCAAAAAGCCCGTTGAGAGGTGCAGGCCCGTCTCTGCTGGATAGGACGGACCTCAAGGATAGGGCGTGCGGCCTCAGGTGGGCGGAATGGTACCCAGCAGGCCAATGAGGATTGTCAGCAGCAGAAAACCACCCAGGAACAGCGAGAGCTTGCCCATTGGAACCTCTACAGTGTGATAACAGAATGCCGGAGCTGGCCGATGCGGGTGCAGAGCAGCGCAACTTGCCCAGCGCACACCGGCTTGGAAGGCTGGGCCTGGTAAGCATTTTCGACGTTTCGCTGATACGGTTACAGATGCAGGTTGGTGGAAAAAAAGCGGATCAGATGAGCCGATCAGTCCACCGGGCGCAGCTTCTCGGCCGGCAGCCAACCCAGCTCACCGTTGGCCTCGCGGCGACACCACAGCCACCCATTGAGCGGGCGCAAACCTAGCACCCGCTGCCCCGGATCGACATCCAGTTCGTGAGCACAGTACTGTTCGAGCGCCCTGCCCCGGGCAACACCGAGCCGTTCGATGACCTGCGCCGGCACCCAACCAGGCTCCTGCCCAGCGCAGCTGCACAGGTACCAGTCCTGCCAATTTTGCTCACCGGCATAGCGCGGGCCGATGTCGAGCATCTCACCTTGGGCAAAACGGATCGGACGTGGGTATTCAGAGCGATGTGCTGCGATCACGACGTACTTCACAAGCCTCTCCCTGGCTAGCCAAAAGGCCGGATCCTAGCAGGCGATGCGACAAAACCTGACGCACCTGCTCAGAGCGCCATCACCATTTCATGCCAGGCCATGCCGCCATGATCAGAGGCCGACGGCTGCACATAGCGATAACCCAACTTCTCGTACAGGCCCACATGCTGGTCCTTGCACATCAAGTGAATGCTCGCCTTGCCGCGCTCGCGCATTTGCTCGACGAACCGCGTCATCAGCAAGCCCGCATAGCCTCGGCCTTGGAAGGCCGGGTCGACCACCACTGACATGATCACCACATTGGCGGCGTGCGGATCATGGCCGACCAGCTCCTTGAACGCCTCATCGGACATCACCACGTGCTCAGCGCAGCCGCTATTGATGAAACCGATCACCTGGCCGTCCAACTCAAGGATCAGAAAACCCTCGGGATACTGCGCAATGCGCGTGGCGATTTTCTCGCGGGTGGCCGCTTCGTCGCCCTCATAGGCGCTAGTTTCGATGTGGAAGCAGCGATCCACGTCATGGGGCGTGGCGTGGCGAAAGATGGCAGTGCTCATGGCAAAATCCGCAAAACAGTTGAAGGCCGACATGCTAGCGCAACTGAGCACCTTCAGGTTGCTAGCACAGCACCCTCGGGCCAGAATCGGCGGGCACTTCAAACTTCTCGATCAGCGGGCCTAGCCTGCAGGACACCTACTGGATGAGCGTTTCCAAACGACGCACCACGCCTTACGTGATCAATCACCTGGTCGCCTTTGAGGCGGCGGCGCGCCTGGGCAGTTTCCGCGCCGCCGCCCAAGCGCTGCACGTCACCCCCGGCGCGGTGGCCCAGCAGGTGCGCACGCTCGAAGAGAAACTCGGCCAAGCACTGTTCGAGCGCCTGCCACGCGGCTTGAGGCCCAACCGCGCGGGCAGTGAGTATCTGGAGCGGGTCCGCCTGGCGCTGCACATCATCGAAGATGCCAGCCGCGAACTGCTCGAACGCGATGCCCCGCAAGACCCGCATCAAGTGCTGCTGAGCACTACTCCGGCATTCGCCAGCCGTTGGCTGATCCCGCGCCTGGGCCGCCTGGCTGCCGCGCATCCACAGATCGCGCTGATGATCGATGCCTCCGACAGCACCCGCCCGCTCAGCGGTAAAGGCGCGGTGGACATGGCCGTGCGCTGGGGTGCACCGCCCTTTGCCGATGCCCACGCCCGCCCGCTGCTAGCCGGCCAGGCCGTGCCCGTGTGCGCCCCGTCGCTGCGCGGGGAGCGACGCTGGCAACAGCCAGCAGAACTCAGCGACGTAGCGTTGATTTCAGACAGCCACAACAATTGGAAACGTTGGTTCGATCATTACGGCCTGCCCGGCACCCGCTTCAGCGGCCCGGCCTTCTCCCAGACCATCCTGGCCATCGAGGCCGCCGAGCAAGGCATGGGGATCGCCCTGGTACCGCAGTTATTGGTCGAGAACGCATTGAAGGCCGGCACCCTGGTGATTGCCCTCGAGGGGCACGAACTGGACAGCGCAGCTGGGTTTCACCTGCTCACGGCCCAACCCCCAGCAGCGGGCTCGGCGAGCACGTTGGTCGCGCAGTGGCTGCTGCAGGAAGTACTACAGCACGAGCCTGGTTAACGCCGGGCCTCCACGCGCCTTAAGTGGAGCGAGCCTATTTGCAACATAACGTTTCGCCATTCGCGCGAGACACAGATAAACGACCTGCCTGGCAAGCACCAGGATCGAGGGAGGCTATATGAACGCCAAGCGGCTTGTTCACTGGCCTGCGGGCGCAATCCTGAACACACTTAGCAATACCGGCTCACCTAGGCTTGTAGGAAGCTTCTGGCGGCTGAGTAGGATGAAGCCCGCGACAGACCAATCCCTGTATGAAAACGCAGTTTCACTGTCTGGAATTGCCTGATACGGTCCGGATATTCCTACAACGGCATGGATGCCATCAGCCAGAGACAGACATGGAAACGTTTACTACCTCAGCGGTCGCCCTGCAAAAGAACCTGCTTACCTTGCGACAACAGCGTGATCACCTGCGAGCGATGGGCAATGATGAACAAGCCGATAACCTTGAAAAGGTGATTGCCGGCATCGAAGCAACGTTAGGCCAGTTACAGAGCCCGTTTAAGCCACCGACCTTGCAATAAGCTCAGCCGCAGCAGGCAAAAATAATCCCCGCGAACGGGGATTATTGTCAGGCGTGCTTAGTGCTTGGAGACATTGTCTGGCAGCGCATAGGCGATGATGTAGTCCCCCACATCAGGCGAATGGCTCATCCCACCAGCCGAGATCAGCACATACTGCTTGCCGGTTTTTGGCGATACGTAGATCAATGGCGCGGCCACGGCTCCCACCGGCAAGCGTGCCTTCCACACCTCTTTACCAGTGGCCGAATCAAGCGCGCGCAGGTAGTAGTCCTGGGTACCGGCGAAGAACACCAGGCCCGATGCAGTCGAGGTCGGCCCGCCCAGCGTCGGCATGCCCAGCGGGATCTGCATGTGGGTCTTGATCCCCAGCGGACCGGTGTCCTGCACGGTGCCCAGGGGCACCTGCCAGACCAGCTTCTGGGTATTGAAATCAATCGCACTCATGCTGCCAAACGGAGGGGTGTTGCACGGCACGCCCAGTGGAGACTGCAGGATGTCGATTTTCACCCCGCCGTAGATCCCCGCCACTTGTGGCCGAATGGTGCCCATGAAGCCAGGTACTTCATCGGTCGAAACCTTGAAGTTCTTGGTGTTTTCCTGAGTAACCAGCGACATCCGCAACGGCATGCGCATGTCATTGACGAACATCATCCCGGTGTTCTCATCGATCGAGATGCCACCCCAGTTCATCCCACCCAGCAAGCCCGGCCACTCGATGTAGGGCTTTTCGCTGGGAGGGGTAAAGGGTCCCACGTAAACCGAGTCCTTGAACATGATCCGGCAGTACAGTTGATCGAAGGTCGACACACCCCACATCGACTTCTCGGTCAGCGGCTCGGCGCCAATGACCGGCATCCCTTTGGAGTAAGGCTGGGTTGGCGACAAGTGCTCGCCAACAGCGGCTGGCGAAGTGGGCACCGGACGCTCTTCAACCTCGGTGACCGGCTCACCGGTACGCCGATCCAGGACAAAGATGTGACCGGTCTTGGTGGTCTGGATCAGCACCGGGGTCTTCACGCCCTGGGCATTGTTGATCTCGTAGAGCACCGGCTGCGACGGCAGGTCATAGTCCCAGACATCGTGGTGAACGGTCTGGTAAACCCACTTGGCCTTGCCGGTAGAAGCATCCACCGCCACCACTGCCGAACCGTACTTTTCCTTGGCCTGGTTACGATCACCGCCCCAGTAGTCGGGCGGGCCGTTACCAGTAGGCAGGTAGACCAGGTTCAGCTCTTTATCGTAGGTCGGTACGGTCCAAACGTTGGGCGTTTCCAGGGTGAACTGGTGCTCGGCCTGGGCGGCATCCTCACGCTCTGGCGCACCGACATCCCATGCCCATACCAGCGCACCGCTGAGTACATCGAAGGCCCGCACTGCACCTGAAGGCTCCTTGGCAACGATATCGCGCACCCAGCCGCCGACCACCGTCAGGTGGCCCATGACCACCGGCAGCGAGGTGGGGTGGTAGCGCTTGCTGTTCTCGGTCGGGCCCATGCCCTTCTTCAAATCAACGTAGCCGTTGTCGCCAAAGCTTGGGCAAAGCTCGCCGCTACGCGCATCCAAGGCAAACAGACGGGCGTCGACCGACGAGACCAAGATGCGCTGGCGGCATTGCTGCTCATCGCCATAGGCAGCCTTGGCCTGCGCGCTCAGGCTGTCGTCCTTATCGATGTCGTAATAGCCGACACCGCGGCAGGTCACGTGCTCTGCACTTTTGGCGTGCGGATCGAACTTCCACAGCGGCGTGCCGGTGTCGGCGTCGAGCGCGGTCACCAGGTTTTCTGGGGTGCAGGAGTACAGCACGTTGCCGATCTGCAGCGGCGTGTTTTCGTCTACACCCGCGCCAGCGCCGGTGGTTCTGCGGCCGGTTCTGTAGGTCCAGGCGACTTGCAGCTGGTTGACGTTGTCAGCAGTGATTTGCGTGTACGGCGCGAACCGGGTGCCCGAGGCGTTGCGGCCAAAGAATTCCCAGTTTTCAGGAGCGCTAGCCAGCTCCTTGGCCACATTGGCACCGCCCGCCGCGGCCGGATTGGAAATTGCGCCATGCGGGTAGAATGCAGCTACGAACGTGGCCAGCAACGCCACCAACAGCGCAAAACCCACCCGATTGGCCACACGCCGCGTGCTCACGGAAACACTTGGCAGCGCAGCGCCGACCCACAGGCTCAAGGTCAGGATAATCGCCGGCACTACCAGGCGTGGCAGCAGCTCCCAGTAGCTGAGTTGGCCGACTTCATACAGCGCCCAGACACAGGTCGCCAGGAAGATCGCTACAGAGAGCGCAATGCCCACACGTGCCCGCATCAAGAACAGCACCGCCAGCAGCAAATATGCCACGCCCGCGATCAGGTAGTAACATGAGCCACCCAGTGCAACCAGCTTGAAGCCGCCATAGATCAGCGCCAGCGATACGGCCAGAACGAGCAGGGCAAATAGCACCCTGGCGCTCGTGCGTAGCGGCGACGCTGCGCTTGGGGGGCGTTGGTCATCCGTCATGTTTCTTAAACTCCTTTGGTTAAATCAAACTGCTCGCGCCAGAGGCGAAGGGACTGGGTCGACAGCGTTGGTCGACGACGCGCGAGGGGCTGATCAGCAGCTGAACATTCAAGTCCCGGATTGGACGTGCTTGGGCAGGGGCGAAACCAAGAGGATTTCGAGGGCCGGATCGAAATCGGCCAGAGGAAAGCCGCGTAAACAGATCAGCCTGGGAGAGTGACTGCTACCCCTGTTAATTCAGCGCTCAACGGCGTTCGCACGAAGGCTGGGGGCAGCGTATCGCCTCAGTTAGAGGGGATAAATCCAGGAGATTGAGAAGCAGTATTGGGGGAGATGTAACAATCCGTGTCAGCCGGATCATTCCTGCCACGCGCAAAGGCAAAGCGCTATTGCGCGGTTAAGCGCTAAACCTGTGGGAGCGGGCTTGCCCGCGAAGGGCCGCAAAGCGGCCCCAAAGCAGACGACACCGGACTTAAGTGAACAGCCTTGCCCTCAAAGGCGGGCTCTATTTGTGATTTTCGGCGCGCAATGCAGCAACATGCCACTATTGAGAAAAGGCGTTTTCCCGATCACGCGAATACGAGCGTCAGCTGTCCCTTAGTGAAAATGTCAGCTGATCAATTTCAGCAGTGCGGCCAACAACCCCTGGGCTTGCTGCTTGTAGCCCTCCCGCCAGCAGTCTGCCCAGTCGACGGGCCGCCCGTGCTCGTCCCACTCGGCCAAGGCCAGGGCATTGACGATTTCCAGCTCGAACCAGAGGGCTTGCCAGGCGCAAGCATCCGGTACCAGCGTCGTGTCCTGCCATAGGAACTCGGTTTGAGCGACGAAGCTGGCCCAGGAAAACACGTCCTCATCTGCTTGCCGCGCCAAGGTCATCAGTTGCGACTGGGTGATCATCGATCATGCTCTGGGGATACAAGTGGGGCTGGAGGGCGGTGATCTCGGTTCAGGCATACACGGAGAAGGCGTACCAGCGGGATGCAGGACTACTTGGCAGCGTACATCTTGCAGGTGCCCTGCTCCACCGCCAGTGTCGACAACGGGGAGCCCGACAGCCTGTTAGCCATGTCATCGATTTGAGTCTTGCTGCCCGGTGCCGACCTCAGCGCCATGATCTCGGCCTTCAACGCATCGTCCATCGGTTCGTTGGCCAATGCGTTATCAACAGTGCCGTTCAACCCAGGAATGGCCTTGTTGCATACCTGCTCCATGGCGAGGATAGTCACGGCGGTTTTGTGATTTTCCGCCTTCGAATCGGCGAGGGCCGCATTGGCCATGCCCAAGGTAGCCAAGCAAAGCGAAACTGCGGTAATCCGTGCTGAAAACATTGGAAGCTCCTTTTCATCCATAGTGGACGATGCCTGAGGCAGTACCCTAGGTTCGGCATCGGGAAGATCGGACATCGAAAAGAACCGGAAGTTACAGTGGGCAGGAATCTGCGCTGACCTGCTGCCTCGCTGCAAGATTGATCATCCGTCTAACCTCAAGCTTTTGCACAGACGGTGTAGGAGATCGCAACCTACATTGCTCGCTAAGGCGATATAGGCATTAGCAGAACTGAAACTCACCAGCAACGTTGTACCACCAGCACTAGAACTCGACCTTGCCCCGACCAGCCTTGACAGTGCTGCGCCTGGCTTTTCCTTCGAGACGGCGGGTCTTGGAGCCAAGGGTCGGCTTGGTGGGGCGGCGTTTTTTCTCGGTCTTGCCGGCTGCAATGATCAGCTCGGCAAGACGCGCCAATGCGTCAGTACGATTCTGCTCCTGGGTGCGGTACTGCTGGGCCTTGATGATCAACACACCGTCGCCGGTGATGCGACTGTCACGCAGCGCCAGCAGCCGCTCCTTGTAGAACTCGGGCAACGATGAGGCCGGGATGTCGAAGCGCAGGTGCACCGCGCTGGACACCTTGTTGACATTCTGCCCGCCCGCGCCTTGTGCGCGGATGTAGGTGAGTTCGATTTCGGCATCCGGCAGATGCACGTTATTGGAGATGGTCAGCATGACATGGCCCTTGTGATTGCCCCCATTATCACAGCCTCCGCCGGTCTTCCATAGGACAACACATGATTGCTTGAGTCGGCGGGGAATTGACCATTGCTGGGGCTCTTACAAACTCCAGAAACGCAAAAGCCCCGAATAATCGGGGCTTTTGCTGAAAAATATGGCGGAAGCGTAGAGATTCGAACTCTAGGATAGTTGCCCATCGACGGTTTTCAAGACCGTTGCCTTAAACCACTCGGCCACGCTTCCGGAACAGATTTGCGGCGCCATAATACCGTAATGTAACAAGCTGTCAAACTCTCTGTGTCGCGGCCTGCGGCGGCTCTGGTATGCTCACAGCATCCATAGGTTTCAACCCCACAGGAGTGTCGCCATGCGCGAACAGGATTATGCCGTACAACACGGCCAGCAGGTCGAGCAGCAGGAGGTCAGCAAGGTCCTGCGCAACACGTACAGCCTGCTGGCGCTTACCCTCGCCTTCAGCGGTGTGATGGCGTTCGTCGCGCAGCAGATGCGCGTCGGTTACCCGAACATCTTCGTGGTGCTGATCGGCTTCTACGGGCTGTTCTTCCTCACCGCCAAGCTGCGTGATTCGGTCTGGGGCCTGGTTTCCACCTTCGCCCTCACCGGTTTCATGGGCTTCATCCTTGGCCCGATCCTCAACCGCTACCTGGGCATGGCCGGTGGCGCTGAAGTGGTCAGCTCGGCATTTGCCATGACCGCGCTGGTGTTTGGTGGCCTGTCGGCCTACGTGCTGATCACCCGTAAGGACATGAGCTTCCTCAGCGGCTTCATCACCGCGGGCTTCTTCGTCCTGCTCGGCGCTGTGGTTGCCAGCTTCTTCTTCCAGATCAGCGGCCTGCAGTTGGCGATCAGTGCTGGCTTCGTTCTGTTCTCGTCGGTCTGCATTCTGTTCCAGACCAGCGCCATCATTCATGGCGGCGAGCGGAACTACATCATGGCGACCATCAGCCTGTATGTATCGATCTACAACCTGTTCATCAGCCTGCTGCAGCTGTTTGGCATCATGGGTCGTGATGACTGATCGATGGTGGTAATCGAGTAACGCAAAGCCCGCTTCGGCGGGCTTTTTTGTGCGCGCCACATGGTGTGTTGTTTGCGCTGGCCTCATCGCGGGGCAAGCCCGCTCCCACGGGTTGAAACTGCGGGGGGCGAACACGAAATCGCCCAGTAAGCGACAAATGAGCCTGGGGCCTACCCCAATTGCCTAGCGCCCCGTAGAATGCGCTCCTTTTTTCTTCCGGGGCAGCTTCCCATGAGTTCCATCGAACACGGGCCCGGCGCGCCAGCGCCTGCCAATGAACTGGTCCTTGGCCTTGAGGACAAGCCGCGGCCACTGATCGGCATGCTGGCTGCACTGCAGCATCTGCTGGCGATCATCGTGCCGATCGTGACCCCGGGCCTGCTGATCTGCCAGGCATTGGGCGTGTCAGCGCGCGATACCAACCTGATCGTGTCGATGTCGCTGGTAATCTCGGGTATCGCCACCTTCGTCCAGTGCCGACGCTTCGGCCCGTTTGGCGCGGGGCTGCTGATTGTGCAGGGCACCAGTTTCAACTTCGTCGGGCCATTGATTGCCGGTGGTGCGCTGATGGTCAAGCAAGGCACGCCGGTTGAAGGGGTAATGGCGGCGATCTTCGGCGTGGTAATCGCCGGCTCGTTCGTCGAGATGGGCGTGTCGCGCATCCTGCCATTCGTCAAACGCCTGATCAGCCCGCTGGTGACCGGCATCGTCGTGCTGATGATCGGCCTGACCCTGATCAAGGTGGGCCTGATCAGCATGGGCGGTGGCTTCACGGCGATGGGCAATGGCACCTTCGCCAATGGCGAGAACCTGCTGCTGTCGGGTGTGGTGCTGGCGATTATCGTGGTGCTTAACCGGATTCCGGTAGTGTGGATGCGCAGTTGCGCCATCGTTATTGCCTTGGCAGTTGGCTATGCCTTGGCGGGCTATCTGGGCCGCCTTGACTTTACCGGTATGCACGAGGCTGCTGTGTTCCAGGTGCCGATGCCACTGCATTTCGGCCTGAGCTTCTCCTGGGCGCTGTTCATCCCGATGCTGGTGATCTACCTGGTGACTTCGCTGGAAGCCATTGGTGACGTCACTGCAACCAGCAAAGTGTCGCGCGAGCCGGTCGAAGGGCCACTGTGGATGCAGCGGATCAAGGGCGGTGTGCTGGTCAACGGCGCCAACTCGCTGCTGGCCGGGGTGTTCAATACCTTCCCCAGTTCGATCTTCGCCCAGAACAATGGGGTGATTCAGCTGACCGGTATCGCCAGCCGTCATATCGGCATCTGGATCGCAGCCATGCTGGTGTTGCTCGGCCTGTTCCCAAGCGTTGCCGGGGTAATCCAGGCAGTGCCTGAGCCAGTGCTGGGTGGCGCGGCGATGGTGATGTTCGGCGCCGTGGCGGCTTCGGGTATCAATATCTTGGCCAGCACCCGTCTGGATCGCCGTGCCCTGCTGATCATTGCCGTGTCCCTGGCGCTGGGCCTGGGCGTGGCGCAGGTGCCGGAGTTCCTTGCGCATATGCCCGCAGCGCTGCGTAACGTGCTCGAGTCGGGTGTGGCCACCGGCGGCATCTGCGCCCTGGTGCTGAACTGGTTCCTGCCAGAGAGCAAGGATCAGCACTAAGCGTCGACTGACCGTTAGCTATCGCGGGGCAAGCCCGCTCTCACGTTGCTCGTCCTGTTGGTAGGGTTGACGTGAGAGCGGGCTTGCCCCGCACTCTATCCGGGCTTTTTTGCTTTATCATGGCCGCATTACGTTGCAAGAGCCTCCCATGAAATTCGCCATTGCGGTTTTTTCCCCAGCCCATGCGCCCTCCTCGCGCCGCGCCCTGCGCTTCGCTGAGGCGGCGCTGGCCGGCGGGCATGAGATTGCCCGCTTGTTCTTCTATCAGGACGGGGTGCACAGCGCCTCGGCCAACGTCGTCGCACCCCAGGATGAACTGGACGTCGCCGCGCAGTGGCGCACTTTCATCAACGAGCATCAGCTCGACGCTGTGGTGTGCATCGCCGCGGCCCTGCGCCGTGGCGTGCTGGACGAGAGCGAAGCCAACCGCTACCAGCGCCCCGCCGTGAACCTACCAGCGCCGTGGGAGCTGTCGGGCCTTGGCCAGTTGCACGAGGCGGCGCAAATGGCCGACCGCCTGGTCTGTTTCGGAGGCGATTGAAATGGCCAAATCCTTATTGATCATCAGCCGTCAGGCACCGTGGAACGGCCCTTCTGCCCGCGAAGCCCTGGACATTGCCCTGGCCGGCGGCGCCTTCGACCTGCCGCTGGGCATGCTGTTTCTCGATGATGGCGTATTCCAGTTGGCCGAAGGTCAGCAACCGGCACAGGTGCAGCAGAAGAACCTTGCGGCCAACCTGCAGGCACTGCCGATGTTTGGCGTCGATGCGCTGTTCGCCTGCGGTCATAGCCTGGCCGAGCGCGGCCTGGAAAGTGGCGAACTGGCGCTGCCGGTAGAAGTGCTGGACGACGCGGCCCTGGCCGCACTGATTGCCCGATTCGACCAGGTGGTAACGCTCTGATGACGACCCTGCATGTAATTGCCCACTCACCGTTTGGCGACAACCGCCTGCAAAGCTGCCTGCGCTTGCTGGGTGCTGACGATGCGCTGCTGTTGTGCGGCGATGCAGTCTACGCCCTGCGTAACGGCACTGAGCCACAGCGGCTGTTGCAAGCGGCCAGCCTGGAGGCTCGGCTGTACGCGCTCGACGAAGACCTGCAGGCCCGCGGCATTGATAGCGCCTTGGCCAAAGCCGTGGACTACCCAGCCTTCGTTGCGCTGTCGCTCAAGTATGACAAGGTAAATAGCTGGTTATGAGCACCCTGACTGTCGGCGATCAGCAGATCGCATTGGACAAGGACGGCTTTCTGGTCGACCTGCACGACTGGTCCCCCGCCGTCGCCGAGGCTTTGGCTGCGCGCGAAGACATCGCCCTGAGCCAGGATCACTGGGAGATCCTCGAACTGCTGCGCCAGTTCTACCAGGAGTTCGAGCTGTCGCCAGCCACCCGCCCGCTGATCAAGTACACCGCACTCAAGCTGGGCGCGGAAAAAGGCAACAGCCCACACCTCAATCGCCTGTTCAACGGCACTCCCGCCAAACTCGCCGCCAAGCTGGCGGGCCTGCCCAAGCCGACCAATTGCATATGACCGAACTCTGCACCGAGCCGCGCCCGCTCACCCTGGAAACCCCAGCCGAACACCCCTTCGCCGAATTCGTGCGCATCCTAGGCAAAGGCAAGCGCGGCGCCCGCGGCCTGACCCGGGAAGAGGCCCGCGCGGCGATGACGCTGCTGCTCGAAGGCAAGGTCGAGGATACCCAGCTGGGCGCCTTCCTCATGCTCTTGCGGCACAAGGAAGAAAGCGCCGAGGAGCTGGCCGGGTTCACCGAGGCGCTGCGCACGCACCTGCAAGCGCCGAACATAGCTGTCGATCTGGACTGGCCCAGCTACGCCGGCAAGAAGCGCCATCTACCCTGGTATTTGCTGGCGGCCAAGTGCCTGGCCGGCAATGGCGTGCGGATCATGCTGCATGGCGGTGGCGCCCACACCGCAGGCCGGATGTACACCGAGCAGTTGCTGACCCTGCTGGAAATTCCGCTGTGTCGCAGCTGGCAAGCGGTCTCCAACGCCCTCGATGAACAGCGCCTGGCCTTCTTCCCGTTGCAGGACTGGGCGCCCCAGCTGCAGCGGATGATCGATCTGCGCAACACCTTGGGCCTGCGTTCGCCGATTCACTCGCTGGCGAGGGTGCTCAATCCGCTGGCAGCGCGTTGCGGCCTGCAAAGTATTTTCCACCCCGGCTACCAGGCAGTGCACCGCGAGGCCAGCCGTTTGCTGGGCGACCACGCCGTGGTGATCAAAGGTGACGGCGGCGAGATCGAGATCAACCCGGACGTTGCCAGCCATCTGTACGGCACCAGCGGCGGCGAGAACTGGGACGAAGAGTGGCCGGCCATGAGCGCCCAGCGCCATGTCAAACCGGCCAGCCTGCAGCCTGAGCAACTGCTTGCGGTCTGGCGCGGCGAAGCGCAAGACAGCTACGGCGAAATGGCCGTGATCGCAACCATGGCTCTGGCCCTGCGCGGGCTTGGGCAGGATCGCGAGCAGGCTTTCGGCAATGCCCGTGTTTACTGGGCAGAGCGCAAAAACATCAATTAATTCGATAAGAACAGCGCAGTCTTTGCGCTATTTATTCGAACGATAAGCCCTAGACTGGGCTCCAACGACAAACAACTTTGTTCCGAGGAGCTCACCATGGGCCTTTTGATTGATGGCCGCTGGCATGACCAGTGGTACCAGACCAGCAAGGACGGCGCGTTCCAGCGCGAGAACGCACAACGGCGTAATCAGCTGCCCGCCCCCGAAGCCGGCCGCTATCACCTGTATGTGTCACTGGCCTGCCCGTGGGCACACCGCACCCTGATTTTCCGCGCGATCAAAGGCCTGGAGCCGCTGATCGACGTCTCGGTGGTCAGTTGGCTGATGGGCGAGCACGGCTGGACTTTCGATAAGCAAAATGGCTCCAGCGGCGATCAGCTCGACGGCCTCGACTACCTGCACCAGCGCTATACCCAGGATGACCCCAATTACACCGGCCGAGTGACCGTGCCTGTGCTGTGGGACAAGAAGCAAAAGCGCATCGTCAACAACGAGTCGGCCGAGATCATCCGCATTTTCAACAGTGCCTTCGATGAGCTGACCGGCAATCGTCTTGACCTGTACCCCGAAGCGCTGCGCCCAACCATTGAAGCGTTGAACGAGCGCATCTATCCGGCAGTGAACAACGGCGTGTATCGGGCAGGTTTCGCGACCACCCAAGAGGCCTATGAAGCGGCGTTCG
Source organism: Pseudomonas sp. NPDC088890 (assembly GCF_044900155.1). NCBI lineage: Bacteria > Pseudomonadati > Pseudomonadota > Gammaproteobacteria > Pseudomonadales > Pseudomonadaceae > Pseudomonas > Pseudomonas sp. NPDC088890. Next base: position 813,002 of record NZ_JBJDNG010000001.1, on the reverse strand, counting down.
ACGAGGTGTTCAACGAACTGGACTACCTGGAAGCGCTGCTCAGCCGCCAGCGCTATCTGGCCGGTGAATACCTGACCGAGGCCGACGTGCGCCTGTTCACCACCCTGGTGCGTTTCGATGCGGTCTACCATGGCCACTTCAAGTGCAACCTGCGCCGGTTGAGCGACTACCCGAACCTGTCCAACTGGCTGCGTGAGCTGTATCAGTGGCCTGGAGTGGCAGGCACCGTGGATATGGAGCATATCCAGAAGCACTACTACATGAGCCACAAGACCATCAACCCCAATGGCATCGTGCCTAAAGGGCCGCTACAGGACTTCAGCCTGGCCCATGATCGTGAACGCCTCACTGGCCACGGCATCTGGCAGGGCCGCTAAGGTAGACATCGATATGGAGGCGCGGGCTTGTCCCGCGCCTCCAACCTTCGCGCCCGTAGCATCGCTCAGTCGCGCATGAACCCGCCATCCACATCCATGATTTCGCCGGTGACAAAGCCTGCCTCCGCCGACGCCAAGAAGCACACCGCCGCAGCAATATCCCTTGGCGTCCCAGCACGCCCCAGCGGCATCTGCGCCAGCACCTGGGCCCGAGCCTGCGGCGCCAGCACGCTGGTCATCTCGGTATCGGTCAGTGCCGGCGACACCGCATTGACAGTAATGTCAAACGGCCCCGCCTCACGCGCCAGGCCCTTGGTCAGGGCGATCACCGCACCCTTGGCTGCTGCATAGCAACTGTTGCCCAACAACCCTCCCCCGCGCTTACCGGCTACCGAGGCGATATTGATGATCCGCCCGGCACGCCGATCCATCATTCCCGGCAGCACCGCCTTGACGCAAAAGAACACGCTGTTGAGGTCAATGGCCATGACCCGATTCCACTCCGCCGTGGTCAGCTCCAGCAGCGGCGCGGTAGAAACGATTCCGGCGTTGTTGACCAGAATATCGACGCCACCGAACAGTCGCTCGACCTGCGTGACCATCGCCTGCACCTGCTGCTCCTCTGCCACATCCACCCCCACGCCAATAGCCTCGATCCCCTGTGCACGCAGCAGTTCGGCCGCGCGCTCCGCGGCCTGTGGGTCAAGATCGGCCAGGGCGACCCGCGCCCCGCAGTGGCCAAGCGCGACGGCGATGGCGTGGCCAATCCCGCGGGCGGCGCCCGTCACTAATGCGGTGCGACCGGTCAGGGTGAAGTTCAAAGGGGCGTAAGCGGCAGCGGCATTCATTGATGTTATTCCTTCATGAGGTCGAAGTCAGGCCCGCCCCCTGCACGGCAAGGGGCGTTGGATCTGTGCGATCAGTGGGTGATGCGGATCAGGCGTTGCGGCAGGCGCCCAGCGCCAACTGTTCCTTGAGCGGAGGGATATCCAGGCGCCGCAGCACCCGGTACAGCGATGGCCGGCAGATACCCAGCTCACGCGCCGCCGCCGACATGTTCCAGCGACAGGCTTGCAGCACTTCGAGCACATCGGCGCGCTCATCGCCTGCGTGCGTCGGGCGAAGCGGGCGAATCGGCGTGACATTCGGCATCAGCGCACGTACTGCGCCTGAGGCAGGCGGCAACTGGGCGAGGAAGTCCACCGGCAGATCGCCGCGCTGGATCCGCGCACCTTCCATCACCGCACAGGCATAGCGGATCACCGCGCGCATCTGGCGCAGGTTGCCGGGCCAGGCGTGGGTCAGCAGCAGCGACCAGACTTCAGCGCTGATCACCTGGCGCGGATCGCAACCGGGCAGTTCATGAGCAACCATGTTGCACAGCAACTCGCCGCGGTCGGTGCGCTCGCGCAGCGGCGGTAGCTCCACCACGCCAGTGGCGATGCGATAGAACAAATCCTCGCGAAAACTGCCGTCGGCCACCCGCGCGGTCAGGTCCTGGTGGGTGGCGCAGACCAAGGCGAAATTCACCGGCAGGCTGCGTTCGGCGCCCAGCGGGGTCACTTCACGCTCGGCGATCACCCGCAGCAGACGGGTCTGCTGCTCGTAGGGCATATCGCCGATCTCATCGAGAAACAAGGTGCCGCCATCCGCCTGCTGGACCTTGCCCTTCTTGCCACCCGGCAACGCGCCGGAAAAGGCACCACGGCTGTAGCCGAACAGCTCGCTTTCGATCAGCGTCTCGGGGATCGAGGCACAGTTGAGCGCCACCAGTTGGGCGTTGCGCCGTTGACTGTGGGCATGCAGGGCACGGGCAAGAATCTCTTTGCCGGTGCCGGTTTCGCCCCGGATCAGCACGGCAATGCCACGCTCCATCAGGCGCAACGCGCGGCGAAAGGCCTGGCGCACCTGCGGGTCACTGTCATGGGCGATATCGGTTTCGGCGGTGGTGGCGTACGGCACAGCAGGGTCAGTCAGGGAATGCATCAGCGTCACCTTTTATTGTTCTATAGCTTGTGACTATGTCGGCGGGCGACGCTTGTGGCGCGGCCGGGGCCGAAGGGGTGTTGCCTGATCACATTAGGTAGGCGCACTTATATTTTCCAATACATAATCAAGCATCCATTGATACCTTTGCGAGCATCAACGTGATCGAACTGCGCCATTTGCATTACTTCCGCACCCTGGCCGAGACCTTGCATTTTGGCCGCGCAGCCGAGCGCCTGCACATCTCGCAGCCGCCGTTGTCGCGGCAGATCGCCCTGCTGGAAGAGGAACTGGGGGTGAAGTTGTTCGATCGCTCGCGGCGCCGGGTCGAGCTGACCGAAGCCGGCCAGCGCTTCTACCTGGACACCGGCACGGTGTTCGCCGCCTTCGAGCAGGCCAAGCGCAATGCCCTGGCCGCTGCGCGCGGGGCGGCTGGCGAATTATCGGTGGGGTTCATGATGTCGACCGCCTACAGCATCACCCCGGCCATCACCCGCCGCTACGCAGCGCTGTATCCGCAGGTCAACCTCAAGTTGACCGAGACCTTGCCGCTGGACCTGGCCCAGGACATCAGCAGTGGCAACAAGGACGTGGCGATCATGTACCGGCCGCAGGATTGCAGTGGCCTGGAGACGGTGACCCTGTACCGCGAAGAAATGACCTTGGTGCTACCGCCTGGGCATCGTTTGATGGAACACGAGCTGATCGACCCGCAAGCGCTGGCCGGCGAGCCGTTCATCATCGTGCCCAGGCGGATTGCCCCGGCGCTGCACGACATGATCTTCAACTACTGCCTGCAGCACGGTGTGACGCCGAACATCGGCATGGAGATCAACATGCAGCAGACCATCGTCAACCTGGTGGGTGAAGGCTTAGGGGTCGCCATCGTGCCGCGCTCGATGCGCAACATGCGCCTGGCCACCACCAGCTTCAAGCCGTTGAAGCACGCGCCGGTGATCGAAGTGGTGGCAGTGTGGAAGGCCGATAACCACAACCCGTGCATTGCCACCTTTGTCGAGACGGCGTTGCAGGCGGGCGAGCAGGCAACGCGCGAGGATCTGGCGCAGCGGGGGTTGGAGGGTTGATTGCAGGGGTGTCAGCACTGGCCTCCTCGCGGGGCGAGCCCGCTCCCACGCTACCCAGGTTCAGCCATCGTACCCGGGGGGTGATTGCGGGGGTGGCAGCACTGGCCTCATCGCGGGGCAAGCCCGCTCCCACGCTACCCAGGTTCAGCCATCGTACCCGGGGGGTGATTGCGGGGGTGGCAGCACTGGCCTCCTCGCGGGGCAAGCCCGCTCCCACGCTCCCCGGGTTCAGCCATCGTACCGGGGGGCGTGGGAGCGGGCTTGCCCCGCGATGAGGCCGGCACTGCCAGATCAGATCTCCAGGATCCCCGAAGCCATGAAGCCACCATCCACCGGAATCACATGCCCGCTGATGTACGAAGCATCCTCAGAAGCCAGAAACGCCACCGCCCCCGCCATCTCCGCCGGCGTGCCATAGCGGCGCAGTGGCACCGCCCGCGCATACGACTCACGCGTCGCCGCCGAATGCAGGGTCTGGGTCAGTGGCGTATCCACCGGCCCCGGTGCAATGCCGTTAACCGTGATGCCATGCTCAGCCAGTTCAATCGCCATCTGCCGGGTCAGGCCAATCACCGCTGCCTTCGACGTGCCATAAGCAGTACGTCCCATGCTCGCGCGCATGCCACTGATCGAAGCGACGTTGATGATCCGCCCCCAGCCCTGCTCGCGCATCAACTGCGCCGCCTGTTGGCTGCACAGCAAGGTGCCGGTCAGGTTGATGTTCATCAGCCGTTGCCAACCCTCAAGCTCAGTATCGAGAAACGCCTGGGTGCGGGCGACGCCAGCATTGTTGACCAGCACATCGCAGCGCCCATAGTGCTCGCGCAACTGGGCAAACAGTGCACTGATCGACTGCGCATCGCCAACATCGATGGCCATGGCCAGGGCCTCGATGCCCTGCACCCGCAGCCCGGCGACCATCTCTTCGGCCGCCGCCAGGTTGATATCGGCCACCACCACGCTGTGGCCGTCGTGACCCAGGCGTTCGGCGATAGCCGCACCGATACCCATCGCAGCCCCCGTCACCAGCGCAACCCGGCCGTGGGCTGGCGCATACATCGTTGTTTTCGCAGCTTGGCTCATGACAGCCCTCTCTTAAAGGAAACCAATGGAAATCCACGGGAAGCAGGCCACCACCACCAGGGCCACCAGCAAGGCCCCCAGGTAACCCCAAACCCTGCGTATAACGTGATCGGACGAGGTCTTGCTGATTGCGCAGGCGGCATAGAAGCCGACCCCCAGAGGCGGTGCGAACAGGCCCACGCCCATCGCCAGGATCACCACCATGGCGTAATGCACCGGATGGATACCGAGCATTTCCGCCAACGGGAACATCAACGGGCCAAACAGCACGATCGCCGGGATGCCCTCGAGCACGCTGCCCAGAATCAGGAACACCAATATGGTGACGAACATGAAGCCAAAGGTGCCACCAGGGATTTCCTCGATCAGCTCGACCAGCGAGGCAGAGAACCCGGACTGGGTGAGTGCCCAAGCCATGGCCGAGGCCATGCCGATGATCAGCAAAATCGCCCCCGATAGCGCCGCCGCTTCCAGCAGCATCGGGTACAGCCGGGCGAACTCGATGTGGCGCATGAACAGGTGCATGGCAAGGCCGACCAACACCACGTAGGCCACGCCGATGGTCGACACCTCAGTGGCGGTCGCGGCGCCTTCGAGCACCGCCACGCGGATCAGCAGCGGCAGCGCCAATGCGGGCAAGGCAATGAGGAAGGTCTTGGCCACCCGCGACAGCGGTGCGCGCTCGATCTTCGGTCCGTCTTCCTTGCGCGACCGCCACCAGCAGACCACCGCGATAGCGATTGTCGCGACCACCGCCGGCATCAAGCCGCCAATGAACAGCGCGGTGATCGATACGCTGCACACCGCGCCAATGGTGATCAGCACCAGGCTTGGCGGAATGGTCTCGGTCATCGCCCCGGTAGCCGACAGCAGCGCTGCCAGCTCCTCTGGCTTGGAGCCGCGCCGCTTCATCTCGGGGAACAAGGCCGGTGCCACCGCAGCCATGTCGGCGACCTTGGAGCCGGAAATCCCCGACACCAGGAACATCGCCCCCAACAGCACGTACTGAAGGCCCCCGCGCACATGGCCGAGCAGCGAGGCCATGAAGTCGATCAGCGTGCGGGCCATGCCCGACAGTTGCAGCACCACCCCCAGCAGGACGAACAGCGGCACCGCCAGCAGCACCATGTGCGACATGCCCTCGTCCATGCGCCCGACCACGATCGACAGCGGCGCATGGGTGGCCAGGGCCAGGTAGGCCATGGTCGCCGTACCGAAGGCGAAGGCAATCGGGATACCGCCAAACACGCACGCCCCCAGCAGCACCAGGAAGAACACCACCAGGTTGTAGTTACCCATCGCCGCCAGCAATGGCTGGGCCAGCCACAACGCCGCCCCCACCACCGCCACCACCGCAAGCCCGGCCATGAACTGGCGCACTGTCGAATAGCGTGCCATGCGCGCTACCGCCGCCAACAGCATCAGTACCGCGCCCACCGGCAGTGCTGCCGCGCGCACCCCGTCAGGGATGCCCAAGGCGGGCGTGGTAATCCACATCTGCTCATGCGAATGCTGCATCGCCGGAGAAATGATCATCGCCACGAACAGGCAGACAATCAGCGCCGACAAGGTTTCACTGAAGCCGCGCCAGGCAGCCGGCAACTTGTTCACCACCGCCGACATGCGCATGTGTTCGCCACGGTCCAGCGCCAGCACCGCGCCGAACATCGACAGCCAGATGAACAGCGACGACGCCAGCTCGTCGGACCAGATCAACGGGCTGTGCAGCACATAGCGGGCGATCACCCCCGCCAGCAGCACCAGGGTCTCGATCACCATCAAGGTGACGGCGATGACCCCGACCACGCGCATGGTCCAGGTGTTCAGGCAGATCAGCACCCGGGCCGGCAGGCGCTGCGAAACGTTGGAGGCCGTGACCGCTGGCGCGCTCATCAGGCCAGTTTCCCGGAGAACTGCTCAAGAATGGCCCAGGCCTCGTCGCCGAACTTCTCGTGCCAGTCGGCGTAGTAATTGGCGCTGCGCAACTTGGCGCGGAACGGCTCGGCGGGCGAGTCGACCAGCTCCAGGCCCTTGCCTTTGAGGGTGTCGCGGGTAGTGCCTTCCAGTTTGGCCAGGTCATCGCGCTGGGCCAGCACCGCCGCCTCGATGTGCTTGCGCAGCACCGCTTGCAGCTCAGGCGGCAGCCGACCGATGGAGGCGCTGTTGCCGAGCATCCAGAAACCGTCCCAGACATGGTTGGTCAGCGAGCAGTACTTCTGCACTTCATAGAGCTTGGCCGAGGACACCAGGGTCAGCGGGTTCTCCTGGCCCTCGACGATGCGCGTCTGCAGCGCCGAATAGACTTCGGCGAAGTTGATGCTGGTCGGCGCTGCATCCAGGGCGCGGAAAATCGACATGATGATCGGGCTCGGTGGCACCCGTAGCTTCATCCCGCGCAGGTCATCGGGGCTGGCCACCGGCCTGGTGCTGGTGGTGGTGACGCGAAAACCGTTGTCCCACATCCGCTCATAGGCGAACAGCGTACCGGTCTTGGCGATCTCACCGCGCACGTGCTCGCCAAGGGCGCCGTCCATCGCGCTCCAGACTTGCTGGTAGTCCTTGAAGGCAAAACCCACCGCGCTGATCTGCACCGACGGCACCAGGGTGCCGAGGATCACCGGTGACAGCGAGAACAGGTCGACCGCGCCAGAGCGCACCTGGGCCAGGGTGTCGGTATCGCTGCCCAGCTGGCTGCTGGGGAACACCTGCACGCTCAGCGCGCCGTTGGTTTCCTCCTTGATCGCCTTGGCCATTTCCCGGGCACGGATGTTCATCGGGTGGCTGATGGGCAGGTTGTTGGCAAACTTCAGCTTGAAGTCGGCGGCGCGGCTATTGCCGCTGTACAGGCCCATCCCGGCGGCAGCGACAGCGGCCGATGCCAGTGAGGCCGTCTTGATGAAGGAACGGCGGGTGAAATCGCTCATGAAGCTCTCCTGACCTATTTGTTCTTATTGATCGAATTGCAGCGACGATGCAGGTGTTGTTAGCAATACGGGTGCCACTGCTCGCCAGCACCTCCGCGCAGCGCCGTGCAAAGACCGCTGAAGCTATTCAAGCCTATGTTTTAGCTAGCAAATAAAATTTCACCCGGCGGGCAGAGATAGTGTGATCGAGCTGGCATCCGCGGCGCTTGGGTGTAACAGGTGTCTCCTTGAACTGTCGCCTGCGCGGCCAAGGCGACACCTGTAGGCGGCTAAACGCTACCAATGGACACCCTGGACACGCGCCAAAGCCTCAGCGCAGACGCCTCGAAAAGACCTTGGCACCACCCTTGCTATCGACCTCGCACTCTCCATCAAGCGAGGACGCACCTCATGGATTCGCCTGTTATCAGCGGCTGGTACCACTCCGCCTTCGGCAAGTTTCCCGATATCGACCCCGAGCAGATGATGGCCGACGCCGCCATCGGCGCCCTCAGCCATGCCCGCCTGGATGCCGAGCAGATCGACTCGGTGCATGTCGGCCATTTCAATGCCGGCCTGATCTACCAAGACTTCCCTTCCGCACTGCTGGCCAACCACCTGCCGGCGCTGCGCTTCACCCCTTCGGTGCGGGTGGAAAACGCCTGTTCGACAGGCTCCGCGGCGATCCATTCGGCGTTGCAGTCGGTGCTCAGCGGGCAATCCCGGCATGCGCTGGTGGTGGGCTTTGAAAAGATGAACGGCCTACCCACCGCCGAGGTCGGCAAGATCCTGCTCAAGTGCTGTTATGCCCGCGAGGAAGCGCAGATCGAAAATGGCTTTGCCGGCGTGTTCGGCAACATCGCCCAGGCCTACTTCCAGCGCTATGGCGACCAGTCCGATGCGCTGGCCATGATCGCAGCCAAGAACCACGCCAACGGCGCGCTCAACCCCTTCGCGCACATGCGCCGCGATGTCGGCTTCGACTTCTGCCGCACCCCCTCGGAGAAAAACCCATTTGTCGCCGGCCCGCTCAAGCGCAGTGACTGCTCGCTGATCACCGATGGCGCGGCCGCGCTGGTGATCAGCCGGGTCGACGCGCTGAACGGCCAGCAACACGCCGTGCGCTTTCGCGCAGCGGTCCAGGTCAATGACTACCTGCCGCTGTCGCGGCGCGACCCGACGGTTTTCGAAGGTGCAGCGCGGGCCTGGCAGCAGGCCCTGGCCCTCGCCGAGCTGACGCTGGCGGACCTGTCGCTGGTGGAAACCCACGACTGTTTCACCATCGCCGAACTGCTCGAATACGAGGCCATGGGCCTGGCCGAACGCGGCCAGGGCGCGCGGGTCATCGCCGAAGGCATCAGCCGCAAGGACGGCCGCCTGCCGATCAACCCCTCGGGCGGGCTCAAGTCCAAGGGCCATCCGATCGGCGCCAGTGGCGTGTCGATGCACGTGATGGCCGCCATGCAGCTGACGGGGCAGGCCGGCGACATGCAACTGCCTCGGGCTGACCGCGCCGGGGTGTTCAACATGGGCGGCGCGGCGGTCACCAATTACGTGAGCATCCTGGAGGCCGTGCAATGATCACCGGTATCGACAATGTGATGAACCTGGGCGAATTGCTTGCCCAGATCGCCCGCCGCTTGCCCGACGCGCCTGGCTTCATCCGCGCAGGGCAAAGCTACAGCTGGCGCCAGTTGCTGACCCGGGTCGACAGCGTTGCCGGGGCATTGCGCGCGCGCGGGCTGGGCAAGGGTGATCGCCTGCTGGTGCATTCGCGCAACAACCTGCAGTTGTTCGAGAGCGCCTGGGTGGCGTTTCGCCTAGGCATGGTCTGGGTGCCCACCAACGTGCGCATCACCCCGCCTGAGGCGGCCTACCTGGGCAGCTCAAGTGGCGCGGTGGCGATGCTCTACGACGAAGGCATGGCGCATTACGTCGACGCCGTACGCGCTGCCTCCCCTGCCCTGCAACAGGTCATCGCCATCGGCGCGCCACGTACAGGCGAGCTGAGCTATGACGCGTTGCTCGATGAGGGCGCTGCGCTGCAAGCGGATTTCCGCGCAGCGGAAGTGAGTTATCACGATCCGCTGTGGTTCTTCTATACCTCCGGCACCACCGGCCACCCCAAGGCCGGGGTGCTGACCCACGGGCAAATGGCCTTCGTGATCAACAACCATCTGGCCGACCTGATGCCTGGGCTGAACACGCAATCGCGCTCGCTGGTGCTCGCACCGCTGTCGCACGGCGCTGGCATCCACGCGCTGATCAACGTCGCCCGCGGCGCCGCTTGCGTGCTGCCCGCCAGTGACCGGCTGGACTGTGACGAGGCCTGGCGCCTGGTCCAGGAGCACCGGATAGATAACCTGTTCACCGTGCCGACCATCGTCAAGATGCTCACCGAAGACCCGGCCGTCGAGCGCTACGACCACAGCAGCCTGCGCTATGTGATCTATGCCGGCGCACCGATGTACCGTGCCGATCAATGCCACGCCCTGCGCACCCTGGGCAAGGTGCTGGTGCAGTACTACGGCTTGGGCGAGGTCACCGGCAACATCACCGTGCTGCCTGCCGACTGCCACGACGCCGAGGACGGACCGCAGGCCAAAGTCGGCTCATGCGGCTACCCGCGCACCGGCATGCAGGTGGCGATCCTCGATGAGCATGGCAATCAACTGCCCACCGGCAGCGATGGCGAAATCTGCGTGCGCGGCCCGGCGGTGTTTGCTGGCTACTACAACAACCCCGAGGCCAACGCGGCGTGCTTTCGTTTTGGCTGGTTCCACACCGGCGACCTCGGCCACCTCGACGAACAAGGCTACCTGTTCATCACCGGCCGTGCTTCGGACATGTACATCTCCGGCGGCTCCAACGTCTATCCACGGGAGATCGAAGAGGCCCTGCTCACCCATCCGGCGGTCAACGAAGTTGCTGTGCTCGGGCTACCTGACGAGAAATGGGGTGAATGTGGCTGTGCGGTGATCGTGGTCACAGCCGAGGTCAGCGACGAGCAGCTGCTGGCTCATTTGCAGCCGCGCCTGGCCCGCTACAAATGGCCCAAGCGCTTTGTCCGCTGGTCGCAAATGCCCAAGTCGGGCTACGGCAAGATCGTCAAGAAACAGATCCGCGCCCTGCTCGAAGCCAGCGAGGAGCCTGCCCTATGACCCCGCATTTCGAGCAGCGCGCCGGCGTGCGCGTGTTCATTCATGGCGGCGAGCCACAACAGCCGCGCCTGCTGGACTGCGAAGTACCCGCCAGCGAGGAGTTGCGCGTGGTCCTGCCGCTGGCCTGCAATGTCGCTGAAGGCCTGCTCAAGGTGCTTGCGGGCCGTCGCTATGGCAGCGCGGTCGGGCGCATCCTGTGTGGCGGTGCGGCGCACCTGAGCTATCACCGCATGGTCACCACCCAAGACCAACAGCGGCCCTACGACTATGGCCAAGCGGTGGTCCTCGATGGCTACATCACCTTCGTCAGCGGCGCACTGACGGTCGGTCGCGACGCCGCTGGAGCACCGCTGCTGCACTGCCACGCGGGCTTTCTCGACCGCGATGGCCAGCAGCATGGCGGCCACCTGGTGCTCGACCGGCTGATTGTCGGCAGCGAACCGCTGGTGCTGCGCTTGTGCCTGTTCGATCAGGTCGCCTATCAGGTCCAGCCCGACGCTGAAACCCACTTCAACCTGCTCCATCCGGTGTTCCAGGAGGCGTCATGAACCTTGCAGCAACCCAGACTGAATCCCAGGTACAAAGCGGCCGCCTGGGCCGCTTGGTAGTGGCCCGGCTCAAGCCCAACGAAGACATCATCGACAGCGCCGAGGCGCTCTGTGCCAGCCACGGCATCAGCCTGGCGGTAGTGCGCGGCGGGCTGGGCAGCCTGATCGACGCCGAGCTGCACTACCTGGGCCGCAGTGGCATGCAGGACATCCACGTGCCGGGGCCTGGAGTGGAGATTCTCAGCCTCAGCGGTGAGATCGCCCTGGGCGAAAGCCGCCTGCAAGCGGTGGTGGCCGACGCCGACGGCAATATCTTCGCCGGCAGGCTGCAACGTGGCCGCAACCTGTCGTTCATCACCATCGAGCTGACCTTGCAGGAATGGCTGCCTGATTGAGCCAGACCAAGCCCCCAGTTTCACCCGGGTGTGACCGCGCCCGGCCCACTTGCGCCTGTGTTTTGGGCGCCTCCCTGCATCAGGAAAACAACAATGACAAGAAAGCCCTTCATGCACCTTTCCCTGCTGACCGCCACCAGCGCCCTGCTGGTTCCCGCCGCCCAGGCGGACTTCATCGGCGACAGCAAGGCCACGCTGACGTTGCGCAACTACTACTTCAACAACGATTTCCGTGACCGCCCAGGCGCAGCCGGGCAGAGCAAAACCGCCGAATGGGCGCAAGGTTTTCTGCTCGACTACAAGTCTGGCTTCACCGACGGGACCGTCGGCTTTGGTGTCGATGCACTGGGCCTGCTGGGGGTACGCCTGGATGGCGGCGCGGGTAATCATCGCGGCAGCTCGATGATTCCGGACGATAGCGATGGCGGCGCTGTGGACGAATGGAGCCGGCAGGGGGTGACCGGCAAGCTGCGTTTCTCCAAGACTGAGGCGCGCTATGGCACCTTGCAGCCGAAGCTGCCGATCCTGGTGGCCAACGATGGCCGGGTATTACCACAGACCTTCGAAGGCGGGATGATCACCTCGCAAGAGCTCGATGGCCTGACGTTGACGGGCGGACGCCTTGAGCACACCACTGGGCGCGGCTCGACCAATCGCTCCGGGCTGGCGGTGGCCGGTGGCACCCAGCAGAGCAACCAATTCCTTTTTGCCGGCGCCGATTACCAGCTGACCAAGGCGCTCAAGCTGCAGTACTACGCCGCCCAGCTGGAAGACTACTACGTGCAGCACTTTGGCGGCCTGGTACATGTATGGGCACTGGCGGACAACCAATCGCTGACCACCGACCTGCGTTACTTCAAGACCGATGCCGATGGCCGCAACGACTCAGCGGCCGGCCGTGCCGATGGCTATCAGGTGAGCGGGCTGGCCGATACCCCGGGCAAAATCGACAACGATACCTGGAGCGCCATGTTCACCTATGCCCTGGGTGGGCACTCAGTGTTGCTTGGCCATCAACGGGTTTCCGACAGTGGCAACTTCGTCCAGCTCAACCAGGGCAATACCGGTGAGGGGGCGGCAGGGTCGAGCATCTACCTGTTCACCGACCGCCTGGTAACCAGCTTCACCCGTGCCGGTGAGCGCACCACGTTTGGCCAGTATGGCTACAACTTCGCCGCGCTCGGCGTACCGGGGCTGGTGGCTTCGGTGACGTATTTGAAGGGGACCAACATCCGCATGGCCGCAGGCGGCGATGAGAAAGAGTGGGAACGGGACATTGCCCTGGATTACGTGGTGCAAGGCGGGACATTCAAGGGGCTGGCGTTCAGCTGGCGCAATGGGATGCTGCGCAGTGGCGTGCCCAGCGAGTGGAATCAGGACCAGAACCGGCTGATGGTGAGCTACTCGCTGCCGCTATTCTGACCCCATAACATCACGTGGGAGCGGGCTTGCCCCGCGATAGCGCCAGATCAGGCAACGATGTCGCTGGTTCTGAAGCTATCGCGGGGCAAGCCCGCTCCCACGATGTTTCAGACCTGCTGCGAGCCTTCAAACCACGCTAGCTTCTCGCGCAACTGCACCACTTCGCCAACAATCACCAGGGTCGGCGCATGCACTTCGTGACGCGCCACCCGCTCCGACAAATCTGCCAGGGTGCCGGTGAACACCCGCTGATTGCGCGTGGTGCCCTGCTGGATCAGCGCCGCGGGGGTGCTGGCAGCGCGGCCATGGCGGATCAGTTCGGCGCAAATGGTCGGCAGGCCAACCAAGCCCATGTAGAACACCAGGGTCTGCGCCGGCGCCACCAGGTCATCCCACGGCAGGTTGCTGGTGCCATCCTTCAGGTGCCCGGTGACGAAGCGCACCGACTGGGCATAGTCGCGGTGAGTCAGTGGAATTCCGCCATAGGCAGAGCATCCACTGGCCGCGGTAATCCCCGGCACCACCTGGAACGGGATGCCCTGCTCGGCCAGCTCTTCGATCTCTTCGCCACCGCGGCCGAAGATGAATGGATCACCGCCTTTCAAGCGCAAGACACGCTTGCCCTGCTTGGCCAGGTCGACCAGCAGCTGGTTGATCTTTTCCTGCGGCACAGCATGATCGGCGCGGCGCTTGCCGACATAGATGCGCTCGGCGTCACGCCGGCACATCTCGATGATCGCCGGTGCCACCAAACGGTCGTACAACACCACGTCCGCCTGCTGCATCAGGCGCAAGGCGCGAAAGGTCAGCAGGTCCGGATCACCCGGGCCGGCGCCGACCAGATACACCTCACCGCCCTGCTGCACCGGCGCGCCATCGACCATCGCCTGCAACAGGCGCTCAGCTTCGGCGCCCTGCCCGGCCAATTGGCGCTCGGCAATCGGCCCCTGAAATACCGTCTCCCAGAAGCCGCGACGCTGATTGACGTCCGGGTACAGCGACTTGACCTTGTGCCGAAAACGCGCGGCCAAACCGGCCAACTCGCCATACGCCGAAGGAATCCAGGCTTCCAGCTTGGCCCGGATCAAGCGTGCCAGCACCGGCGCATCGCCGCCGCTGGACACTGCCACCACCAGGGGCGATCGGTCGACGATTGCGGGGAAGATCACCGTACACAAGGCCGGTGCATCCACCACATTGACAGGCAGGCTGCGGGCCTGGGCCTCAGCCGAAACCTGAGCATTGAGCGCAGGGTCGTCGGTGGCGGCGATCACCAGCCGGCAACCGTCCAGGTCGGCGACCTGATAGCCACGCACACGGACGTCACCGCCACCCTCGCGGGCCAAGGCGGCAAGCTCACCGTCGACTTCAGGGGCGACCACCCGCAACGCGGCGCCGGCATCGGCCAGCAGGCGCGCTTTGCGCAAGGCAATCTCGCCACCGCCGACGACCAGCACGCGGCCGCCCTGCAGCTTGTGGAACAGCGGCAGGTAATCCATTTAGCCGATGACCTCGACGCCACCCATGTACGGCTTGAGCACCTCCGGTACGCGGATCGAACCGTCGGCCTGCTGGTAGTTCTCCAGCACCGCCACCAGCGTCCGGCCGACTGCCAGGCCCGAGCCATTCAAGGTGTGCACCAGCTCCGGCTTGCCGGTTTCCGGGTTACGCCAGCGCGCTTGCATCCGGCGCGCCTGGAAGTCGCCGCAGTTGGAGCAGGAGCTGATCTCACGGTACTTGTCCTGGCTCGGCACCCACACTTCCAGATCGTAGGTTTTCACAGCGCTGAAGCCCATGTCGCCGGTGCACAGGGCCAACACGCGGTATGGCAGTTCCAGCAACTGCAGGACCCGCTCGGCGTTGGCGGTCAGGCCTTCCAGGGCTTGCATGGACTTGGACGGCTCGACGATCTGCACCATCTCGACCTTGTCGAACTGATGCTGGCGGATCATGCCGCGGGTATCACGGCCCGAAGCGCCGGCTTCGCTACGGAAGCAAGGGGTGTGGGCAACCAGCTTGAGCGGCAGCTGCTTGGCGTCGATGATCTCGCCAGCCACCAGGTTGGTCAGCGACACTTCGGCGGTCGGGATCAGATAGAAATCGGCTTCGCCTTCGCGGCTGATCTTGAACAGGTCTTCCTCGAACTTGGGCAGCTGGCCGGTACCTTGCAGGGCCGGGGCCTGGACCAAATACGGGGTGTAGTGTTCCTGGTAACCGTGTTCACCGGTGTGCAGGTTGATCATGAACTGCGCCAGGGCGCGGTGCAGGCGCGCGATCGGACCGCGCAGCACGGCAAAGCGCGCACCCGAGAGCTTGGCCGCCGCTTCGAAGTCCAGGCCGCCGCTGATCTCGCCCAGGGCAACGTGGTCCTTGATCTCGAAATCGAACGCCTTCGGCGTGCCCCAACGGCGCACTTCGACGTTGTCGTCTTCGCTGGCACCGACCGGCACGGTGGTGTCCGGCAGGTTGGGGATGGTCAGCAGGATGCCGTCCAGCTCGGCCTGGATGGCGTCCAGCTCGCTCTTGCCCTCGGTCAGCTCGTTGGCCATGCGCTCAACGTCTGCCATCAGCGGGGCGATGTCTTCTCCCTTGGCCTTGGCCTGGCCGATGGACTTGGAACGGGCGTTACGCTCGGCTTGCAGCTGCTCGGTGCGGGTCTGCACGGCCTTGCGGCGTTCTTCCAGTGATTCGATGCGCGCGACATCCAGGCTGAAGCCACGGGAGGCAAGGCGGTCCGCCACTTCCTGAAGTTGGCCGCGTAACAGTTTGGCATCGAGCATATCGTTCTCTCGTTATGTGTGTGGTTCAGAATTTGGTTAAAGACAGGCCGGCCCAGGTCGCGAGCAGCCCGCCAAACACGCTAATACCGGTATAGCCCAGGGCGAGCGGTATCTGCCCGTTTTCCAACAGGCGCACGGTATCCAGCGAAAAAGAAGAAAAGGTCGTCAGGCCGCCGAGAAAGCCGACGATCAGCCCGGCACGCAGCTCGACCGGCACCAGCGGCTTGTGCAGAAACAGGCCGTAGAGCAGGCCGATCAGCAGGCAGCCCATCAGGTTGACCGCCAGCGTACCGAGATAGAAGTGCCGTGGCCAGTTGGCGCTGACCCAGTTGCTGGTGGCAAAGCGCAGCAGCGTACCGGCCACGCCGCCCGCGCTGACGGCGGCAATCAGGGCGATCATGGTTTTCTCCGCTGACGGGGGCTAAGGCGGTCGAGCTCGGCCAGGTGGCGCAGTTTCTCGCCGATTTTCAACTCCAGGCCACGTGGCACCGGCTGATAATAGGCGCGCGGTTCAAGGGCTTCGGGGAAATAGTCTTCGCCTGCGGCGTAGGCGTCCGGCTCATCGTGGGCGTAACGGTATTCTTCGCCATAGCCCAGCTGCTTCATCAGCTTGGTCGGGGCGTTGCGCAGGTGCAGCGGCACTTCCAGCGAACCGTGCTCGGCCGCCTCGCGCAGGGCAGTCTTGAAGCCGACGTAGACTGCGTTGCTCTTCGGCGCACAGGCAATGTAGGTGATGGCCTGGGCCACTGCCAATTCGCCCTCGGGGCTGCCCAGGCGCTCTTGCACATCCCACGCAGCCAGGCACAGGCTCAGCGCGCGCGGGTCGGCGTTGCCGATGTCTTCGCTGGCCATGCGCACCACGCGGCGGGCGATGTACAGCGGATCGCAGCCGCCGTCGAGCATGCGCGCGAACCAATACAGCGCGCCGTCGGGGTTGGAGCCGCGGACCGACTTGTGCAGCGCCGAAATCTGGTCGTAGAACGCCTCGCCACCTTTGTCGAAACGCCGCCGGCTGTCACCGAGCAAGCTTTGCAACAACTCGACGCCGATCTCGCCCCCGTCTTCGGCCAGGTCAGAGGCGTTCTCGAGGAAGTTGAGCATGCGCCGGCCATCGCCATCGGCGGCGGCCATAAGCATCTTGAAGGCCTCATCGCCCACCGTCAGCTGGCGTTTGCCCAGCCCACGCTCTTCGCTCAAGGCGCGGTCTACCAGCTTGCGCAGCGCTTGTTCATCGAGGCTCTTGAGCACATACACCCGCGCCCGCGAAAGCAACGCATTGTTCAGTTCGAACGACGGGTTCTCGGTGGTGGCGCCAATGAAGATCAGCGTGCCATCTTCGACGAACGGCAGGAACGCATCCTGCTGGGACTTGTTGAAGCGGTGCACCTCATCGACGAACAAAATGGTCCGCCGGCCGTACTGGGCGGCCTGCTGCTTGGCCACCTCGACCGCCTGGCGAATCTCCTTGACCCCAGCCAGCACCGCCGAGACGGTCTCGAAGTGGGCGTCACAGAACTGCGCCAGCAGCCGCGCCAGGGTGGTCTTGCCCACCCCAGGCGGCCCCCAGAAGATCATCGAGTGCAGCGCCCCCTGCTCCAGCGCCTCACGCAGCGGCTTGCCGCGGGCCAGCAGGTGCTCCTGGCCGACGTACTCGTCCAGGTTGGACGGACGCAGACGAGCGGCCAGGGGCTGGGCGACGGGTTCGCTTCGAAACAGGTCCATGACGCTCTCTGGTTATTCCTGGATGACGTCCGCGCCAGCCGGGATCTTGAACTGGAACTTGTCCGCCGGGACCGCCTGGTTGGCCTTGACCCCATTGAACAGGATATTGGTGCGCTGGCCGACGCTGTCGATCAGTTGCATATCGTTGATCAAGCCTCTACGGAACGACACGCGCAGCGAGTCGAACAGGGTGTCCTTGGTCTTGGGCTTCAAGGTGAAGTCCATGACTTCGCCCTGCTCCTTGGAGGTGATATCGAAGCTCTGGCTGATCTTCGAAACATCGCCTGAGAGCAGCAGCGCTGGGGTCTGGTTCAAGCGCACGTCGAGCTTCTTGACGGTCGCCTGTTCCAGGTCCGGGTCCCACAGGGTGACGTTCTTGCCATCGGACACCACCACCTGCTCCGCCGGAGCATCGGTGTGCCAGTAGAACAGGCCTGGACGCTTGACGGTCATCTTGCCAGTGGTTTCCTGCAGGCTGGTGCCGCCGGCATCCAGGGTCAGCTGGGAGAAATTGGCCTCGATGGTCTGCGACTTTTCCAGCAACTGGGTCAGGCGTTGCACGTCCTGCTCAGCGGCGTAAGCCGATGCGCAACCCAGGGTCATGGCAGAAACCAACAGCATGCGAATCGCGCGCATGTTAATCCTCATTGAGCATTGAAGAAGCCGGGCACCACCGTTGGCGCCCGGCAAGGTGATCATCAGTCGCGCGGGCCGCCTGGGGCAATCACTTCCCGCGAGCCGTTGCTGTTCATCGGCGTGACCACGCCGGCCATCTCCATCGACTCGATCATCCGCGCAGCGCGGTTGTAGCCGATCTTGAGCTTGCGCTGGACCGCCGAGATCGAGGCGCGGCGGCTTTCCAGCACGAACTGCACGGCTTCGTCATACAGCGCATCGGTTTCGGCATCGTCGCCGTCGCCCCCGCCGCTGCCACCGTCGAAGCCGCTGCCGGCTTCTTCGACGCCGTTGAGAATGTCGTCGTTGTAGTCAGGAGCGCCGCGCAGTTTCCACGCTTCGACCACCCGGTGCACCTCGTCGTCGGAGACGAACGCGCCATGCACGCGGATCGGCAGGCTGGTGCCTGGCGGCATGTAGAGCATGTCACCGTGGCCCAGCAACTGCTCGGCGCCGCCCTGGTCGATGATGGTCCGCGAGTCGATCTTGCTCGATACCTGGAACGCCATCCGCGTCGGGATGTTGGCCTTGATCAGGCCGGTGATCACATCCACCGACGGACGCTGGGTAGCGAGGATCAAGTGGATACCAGCAGCCCGCGCCTTCTGGGCGATACGCGCGATCAGCTCTTCGACCTTCTTGCCAACGATCATCATCATGTCGGCGAATTCGTCGACCACCACGACGATGGTCGGCAGGGTTTTCAGCGCAGGCGGCTCGTCGTCCATGCTTTCACGGCGGTACAGCGGGTCGTGGATGACCTCGCCGGCCTCCTGGGCGTCCTTGATCTTGCGGTTGAAGCCGGCCAGGTTACGCACGCCCATGGCCGCCATCAGCTTGTAGCGCCGCTCCATCTCGGCCACGCTCCAGCGCAGGGCGTTGGCAGCGTCCTTCATGTCGGTGACCACTGGGCAGAGCAGGTGCGGAATGCCTTCGTAGATCGACAGCTCGAGCATTTTCGGGTCGATCATGATCAGCCGCGCGTCTTCCGGGCCGGACTTGAACAGGATCGACAGGATCATCGCGTTGACCCCGACCGACTTACCGGAACCGGTGGTACCGGCCACCAACAGGTGCGGCATCTTCGCCAGGTCAGTGATGACCGGCTTGCCGCCGATGTCGTGGCCCAGGGCCAGGGCTACCGGCGACTTGGCCTCGTCATACTGCGACGACGACAGCACTTCGGAGAAGCGCACCATCTGGCGGTTCTCGTTGGGGATCTCGATGCCCACGGTGGTCTTGCCCGGAATCACCTCGACCACCCGCACGCTGGTCACTGCCAGCGAACGCGCCAGGTCCTTGGCCAGGTTGGCGATGCGGCTGACTTTAACGCCAGCGGCCGGCTGAATCTCGTAACGGGTAATCACCGGACCTGGGTGGATCGAGTCGACCGATACCTCAACGCCAAACTCCTTGAGCTTGATTTCCAGCAGGTGACCGACACCAGCCAACGACTCTGGCGAGTATTCGATCTTCTTCTCTTCGGCCGGATCGAGGATGGAGATCGATGGCAGGGTGCCTTCGACGGCGCTGTCGACGAACAACGGCGTCTGTTTTTCCTTCATCACCCGCTTGCTCGGCTCCGGTGCCTTGACCGGGGCTGGCATGATCACCGGCGCCGGCTGCTGCTCGCGCTGGGCGACATGCTTGGTCAACGCCTCGTCGCGCTCGATGATGCGCTCGCGGGCCTTGAGCTGCTCGCGTTTGTCCGCAACTACCGGGGCGACCACTTCGTCGACCTGCTCGTCGACTTCACGCAGTTGGGCGACCAGGCGTTTGCGCTCGTTGCGCGCTTCCCACCAGCGGTTGGCCGCGCCCTGCACCAGCTCGAACAGATCGAGGGTGATCTTGCCGGTCAGGTCCATCACCTTGAACCAGGACAAGTCGGTGAACACGGTCAAGCCGAACAGGAACAGGGCAATGAACATCAGCGTGCTGCCCTGCACGTTGAGCAGGTTGCGCGCCAGATCGCCGAGGCTCTCGCCCAAGGCGCCACCGGCCGAGAACGGCAGGCTCGCCGAAGGGTGGAAATGAATATGCGCCAAGGCCGCGCCCGACAGCACCAGGAACACCAGGCCAATCAGCCGCCAGGAGAACAGCCAGCCGCTCCACTGCCAGGGCTGGTGGCGCTCACGGAAGATCTGCCAGGTCTTGATCGCCAGCAACAACGGGAAGATGTAGGCAAAGTAGCCGAGCACCATGAACAGGATGTCGGCGAAATACGCACCGGCCCGGCCGGCGGCGTTTTGCACCTGCTCGACATTGCTGGTGTGGCTGAAGCCAGGATCGGCCGTGTCGTAGGTCAGCAGCGCCATCCAGAGGTACAGGCACAGGGCACCGACGGCAATCAGCGCACCTTCCTTGAGGCGGTAGTGCAGCTGCTGCCGCCAGAGGGGCACGGGCAGAGGGGGCGGAGTTGCGGTGGATTTCTTCAAAACGCGTCTATTCCTGCGCTTGCTGCGCGTCCAGTAGTGATCGACCCGGTGATCGGTCTGCAAACCACTACTTTTAACATTACTGCCCACTAGCCGCCATGGCGGCACGCCGTAAGGGCGTGAACAGGGCAATTTTCCATGCGTGCAATTTGAGCATGCATTTTCTTTTGTGACAAAGGCTTATGCTGTGTTTTTGCACAGGTGTGACAACAAAGCGCCAGGTTGGTGCCAGTCAGCGGATAAATGTGTAGGAAATCAGCCATTAGCCCATCAGCAGTTGCTTCTTCGGGCCTAGAGTCGACGACAAATCTTGTAGGAGCGGGTTTACCCGCAAACATGCCTACCCAGCCAGCAGACACCCATGATTGACCTCGATTTCCAAGCGCGCCATGCTGGTCGCCCTCCCCTCCCCCACCGCACTTGAAGACCATGCTGACCTGGCTGACCCGCGACTCGCTGACCTTCCCGCCTTTGGCAAAGGCCCTGCATGAGCCCAACGGCCTGCTCGCTGCAGGCGGTGACCTGACCCCTGAACGGCTGGTCCGCGCGTATCGCCATGGCTGCTTCCCCTGGTACCAGGATGGCCAGCCGATCCTCTGGTGGTCGCCCGACCCACGTACCGTGCTGTTCCCCGACGAGCTGCACGTGTCGCGCTCGCTGGCCAAGCTGATTCGCCAAGAGCGTTATCAGGTCAGCTTCGATAGCGACTTCGAGGCCGTGATCGCCGCCTGCGCCGCGCCCCGCGACTACGCCGACGGCACCTGGATCACCGACAGCATGCGCGCCGCTTATTGCGAGCTGCACCGGCGCGGCATCGCCCATTCGGTGGAAGTGCGTCAGGACGGCGAGCTGGTCGGCGGCCTGTATGGCCTGGCGATGGGCCGGCTGTTCTTCGGCGAATCGATGTTCAGCCGCGCCGACAACGCCTCCAAAGTCGGCTTCGTGACCCTGGTCGAACACCTGCGCAGCGCAGGGTTCGTGCTGATCGACTGCCAGATGCCGACCAACCACCTGCACAGCCTGGGCGCTCGCTCCATCAGCCGCGACAGCTTCGCCGAGTATCTGGCGCGCCACCTCGATCAACCCAACCAGGCCACTTGGGTTCGCTAGGCGAGTTTCCACAGCTGGCTTACACTTAAGGCAAAGCATTGCCCGAGGGGTTGATCATGACAGAGTTGGCGCGGTTGAAGTTTTATGCCACTCAGCCCCACTCCTGCAGCTACCTGCCGGACGAACAGGCCACCACCTTGTTCCTCGACCCTAGCCAGCCGATGGACGTCAACGTGTATGCCGACCTTTCGGAAATGGGCTTTCGTCGCAGTGGCGATCATCTCTATCGCCCGCACTGCCAGAACTGCAATGCCTGCGTGCCGGCGCGCATTCCGGCTGCGCGCTTCATTCCCAACCGCCAGCAACGGCGCATTCTCAAGCGCAATGCCGACTTGACCGTGACGGCCGCGCGCCCGGCATTCAAAGAAGAGTATTTCGACCTCTACCGGCGCTACATCGAGCAGCGCCACAGCGATGGCGATATGTATCCACCCAGCCGCGATCAGTTTTCCACCTTTCTGGTGCGCGATCTGCCATTCTGCTGGTTCTACGAGTTTCGCCTCGAAGGCCGCCTGCTCGCGATAGCAGTCTGCGACCTGCTGCCCAACGGGCTATCGGCGGTATACACCTTCTACGAACCCGACGAAGAGCGCCGCAGCCTGGGCCGTTTTGCCATTCTCTGGCAAATCACCGAAGCGCTGCGGCAAAACCTTGAGGCGGTGTACCTGGGCTACTGGATCAAGAACTGCAAGAAAATGAACTACAAGACCCAGTACCGCCCCATCGAACTGCTGATCAACCAGCGTTGGGTCAGCCTCAATTGAAAGCATTGGCTTGAAACACTATTTTCGGGCATAATCCACGCCACTTTTTTTGCCCGGTGCAGTCACGCGTCGGGCCTACACTGGACACCGAGGGCTTTACTGCATGTCGAAAGAAGACAGCTTCGAAATGGAAGGCACTGTCGTCGACACCCTGCCCAACACCATGTTCCGCGTGGAGTTGGAAAATGGGCACGTCGTAACCGCGCATATCTCTGGCAAGATGCGCAAGAACTACATCCGTATTCTCACTGGCGACAAGGTCCGCGTCGAGCTGACGCCTTACGACCTGAGCAAGGGCCGCATCACCTACCGCGCCCGTTAAGCTCCAGCCACAAAAAAAGCCCGGCCAATGTGCCGGGCTTTTTTGTGACTCATGCGAAACATCAGGCACCGCCATGTAGAAGCAGGCTTGCCCGCGATAGCGCCAGCTCAGACAACCCATTTGCCCTTACTGCCGCCATCGCTGGGCAAGCCCGCTCCCACGTCGGCTTCCAGATCTAGGCCACTTCAGCCGTAGTCTCGAAGTCGAACACCAGCTCGCCGTCACGCAGCTCGACGTGCACCACGCCACCGTGCTCGGACAGCTCACCGAACAGGATCTCCTCGGCCAACGGCCGTTTGATCTTGTCCTGGATAAGCCGCGCCATTGGTCGCGCGCCCATCTGCACGTCATAGCCACTGGCTGCCAGCCAGCCTCGCGCATCATCACTGACCTCAAGCAGCACACGCTTGTCTTCCAACTGGGCCTGCAGTTCGATGAGGAACTTGTCGACGATGCTCTTGATCGTCTCGTGGCTCAGGCGACCGAACTGGATGATGGTATCCAGGCGGTTGCGGAATTCCGGCGTGAAGCTCTTGCGGATGACTTCCATCGCATCGGACGCATGGTCCTGATGGGTGAAGCCGATCGAGGCCCGCGCGGCGGTTTCAGCGCCGGCGTTGGTGGTCATGATCAGGATCACGTTGCGGAAGTCCGCCTTGCGCCCGTTGTTGTCGGTCAGGGTACCGTGGTCCATCACCTGCAGCAGCAGATTGAAGACTTCCGGGTGGGCCTTCTCGATTTCATCGAGCAACAATACGCAGTGCGGTTGCTTGGTGATCGCTTCGGTGAGCAAGCCGCCCTGGTCGAAACCAACATAACCGGGAGGCGCACCGATCAGACGCGATACGGTATGGCGCTCCATGTACTCAGACATGTCAAAGCGCACCAACTCAACGCCCAACGCCTTGGCCAACTGCCGTGCAGCCTCGGTCTTGCCGACCCCAGTAGGACCGGCGAACAGGAACGAACCGACCGGCTTGTCTGGCGCCTTGAGCCCGGCCCGCGACAACTTGATCGCGGTAGCCAGCGAATCGATCGCCTGGTCCTGACCAAACACGGTCAGCTTCAGGTCGCGCTCCAGGTTACGCAGCAGTTCCTTGTCGGAGCTGGTGACGTGCTTAGGCGGAATCCGCGCGATCTTGGCGACAATGTCCTCGACCTGGGCCACTTCGATACGCTTGACGCGGTTTTCTTCCGGCTGCAGACGCTGGTAGGCGCCCGCCTCGTCGATCACGTCGATGGCCTTGTCCGGCATGTGCCGGTCATTGATGTAGCGGGCAGCCAGCTCGGCAGCGGCGCGCAGGGCCTCGTCGCTGTACTCGATGTGGTGGTGGGTCTCGAAGCGCCCTTTCAGGCCGCGCAGAATACCCACGGTGTCTTCCACCGATGGCTCGGAGACATCAACCTTCTGGAAGCGCCGCGCCAAGGCCCGGTCCTTCTCGAAGATGCCGCGAAATTCCTGGAAAGTGGTCGAGCCGATGCAGCGGATATCACCCGACGACAACAAGGGCTTGAGCAGGTTGGACGCATCCATCACCCCACCGGAGGCCGCACCGGCACCGATGATGGTGTGAATCTCGTCGATGAACAGGATCGCCTGCGGACGTTTGCGCAGCTCCCCGAGCAGCGCCTTGAAGCGCTTCTCGAAGTCGCCGCGGTACTTGGTCCCGGCCAGCAGCGCGCCCAGATCGAGCGAGTAGACCACGCTCTGCGCCAGCAGGTCAGGCACCTGGCCGTCGACGATGCGTTTAGCCAGGCCTTCGGCGATGGCGGTCTTGCCGACCCCCGCCTCACCGACCAGCAGCGGGTTGTTCTTGCGCCGACGAGCAAGGATCTGCGCGACGCGCTCGACCTCCTGCTCACGCCCCACCAGCGGATCGATCCGCCCCTGACGAGCGAGCTCGTTGAGGTTACTGGCGTAGGCATCCAGGGGGTTGCTCGAAGACGACGTTTCGCCGCCCTCTTCGTCCTGCATGTCCTGGTCGCTGTCGGTATTAGGCCCATGGCCTGGCACCTTGGAGATGCCATGGGCGATGTAGTTGACCACGTCGATGCGGGCCACGCTCTGCTGCTTGAGCAGGAACACCGCCTGGCTTTCCTGTTCGCTGAAGATCGCGACCAGCACATTGGCGCCGGTGACTTCGCGCTTGCCCGAACTTTGCACGTGGAACACGGCGCGTTGCAGCACGCGCTGGAAGCCCAGGGTCGGCTGGGTTTCGCGGTCCTCGTCGTGCACCGGGATCAGTGGCGTAGTGGAATCGATGAACTCCTGCAGGTCGTGCTTGAGCTTGTCGAGATTAGCGCCACAGGCGCGTAGAACGGTTGCGGCCGCCTCATTGTCAAGGAGTGCCAACAGCAAGTGCTCGACGGTCATGAACTCATGACGCTTCGAACGGGCCTCCTTGAAGGCCAGATTGAGGGTGACTTCGAGCTCGCGGTTTAACATAGCTTCACCTCATACCCAAGTGGTCGGCGATTAACCGTCCTTCTCGATTTCACAGAGTAGCGGATGCTGGCTTTCCCTGGCGTATTGGTTGACCTGCATGGCCTTCGTTTCGGCGATGTCGCGGGTAAACAATCCGCACACTGCCCGTCCCTCGGTATGGACGGTCAGCATGATCTTGGTCGCCAGCTCGCGGTTCAGACTAAAGAACGTTTCGAGCACTTCGACGACGAAATCCATCGGCGTGTAGTCATCGTTGAATAAAACCACCTTGTACATCGGTGGCGCCTGCAGGATCGGCTTGGCTTCTTGCACTGCCAGACCGGAGCCATCGTCCTCGTTGGTTTGAGGACGATCCTGATTGAATGTTAGTCGAATCTGACTGTGTGCATGCATGGAAAGAATTTCATCACATCGACAGGTTAAGGTTGTGGGTTGACCGCACAGGCCGCCGCTGGCGCGGGCGCCGCATGACCTTGACTATCGGCAAAACGGTGTTACAACCAATAAGAACCCACCGTGGTCGATAAAGATCCGCGCAGTCAACCAGATTTTTTCGCAAGGTTCGTATGCGGATGACGTGGATGATACTCCAGTGATGGAGTCCTTTGCAGAGGGACATAGGGATGGCAAGCGGTAAAGTCAAGTGGTTCAACAATGCCAAGGGCTACGGATTCATCAATGAGGACGGCAAAACCGAGGATCTATTCGCCCATTACTCAGCGATTCAGATGGACGGTTACAAGACCCTCAAGGCTGGCCAACCGGTGAATTTCGAGATCATCCAAGGCCCCAAAGGCTTGCACGCCGTCAATATCAGCGGTGTCGGCGCCAAGGCCGAAGCGCCTGCCGCGCCACCGGCAACCACCGTGACTGCCTGAGCCTGGAGTACCCTGCGTTCTGCCGGTAAAACGAAAAAACCGGTCGCCTGTTTAACCAGGCGACCGGTTTTTTGCATGTCTTACATGTGCTTGATCAACGCCTCGCCGAAGCCCGAACTGCCGACCAAGGTCGCACCGTCCATCAGACGCTCGAAGTCATAGGTCACGGTCTTGGCTGCAATTGCACCGTTGGTGCCCTTGATGATCAGGTCGGCCGCTTCGGTCCAGCCCATGTGCCGCAGCATCATTTCTGCCGAAAGAATCACCGAGCCTGGGTTGACCTTGTCTTGCCCAGCGTACTTGGGCGCGGTGCCGTGGGTGGCCTCGAACATCGCCACGGTATCCGAGAGGTTGGCGCCTGGGGCAATGCCAATCCCGCCGACCTCTGCCGCCAGGGCGTCGGACAGATAATCGCCATTGAGGTTGAGGGTGGCGATCACGTCATATTCCGCTGGGCGCAGCAGGATCTGCTGGAGCATGGCGTCGGCGATCGCATCCTTGACCACCACCTCCCTGCCCGTCTTGGGGTTCTTGAACTTCATCCACGGCCCGCCATCGAGCAGCTCGGCGCCAAACTCTTCCTTGGCCACTTCGTAGCCCCAATCCTTGAAGGCGCCCTCGGTGAATTTCATGATGTTGCCCTTGTGCACCAAAGTCAGCGACTCGCGGTCATTGTCGACCACGTATTGCAGGGCCTTGCGCACCAGGCGCTTGGTGCCCTCCTTGGACACCGGTTTGACGCCGATACCGCAATCCTGGTCGAAACGGATCTTGGTGACGCCCATTTCCTCCTTGAGGAACTTGATCACCTTGTTCGCCTCAGGCGAGCCGGCCTTCCATTCGATCCCGGCATAAATGTCCTCGGAGTTCTCGCGGAAGATCACCATATCGACATCGCCAGGCTTCTTCACCGGGCTTGGCACACCCTCGAACCACACCACCGGACGCAGGCAGACATATAGGTCCAGCTGCTGGCGCAGGGCCACGTTGAGTGAGCGAATACCGCCACCGACCGGGGTGGTCAGCGGGCCTTTGATCGAGACTACGTAGTCTTTCACCGCATCGAGGGTTTCCTGCGGCAGCCAGGTGTCCTGGTCGTAGACCTGGGTAGCCTTCTCGCCGGCATAGACTTCCATCCAGGCAATCTTGCGCTTGCCGCCGTAGGCTTTTTCTACTGCGGCATCCACCACCTTGATCATGACTGGCGAGACATCGACGCCAATCCCATCGCCCTCGATATAAGGAATGATGGGGTTGTCGGGAACGTTGAGCGAATGGTCTGCATTGACGGTGATCTTGGCGCCGTCGGCCGGAACCTTGATTTTCTGGTAAGCCATGCTTGCACTACTCCGCTTTCGGGTGTGATTGGACATCGTGCGATCCACTGAGCCTAAACCACATCTGCTGACCTGCAAGCTGGTCGCCGAACCTGCGGCAACACGCCACATTGCTCCTACGTCTTTGGTCTTATAAATGCGTTGATACCACTTAGCCTTGCTGATTAGCCCAAAGGGTTTGATATACTCCGGCCCTGACCGCAGGGTCATCGGGGCGAACCCTTGGAAAATGCGGCTCGCCCTCGGCCAAGAATGGCCAAAAGCCTGGGTTGTTACCGCAGCCCAGCACTTGACGCTCGACTGATGCATCCACCATCACCGCTCGCAGCCTCTCGACTTTCCGCTCATGGCGTCGCCTGAGCGAAGCGCCTACCCTGCGCACCTCGAGACTCGAGTACGCTCAGCACATAGAGAGTTAACCCGCATGCCCACCCGTTCCAAGATCATCTATACCTTCACCGACGAAGCCCCCGCCCTCGCCACCTATTCGCTGCTGCCGATCGTCGAAGCCTTCACCGCTTCGGCTGACATTGCCGTCGAAACTCGCGACATCTCCCTGGCTGGCCGCATCCTTGCGGCATTCCCGGAGCAACTCGGCGCAGACAAGCAGGTAGGCGATCATCTGGCGGAACTGGGCCAGCTGGCTACCACCCCTGAAGCCAACATCATCAAGCTGCCGAACATCTCGGCCTCGGTCCCGCAACTGAAAGCGGCGATCAAAGAGCTGCAAGGCAAGGGCTACAACATCCCTGACTACGCCGACGAGCCAGCCAGCGCCGAAGAGAAAGAATCCCGCGCACGCTACGACCGCATCAAGGGCAGCGCCGTTAACCCGGTACTGCGCGAAGGCAACTCCGACCGCCGCGCACCGCTGTCGGTCAAGAACTACGCACGCAAGCACCCGCACAAAATGGGCGCCTGGGCTGCCGATTCCAAGTCGCACGTCGCGCACATGAACAACGGCGACTTCTACGGCAGCGAAAAGGCCGCCCTGATCGAGGCTGACGACAGCCTGCGCATCGAGCTGGTCGACAAGAGCGGTGCAATCACCGTTCTGAAGGAAAAAACCGCCGTCAAGGCCGCTGAAGTCATCGACTGCGCGACCATGAGCCGCAAAGCCCTGAAAGCCTTCATCGCCGAGCAGATCGCCGATGCCAAAGCTTCCGGCGTACTGCTGTCGGTACACCTCAAAGCCACCATGATGAAAGTCTCCGACCCAATCATGTTCGGCGTCATCGTCGAAGAGTTTTACGGCGAAGTACTGGCCAAGCATGCCTCGGCCCTGGCCGACGTCGGCTTCAACGCCAACAACGGCATTGGCGACCTGTACGCCCGCATCAAGGACCTGCCAGCTGAGCAGCAGGCCCAGATCGAAGCAGACATCCAGGCCCTGTACGCCGTTCGTCCGGCCCTGGCCATGGTCAACTCCGACAAAGGCATCACCAACCTGCATGTGCCAAGCGACGTCATCGTCGACGCCTCGATGCCAGCGATGATCCGTGACTCGGGCAAGATGTGGAACACCGCCGGCGAATTGCAAGATGCCAAGGCGATCATCCCTGACCGCTGCTACGCAGGCATCTATCAGGCCGCCATCGAAGACTGCAAAGTCAACGGCGCCTTCGACCCAACCACCATGGGCAGCGTACCGAACGTTGGCCTGATGGCGCAGAAAGCCGAAGAATACGGTTCCCACGACAAGACCTTCCAGGTCAAGGCCGACGGTGTCGTACGCGTCGTCGATGGCAAGGGCAAGGTCGTCCTGGAGCAGAACGTCGAAGCTGGCGACATCTTCCGTATGTGCCAGACCAAGGACGCGCCGATCCAAGACTGGGTCAAGCTGGCCGTTAACCGTGCCCGCCTGAGCAACACCCCAGCCGTGTTCTGGCTCGACCCAGCTCGCGCCCACGACGGCGTGATGATCGAGAAGGTCCAGAAGTACCTGAAAGACCACGACACCACCGGCCTGGACATCCGTATCCTGGCACCCGTCGAGGCGATCAAGTTCTCCCTGGCACGCATCCGCGAAGGCAAAGACACCATCTCGGTGACCGGCAACGTATTGCGTGACTACCTGACCGACCTGTTCCCGATCATGGAGCTGGGCACCAGCGCCAAGATGCTGTCGATCGTCCCGCTGATGAACGGCGGTGGCCTGTTCGAGACCGGCGCCGGTGGTTCGGCTCCGAAACACGTCCAGCAGCTGGTCGAAGAGAACTTCCTGCGTTGGGATTCGCTGGGTGAATTCCTGGCCCTGGCCGCCTCCCTGGAGCACCTGGGCAACACCTACGATAACCCGCGCGCCAAAGTCCTGGCCAACACCCTGGACCAGGCTACCGGCAAGTTCCTCGACACCAACAAGTCGCCATCGCGCAAAGTTGGCGGTATCGACAACCGCGGCAGCCACTTCTACCTGACCCTGTACTGGGCACAAGCGCTGGCTGCGCAGTCGGACGACGCCGCACTGCAAGCGCGCTTCGCCCCGCTGGCCAAGACCCTGGCCGAGAACGAAGCGACCATCGTCGCCGAGCTCAACGCCGTTCAGGGCAAACCAGCCGACATCGGTGGCTACTACGCCCCGGATGCCGAGCTGACCGCCAAGGTAATGCGTCCAAGCCAGACCCTGAACAGTGCCATTGCCGCCCTGTAAGGCTCGCTTGAAGTAACAACATAAACCCCGGCCACGCACCGGGGTTTGTGCTTTCTAAGAACCTACAGGGACTGGAGATGCACATGACCTGGCAACCGCACATCACCGTCGCCACCATCGTCGAAGACCAGGGCAAATTCCTCTTCGTCGAAGAATTCAAAGCCGGCCAGCACGTCTTCAACCAGCCCGCTGGCCATCTGGAAGCCAACGAAACCCTGGCCCAGGCTGCCCTGCGCGAGACGCTGGAAGAAACCGCCTGGGACGTCAAACTAACTGGCGTGGTCGGCATCTACCTGTATACCGCCCCCAGTAACGGCGTGACCTACCAGCGCATCTGCTTTGCCGCGCGCCCCGTGCGCCATCACCCAGCGCTTGCCCTGGACAGCGATATCGTCCGCGCCGTATGGATGACCCGCGAGCAACTGCTGGCCGAGCCCTCGCGCTGGCGCAGCGAACTGGTGCCACGCTGCCTCGACGACTACCTGGCAGGCCCGCTGCACAGCCTTAGCCTGCTGCGCGACTGACGCGCGCGAGCTGGCCTGATAGAATCGACCTTTTTCCCTGATACACATCGGTAGCCATGACCAGCCCAGCACTCAAAGACCCCGCCAAGACCCGCGTCATCGTCGGCATGTCCGGCGGCGTGGACTCTTCCGTCTCCGCCCTTTTGCTCATCGAGCAGGGCTACCAGGTGGAAGGTCTGTTCATGAAGAACTGGGAAGAGGACGACGGCACCGAATACTGCACCGCCCGCGAAGACCTGGCCGACGCCCAGGCCGTGTGCGACCGCATCGGCATCAAGCTGCACACCGCCAACTTTGCAGCCGAATACTGGGACCACGTGTTCGAGCACTTCCTTGAAGAGTACAAGGCCGGCCGCACACCCAACCCGGACATCCTCTGCAACCGCGAAATCAAGTTCAAGGCGTTCCTCGACTACGCACTGTCGCTGGGCGCCGACCTGATCGCCACCGGCCACTACGTGCGCCGTCGCGACACTGGCGAGCTCACCGAGCTGCTCAAGGGCCTGGACCCGAACAAGGACCAGAGCTACTTCCTGCACGCCGTTGGCGGCAAGGAAATCGCCCGCACCCTGTTCCCGGTTGGCGAGCTGGAAAAACCCGAAGTACGCGCCATTGCCGAGAAGCATGGCCTGGCCACCGCCAAGAAGAAGGATTCCACCGGGATCTGCTTCATTGGCGAGCGGCGTTTCAGTGACTTCCTCAAGCAGTACCTGCCGGCCCAGCCGGGCGACATCGAAACCACCGAAGGTGAAGTGATCGGCCGCCACCATGGCCTGATGTACCACACCATCGGCCAACGCCAGGGCCTGGGTATCGGCGGCCTGAAGGATGCCGGTGACGATCCGTGGTACGTGCTGGTCAAGGACCTTGAGCGCAATGTGCTGGTAGTTGGCCAGGGCAACGAACACCCGTGGCTGTTCTCCCGCGCCCTGCTCGCCTCGCAGATCTACTGGGTCAACCAAATCGACCTGGCTGCGCCGCGCCGCCTGACAGCCAAGGTCCGCTATCGCCAGGGTGATCAGGCTTGTACCCTGGAGCGCACTGAAAACGGCTACCGCGCCGTGTTCGACGAACCACAGCGGGCCGTCACTCCGGGCCAATCGGTGGTGTTCTATGACGGAGAAGTGTGCCTGGGTGGCGGCGTGATCGAAACCGCCGAGCCTTGGAGCCCTCGTCCATGAGCAACCTCCAGGAGCAACTGATTGCCCTTGGCGGCGTGTTCCAGGCGGCGGTGCTGGTCGACCGTATCGCCCGCACCGGCCAGGCCACCGAGGCCAACATCGGCTGCATGCTCAACAGCCTGCTGGTACGTGACCCCAAGGACACCCTGGAAGTGTTCGGCGGCGATGACCTCAATCTGCGCGATGGTTATCGTGCGCTGGTCGGCGCCCTGGAGCGCGACCCCAGCAGCCTGCAGCGCGAGCCACTGCGCTATGCCCTGTCGATGCTCGGCCTGGAGCGGCAGTTGGCCAAGCGCGACGACCTGCTCGAGACCATCGGCAACCGCCTGCCGCAGATCCAGTCGCAGGCCGACCATTTCGGCCTGGTTCATGAAAACGTCATCGCTTCCAGTGGAGCCTTGTACCAGGACACCCTGAGCACCTTGCGCCAGCGTATCCAGGTACATGGCGACATGCGCTTCCTGCAGCAGGCCAGCAACGCCTCAAAGATCCGCGCCCTGCTGCTCGCCGGTATTCGCGCCGCCCGCCTGTGGCGCCAGCTGGGCGGGCACCGTTGGCAGCTGGTGTTCAGCCGGCGCAAGCTGCTCAACGAGCTGTACACGATGATGCGTCCCAACGACTGAAGTGAACCGTGGGAGCGGGCTTGCCCCGCGATTGCGATGCCGAAGGCACCACCGCCGGCGCGGGGCCAGGCCGCTCCCACGCCAGGTACTACACGCTTCGAAATGGCCCGACCTTTGGTCAGCCACCCGACCCGGACGCATTTTTCATGTATGATATGCGCCCTTCCAAAAGCCTGACTGTCCGAGAACACCCCATGCAGCTTTCCTCGCTCACTGCGGTTTCCCCTGTAGACGGCCGCTACGCCGGCAAAACCCAGGCCTTGCGCCCCATTTTCAGCGAATACGGCCTGATCCGTTTCCGCGCCCTGGTCGAGGTGCGCTGGCTGCAGCGTCTGGCCGCTCACCCGCAGATCGGTGAAGTGCCGGCGTTCTCCGCCGAGGCCAATGCCGTGCTCGATACCCTGGCCAGCGACTTCAAGCTGGAACACGCCGAACGCGTCAAGGAAATCGAGCGCACCACCAACCACGACGTCAAGGCGATCGAGTACCTGCTCAAGGAGCAGGCTGCGCAACTGCCTGAACTGGCCAAGGTCAGCGAGTTCATCCACTTCGCCTGCACCAGCGAGGACATCAACAACCTGTCCCACGCCCTGATGCTGCGCGCAGGCCGTGACGACGTACTGCTGCCGCTGATGCGCCAGATCGCCGAGTCGATCCGCGCCCTCGCCCACCATTACGCCGACGTGCCAATGCTGTCGCGCACCCACGGTCAGCCGGCTTCGCCGACCACCCTGGGCAAAGAGCTGGCCAACGTCGTCTACCGCCTGGAGCGTCAAATCGCCCAGGTTGCCGCCGTGCCGCTGCTGGGCAAGATCAACGGCGCCGTGGGCAACTACAACGCCCACCTGTCGGCCTACTCGCAGATCGACTGGGAAGAAAATGCCCGCGCCTTCATCGAAGACGAACTGGGCCTGCAGTTCAACCCGTACACCACCCAGATCGAGCCGCACGACTACATCGCCGAACTGTTCGATGCGATCGCGCGCTTCAACACCATCCTGATCGACTTCGACCGTGACGTCTGGGGCTACATCTCCCTGGGTTACTTCAAGCAGAAGACCGTCGCTGGCGAAATCGGCTCCTCGACCATGCCGCACAAGGTCAACCCGATCGACTTCGAAAACTCCGAAGGCAACCTGGGCATCGCCAACGCACTGTTCCAGCACCTGGCCAGCAAGCTGCCGATCTCGCGCTGGCAGCGCGACCTGACAGACTCCACCGTGCTGCGTAACCTGGGCGTCGGCTTTGCCCACAGCGTGATCGCCTACGAAGCCAGCCTCAAAGGCATCGGCAAGCTGGAAATCAACACCCAGCGCATCGCCGCCGACCTGGACGCCTGCTGGGAAGTCCTGGCCGAGCCGATCCAGACCGTCATGCGCCGCTTCAACATCGAAAACCCCTACGAGAAGCTCAAGGAGCTGACCCGTGGCAAGGGCATCACCCCTGAAGCGCTGCTGACCTTCATCGACGGCCTGGATATGCCTGCCGAAGCCAAGGCTGAGCTCAAGCTGCTGACCCCGGCGACCTACATCGGTAACGCCGTGGCCCAGGCCAAACGCATCTAAGTCTGTGCCCGCGTGCAACGCCCGGCCTGGCCGGGCGTTTTTATTCCCGGACGAAAATTACATTTTTTCAATAGGTTGAACATGAATCCTGATACTCCACTGCAGCTGCTTGGCGGTTTGACTGCTCGTGAATTCCTGCGCGATTACTGGCAGAAGAAGCCCCTGCTGGTGCGCCAGGCCTTCCCTGATTTCGAAAGCCCGATCGACCCCGACGAGCTGGCCGGCCTGGCCCTGGAAGAGGAAGTCGAGTCGCGCCTGGTGCTCGAGCACGGCGAGCGTCCGTGGGAACTGCGCCGCGGCCCGTTCGCCGAAGACGCCTTCTCCGAGCTGCCAGAGCGTGACTGGACCCTGCTGGTACAGGCTGTGGACCAGTTCGTCCCGGAAGTGGCCGAGCTGCTGGAAAACTTCCGTTTCCTACCAAGCTGGCGTATCGACGATGTGATGATCAGCTACGCCGCCCCTGGTGGCAGCGTCGGCCCGCACTTCGATAACTACGATGTGTTCCTGCTGCAAGGCCACGGCAACCGCAACTGGAAGATCGGCCAGATGTGCGACAGCGACAGTCCGCTGATCGAGCACGCCGACCTGCGCATCCTCGCCGACTTCGAGCAGACCGACGAGTGGAGCCTGGAGCCGGGCGACATGCTTTACCTGCCACCACGCCTGGCCCACTACGGCGTCGCCGAAGACGACTGCCTGACCTACTCGGTCGGCTTCCGTGCGCCGAGCGCCGCTGAAGTGCTGACCCACTTCACCGACTTCCTCAGCCAGTTCCTGCCGGACGAAGAGCGCTACAGCGACGCCGACGCCCAGCCGGTCAGCGACCCGCACCAGATCCAGCACGACGCCCTCGACCGCCTCAAGGCCCTGCTCGCCGAGCACATGGGCGACGAGCGCCTGCTGCTGACCTGGTTCGGCCAGTTCATGACCGAGCCGCGTTACCCCGAGCAGGTTGCCGGCGAAGAGCTCAGCGAAGAAGAACTGATCGACAGCCTGGAGCAAGGCGCGATCCTGGTGCGCAACCCAAGCGCGCGCTTGGCCTGGTCGGAAGTCGACGACAACCTGCTGCTGTTCGCCAGTGGCCAGAGCCGTCTGGTCTCGGGGCATCTGCGCGAACTGCTGAAGCTGATCTGCGCGGCCGACGCACTGCACATCGAAAACCTTGTAGAGTGGCTCAACGACGAAGAAGGCCGCACGTTGGTCTGCCAGCTGGTCAAACAAGGGAGTGTGGGATTCGCCAATGAATAAAATCAGCGTTCGCCTCGCCGACTGGCATAAAGACAACGCCGATATCCGCCGCATCCGCGAAGCGGTGTTTGTCGCCGAACAGCACATTCCGCCTGAGCTGGAGTTCGATGCCGAAGATCAGGAAGCCCTGCACTTCCTGGCCCTGGAAGGCGACTACCCGATCGGCACCGCCCGTTTGCTCGCCGATGGCACCATCGGCCGCATCTCGGTGCTCAAGGACTGGCGTGGCCTGAAGGTGGGCGACGCGCTGGTCCAGGCAGTGATCGCCGAAGCGCAGCACCGCGACCTCAAGCAGCAGACCTTGAGTGCCCAGGTGCATGCCACGCCATTCTATGAGCGGCTGGGCTTTCGCGTGGTCAGCGAGGAATTCCTCGAGGCCGGTATCCCGCACGTAGATATGGTTCGCGACTCCCACGAGATCGCCTGATCTGATCTTCGCGAGGCAATCCTGCTCCTGGATGGGAGCGGGCTTGCCCCGCGTTCAGGGTCGACAGCCAATTAGCTGCGCGACACAAAAAGCTGTACATCCATACAGATATAGCTTGCTTCCCCCCTTTTCTTTGCGCATCCTAACGCCCATCGTTTGCCCACGAAGCGTTGCCGGCCATGCGCCTCTTTCTCTGCGAAAAGCCTTCCCAGGCCAAAGACATCGCCCAAGTCCTCGGCGCCACCCGCCGCGGCGATGGCTGCTGGCAAGGCCCTGACCTGTGCGTCACCTGGTGCATCGGCCACCTGCTTGAAACCGCCCCACCCGACAACTACGACGACCGCTACAAGCGCTGGAACCTCGCTGACCTGCCGATCATCCCGGACAAGTGGAAGATGCTGGTCAAGCCCAAGACCGCCAGCCAATTCAAGGCCGTTAAACGCCTGCTCGGCCAAGCCAGTGAGCTGGTGATCGCCACCGACGCCGACCGTGAAGGCGAGATGATCGCCCGCGAGCTGGTCGAGCACTGCCGCTACCGCGGACCGATCCAGCGACTGTGGCTGTCGGCGCTGGATGACGCTTCTATTCGCAAGGCCCTGGCACGCCTGCTACCCGGCAATGAAACCTTCAGCCTGTACCATTCAGCCCTGGGCCGTTCGCGTGCCGACTGGTTGATCGGCATGAACATGAGCCGACTGTTCACCCTGCTCGGCCAGCAGTCTGGCTACCAAGGGGTGTTGCCAGTGGGCCGGGTGC
This sequence comes from Pseudomonas sp. NPDC088890, assembly GCF_044900155.1. NCBI lineage: Bacteria > Pseudomonadati > Pseudomonadota > Gammaproteobacteria > Pseudomonadales > Pseudomonadaceae > Pseudomonas > Pseudomonas sp. NPDC088890. The sequence goes on along the minus strand of NZ_JBJDNG010000001.1, from coordinate 776,599 downwards.
AAACGCCGACGCTGCGCCTGGTGGTCGACCGTGATCGCAGCATCGCTGACTTCGTACCCGTGCCGTTCTGGGCCATCGACGTCCAGCTGGAACACGCCGGCAGCGTATTCAACGCCCAATGGCGCGCACCTGAAGATGCCTGTGACGATCAGGGTCGCTGCCTCAACCAGGGCTTGGCCCAGCAAGCCGCTGACCAGATCAACGCTGCCGCCAGTGCCAGAGTGAGCAAGGTGACCACCGAGCGCGTGCGCGAGGTAGCACCGCTGCCGTTCGACCTGGGCACCCTGCAGGAGGTGTGCTCGAAAAAGCTCGGCCTGGGCGCCCAGGAAACCCTCGACATTGCCCAGGCCCTGTACGAAACCCACAAACTGATCACCTACCCACGCAGCGATTGCGGCTACCTGCCGCTAAGCCAACACGCCGAGGCCCCGGCGATTCTTGCCGCCCTGCAGCGCGTCGACGCCAGCCTTGCGCCACTGCACGCACATCTGCAACCGCAGCGCCGCTCGCGGGCCTGGAATGACGCCAAGGTCAGCGCGCACCACGGCATCATTCCCACCGCCGCAGCCAGCGATCCCTCGCGGCTGCCGCCCAAGCACAAGGCGGTGTACACCCTGGTGCGGGCACGCTATCTGGCGCAGTTCCTGGCCAATCACGAGTACGACCGCACCCAGGCCGAATTCGATTGCGCCGGCCACGCCTTGCGCGCGGTGGGCAAGCAGATCGTCGAGGCGGGTTGGCGCCGCGCCCTGCCCGAAGCGCTGACCCCAGCCAAAGGCCGTGAAGCGCCACCTGCGCAGGTACTGCCCGCACTGCGCGAAGGCCAGGACTGCGCCGTGCATGGCCTGCAGCTCAAGGACCTGTGGACCCAGCCGCCCAAGCCCTTCACCGAAGGCGACCTGATCAAGGCCATGAAGAACGTCGCCAAGCTGGTCGACGATCCCAAGCTCAAGCAAAAGCTCAAGGACACCACCGGCATCGGCACCGAAGCGACTCGCGCCAGCATCATTCAAGGCCTGCTCGATCGTGGTTACCTGGTGAAAAATGGCAAGGCGCTGGCGGCTACCCCGGCGGCGTTCAGCCTGATCGATGCCGTACCCCGGGCGATTGCCGACCCTGGCACCACGGCGATCTGGGAGCAGGCGCTGGACATGGTGCAAAGTGGCGAGATGAGCCTGGAAGAGTTCGTCGCCCGCCAGTCGGCATGGATGGGCAAACTGGTCGAGCGCTGCCGAGGCATGCGCATGACCATCAGTGGGCCTTTGGTGCCTGCGGGTGGCAAGGGTGCGCCTTGGAAGAAAAAGCGCCGCAGCGGCGGCAAGGCCAAGGCCGCTGGAGCGGCCAAAGCCGCCAGTGGCAAGCCTCGACAAAGCAAGCGCAAGACGCCTGCAACCTAGGCGCATGACTGTGGAGCCTGTTGCGGCCTCTTCGCGGCGGTTCGGCGCCCCGACAAGCCCGTTCCCACAGGTACTGCGCTGTTCTCGGGGTCTGCGCTATCCCTGTGGGAGCGGGCTTGTCGGGGCACCGAACCGCCGCGAAGAGGCCATCAGCCAACCTACGTCCCACTTTTCAGCCGGCTGAAGGCTCTTGTCAGCTCGCGATTGAACTGCTTGCCATTGTCATTCTTGCTATACAACCGCGCCCGCACCTCTGCCGGCGGGTACGTTCCTGGCGCATTGCGAATCTGCGCATCCACCAGGCCATCAGCGGCGGTTATCGCATTGGCATAGTGGATGGTGTCGGTAATCGGCGCGATCACCTCAGGGCGCATCAAGTAGTCCATCAGCGCCCAGGCGGCCTGTGGATGCGGTGCATCCTTGGGCACCACCAGGGCATCGAGCCAGATCAACGTGCCCTCCTGCGGAATCCGGTAATCCAGGCTGAACGGCTTGCCCGCCTGCTGCGCCTGGCCTTGGGCAATAGCCACATTGCCGTTCCACGACATCGCCACACAGGTTTCGCCATTGGCCAGGTCATTGATGTTGCGATCATTGTCGAAGTAGCGGATGTAGGGCCGTATTTTGCGCAGCTGCGCCTCAGCCAGCTTGAGGTCTTCCAGGCGCTGCTGATTGATGTCCAACCCCAGGTAGCGCATTACCGCGGCAAACACCTCATTGGGATCATTCAGCAGGCTGACCCCGCAATCGGCGAATTTCGCCACCACCTGCGGATCGAACAACATCGCCCAGCTATCGCGCGGCGCATCGGCCAGCCGCGCCTGGACCGCCTGCTGCTGAAAGCCCACCCCGGTAGTGCCCCAGGCGTAAGTCCCGGCGTAGTGGTTGCCGGGGTCGAACACTGCCATGTGCTGACGGAACTCTTCACCGATACCCTGCAGGTGCGGCAGCTTGGCCTTGTCCAGCGGCTGCAAGGCGCCGCTGGCAATGGCTCGGCTCAAGTGCTGCCCGGCGCTGAGCACCAGATCGTAGCCACTGCCGCCGGTGAGTAGCTTGGTCTCGGCGGTTTCCAGAGAATCGAAATGGTCGGCAACCACCCGGATGCCCGTGAGCTTCTCAAAGTTGGCCAGGGTGTCCGGGGCGAGGTATTCGCCCCAGATGTACAGGTTGACGGTCGGCTGTTGTGCGTCGGCGGCCTGCGCCGCCGCCCCTGCGCAGCCCAACGCCACGGCAAGGGCGAGGTTGCGCAGTTTCATCAGCGGCGTCCCCCAGCGTATTGCGGCATAGTGATGCAGGCCACGTTGCCGCCACCCAGCAGGATCTCGCGGGAGTTTTCAATGCCGATGATGCGGTGCCCAGGGAACAATTCAGCCAACGTCGCCTGCGCCACGCTGTCATTGCGGTCGCCAAACAGCGGCACGACAATCGCCGAGTTACCCGCGTAATAGTTGATATACGAGGCGCAGATGCGCGTGCCCGCCTCGCGCAGGTGGGTGCCTTCGACCTGATCCAGGCCGGCAGCTTCTTCGGCAGTCCATTGCAGCACATCCGGCTGGGGCAACTTGTGAACTTTAAGCTCGCGGCCACGGCTGTCGCGGGTGCTGCGCAGGATATCGTAGGCCTCCTGGTAGATTTCCCACTGCGGGTCGTCGCGGTTGTCGGTCCATTGCAGCACCACTTCACCAGGGCGCACGAAACACGCCAGATCATCGACATGGCCGTCGGTTTCGTCGAACTTGCAGCCCCGTGGCAACCAGATCACCTGCTCAGCGCCCAGGTAGTCCTGCAGCCTGCGGGTCACTTCGTCCTTGCCCAGATGGGCATTGCGGTTGCGGTTGAGCAGGCATTGTTCGGTGGTCAGCAGGCTGCCTTGGCCGTCGCTCTGGATCCCGCCAAGCTCGGCGATCAATGGGGCGCGATAGCGGTCCAGGTGCTCGATTTCGAGGACTTTGCGGGCGATCTGATCGTCCTTGTCCCACGGGTAGTACAGACCGCCATCGAGCCCACCATAAGCGTTGAACTCAAAGTCGACGCCGCGCACCTCGCCGCTGCTGTCGTTGACCACAAAACACGGCCCGCTGTCACGGAACCAGGTGTCATTGCAGGTCATTTCCACCACCCGCACCTGCTCGGGCAGTACCCGCCGGGCATTGGCGTACTGGGCAGCGGAGGCGCAGACCGTCACCGGCTCACTGCTGGCGATAGCAGTGACAATCTCGACCCAAACTTTTTGCGCAGGCTTTGCCCCATTGCGCCAGACATCCGTGCGCTCCGGCCAGCCTAGCCAGCAGCCAGCCTTTGGCTCGAACTCTCCGGGCAGGCGGAAACCATCAGCTTTGGGAGTGGTGGTAAGCGAACGTGCCATGGGTCAATCTCGTCGTCACTGGATGGGATGAGCAGACGCTACGCCGCCCAACGCCACGCTTCCAACGATGAAAACTCAGCGATAGGTGAATTCAATTCAGGGTTCGGCGATCTGTTCGATGAACCAATCGACGAAATCCGCCACTGCTGCGCGCTCCAGGCGCAGGCGTTCGCACACCAGGGCGTATTGCCCTTGGGCAGTGACGCTGGCACTGAATGGGCGCACCAGGCGGCCACTTTGCAGATCGGCCTGGCAGGTCAGGTTGTCGCCCATCGCCACGCCCTGGCCCAGCACCGCCGCCTCAAGGGCCAATGCCGCATGGGGAAAATACAGTTGGCGGGTAGGTAGCGCGTCATCGGCGTGAGTGGCCAGCCAGGTGGTCCAGGTCTTGCCATCCTGGTCGTCGTGCAGCAGGCAGTGGCGTACCAGGTCGCGTGGGCGCTTGAGCCCGCCCTGGTTGAACAGCCCAGGGCTGCACACCGGAAAGAACTGCAACAACGGCAGCGGCCGGACGAAGTGGGTGCTGGCGTCCAATGCGCTGGTGCCGTAGGTGATGGCGATATCGACATCCAGGGCCGGGGCGCCAGCATCGATTGGCTGGTCGTGCAGGTGCAGGGTGATGTGCGGGTAGCGGCTGCTGAAGTCGGCCAAGCGGGCGACCAGCCACTTCTGCGCCAGCTCCGCAGTGACCGCCACCCGCAGCACCGCCTGGGAGGCTGGGTCACGCAGCTCATCGCAGGCCTTGCCGATCAACTCGAAGGCCTGTTGCAGGTGATGCAGCAGGCGCTCGGCTTCCGCGCTGGGGCGCACCTGGCGGCCGACGCGCTCGAACAGCGCCACGCCCAACTGCTCTTCCAGTTGGCGGATCTGGTGGCTGACGGCGCTGTCGGTGACGCACAGCTCGGCGGCGGCACGGCCGAAATGGCCGTGGCGGGCGGCGCATTCGAAGGTGCGCAGGGCGGTCAGCGAGGGTAGGCGGCGCATGGCGGTAATCGCTCTTGTTCGAGGAATGAAACTGGGCGTTCGAGGCGAAGCTTACCTGTTGGGCCGTTGTCTGTGCTGGCCTCTTCGCGGCGCATGCCTACAAACCTCACTGGCACAATGAAAATCTTCTGCTAAATTTTCATGAAATAAACAACAATAAATTTCACGAGGCTCGGCATGTTCAAGCAATCCGCACAGCACGTCGCCAGCTACTACGCCAAAACCTACCCCGCACCGATCCCGCTACGCCCTACCCTGCAAGGCCCGCTTGATACCGAGGTACTGATCATCGGCGCCGGCTTCAGCGGCCTGCACACCGCCCTGCGCCTAGCCCTAGCCGGCAAACGGGTAACGCTGCTGGAAGCCAGCCGGGTGGCTTGGGCTGCGTCCGGGCGCAATGGCGGCCAGGCGCTGCTGGGCTGGTCGTGCGATATGCCGCCGCTGGAAAAAGCCCTGGGCCTTGAGCGTACCCGCCGTTTATGGGACAGCATGTGCTGGGCTGCCCAAGAGCTGCGCGAACTGCCGCAGCGCCATGGCTTCGATGTCGACTACCGGACCGGCAGCCTGTGGACTGCCGTGCTACCCCGCCGGGTCAACCTGCTTGCCCAGGCAAAACGCGAAGCCGAGGAAAAATGGGGCTACGACGCCTTGCGCCTGATCGGCCACGATGAACTACCCGACTGGATCGACAGCCCCCGCTACCAGGCCGCGCTGTATGACCCCAATGGCGCCCATCTCAACCCACTGAAGCTGGCGCAAGGCCTGGCCAGTGCCATCGAAGCCGCTGGCGGGCAGATTTTCGAACAGAGCCAGGTCCACGACTACCAGCAAACCGCCAGCGGTTTCGTCGCCCGCAGCGATCATGGCGAGGTCCGCAGCCAGGTGCTGGTGCTGGCCTGTAACGCCTACATCGACCGCCTCGATCGGCCCCTGGCCCGCCGGCTGCTGCCGGTGGGCTCCTACCAAGTGACCACCGCACCACTGGAACCGGCCTTCGCCCAGTCACTGCTGCCGCGCAACAGCTGCGTGATCGACAACCAGTTCGTCCCCGACTACTTCCGCCTGACCCCGGACCATCGCCTGCTGTTCGGCGGCGGCTGCACCTATCTGGGTGGCATTCCCAAGGACATCGCCAGCGCCACTCGACCGTATTTGGAGCGGGTCTTCCCACAACTGGCCGGGGTCGCGCTGGAGCATGCCTGGGGCGGGCACATCGACTGCAGCATCCAACGCACCCCAGACATCGGCCGCCAGGGCCAGCGCTACTGGCTACAGGGGTTTTCCGGCCATGGCGTGCTGCCGACCCTGGCCGGGGCGCGGGCGGTCAGCGATGCGATCCTCGGCGATGAGCAGTTGCTAAGCCTGTACCAGGGCATCGACAACGGCCGCTTCCCCGGCGGCGATTTGCTGGCCGCGCCACTGGAGGCGGCGGCCAAGGCCTGGTATCGGCTACGCGACAACTTCTGATCGGAGCCATGGCAATGAACATGCAAGATGAAATCGAAGGCTTGGCGATCCTGGTCCGCGACCTGCGCAAGCACCGTGGGCTGACCCTGGATGAACTGGCCAATCAGATCAATCGCTCGGTAGGCTTCTTGTCCCAGGTCGAGCGCGGCTTGTCGCGCCCGACCGTGGCTGACCTGACCGCCATCAGCGAAGCATTGAAGGTGCCCACTACCTATTTCTACAACGTCAGCAAACCGCGCGCGCTGGACTGGGTCACCCGCCCGGACGAGCGGCGCACGCTGTACTACGCCGGTGGCGTTACCGATGTGCTGGTGTCGCCCAAGCTCAACGGCGGCTTCTCGATGCTCGATAGCCACCTGGCACCGGGTGCCAGCAGTGGCGAGGGGCACCTGAACGACAGCTCCGAGCAAGGCGGCTTTGTTCTGCAAGGTGAGCTGACCCTCTGGCTCGATGGCCAGGATGAGCCCGTCACCCTCTACCCCAACGACAGCTTCCAGCTGCCGCCCAACCGTCATTTTCGCTATGCCAACCTGTCCACCCAGGCGACCCGCGTCCTCTGGGTCTTCCGTTGAGAGCACACCATGACCACCACCCAAGGTTTTGCCGATTTGCTCAGTGAAGTACGCGCGTTTCGCAGCCAACACCCCGCTGTACGCTATGTCGACTTGATCAGCCTGGACATCCCCGGGCATTTTTACGGTAAGCGCTACCCCGTCGACATGCTGGAAAAGGTCGCGGCTGGCAGCCCGCTGAAGCTGCCGCAAAACTGCGTACTGCTCGGCGTGCAAGGCGGACTGTTCGACATTGGCGACTACTGTTTCAACGACGGCGACCCGGACGCGCCACGCCGGCTGATCCCCGGCACCCTCACGCCGGTTAGCTGGGAGCGTGAACCGCTGGGGCAGATGCTGATCAGCTCCGACGGCACCGCCGCCCCCATCGAGTTCGAGCCACGGGAAGTGCTCGCCCGTGTGCTGCAACGTCTGCAGCGTCGCGGCATTCGCCCGGTGGTGGCCTTCGAGCTGGAGTTCTACCTGTTCGAACGCACGCTCCAGGACGGTGTGCCGCAGTTCCCCCGCGACCCGCTCAGCGGCGATCAGGATGACCAGCCCAACATGCACATCGAACGGCTGTCGCGCTTTAGCGACGTGCTGCGCGAGATGGTCGAGACCGCCAATGCGCAAGGCGTGGACGCCAACGTGATCACCGCCGAGCTGGGCCCCGGCCAGTTCGAGATCAACTTCGGCCACTGCGACGACGGCCTGCGCGCCGCCGACTGGGCGGCGCTGTTCTGCCGCAGCACCCGCGGCGTGGCCCTCAAGCACGGCCTGCGCGCCAGTTTCATGAGCAAACCCTACTTGCAGGCGCCGGGCAGCGGCATGCATGTGCATGTCAGCCTGTATGACCAGGCCGGCAACAACCTATTGGCCGCTGACGAGCAACGGCCGTTACGCCATGCGGTGGCCGGTTGCCTGGCGCTGCTGCCGCATTGCATGCCGATCTTTGCCGCCAACCACAATGCGTTCAGGCGCTATGGCGCCATGGTCAATGCCGCCAGCCGCGCCAGCTGGGGGTTCGAAGATCGCGACGCGTGCATCCGTATTCCCGAGTCGGATCCGCGCAACCTGCGCATCGAGCACCGCTTGGCCGGGGCCGACGCCAATCCGTACCTGGTGCTGGCGGCCATTCTGGCGGGCATGGAGCATGGCCTGGACGCGGCGCAGGAACCGATCGCGCCGCTCAATGAAGATCGTCGCAGCGGCATTGATTTTCCCAAGGATCTGCTGAGCGCCGTAGCCGCGATGCGCGATTACCCACCCGTGCTGGCAGGCCTGGGCGAGGAGTTCGTGATGGTCTACTGCGAGAACAAGCGTCAGGATCACCTGGCATTCATGCAGGAGGTCAGTGCCAGGGAGTACCGCTGGTTCCTGTGAAGATTGCTGGCAGTCCCACCGGCTCCTGTGACGATGGCTGGGTTTATCGCAGGGCCAACGTGGGAGCGGGCTTGCCCCGCGATAAGGCCAGCACTGGCAACCCTTCACCCCGAGGGCTACCATGGCAGGCTTTAGCGCGGCCTTTTGCCGCGCCTTTGCCGCTTAAGCCCGAACCCTCATGCCTTTCGAACTCTCTGTAGAACCGCTCACCCTGCTGATCCTCGCCGCAGTCGCCTTCGTCGCCGGCTTCATCGATGCCATCGCCGGCGGTGGCGGCCTGCTGACCACACCAGCACTGCTCACCGCAGGCATGCCGCCGCACCTGGTGCTGGGCACCAACAAGCTCAGCTCGACCTTCGGCTCGGCCACCGCCGGCTTCACCTACTACCGGCGCAAGCTGTTCCACCCGGCGCAGTGGCGCCCTGCCCTGTTCGCCACCCTGGTCGGGGCACTGCTGGGGGCGATCATCGCTCACTACCTGCCCGCCGAATGGCTGAACAAAATGCTCCCAGTGATCGTCTTCGCCTGCGGTATCTACCTGCTGTTTGGCGGCACGCCGAAGGCGCCGCTGGATGCCGATGCACCGATCAAGAAAACCTGGCAGGTGCCGCAGGGCTTCACCCTGGGCTTCTACGATGGCGTGGCAGGCCCTGGCACCGGGGCGTTCTGGACGGTCAGCACGCTGCTGCTGTATCCGATCGACCTGGTCCGCGCCAGCGGCGTGGCGCGCAGCATGAACTTCGTCAGCAACATCGCGGCGCTGACGGTGTTCATCGTGTCTGGGCAAGTGGACTACATCGTCGGCTTGGCCATGGGCCTGTCAGTGATGGTCGGCGCCTTCTTCGGTGCACGCACGGCGATCAGCGGCGGCAGCAAGTTCATCCGCCCGGTGTTCATCACCGTGGTGCTGGCGTTGACCGTGCGCCTAGCCTGGCAGCACTGGTTCGGGCAAGCCTAAGCGGCGCGCGACATACAGGTCGATCAGGTGCCGGGCGATGGAACGCCCGGCCGGCAATGGCGGTAACGCATGGACGTTGAACCACTGCGCATCCTCGATCTCATCCGGCTGCATGACGATCTCGCCACCGGCGTACTCGGCATGAAAGCCCAGCATCATCGAATGCGGGAATGGCCAACACTGGCTGCCCACGTACTGGATGTTCTTCACCTCCACCGCCACTTCCTCACGCACTTCGCGCACCAGGCAGTCTTCTGCCGACTCACCGGGTTCGGCGAAACCAGCCAGGGTGCTGTAGACCCCGGTGACAAAGCGCGGCGAGCGCGCCAGCAGAATCTCGTCGCCGCGCGTCACCAGGACGATCATGCTCGGCGAGATCCGTGGGTAGCTGCGCAGATCGCAAGGCTTGCAGTACATCGCCCGCTCCCAGTGGATCTGCGTCATTGCCTGGCCACAGCTGCCGCAGAAACGGTGCTCACGCGCCCAGGTGCCGATCTGCGCGGCATAGCCCAGTAGCTTGTAGGTATCGAAATCGCCTTCGAGCATGAACTGGCGCAGGCCACGCCAGCCACAACCGGCCACTTCGCCAGCGCTGCGCAGTTCGAGCAAGAACACCGGCTCGCCGTCGAAGTGGCCGATGCCGTGCTCGCTGAGCACGTCCAGCGCTTGGCGCTTGAGCCACTCGCGAGGGAACAGCGCGCCGTTGTCATCCACCAGGAACCCGTCCGGGCCGCGGGCAACGGCCCAGCCCCCAGAGATCTGCGGGTCGAGTACTGCGGTAGTCCAGCGTGCTGACATGTTCGGCTTCCTTCAAGCGCGTCCCCCGCCCAATCAGTCGGCGAACGTCGGTTTCTGTTTGCTCATGTGCGCCGCCACGGCTACCCGCAAGTCTTCGGACTGCAGCATGGCGGCGTTCCAGGTGGCGATGTACTCCAGGCCATCGTCGATGCGATGGTCGCGCATGTAGCCGATCATCTCTTTGGTGCCGGCCACGGCAATGGGGGATTTTCCCGCAATTTCCCGGGCAATGGCAAAGACTCCATCAAGCAGCGCCGCCTGATCAGGGTAGACCCGGTTGACCAGGCCGATCTGCCGCGCCTCTTCGGCCTCGACGTGACGACCGGTATAGGCCATTTCGCGCATCACGCCATCACCGATGATCCGTGGCAAACGTTGCAAGGTGCCGACATCGGCGGCCATGCCCATGTCGATCTCCTTGATCGAGAACTGCGCATCGCTGCTGCAGTAGCGCATGTCGCAGGCCGAAACCAAGTCGATCGCACCGCCCAGGCAATACCCCTGGATCGCCGCCAAGACCGGCTTGCGGCATTTGTCGACCGCGGTGAACGAGGCCTGCATGCGCAGGATGGTCTGGCGCAGCAGGCGAGCATTGCGACCGACGTCCTTGCCCAACTGGTTGGCCAGCGACGCCAGCATCATCAGGTCGATGCCCGAGGAGAAATGCTTGCCTGCGCCGCTGATGACCACGGCGCGCACCGCATCGGTGTCGTCGATCCACTTGAAGATCGCGATGATCTCTTCCCAGAACGCCGCATTCATTGCGTTGATCTTTTCCGGGCGATTGATCTGAACGTGGGCGATGTTGTCGGTCAGTTCGACCTTGAACGCGGTGTAGTCGGTCACGGGCGGCACTCCTGTGGGAAAAGGGTTCAGCGCCGGACTATAGCGCACCCCACAGGCCGCACTTGTGCCAAAAGCGGGACTGCACAGCTTGCGCGATGCGCCCGCTTGGGGCACTTTGCGCCACTGCAGAATCATAAGGATACAAATTCATGTCACGCTCTCTGGCCGGCACTGTCGCCCGCTCGTTTCTGGGCCAGTCGCCGCTTTGGTACAAGGCGGTCATCTGCCTGTTCCTGATCCTCAACCCACTGGTGCTGCTCAGCGCTGGCCCAGTGGCCGCAGGCTGGCTGCTGGTGATCGAGTTCATCTTCACTTTGGGCATGGCCCTCAAGTGCTATCCGCTGATGCCTGGCGGTCTGCTGTTGATCGAAGCCTTGCTGATCAAGCTGACCACGCCCCAGGCGCTGTACGAAGAGCTGCTGCACAACTTCCCGGTGATCCTGCTGCTGATGTTCATGGTCGCGGGTATTCACTTCATGAAGGAGCTGCTGCTGTTCCTGTTCTCGCGAATCCTGCTGGGGGTGCGCTCCAAGGCCCTGCTGGCGCTGTTGTTCTGCGTGTTGTCGGCGTTTCTTTCGGCGTTTCTCGATGCCCTGACCGTGACGGCGGTGATCATCAGCGCGGCGGTGGGTTTCTATGCGGTTTATCACCGGGTGGCGGATGGGGCCAACCCCCGGGAAGAGTCCGAGCTGGCCAGCGACCAGCAGGTCGCCCAGTTGCACCGTGAAGACCTCGACCAGTTTCGCGCCTTTCTGCGCAGCCTGTTGATGCATGGCGCAGTCGGCACGGCGCTGGGCGGGGTGTGCACCTTGGTCGGCGAGCCGCAGAACCTGCTGATCGGCCATGAGCTGGATTGGCACTTCGCCGATTTCTTCCTCAAGGTGGCGCCGGTTTCCTTGCCAGTACTCGCCGCCGGCCTGGTGACCTGCGTAGCCCTGGAGAAGCTGTGCCTGTTCGGCTACGGCACCCTGATGCCCGAGCGCGTACGCCAGGTGCTGGCTGCCCACGCCGCCGAGGACGATGCCGCGCGCACCCCAGCGCAGCGCCTGGCACTGCTGGTGCAGGGGGTTGCCGCGCTGATCCTGATTGTCTGCCTGGGTCTGCACATCGCCGAAGTCGGCTTGATTGGCCTGATGGTGATCGTGCTGATCACCGCGTTCACCGGCATTACCGACGAGCACCGCCTGGGCCGCGCGTTCCAGGACGCCATGCCGTTCACGGCGTTGCTGGTGGTGTTTTTCGCGGTGGTCGCAGTGATCCATCAGCAGCAGTTGTTCAGCCCGCTGATCGCCTCGGTGCTGGCCCTACCGGCCGAGCAGCAGCCAGGCATGTTGTACTTGGCCAACGGCCTGCTGTCGGCGATTAGCGACAACGTGTTCGTGGCGACCATCTACATCACCGAGGTCAAGCAAGCATTTGTCAACGGTGCGATGAGCCGCGAGCATTTCGAGACCTTGGCGGTGGCGATCAATACCGGCACCAACCTGCCCAGCGTGGCCACGCCCAATGGCCAGGCAGCGTTTCTGTTCCTGCTGACCTCGGCGATTGCCCCGCTGATTCGGCTATCGTACGGGCGGATGGTGTGGATGGCCTTGCCGTATACCGTCGTGATGGGTGGCCTGGGCTGGTGGGCGGTGACTTACTGGTTGTAAGCCCAGCCAATGGATTGACTGTGCCGGCCTCATCGCGGGGCAAGCCCGCTCCCACGCAGGCCGCTCAGGTCCTCGTGGGAGATGGGCGTGGGAGCGGGCTCGCCCCGCGATGAGGCCGGCACTGACACGCCATCAATCCTCGCTTCGCCCTACCCCTTCACGGTCCTGCGGGTAATGCTTGGCCAGGGCAAACGCCGGCAACCAGCCCTCGCGGCGCACCGTCCAGCTTTCATAGGTCGGCTGCAGTTGATCAGGCGCATCCATCGCCCCCAGATTGACCTCGACTTCATCAGCACTGCGATTGAACACCGACGAACCACAACGCGGACAAAAATGCCGCCCCGCGTAATCGCGCGTCTCACCCGTGATCGTCACCGCCGCCTGAGGAAAGATCGCCGAGGCATGAAACAACGCCCCGTGAAACTTTCGACAATCCAGACAGTGACACAGGCCAACCCGGTAGGGCCTCCCCGTTGCTTCAATCCGGACGTCGCCGCATAGACACCCTGCGCTGAATCGCTGCATGACGCACCTCCGCCACCTATTCGATCAGCTTCAATAGTGGAGCTCACAGCCTTCGATTGCCAGCGATGCCCCCCTGAGCAGTCTCCAGCTGCGCCGCGCTCAGGCCGTCTGCCGACGCATCATCAAAATCGCCGCGCCGAAGCCAATGAAGGTGGTCCCTACCACCCGGCTGACCCAGCGCGAAAACGCCGGCCGGGTCAACACGCCCTTGGCCCGCGAGGCGAGCATTGCGTACAGCCCAAGCGACATCAGCGACAGCGCCATGAAAATCGAGGTAAGGATCAGAAACTGCGGCAGCAATGCAGCCCCCTGGTCAATGAACTGCGGGAACAACGCGGTGAAGAACATAGTCGCCTTGGGGTTGGTCGCTGCCGTGAGAAATGCCGACTTATACAGTTTCATCCGCGTCGGTCTGTTGGCCTTGCTGCTGCCCGCGCCATCGTTCGCAAGCATCGAATTCTTCTTCAATAGCTGCTTGCCGCCCAGGTAGAACAGGTAAGCCGCCCCCAGAATCTTCACGGCGTTGAACAGTATTTCCGAGCTGGCAAGCAAGGCCCCCAAGCCGAGCATCGCCGCTGCCGACAAGCAGAACAGGCCACTGACATTGCCCAGCGACGACCAGATCGCCGAGCGTGCGCCGTACTGGATGCTGTTGTTGATCGCCATCAATGAGGCAGGCCCAGGGCTGGCGATGGCAATCGCGGCAACCAGGGAATAAGCGAGGAGCAAGTGGATATCCATGTCTTGGAACTCAATAAAAGTGAAATGCTGTAGGGCGTGTTAGTCGCTCAATCGAGCGGGATGGTCTTGGCCATCTCAGCGGTCGGTACCCAGCCCAGGTTTTCATACACCGGCCGGCCAAGTTCGGTGGCATGGAGAATGGCAAAGCCGATGCCGCGCCGGGCGAACTCGGCATCGGCCAGGTTCATCAAGGCCGAGGCCAACCCGCGCCGTCGGTAGTCAGGCTCGACGAACACATTGAGCACATAACCACGCTGGGCGCAGGTTGGATGAGCCGGATGCGGCGGCCAGTCCAGGCTCATCAAACCAATCGCCGCAGCGGTTTTGCCTTGATCGCTGAGGACGAAGCCAAAGTATCGCCCGTCCAATAAACGCGGGCGTAACCAAGTCGCGAAGTGCTCGGTCATGACGCGCAGCTGGGCAGGCTCACCACCGGCCTCAGCGAACATTTTTTCGCGCTGGGCGCAGATCATCGCGTGGTCACCCGTTTGCAACCGACGCACCATCAGGCCGGAAAAATCGATTGTGCGGGGAGTCTCGTTCATAACTTGCACCTAGGCTGGGCCATCGATGCTAAAGCAGGGAGGCAACTGGCATAAGCTACAGATGGGGGCCAATCGGACCATACAGAGGCAACCCCGGCACACCCCCCTGTCACAAGGGATTGCTGCGAATGATCAGTCAGACCCTGGTGCTCGCGTTGATGGGGCGCTAATCGACGCTGCTACGGGTTGCCTGCTAAGGTGTGCGCCCCACCTCGCAGCAAAGGAATGAGCGAATGATTACCTGCCACCTCAGATACGTCATCGACCCCTACCAGATCCCTGCCTTCGAGCACTACTCACGGTTGTGGATTCATCTGGTCAACCGCATGGGCGGCACCCACCATGGTTATTTCCTGCCTTGCGAGGGCGCCAACAATATCGCCTACGCACTGTTCAGTTTCCCCAGCCTTGCGGCGTACGAACAGTACCGCAAAGCGTCCGAAACCGATCCGGAATGCATCGCCGCGTTCGCCCTGGCGACCGAGCAACGGTTCATTCTGAGTTATGAGCGAAGCTTCCTGCGGCCGGTGCTCGACTAAGCCATTACCCTTACCGAAAAGGACTACAGCTCCGTTAGCGCGGCAGGTAGCCCAACTGCCAAGCCCTGGGGATGAAGGCGCAGACCAAGGCCAGTACGCTGGCCAACGCGCCACTGCCAATCAGCGCCATCAGCCCCAGCCATTGTTGCAACCAAGCCCCCAGCGCGGCGCCCAGCAACATGCCAGTCCAAGGCACCAACTGCACCCGCCAGCCATTGCGCCGCTCGCCCAGCAGCCAGCGCCCAAGCCCGCGACCGAAGCGTGACAGCGCACCGGTCACATAGGTCAGGCCGATCGGCAGGCCATTCACTTGCTCGACCACGGCATTGATCATGCCCATGGCCAGGATCGCCGTGAGCAGCGCTGGCAATGCCGTCGGTACCGGCCACAGGCCAGCGCCGGTCAGCAGGCTGGCGACGATCAACAGCACCGGCCAGGCCTTGCGCTTGAAGCTGCGCACCAGCATCACGCCAAGGGCATTGCCGACTACGAAGCCAACAATCGCCAGCGCCAGACGCACCACCAGGGCCAGATCGGCCTGGCTGATGGCTGCGGCCAAGCGGGTGGTGTTGCCACTCATGAACGAGACGAAATCGCCCATCGCCAACAGGCCGATGGCATCGGTCATTCCCGCCAGCACCGACAGCCCGGCGACCAGGCCCAAGCCGACGCGCCCGCGCAAGCGTTGCAACCTGGCGCGTTTGGCACTGTGCAGGTAAGCGGTATGGGTGAGCATGGGCGGGGCGATCTCCCTTCAGACGGTGGGCAATACTGGCGATGCAAGGTTCGCCTGTTGCCTGAGCCAATCGATGAACGCGGATACCGGCGCACGCTGCAAGGCATGCGGGCGAGCAACCGCGTAATAGGCGAAGCGCGCGGGCCAGGGCAGGTCCAGCACCACCACCAGCCTGCCACTTTGTAACTCTTCCTGGGCATGATTGTCTTGCACCAGAGCAATGCCCTGGCCCATCGCCGCTGCGCGCAATAACAATAGATCCTCAGCAAAGCTCGGCCCGCGCCGTCAGGCTCCACGCCATGTGTCTGTAGCCATAGGTCCCAGTCAGCGCGGTCGGAGCCTTGCGACAGCGGATGGTGCAGGCAATCCGCCGGACTCTGGATGGCCGGGCCTTTGGCGAGGGCCAGCGGCCGTCGTCAACGAGGCACTGGGGCAGGACGTGCTGCCCCTTCCCCGTGCCGCTAGCCCAGCAGTGTTAGCCGCCGTCAGGCGGCCAAGCGCCCGCTGGCAATCGCCTCGGACGCTGCCAGCATCGCCCGCAACAACACCGCGCAGCCTGCCGCCAAATCCTCGGGCGTGGCGTTCTCGATCTCGTTGTGGCTGATGCCGTTTTCACAGGGCACGAAGATCATTCCCGCCGGGCCTAGCTCGGCGAGGAAGATCGCGTCATGCCCTGCCCCGCTGACGATGTCTATGTGCGGCAGGCCAAGCGTGCGCGCCGAGTCGCGCACCGCGTCGACGCAACTGCGGTCGAAATACAGCGCGGGGAAATCTGCGGTTGGGGTCAGCTCGTAGCTCAAGCCGTGCTTGGCACAGGTAGCCTCGATCACCTCACGCACCTCGACGATCATCGCATCCAGTTGATCGCCCTGCAGATGACGCAAATCCAGGGTCATGCGCACTTCCCCCGGAATGACGTTACGCGAGCCCGGATACGCTTGCAGGCATCCAACCGTACCGCAAGCGTGGGGCTGATGGCCGAGCGCAGTGCGGTTGACCGCCTCGACCACCGCCGCAGCGCCGACCAGGGCGTCCTTGCGCAAATGCATGGGCGTGGGGCCGGCATGCGCTTCGACGCCACGCAGGCTCAGGTCGAACCACTTCTGCCCGAGGGCGCCGAGCACCACGCCGATGGTCTTGGCCTGGTCCTCAAGAATCGGCCCCTGTTCGATATGCGCTTCGAAGTAGGCACCCACCGGATGACCAAGCACGGCACGTGGGCCGGCATAGCCGATGGCGTTGAGCGCATCGCCCACTGTCACGCCTTGCGCGTCGGTCTTGGCCAGGGTCTGCTCGAGGGTGAACTTACCGGCGAACACGCCCGAGCCCATCATGCAGGGAGGGAAGCGCGAGCCTTCTTCGTTGGTCCACACCACCACTTCCAGCGGCGCCTCGGTTTCGACGCCGAGGTCGTTGAGGGTGCGGATCACTTCAAGACCCGCCATCACGCCAAAGCAACCGTCGAACTTGCCGCCGGTAGGCTGGGTGTCGATGTGGCTGCCGGTCATTACCGGCGGCAGTTTGGGATTGCGCCCCGGGCGGCGGGCGAAGATGTTGCCGATGCCGTCGATGCTGACGCTGCAGCCGGCCGCTTGGCACCACTGCACGAACAGGTCACGGGCCTGGCGATCGAGGTCGGTCAACGCCAGGCGACAGACGCCGCCCTTGGCGGTAGCGCCGAGGCGCGCGAGGTCCATCAAAGATTGCCACAGGCGGGCGCTGTCGACGTGGCGGTCGGTGGATTGCAGGACATCCTTGGCAGGATTCATGGTCATCTCCTCAGGCTTTTTTCTGCTGACACGCATGGGTTGTCGAGTGGGACTTGTTCGCGGGCAAGCCCGCACAGGCTGAACGCTGATCCGAACATCACGCCAAGCCCTGTGGGAGCGGGCTTGCCCGCGAACAGACCAGCGTGGTTGCTCAGGGCACAGGTTTAGCCAGCCGTGCGGGACTGCGGGCAGCGATGCCACCGAGGACGTAGTAGAGCGCCCCACCCAGCAGCGAACCGGTAAACCAGCCGTAGTCATAGAACCAACTGAAACTGCTATTGCCGATAGCCATCACGGTAAGCGCCACCGGTAGCGCGAAGGCGGCAAAACCCGCCCAGTTCCAGGCCGGGTAAACGTCGTCGCGATACAACCCGGCAAGGTCCAGCTGCTGACGGCGGATCAGGAAATAGTCCACCACCATGATCCCGGCAATTGGCCCGAGCAGGCTGGAGTAGCCCAGCAGCCAGTTGGAATAGACGCTCTCAAGGCTCAGGTCGGAAACGATCCAGCCGAGCTTTTTCAACAGCTCGTGGCCCATCAGCAGCAAGCCGATCACCCCGGTCAGCAGCACCGCCCGGGTGCGCCCGATCAAGCGGGGGGCGATGTTCTGGAAATCGTTGGTGGGCGAAACGATGTTCGCTGCTGTGTTGGTCGAAAGCGTGGCGATCACGATCAAGGCCATGGCCAATGCGACCCAGCCTGGGCTCTGGATACGGCCGATCAGGCTGACCGGATCGGAGACGGTTTCCCCCACCAGCGAGGCCGAGGCGGCGGTCATCACCACCCCCAGGGCGGCGAACAGGAACATGGTCAGCGGCAAGCCGAAAATCTGCCCGAGGATCTGGTCTTTCTGGCTCTTGGCATAGCGGCTGAAGTCGGGAATGTTCAGCGACAGCGTGGCCCAGAAGCCGACCATCGCCGTTAGCCCCGCGCAGAAGTAACTGACCACGCTGGCGCCCTCTGGACGCTTGGGGGGTTGCGCCAGCAGCTCGGTCATCGACATGTGCGGCAGGGCCCAGAACAGCAGGCCGAAACCGACTGCCACCAGCAGCGGCGCAGACAGCGTTTCCAACCACTTGATCGACTCGGCGCCACGCAGCACCACCCACAGGTTGAGCGCCCAGAAGATCATGAAGCCCAGCACCTCGCCGGTACCGGCCAGGGCCTTCCAGCCGTCGAACACCGAGCCCAGGAACAGGTGAATGGCCAAGCCGCCGAACATGGTCTGGATACCGAACCAGCCGCAAGCGACCACCGCACGAATCAGGCACGGCACGTTGGAGCCGAGGATGCCGAACGAGGAGCGCAGCAG
This sequence comes from Pseudomonas sp. NPDC088890, assembly GCF_044900155.1. Taxonomy (NCBI): domain Bacteria; kingdom Pseudomonadati; phylum Pseudomonadota; class Gammaproteobacteria; order Pseudomonadales; family Pseudomonadaceae; genus Pseudomonas; species Pseudomonas sp. NPDC088890. Next base: position 758,031 of record NZ_JBJDNG010000001.1, on the reverse strand, counting down.
CACTGGGAAGGGAATGCCGTACTTGGTCCCTGGAAAGGCGTTGAGGGTCAGCGGGATCAATACGATGAGGTTGGCCAGCAGGATCGCCAGCAACGCCTCACCCACGCTCAAGCCGAAGTAGGCGGTCAGCACCCCGCCCAGGGTGTAGGTCGGTACACAGATGGACATCCCCACCCACAAGGCGGTGATGTGCCACTTGTTCCAGGTGCGCTGGTGCACCTTGGTGGGGGCCATGTCGTGGTTGTAGCGGGGGCTGTCGAGGACGTCGCTGCCAGCATTGAGCTCGCACAGACCATCCTTTTCGATCACTTCCGATCTGCTCGGTTGCATGGGGCCTTCTCCAGATTTTCTTTTAATTTTTCGCTCATCGGGCTAATGCGATGGCCGGAGTACACACACCACCAGTACTGCACCTGTGGCCCGGCCTGGCTGCGGGCCCTCTCAATAAGCGTGCCGGGTTGGCCGAAGCTGCCCCGGTCGGCCGCCGCCGACCACAGGTAATCAACTGATCTGCAAAGCATTGTTCAACGCCAGCGGCGGACACGGTCAAACCCGTGGCTGACGCTGTTACTGCAACGAGCCGGCCTTGGCCCCTGCATCAGGTTTCAATCTGGTGCAGCGATTTTTTCTGCGCCGCGGACCAGGCCCTCACACCCAGTTTCAAGCAGCTGATTTTGCATGGAAAATCTTGACCAATTTGCCATCTTGTCAAGTGCGTCAAAATGGTGAGGAGGCTCACCATTTTGGTGATTTTTGTTTTAATTCGTTATTTTTCAATAACTTATAAACTGAATATGCTTATAAAAATATTTCTTGAACAATAGTAGATCCCCATCTAGATTTCATTCTTGTCAGGCCTGACAGGATTAAAACTATCCTCCAGTCACTGCCAGAAAAATAATTTCAAGAACCGGCCCAAGACCGGTCAGCCTGCGAGGAAGACGGCAATGTCCCTGTTGATCCGTGGCGCCACCGTGGTTACTCACGAAGAAAGCTACCCCGCTGATGTCCTGTGTGTTGATGGCCTGATCCGCGCCATTGGCGAAGACCTCGATCCCCCCGCCGGCTGCGAAACCCTCGATGGCAGCGGTCAATACCTGATGCCCGGTGGCATCGACCCGCACACCCACATGCAATTGCCGTTCATGGGCACGGTGGCCAGTGAAGACTTCTTCAGTGGCACTGCCGCAGGGCTTGCCGGCGGCACCACCTCGATCATCGACTTCGTCATCCCCAACCCCCAGCAGTCATTGCTGGAAGCCTTCCACACCTGGCGCGGCTGGGCGGAAAAATCCGCTAGCGACTATGGCTTTCACGTCGCCATCACCTGGTGGAGTGAGCAGGTCGCCGAAGAGATGGGCGAGCTGGTCGCGCACCATGGGGTCAACAGCTTCAAGCACTTCATGGCTTACAAGAACGCGATCATGGCCGCCGACGACACTCTGGTGGCCAGTTTCGAGCGCTGCTTGCAACTGGGCGCAGTGCCTACCGTGCATGCCGAGAACGGCGAGCTGGTCTACCACCTGCAGCAGAAGTTGCTCGCCCAGGGCATGACCGGCCCCGAGGCGCATCCGCTGTCGCGCCCTGCGCAGGTCGAAGGCGAAGCCGCCAGCCGCGCCATCCGCATCGCCGAAACCCTGGGCACGCCGCTGTATCTGGTGCATGTGTCGACCCGCGAGGCGCTGGATGAAATCGCCTATGCCCGGGCCAAGGGCCAGCCGGTGTACGGCGAAGTCCTGCCCGGCCACCTGTTGATCGACGACAGCGTCTACCGCGACCCGGACTGGGCCACCGCCGCAGGCTTTGTGATGAGCCCGCCGTTCCGCCCACGCGAGCATCAAGAGGCGCTGTGGCGCGGGCTGCAATCGGGCAACCTGCACACCACCGCCACCGACCACTGCTGCTTCTGCGCCGAGCAGAAAGCCGCCGGGCGCAACGACTTCAGCCGCATCCCCAACGGCACTGCCGGCATCGAGGATCGCATGGCTGTGCTGTGGGACGCCGGGGTCAACAGCGGGCGCTTGTCGATGCACGAGTTCGTCGCGCTGACCTCCACCAACACGGCGAAGATCTTCAACCTGTTCCCGCGCAAGGGCGCCATCCGCGTCGGCGCCGATGCCGACCTGGTGCTGTGGGACCCACAGGGCAGCCGCACGATCTCGGCCAAGACCCACCACCAGCAGGTCGATTTCAACATCTTCGAAGGCCGCACGGTTCGCGGCATCCCCAGCCACACCATCAGCCAGGGCCGGGTGCTCTGGGCCGATGGCGACCTGCGCGCGGAACCTGGCGCCGGTCGTTACGTGGAGCGCCCGGCCTACCCCTCGGTGTATGAGGTGCTCAGCCGACGCGCCGAGCATCAGCGGCCGACACCCGTTCAGCGTTGAAGCAAGGGCCTGCTAGGCAGCCCATCGCAGGCTGGCGATAGCCTGCGCTGGGCGAGCAAGAACAAGAATGATGTACCCGTTGACTGCCATCCCCGAAACGGACAGGCGGGTGACCGCCGCCTGGATCCATAAAAAAGAGAGAGGCTACAACCGTGATCGATGCCCTGAAGCACCTGCCGCGCCCCCGCGCCGGCGCCGACCAACTGGCCAATAACTTCGGCGATCTCGCTCCCCCCCTCAGCGCCCGCCAGGCTGCGCTGGAAAGCGCTCGATGCCTGTACTGCTTCGATGCGCCGTGCGTTAACGCCTGCCCCAGCGAGATCGACATCCCCTCGTTCATCCACCGCATCAGTGACGACAACCTGCAAGGCGCCGCCGAACGGATTCTGTCGGCGAACATCCTCGGTGGCAGCTGCGCCCGGGTCTGCCCGACCGAAATCCTCTGCCAGCAAGCCTGCGTGCGCAACAACGCCCAGGAATGCGCGCCTGTGCTGATCGGCCAGCTGCAGCGCTACGCGCTGGACAACGCCGGTTTCAGCGAGCACCCATTCAAGCGCGCGCCGGCCACGGGCAAGCGTATCGCAGTGGTCGGCGCCGGCCCGGCCGGGTTGTCCTGCGCTCATCGCCTGGCGATGCATGGCCACGACGTGGTGATCTTCGAGGCCCGCGAGAAGTCCGGCGGCCTCAACGAGTACGGCATCGCCCGCTACAAACTGGTGGATGACTACGCCCAGCAAGAAGTGCAATTTTTGCTTGGCATCGGCGGCATCGAGATCCGCCACGGCCAGCGCCTGGGCGGCAACCTGAGCTTGAGCGAGCTGCACCAGCAGTACGACTCGGTATTCCTCGGCCTGGGCCTGAACGCTGTACGCCAACTCGGCCTGGCGGACGAAGAAGCGCCCGGCCTGCTCGCCGCCACCGACTACATTCGCGAACTGCGCCAGACCGATGACCTGAGCCAGTTGCCGTTGGCCGACCGCTGCCTGGTGATCGGCGCGGGCAACACCGCCATCGACATGGCCGTGCAGATGAGCCGCCTGGGCGCCCGCGACGTCAACCTGGTGTACCGCCGTGGCCATGCTGACATGGGCGCCACCGGTCATGAACAGGACATCGCCAAGGCCAACCAGGTACGCCTGCACACCTGGGCACGCCCGGATGCGGTGTTGCTCGATCAGCACAATCGCGTGCGCGGCATGCGCTTTGCCCGCACCGAGCTGGTCGAAGGCCGCCTGCGCGATACCGGCGAAACCTTTGAACTGGCCGCCGACGCCATCTTCAAGGCCATCGGCCAACGCTTCGACGATGCCTGCCTCAGCGACCCTTTGGCCGCGCAACTGGCCCGCGACGGCGAACGCATTCAGGTCGACCATAACCTGCGCACCAACCTGCCCGGCATCTATGCCGGCGGCGACTGTACCGCGCTAGGTCAGGACCTCACCGTCCAGGCCGTGCAACACGGCAAGCTGGCCGCCGAAGCCATCCATGCCCAACTCATGCTCAATGTGGAGGCTGCGTAAATGGCCGACTTATCTATCGAATTCGCCGGTATCAAGGCACCCAACCCGTTCTGGCTGGCCTCCGCACCGCCAACCGACAAGGCTTACAACGTGGTCCGCGCGTTCGAGGCCGGCTGGGGTGGCGTGGTCTGGAAAACCCTCGGCGAAGACCCAGCAGCGGTCAACGTGTCGTCGCGCTACTCGGCGCACTTTGGCGCCAACCGTTCGGTGCAGGGCATCAACAACATCGAGCTGATTACCGACCGCTCGCTGGAGATCAACCTGCGCGAGATCACCCAGGTCAAGAAGGACTGGCCCGACCGCGCGCTGATCGTGTCGCTGATGGTGCCGTGCGAGGAGCAGTCGTGGAAGTTCATCCTGCCGCTGGTAGAGGCCACCGGCGCTGATGGTATCGAGCTGAATTTCGGCTGCCCACACGGCATGCCTGAGCGCGGCATGGGCGCCGCCGTCGGCCAGGTGCCAGAGTATGTCGAGATGGTCACCCGCTGGTGCAAGACCTACTGCTCGCTGCCGGTGATCGTCAAGCTCACCCCGAACATCACCGACATTCGTCAGTCGGCCCGCGCTGCGCATCGCGGTGGCGCCGATGCGGTGTCGCTGATCAACACCATCAACTCGATCACCAGCGTCGATCTCGAGCGCATGGTTGCGCATCCAATCGTTGGCGATCAGAGCACCCATGGCGGTTATTGCGGCTCGGCGGTCAAGCCGATTGCCTTGAACATGGTCGCCGAGATTGCCCGCGACCCTGAGACTCGCGGGCTGCCGATCTGCGGCATCGGCGGCATCGGTAACTGGCGGGATGCCGCCGAGTTCATCGCGCTGGGCAGCGGTGCGGTGCAGGTATGCACGGCGGCAATGCTGCATGGCTTTCGGATTGTCGAGGACATGAAGGACGGGCTGGCGCGCTGGATGGACCAGCATGGCCATCGCAACCTGGAAGCGTTCCGTGGCCAGGCGGTTGGACATACCACGGACTGGAAGTACCTGGACATCAACTACCAGGTGATTGCCCAGATTGACCAGCAAGCGTGCATTGGCTGCGGGCGTTGCCACATCGCCTGCGAAGATACCTCGCACCAGGCGATAAGCAGTACACTGAAGGCCGATGGCACCCATGAATACCGCGTTATCGAGGAGGAATGCGTGGGCTGCAACCTGTGCCAGATCACCTGCCCAGTCGAGGACTGCATCGAGATGGTGGCGCAGGATACCGGCAAGCCTTATCTGAATTGGACCCAGGATCCGCGCAATCCGTATCGTGAGGCCAGTTAGGTTGCGGTTTGTTCGGCGATAGTCGGGGCTGCTGCGCAGCCCATCGCAGCGGTTCGGCGCCCCGATAATCCAGCTCCTACAGGGACCGAGCAGAATCCAGTAGGAGCTGACTTGCCTGCGATGGGCCGCAAGGCGGCCCCAGTACTTCACCCCAACGCCGTCTCATGCAAACACTGCCAAACAATCGATTGTGCGCTGCACCGCACGATCACCAACGAATACCGCACCTGCTCAACCCCGGGCAAACGATGCGTCTCCTTGTACCTCAAGGCAACGCCACTCCCCGCCTGCCACACCACCTGCACATCGCTGACCAGCATTTCCAACCCCACTCGGGTGCCCGCAACGCGATCGAACATCTGCCCCACCTGGATACGGTCCACCAGCGCCCCAGCCGTGGTGACCATGCTGAAGTCATCGGCAAACACCGCCATCAGTTGCTCAAGCACCTCGCGGGTCTCTGCCGCAGGTCGGGTAAACACCGTATGAATCAGTTGGTGCACGTCATGGATACTGCGTTCAGCTCGTTCAATCAGTGCTTCATTCATCCATTGCTTCCTGACATCGGCATGAAACCTGGAATCTTACTGCTTTCAGCACATACACCTGACATTTTTGCCAGTAGACATACACAACCAGCAAAACCAATGTAGGTAGAGAGCCAATGCGTCAACTCGCCAAGTGACCTAATGCTCTGCGGTAAGCAAGTGCAAAAAGCCAAACAGTGCTGCTCTGAGCACTGCGTTAACCACTGTCTACAGGAGCACCAAAATGACTCTCGAGCGCCAATTTAATGACGAAGTAAATCGCATCTCTGCTCTACCTCCTGAACCGCAAGTTCCGACTCCAGTACGACACCAACTCTGGATGCATTACAAGCAAGCGATCTATGGCGATTATGCCCAGAGCAAGGTAGGCAACGTAGACTTGGGACATTACAAAAAACAGGGCGATATCGAAATAAAACAAGGAGGTTGGGGAGACTTGAAAGGAATGTCCAAGGAGATGGCGATGGAAAAATATATAGAACTCGCCAAGAGCATCAGATAAAGCGTCGTCCAGCCGTATAGGCAAATCAATAACCTGCCTATACGGCTATACGGGCGATGAGCTCACGGCTCCAAGCCAATACCGCGCAGGATAACGCCGGTCACCGTCTGCACCGCCCTTTCAAAAGCCATGTCCGACAGCGGCTCGCCGCCATTGAGCAGCTCGACCTGATAACCAAAGTCGGCGTAGTGCTGGGTCGAGGCCCAGATCATGTACAAAAGCGCCGAAGGCTCGACCGGCAAGATCCGCCCCTCCTCGACCCAGCGACGAATCTTCGCTTGCTTGAGCTGCGCCCAGGGCACCAGGCTGTCATCCAGGCTCGCGCCCAGCAGCGGCGCGCCGTGCAACATCTCCTCGGCCCAGATCTTCGAGCCCAGCGAGCGCGAGCGCGAGTGGCTCATCTTGGCCCGGATATAACTGGTCAACACCACCCGCGGGTCGTCGAAGCGCTCGAAGCACAGGGCGTCCTGCTTCCACACATCCAGCAGATCCTGCAGTACCGCTCGATACAGGTCGTCCTTGGTGCTGAAGTAGTAATGCAGATTGGAGCGCGGCAGTTCGGCCTGCTCGGCGATATCGCCCATCGAAGTGGCGCCGAAGCCCTTTTCGGCAAACACTTTCTCGGCAGCTTGCAGAATCTTCTCGACGTTACGTCGACGGATTTCGATCTTGTGGTTGGCCATGGCCTGTCCAATGCGACTGAAACCTGTCAAGGCTAACAGTTTTGCGCAAGGCGCAGGCAACTAACCCCAGTTAAGCCAAAGCCCAAGCCAACGATTGATTTTCTATTTTTGTGTTGTGGGTTCTGGCCTCTTCGCGGCGGTTCGGCGCGAAGAGGCCAGAGTGTCCCCCACACCTGTCACTATCACCAGATAACGCCAGCCCAGGCGCCGCCTGGCGCTGGCTTCACCTTCAGCGGCGGCTGATCACCACTTGCAGATATTCACTGGGCACCACCAACGACGCTTCGCCTGCGCCATTGTGCTCATTGAGCAGCTGGGTCAAATCGCTTTCCAGTGCACCCGCCGCGGCGCTATCCAGCGACGCAAAGGTCTTGTGCACCGGGCCGTACCAGGTGCGAAACACATCGATGAAATGCGCCGGCGAACGGTAGCGAAAATTAAAATGCTGGCGGCTCACCTTGATTGAGCCGATGGCATCGCCGAACAGCTGGTGCAACTGCTCTTCATCGCCCCAGCGCGATGGCGGTTGCGCACCGGCAGGCGGTGGCACGTGCCGGCCCAGGGTCTTGAACATCTGGCCGATAAAACCTTGTGGGGTCCAATTGGCCAGGCCAATCCTGCCGCCCGAGCGGCAAACACGGGCAAGCTCTTTGGCCGCCTGCGCCTGATCGGGGGCGAACATCACACCGAAGGTCGAAATGACGGCATCGAACGCGCCACTGTCGAACGGCAGAGCCTCAACATCGGCGGTTTGAAACACGACATCCAGGTGTTCTGCGCGGGCGCGCTCTTCACCTCGTTTGAGCAGCTCGGGTACATAGTCGGTGGAAGTGACTCGGCAACCGCGCCGTGCAGCCGCCAGGGTGGCATTACCGTTGCCGGCGGCGACATCCAGCACCTGCTCGTCCCAGCGCAGGTCGCAGGCTTCGGCCAACCGCTCGCCGACCAACTGCAACGTGGTACCGATGACCGCGTAATCTCCACTGGCCCACGCTGCCTGCTGGCGGGCCTTCAATGCTTGCAAATCCAGGGGTGTGCTCATGGCGTGCACCTGATTTTTCCGCGCGGCCGTCTTGCTTGAGGCGGTCAGCGCGCCATTGTTGTCTTGGAGTGTTCAGGCCGAGCCGATTGCGCCCGGCCAGCGATTAGCTAAACCCTATCCCCGGTTAACGGCAATGGCCTGTGCCCGGGACATAAGATGAGTTGGGTACATGCTTAGTGACTGATCGAATATACCCACGCTCAGGCCGCAGATCGCCCAGAGGGAAAACCAGCAGGCTCGCTCAAGGGTTCCCCATGCCGGCGGGCACAGGTATCCTCGACCTCTCAAATCCGGGCTTTCCAGAACGGTAACGATGACCAAGCCGCTATTGCTGCTCAGCGCAGCCCTGCTCCTCAGCCCGCCGCTGCAGGCGCAGATCATCCAGCGCCAGCTAGGCGAGTTCGATTTCAAACTGGGCACCAGCGCTTCGCGCAGCATGGCCCAAGGGCTGATCTCTCCCAGCGCGATCGGCTCGTTCCACGGCGGCCTGGATTTCACCCACCCCAGCGGCTGGTACTTCGGCCAGTACGCGCCGAGCATGGGCCTGACCCCCACTTCCACCCTGCAACTGGATAACTACCTGGGCTACAAGCACCACTTCGACAACAGCCTGGGCTACGAGGTAGGGCTGATCCATTACAGCTACCCCGAGATATCAGGCCGTGACCGCTACGCGATGTACGGCGGCCTGTCACTGTTGGGCAGCAAGTTGGGCGGCGCACTCAATGACAACCCCGACAACCGCATTGGTACCCTGTTCGCCGATCTGGGCCAACTGCCGCTGTTGGATGTCGGGGTGACCGTGAAGCTGGCCCATCACCGCCTCGGCACGCCCTACACCATCGGCGATGGCCGCCAGGTCGACAGCTTCAACGATTGGTCGCTGAAGCTGTCGCGCTCGTGGCTGGGCCTGGACCTGAACCTGATCTACAGCAACTCCGACCTCAGTGGGGGCGGCTGCGCAGCTTATACAGGTATCAACAGCTACTGCGATGGCATGCTCACCTTCAAGGCCCAGCGCAGCTTCTTCTAGCGCGGGACGTTCTAAGCTGCAAAAAACAACAAAAGCACCCTCGGGTGCTTTTGTTGTTTACGCCGTTATCAGGACAGCGCCGCCTTGGCCCGAGCGCTGTGCAGCTTCTTGTAGCTGTCGACCAGGCGCAAATGTCGGTCGAGCCCTTCCAGCTTCATGCTGGTCGGGGTCAAGCCATAGAAGCGCACGCTGCCGTCGACCGAGCCGAGCACCGCATCCATCCGTGGGTTGCCGAACATGCGACGGAAGTTGACCTCGTAGTCGGCCAGCTCCAGCTCATCGTCCAACTGCACTTCGAGCACCACGTTCAGCGCCTGATAGAACAGACCGCGCTCCAGGGTGTTGTCGTTGAACTGCAAGAAGGTCTCCACCAGCTCCTTGGCCACTTCAAAGCGCTTCAAGGCCAGGCTGATCAACAGTTTCAACTCCAGGATCGTCAACTGACCCCACACGGTGTTGTCGTCGAACTCGATGCCGATCAAGGTGCTGATGGCGGTGTACTCGTCCACCTCGCAGTTGTCCAGACGCTTGACCAGCGCCCTCAGGCTGCGGTCATCGAGACGGTGCAGGTTGAGGATGTCGGCGCGGAACAGCAAGGCCTTGTTGGTGTTGTCCCAGATCAGGTCTTCCACCGGGTAGATTTCCGAGTAGTCCGGCACCAGGATCCGGCAAGCATTGGCGCCAAGGCTGTCGTAGACCGCCATGTACACTTGCTTGCCCATGCCTTCGAGGATGCCGAACAAGGTCGCCGCTTCATCGGCATTGGACTGCTCGCCCTGGCCGGAGAAATCCCACTCGACGAACTCGAAGTCGGCCTTGGCACTGAAGAAGCGCCACGACACCACGCCGCTGGAGTCGATGAAGTGCTCGACGAAGTTGTTCGGCTCAGTCAGCGCGTGGCTTTCGAAGGTCGGTTGCGGCAGGTCGTTGAGGCCTTCGAAGCTACGGCCCTGGAGCAGTTCGGTGAGGCTGCGCTCAAGCGCCACTTCAAAGCTTGGGTGCGCGCCAAACGAGGCGAACACACCGCCGGTACGCGGGTTCATCAAGGTCACGCACATGACCGGGAATTCACCGCCCAGCGAAGCGTCCTTGACCAACACCGGGAAGCCTTGCTCTTCCAGGCCCTGGATCCCGGCGAGAATGCCAGGGTACTTGGCCAGCACCTGCTGCGGCACATCCGGCAGCGCCAGCTCGCCTTCGAGGATCTCGCGCTTGACCGCGCGCTCGAAGATTTCCGACAGGCACTGCACCTGCGCTTCGGCCAGGGTATTGCCGGCGCTCATGCCGTTGCTCAGGTACAGGTTTTCGATCAGGTTGGAGGGGAAGTACACCACCTCACCGTCCGACTGGCGCACGAACGGCAGCGAGCAGATGCCGCGCTCCTTGTTTCCCGAGTTGGTGTCGTACAGGTGTGAGCCACGCAGCTCGCCGTCGGGGTTGTAGATCTCAAGGCAGTACTCATCGAGAATTTCCGTCGGCAGCGCGTCCTTCGGACCCGGCTTGAACCAACGCTCGTTGGGGTAGTGCACGAAGTCTGCATTGGCGATGTCTTCGCCCCAGAACTGATCGTTGTAGAAGAAGTTGCAGTTCAGCCGCTCGATGAATTCGCCCAGGGCCGAGGCCAACGCGCCTTCCTTGGTCGCCCCCTTGCCGTTGGTGAAGCACATCGGCGAGTGCGCATCACGAATGTGCAGCGACCAGACGTTAGGCACGATATTGCGCCACGAGGCAATTTCGATCTTCATGCCAAGGTCAGCGAGAATCGCCGACATGTTGGCGATGGTATGCTCCAGTGGCAGGTCCTTGCCGGCAATATAGGTGCGGGCCTGGGCGTCGCTGTCGAGCATCAGCAGCGCCTGGGCATCGGCGTCGAGGTTGTCCACCTCTTCGATGATGAACTCAGGCCCGGTCTGCACGACCTTTTTCACCGTGCAGCGATCGATCGAGCGCAGGATGCCCTGGCGGTCTTTTTCCGAGATATCGGCCGGCAGCTCGACCTGGATCTTGAAGATCTGGTTGTAGCGATTTTCTGGGTCGACGATGTTGTTCTGCGAAAGGCGAATATTTTCCGTAGGGATATTGCGCGTCTGGCAGTACAGCTTTACAAAGTAAGCCGCGCACAGCGCCGACGAAGCCAGGAAGTAGTCGAACGGACCCGGTGCCGAGCCATCGCCCTTGTAGCGGATAGGTTGATCGGCCACCACCGTGAAATCATCGAACTTGGCTTCAAGTCGAAGGTTATCGAGAAAATTTACCTTGATTTCCATGCAGGATTACCATAATTCGAGCAAAACGATGGCGGGCATTATCCGGGTTTCTTGACGGGAAGTCTTGAGCGTTCTGTCTCGTCGCGCCCCACCTCCGCTCATCAGCTACAGGGCACAAGGATGACCCTTCGACTACGACCCGCGCAGGTGACCGACCTGCCGTCGATCTATCAAGGCGAACAGGCCTACATCCAACGCTGGGAGCCGGCCCACGAGGCGGCCTGGCGCCTGCAACTGGAAAGGCATCTACGGCGCTGGGTGGATAACTTCGAGCGACTGACGGTCGCGCTCATCGATGAGCAGTTCGCCGGTTACGCGCTATGGACTGCCGAGCAAGGCGCGGCTGAGCTGTGCACTATCCATGTCTCGCAGCGCTACCGGCGAAACGGCGTGGGGCGGGCGCTACTGGACAGGTACAGCGCTGATGCACTGAGCCTGGGGTTCACCCAGCTGGCCTTGAGCGTGCGCCCCGATAACCCCGCCAGGTACCTGTATGAGCAGGCGGGGTTCATCTGCACGGGCACCGGCACGCACGACTATCTCAGGTACCAGCGCTGCCTAGCGGACGGCGGCTGTGCTTGACTGGGCACTCTTGGCAAACTCGACCGCCGCAGTAATCGCCGCCCGCGCTTGCGGGCTGTTTTTCCAACAGGTCGAGCCCACTGCGGCAGAAGCCTGAGCGAGGATGTCGCCTACATTCGCCTGACTGAGTAGCGCCAGCGAGTCGATGCCCATTTGTTCAAGGCGTGCGATGACGGTCGGCCCGACGCCCTTGAGCGCTAACAGGGCGGTGTGTTCATGGGCTGGGAATGGCATCGGTAAACTCCCTTTATGGGCCATGTGGGGTCGGCTGAGTTTGCCACCGCCGGTTCGGGCCTCATCTCGGGTGAGGGAGAGGTCGGGGTAACTTAGCATGCGCCGGCTGGCTTTAGCGTATGCGCACGACTAGGGTAAGGAGCACACTTACTCGCGAGCATTGCCCGATGCGGACCTGGCTATTGTTGATCCTCAGCCTGAGCTGTCCCCCACTGCTGGCCGAACAGGCCTTGCCTGTGCGCGATGCCTGGACGCTCTCTGACCAGTTCGACCAGCCCTACACCCTCGATGGGCAGACCCGTGTACTGATGATTGCCCGCAGCATGTCCAGCGCGCGCCTGGTAAACAGTGCGGTGGAACACACCCCGAAAGGTTATCTGGAACAACGCGGCGTGGTCTTCGTGGCGGATATCGAAAAGCTGCCGAGCCTGGTCCAGGCTGTGCTGGTGCCAAACATGCGCTCGGCGAACTACCGCATCCTGCTGGACCGCGACGGCCAGGTCGCCGAACGCTACGCCGGTGACCGCGACAGTGTTCAGTGGCTGGAAATGCAGGGCGGTAGCGTCACGCGTGAGCGGCGTTTCAGCGATTTGCCCGGCCTGCGCCTGGCGCTTGCGGGGTTGGTTGCAAGAACGGTAGCGACTGACAGTGCTGCGGTTGGGGCCGCCAATCATCAGTGACCGCGCCCCACCTCGTGGCCTCTCCCCGCAGCTCAACCACAGCGAGCCCGATCGCGCACCGGACACTGCGCCCGGTGCAAATTCAGCGCGGTATTGATGATGCCGATATGGCTGAATGCCTGGGGGAAATTGCCCAGCATGCGCTTGCCGGCCGGATCGTATTGCTCGGCCAGTAACCCCACGTCATTGCACAGGCCAAGCAAACGCTCATACAGCGCCTGGGCCTGCTCCTGGCGGCCAAGCAATACATAGACATCGGCCAGCCAGAACGAACAGACCAGGAAGGTGCCCTCCCCTGGGGTCAGTCCATCGCTGCAGCTGTCGCTGTCGTAGCGCAGCAACAGCTCGTTTCTCAGCAGGCGTTTTTCGATCTGCTCAAGCGTGCGCAGAAAGCGGGGGTCGTCCGCCGGTAAAAAACCGGTCAGGGCGATTTGCAGCAGACTGGCATCCAGCTCGCTGGAGCCGTACGCCTGCACGAAGAACTCACCCTTGCCATCCAGCCCGCGCGCGCAGACGTCGCGATGGATCTCATCGGCCACCTGGCGATAATGCCGGCCGCGTTCGCGGTCCTCCTCGGTAGTGTCGGCCAGCCCCGCAGCACGATCGAATGCCACCCAGGCCATGACCTTGGAGTGCACGAAATGCTGCGGCCCGCCGCGCACTTCCCAGATGCCTTCATCGGGCTCGCGCCAGATACGCTCCACGTACGGCAGGATCAGGCGGGCAATCGCGGCGCTGCGTGGATGGCGCGGCAAGCCGCCTTTGATCGCCTGGGTCATGGCGTCGGCCACTTCGCCGTAGATATCCAACTGGCGCTGCTGTGACGCCGCATTGCCCACGCGCACCGGCTGGGAGTGCTCGTAGCCGGGCAGCCACGGCAGGGTGTATTCCTGCAGATCGCGCTCCCCGGCCAGGCCATACATGATCTGCATCTGCTCGGGGTTGCCGGCTACCGAGCGCAGCAACCATTCGCGCCAGGCCTGGGCTTCGTCGAAGTAGCCCAGGTTCATGAAAGCGAGCAAGGTCATGGTGGCGTCGCGTAGCCAGCAGTAGCGATAGTCCCAATTGCGCTCGCCAGCGATGCGCTCGGGTAGCGAGGTGGTCACGGCAGCGACGATGCCGCCAGTAGGCGCGTAGGTCATGGCCTTGAGGGTCAGCAGGGAGCGGCGCACCTGAGCGGTGTGGGGGCCGATGTCCGGGCAACGGTCAGCGAATGTTTGCCATCCGGTGAGGGTGTGTTCAAGAGCGTTGTCGATGTCGCATCCGGGCTGCACCGGCAGGTGCGAAGGCTGGTGGCGCAGGCTGAAGCTGTGCCGTTCGCCGGCGCACACGCGCAAGCGGGCGACGGTGTGGTGGTCGCGGGCGTGGGTGGTGACGGTGCTGCACAGGATCAGTCGGTTGGGGCCGGCGACGGCGCTCAAGGTCAGCGGGTCGAGTTTTTCTACCCAGGGCACACTGCGGCCGTAATCGAAACGCAGGACCAGGTCCATTTCGAAATTGATTTCGCCGGCGAGGCCTTCGACGATGCGGATCAGCGCGTTGCTTTCGTCCAACGGCATGAAATCGAGCACCCGGGCGCGACCGCTGGCGGTGCTGTAGGTGGTTTCCAGCACCAGAGTATCGCCCAGGTAGCGACGGCTGGAGTGCTCGACCGGATCGCAGGGAGCCAGGCGCCAGCGGCCGTTTTCTTCGTTGCCCAGCAGCGCGGCGAACACCGCAGGGGCGTCGAAGCGCGGCAGGCACAGCCAGTCCAGCGAGCCATCGCGGCTGACGAGCGCGGCGCTGCGGCAGTTGCCCAGCAGGGCGTAGTCTTCGATCGGTGCTGGCATGGGGGCTCCTTGCGGGTCTTGATGCTTGACCTGGGTTGTTCGAGGTCTCTAGGTTGGTCTGCCAGTAGGGTGGTGAAAGTTCCGGCCTCTTCGCGGGCAAGCCCGCTCCCACAGGGGGCGCGCTGACTGGATGACGGCGTCGTGCCTGGGCGGCTTGGTCTGCCAGTAGGGCAATGAACGTTCCGCCCTCTTCGCGGGCAAGCCCGCACAGGTACGGCGCCGATCCTGAAAGCAGCGCTATCCCTGTGGGAGCGGGCTTGCCCGCGAAGAGGGCGACACCGATGCCCAGCCATCAGCCCAGGGTATGCCACTCACGCTTGTCGCGGCTGAGCAGCTCGTTGCCGGCATCAGGGCCATTTTCACCTGCAGGGTACGGGTGCACTTCGCTTTCGCTGGCCCAGGCATCCAAAAACGGCTGCACCGCACGCCAGCCGTTCTCGATATTGTCCGCGCGCTGGAACAAGGTCTGATCGCCGGTCAGGCAGTCGTAGATCAAAGTCTCGTAACCAGTGGCCGGAGTCATCTTGAAGAAGTCTTTGTAGGCAAAACCCAACTCGACATTCTCCATCACCAACTCAGGCCCCGGGCGCTTGGCCTGCAAGTCGAACCACATCCCTTCGTTGGGCTGAATCTGGATCTTCAAGTAGTTGGGCTTGGGCCGCTCCAGTTCCGACTCCCGAAACTGCGCATACGGCGCGGGCTTGAAGCAGATGGCGATTTCGGTGTCGCGCACGCTCATGCGCTTGCCGGTACGCAAATAGAACGGCACACCGGCCCAGCGCCAGTTGTCGATCATCACCTTGAGGGCAACGTAGGTTTCGGTCTGGCTGTCCTTGCTGACGTTCGCCTCTTGGCGATAGCCCGGCACCCGCTTGCGGCCTTGCTTGCCGGCGCTGTACTGGCCGCGCACGGAGTTTTTCAGGGCCATTTTCTGCGACCACGGGCGGATGGCGCCGATCACCTTGGCCTTCTCGCCGCGCACGGCATCTGCGCCGAACGCCGCCGGCGGCTCCATGGCGACCATCGCCAGCAGCTGGAACAAGTGGTTGGGCACCATGTCGCGCAACGCCCCGGTGTTGTCGTAGAAGGCGCCGCGGGTCTCGACGCCGACGGTTTCGGCGGCAGTAATCTGCACATGGTCGATGTAGTGGTTGTTCCAGAACGACTCGAACAGGCCGTTGGAGAAACGGCTGACGAGGATGTTCTGCACCGTCTCTTTGCCCAGGTAATGGTCGATGCGGTAGATCTGCCGCTCGCTCATCACTTTCAGCAGGCAGGCGTTAAGCGCCTCGGCGCTGGCCAGGTCGGTGCCAAACGGCTTTTCCACCACCACCCGGCGAAAGCCACCCGCCGATTCGTCGAGCAGGCCGGCAGCGCCCAAGCGCTGGGCCACTTCCGGGAAGAAACGTGGCGAGGTGGCAAGGTAGAAAATCGCGTTGCCGTGGCTTGTCTTGTCGATGCGTTTGGCCAGCGCGTGGTAGGTAGCTGGGTCGAGAAAATCGCCCGTCTGGTAGTCCATGCGCTTGGCCAGGCGAGCCCAGACCTTGTCATCCAGGCACGTGGCGGCCCCTTCGCCCTTGTCGCGCTCGACCATGAAACTATGCAAGCGCTCGGCGAACTGCGTGGCGGTGGCGGCGTTGTGATCGACCCCGACGATGCGCAGGTTGCGATCGAGCAGACCATCGCGGCTCAGGTTGTACAGCGCCGGCGTCAGCAGGCGCTTGACCAAGTCGCCATTGGCGCCAAACAAGAACAACGTGCAGGGCGGCGCGGCGGGGATCTTCTGTTGGCTCATCCGCGTTTCTTCTCGACGTGGCCACCAAAGCCCAGGCGCATGGCCGAGAGCACTTTATCGCCGAAGGTGCCCTGTTGCTGACGCGAGCGGAAACGCGCGAACAGTGCACTGGACAGCACCGGCACCGGCACCGCCTGCTCGACCGCAGCATCGATGGTCCAGCGCCCTTCCCCGCTGTCGGACACCGAACCGCTGAACTCAGACAACGCAGGGTCAGCGACCAGGGCATCGGCAGTCAGGTCCAGCAGCCAAGAGGTGACCACGCTGCCACGGCGCCACACTTCGGCGATCTCGGCCACGTTCAAGTCAAAGCGCTGGGCTTCGGGCAACTCATGGCCGCCCTTGCTGCGCAGCAGGTCGAAACCTTCGGCATAGGCCTGCATCAGGCCGTATTCGATGCCGTTGTGGATCATCTTCACGTAGTGCCCGGCACCGGGAGGGCCTGCGTGGATATAGCCATGCTCGGCGCGCTCATGCTCACCGCTGCGGCCTTGGGTACGCGGGATATCGCCGACCCCTGGAGCGAGGGTTTTGAACAGCGGTTCAAGGCGCTCGAACACCGCTTGCTCGCCGCCAATCATCATGCAATAACCGCGCTCCAGGCCCCAGACGCCACCGGAGGTGCCAACGTCCAGGTAATGCAGGCCACGCTTGGCCAGCTCGGCAGCGCGGCGCATATCGTCCTTGTAGAAGGTATTGCCGCCGTCGATGATCGCATCGCCCGGCTCAAGCAACTCAGCCAATTGGGCGATGGTCTGCTCGGTGGGCTCGCCGGCCGGCAGCATCACCCATACCGCGCGCGGCGCCTTGAGTTTCTGGATCAGCGCGCCGAGGTCATGCGCACCTTGGGCGCCCTCGGCTTCCAAGGTAGTGACCGCTTCGCGGTTGCGGTCATGGACCACGGTACGATGCCCTGCACGCATCAGCCGTCTTGCGATATTGCCGCCCATGCGGCCCAGCCCGACGATTCCCAGTTGCATGTGCTGACGCTCCCCTAAGAAATGGATGACAAGGCGGTTCAGGTTTTCAGATTAGTCCAGCACTTCGCCCGAGGGTTCAGCGACGAACGGCGTGACAACGATAAACAAAAAAGTTCCCAAGGCCGCAGAAAGAATTCAGAATGCGCGCCGCGCGAGCGTCTACGCTTACAAATGTCACTAGCCAATTGCGAGGTGTGCAATGGGTACCTTGATGCCAGCTACTCCCGTCCAGACCCTTTATGTCTCCGTACGTCGTGATGAACTGCGCCGTCTGAAGGAAGAGCGTGACCAATTGCAGCGCCAGGTTGCGCAGTTGAGCCTGCTGCTCGAACAGAGCCGCAGTGAAGGTAAAGCTGTCAGCGTCTGATTGACCCCTCCTCCAGTGGGAGCTGACCCGGCTCCCACGTTGCCTCCCCTGCCCTGTAAAAACAGTTGAACTGGGAACGATTCGCGTTTATGGTGCGCGCTTTCGTGATTCCCTCTTCTATTGTCTGCCCCGGGGCGTTCCATGTCGCTGCCTGAAACGGATTCAATCATCCCGCTCGAGGTCTTGTACGGCACCCACCGCGGGTGGCTAGACGGCTGGCTGCGCCGTTCACTGGGCTGCTCGCAGCAAGCGGCGGACCTGGCCCAGGACACCTTCGTGCGCCTGCTGGTGCGCAACCAGCCGATCAGCGACCGTGCGCCGAAAGCACTGCTGGCGCGCATCGCCCGCGGCCTGGTGATCGACCACTGGCGCCGCGATGCGCTGGAGCGCGCCTACCTGCAAGCGCTGGCCCTGGTGCCAGAGGCCCACTACCCCTCGCCTGAAGTACGCCACGAGGCGCTGCTGTGCCTGGAACGCATCGCGCAGATGCTCGACGGGCTCAAGCCTGCAGTGCGCGAAGCCTTCTTGCTCTATCAACTGGGCGGCCTGAGCCACGCCCAGGTCGCTGAACAACTGGCCATCTCCAGCCGCACTGCCGAGCGTCACGTCGCCACTGCCTTGCTGCATTGTTATCGGGTGTGTTTCGAGGAGGCGCCATGAGCGCCAGCGCCGAGCGCATACCCGAAGCCATTGTGTGCAAGGCCATCGAATGGCAAATGCGCCTGCGCGAGCATCCCGACAGCCACGAGCTGCTCGCCCAGCTCCAGGCCTGGCGCCTGCGCGACGGCCGTCATGAACTGGCCTGGCAGCGCATGCGTCAGTTGAGCGGGCATTTCAATGCCAGCCAATTACCCGATGCCGCCCAGACCAACGCACTGCTACGCCGCGCCGAGACTGACCTGGGCCGACGACGCATGCTCAAGCTGCTCGGCGTCGGCGCGGCGCTGGGCGCCAGCACCCTGCTGGTGAGCAAGGCACCCCCTGGCTGGCGTAGCGATTTCGCCACGGCCACCGGCGAGCGCCGTCAGCTGGCACTGGCCAGTGACCTGCAGGTGATGCTCAACACCAACAGCGCAGTCGATGTGCACGGCCATGCGCTGACGTTGCGGGCCGGCGAAGTCTTGCTCGACGGCGCCGATTGGCGCGCCCATTGCCGCTATGCACTGTGTGACGGCAAGCAGGCACGGGCGGTACTGCGCGAACAGCAAGGCTACAGCGAACTGCACGTCGAACGCGGTGAAGTGCGGGTGCGCGCCAGCAGCGGCATGCGAAGCGTACAAGCCGGCACCGGCCTGGCCATCGACGCCCAGGGCATGCGTGCCTTGGCGCCAGGGCCACTCGACCCGTTCGCCTGGAGCCGTGGCTTGCTGATGGTCAGCGATATCCGCCTGGGCGATTTGCTCGCCGAAGCCAGCCGCTACCGTCACGGCTGGTTAGGCTGCGATGCGGCGGTGGCGGATCTGCGCTTGTCCGGGGTGTTCCGCCTGGATGAACCGGCGCTGATGCTGCGCAACATCACCCACCTGTTGCCGGTGCGCATCGTCGAGCGCAGCCGCTGGTGGGTACGGGTTGTCCAGGCTTAAAAAAACCTGTCGGACTTTTGCGCCTCATCCGGTTAGGGATGATCACTTCCTGAACGGACCCTTTTCATGTTGCCCGCCCGCCGCTCCCCCAAACCCCTAGCGCCCTTCCCCAGCCGCACCCTGCCACGTGCCATCTGCCTGGCGCTGAGCCTGTTCGCAGGTTCCGCCCTGGCCCAAGCGCAGAGCGCCCCGAGCATTGCTGCCGGGCCGCTGGATCAAGCCCTGAGCAGCTTTGCCGAGCGTGCGGGCATCACCTTGTCGTTTTCCCCAGAGGCTGTCCGTGGGTTGAACAGCCCAGGCCTGGCGGGTGGCGGCTCGTTGGAGGATGGCCTGAACCATCTGCTCAGCGGCAGCGGCCTGGCCGCGCACAAGACCGCCGCTGGCTACGTGGTGCTGCCCGCGCCGAGCGATTTGGGGGTGCAACTGGAGCCGACCACTATCGACGCTAAAGGCACGCAGAGCGCCTTTGCCCCAGTCGAAGGCTACTTCGCCAGCAATGCCAGCAGCGCCACCAAGACCGACCGCCCGATCCTGGAAACCGCGCAAAGCATCAGCGTGGTAACTGCCGAGCAGATTGCCGACCGCAAGGTCGACCGGGTCGAAGACGCCGTGGCCTATACCGCTGGCGTGCGGGTCGGCAGCTCTGGGTTGGACCCGCGCTTTGACATGATCAGCGTGCGCGGCTTTGAGACCACCATCGCCGCCGACTTCCTCGACGGCCTGCGCCAACCGGGCAGTGGCTGGCTGTCGCTGTACCAGACCGAGGCCTACAACCTTGAGCGCATCGAAGTGCTCAAGGGCCCCTCATCGGTGCTCTACGGCCAGATCAGCCCAGGCGGCATGGTCAACCGGGTGAGCAAGCGCCCGAGCCTGCTGGCCAAGAACGAAGTGCAAATCCAGTCGGGCAACTACAACCACCAACAGGGTCAGTTCGATATCGGCGGGCGCCTGGATGAGCAAGGTGACCTGCTGTTTCGCGTGGTGGGTGTCTATCGCGACGCGGAAAACTACATCGAGCAGCTGAACAACGACGTACGCCTGATCGCGCCCTCGCTGACCTGGCAGATCGACCCCGACACCCGGCTCACCGTGCTGGCGCAATACCAAGAGCGGGAAACCGCCGCCTCGCCGATGCTCTACCAGCAAGGCGATCACCTGACCAACTTCTGGCAGGGCGATGAGTACTTCGACAAACTCGAACAGCGCCAGTGGACCCTGGGCTACGAGTTCGAGCATGTCTTCAACGATACTTTCACCTTCCAGCAGAACCTGCGCTACGGCCAGGTCGATACCACCAACCAGTACCTGCAGCCGTACCAGGAGCGCGGCACGGTGCTCGACCGCTACGCGGTGGGGGTCTACGAACAGCTGAGCTCGTTGTCGACCGACACCCGCCTGGTCAGCCACTTCGCCACCGGCGACTGGCGGCACACCCTGGTCAGCGGCTGGGATTACGCCCTGGTCGACACCAAGCTGTTCTATGCCATGGGGCCGGCGCCGTCGATTGACCGCTTCGCTCCCAACTATCACCAACCGGTGGCGCGCCCGAGCGATGCGCTGGCCGACGAGGATGGCCTGGAGCACCGCAGCGGCCTGTACCTGCAAGACCAGATCGAAATCGATCGCTGGCGCCTCTCGGCCGGCCTGCGCCGCGACTGGGTCAACGTGCGCCGCAGCAACAACCTGGTCGCCGACAACAGCGCCAACCGCAACGACAACGACTCGGCCACCACCGGCTCGCTCGGCGTGCTCTATCTGTTCGACAACGGCGTGGCGCCCTACGCCAGCTACGCCACCTCGTTCTTGCCGCAAAGCAGCAGCCAGCCCGATGGCAGCCCGTACAAGGCGACCGAGGGCGAGCAGTACGAAGTGGGCGTGAAGTATCAACCACCGGGCAGCGCGACGATGCTCACCGCCTCGCTCTATCACCTGACCCAGCAGAACGTGCTCAACCGCGACCTGTCCGACCCCACCCGCAGCATCGCCACCGGCGAGCAAGTCTCGCGTGGTCTTGAGCTGGAGGCGGTGTCCGACCTCACCGAGCGCTTGAAGATGACCGCCAGCTACAGCTTCAACGACGCTGAAGTGACCAAGAGCACCGACGGCAACGAGGGCAAAGAACCGCTGAACGTGCCACGTCACCTGGCCTCGCTGTGGCTCGACTACCGCCTGCCGCTGGGCTTTGGCGTGGGGGGCGGTGCGCGTTACACCGGCAGCAACTATGGCGATGCGCAGAACACCGTGAAGAACGAAGGCTACACCCTGGTCGATGCTGGTGTGCACTACGACTTCGGCGGCGGCCTGGACGGCGTACGCCTGGCGTTCAACGCGCGCAACCTGTTCGACAAGCGCTACATCAATTGCCAGCAGGGCTACTGCTACCGCGGTGAAGCGCGCAGCCTGGTCACCAGCCTCAGCTATCGCTGGTAAGGAGCACACGCATGTTTGCCAGACTGTTTCTATTCATAGGTACATTGCTGTTGGCCAGCCTGTCGCTGGCCCAGGCAGATCCGGTCAGCCTGGACGGCAGCGAGCAGTGGACGATGACAAGCGCCGAAGGCCGCGAGTACCGCATCATGATCAGCCTGCCCGAGGGCGATGTGCCCTGGACGGGGGGGTATCCGGTGATCTACCTGTTGGACGGCAATGCCTACTTCCCCGCCTTCCACGCCGCCAAACGCGCGCAGGACAGGTTGCGCGGCGCGATCCTGGTCGCCATTGGCTACCCCAGCGACACGCCGCTGGACTTCGAGCGCCGCGCCTTCGACCTGTCGCCACCGCAACCGCCTGAGCGCAACGTGCCGCCCCAGGGCGGCCAGGATCTGTTTCTCGACTTCATCGAACAGCGCCTGATGCCCAAGGTCAACGCACGCTTCAAGGTCGACCAGGATCAACGTAGCCTGGTCGGGCATTCGTTTGGCGGGATGTTCGGCGTGTACACCCTGTTCACCCGGCCGCAGCTGTTCCAGCACGTGGTGGCGGTGAGCCCCAGCCTGTGGTGGCGCGATCGCTACCTGATGGCGCACGAGCGCACCTTCACCCAGCGCGCCCAGGCCGGGCAGATCGACCTGACCCATAGCAGCCTGAGCTTGCTGATGGGCGAGCGCGAGATGCCACAAGAGATCCAGGATGCGCGCTCGCTGCAACTGAGGCTCGAGCAGCTCTCGCAGTACGGGCTGCGCAGTGATTTTCAGGTCGAGCCGGGCGAGGATCACATGTCGATGCCATTCCGCGTCGCAGCCAGGGTGCTGGATGAGTTGCTCAGTACCCGGCGTTTTTGACTGTCGCTACTGCACCCAGGCAGCCGCCTGCTGCTCCACCACGCTTGGCTGCAGCAGAGCCCGTGGCAGGGAGAACCCCTTGAACGGCTGCTGGGTGATCGGGTTGAAGGTTTTTTCCGAACTCAGCTTGTAACGCATCATGCCATCCCCGGTCCGGAAGCTCAGGTCGACACTGGTCGCCGTGCGGCCATTGAGCGCGCCGCGGCTGAGCAGGCGGAACATCGCCCAGGGGCCGCGGTACTCCAGGCTGCTGGTAGTGCCATTGCGCCTGAGCAGGGTCAGGTTGCTGCGCATCGGGCTACCTTTGTTCGGCCAGATCACCCCACTGATGGACGGGGGCCCATGGGTGTAGGAAACCGTCTGCCCGTCCAGGTCCAACAGGCTGGTGCGCTGGTTTGGGCTCAAGCCCAAGGGTTCGATGTTGAACTGCACACTGAGATTGCCGCTGGCGTCGAAGAAGGTTTCGCGGATGCGCTCAGCCGCCGCTAGCTGCTCGATCACCTCCCGCCGGACCAATTGATTGCGCTGCTCGCCGCCGTGCAGCGCGTCGGGTATGTCCTTGAGGAAGACGTCCAGATACTGCGCCTGGAACGTCTGCAAGCGCCCTTTGGGGCCAAAGAACGCCTCGAAGTCTTCCAGTGCTGCATCCTCGGCACGCCCCCGGAACGGATAGCGACCCGCCAGGCGCGCCTGGAAGAAGCTGTAGACATCCACCTGCCAACGTTTCTCCAGCTCACGCAGGGCCGCCACCGTCAGCACTTGTGCAGTGTGCTCGGCCAGGTAGCGAACTTGCTGATTGAGCGGCTCGGGCAGGCCGCTGGCGATGCGCTGCACATTGGCAATCGGGTCGGGCTCAGTCTGGGTAAAGCGTGATGTCACCAGGGCCAGCGCCGCCTTGCCGCGGTTGGGGCTGTCCTGCACTGACTTGGCGTAGTCCTGCATGGCGCTGATCGCCTTGATCGTTTCGTCGTAGTAGCTAGGTTTGTCGCCCTCTCCAGCCAGCATCCCAGACAAGCCATTGAAGGCGCGCCGGATGCCCTGGGCCTGGAGCTGCGCCGCAGCGTGTTGAGCAGCGCCCTGCTCGTCATTGCCAGGCGCCACCGCGACTTGAGGGTAGATGACCGACTGCTGGCGAACCGCTTCGAGCAGACGGCGCATGGGCGCTGCCGGCCCAGTGATCTGCTCCAGCACGGTCAAGGCCTGGCTCAGATCGGCAAACGGCTGGACACTCAGCTGATTCAGCGCTCGTCGCCAGGTATCGATGTAATCGGCGCTGTACAGCGCCCGCAAGCGGTCGAGCAAGGCCTGCCGATCATGCTCTGAGTAATCGAGCGCAGCCCGCTCACCGAGCACCCATTGATCGATCATCGCCAGCTCAGTGACGGCTTTGCTACGCGGTTCGAAAAACTGCTTGAAGCCATTGGCCGTCATCAAGGCCGGCACAATCAGGGCGTCGTCGCCATCGCTGTCGCCAGCTTGCGGCAGCTGGAAGACAAGATCGAAGGCTGGCCCCACCTGGTTGCGCAGGTCGAACGCGCCATGCAAGTGCTCTTGGGCATCCTGCTTGAGCATCAGGTACAACCGCTGCTCCAGGGGCAACTTGCGCAATTGTTGCTGCGCCTCGCTGATCAGCGGGTCGTTGGCTGGCAAGTCGGCGTCGGCGTAGCTCAAGCCGTATTCAAGGTGGCGCATCAACGCCGTCTGCACCGCGCGCTCGCCAGGGTAAGCCTGCTGCCAGCGCTTGGCCATCCACTCCTGCACCACCTGCGCACGACGGTTGTTGCGCTCTTCGAGCATCCGATAGACGCGCAGCGCTGCCAGCTGCTCGTCGCTGCCGGGGGCGGCTTGGCGAATCATCTCAAGCACACCCTTGGCCAAGGCCGGGAGAAAACGCCGCGATAACACATTCAGGTAGGCGTGATCGACCATCGGCCCGATAGCACGCCCTTGGTACAGCCCCAGGTTAGCCAGCGGCCACGCCTCACGGTAATTGCCATAGACCGCCAATGCGCCGTGGATTTCGTCGAGCGAGGCGAGCAAGTTGCGTCCGGTAGGGTCAAGGTTCTGCTCATCGTCGAGCTGACTGAACAGCTGGCTTCTGGCCAGGACTTGGTCGGTCTTGGCGCGGTTGTCCAAGTAGTAATTGGCCCAGGCTGCGGTCAAGCACAGCCCTAGCACGCCAGCGGCGATCGAGCCTGCCAGCAAGTGACGGCGCTTGCGCAGCGCCACCTTCATGTTATCGCCGGCCAGGCCTGCTTCGGGGTAGATGACCCGCTGCAACAGGTGCTGCGCAAAATACACCACCGAGCGACCTTGCGGCTTGGCCGCGTTAGCCAACTCGACAAAACCATACGTGCGCGCGGCCTTGCCCAGAAAGACGTTGGACAGCACCCCTTGCTGGTACACCGACGACAGGTATAGCCCACGCACCAAGGCCGGTGTGCTGTAGCGATCACTGCCGAGCACATCGCGCAGAAAACTCAGCAGCAGCGGCTGCAAGCCGCTGACCTGGCGCGTCAGGCACAGCAGCATTTCGCGTTCCTGCTGCGCGCGCGGCTCACCCATGGCCTGCAGCACCCGCTCGTTGAGCAGCTCGACCATCTGCGCATAGGCCTTGGCCAACTCCTCCAACCAAGTGTCGAACGCATGCACGGCATCGAGGCTGAAGGTAAAACCGAAAATCTCCTCACGCTGCGCAGCGGGCAGACCGGCGAACAGCTCTTCGAAGCCTTCGAGCAAGTCAAATTTGCTCAACACCACATACAGCGGCAGGCGCACGCCCAATTCTGCACTGAGCTCGAACAACCGCGTCCGGAGCACGAACGCCAGGGCACGACGCTGCTCGGGCGTGCCTTCAAGCAATGCCACCACATCGACCAGCAACACGATGCCATTGAGCGGCTGACGACTGCGATTGCGCGCCAGCCAGCCGAGCAAATGCTGCCACAGGCGCTTTTCGGCTTGCGCCGGCAGGCCCAACCCGGACTGCTCGTGCAGCACACCCGAAGGCGGCGGCCCCACGGATAGGTGCTCATCATCGTCGCCAGCGACATTAGCAAGCGCTGGCGCGGCAACCTGGCGCTCGGGTTGGCTGATGAACTCGCCCGGCGGGTCGATCATCACCGCCTGCTCGCCCATCCACCAGTCGATCGGATAGGCCAGGTCAGGGTCGCTCGGCTGCGCTTGTCGCGTTACCCGGCTCAGGGCGAAGTTCTGACTGGAGCGCTCGATGAAGCTGGACTTGCCGGAGTGTTGCTCACCCAGCACCAGGTACCACGGCATACGGTACAGGTAGCCACGCTCATGACTGTGGCTACGCAAGGTCGCCAGGCTGGCATCGAGCGCGCGCGTCTGGGCCTGCAGATGAACCAGGCAAGGGTCTTCAAGGCGCTCGGTACGCTGTTGGCGCTCACCCAGCAGTTGCCGATTGCGCCAAAACAGCCACACGGCCCAGAGCGACAATGGCATCGCCAACACCAGCGTGCTGCCGGCTACCCGCATTGCCAGGGGCGCCAGTGGTTGCCGCTCACCCCAGTTCCAGTCCGGCCCTAGCCACCAGATCGCAACCAGCAGTGCCACGACCAGCGCAGCCAGCAGCCACACGGTGAGCAGCGCGAGATGAGGCTGGAACTTTGCCCAACCGCGCACCAGAACGTCCTTGCCCCGATTCATTATTAGACACGTCCTCTACTTCACACTGACAATCCACCGCCGCGTCATTTAATTAGCGACGCCATGCGTTCTATCGAAAAACCAACGCACAGTAACAGCAGATAAAAAACCTTGACAAGCAACGACAACAAAACATATTCCCTTACATATTGATAACAGCCATAGCGTAAATGGGCGAGTAGCATCGAACGCTATTTAAGTGCCAGCCAATACAAAAGTAAGAAATTTCCTACAAGTTACCCAGCAATGTAAAAACTTAGTTCCACCATGCATACCCATTGAACTTGCCATTTATCAAGCCGCCGCAACGAGCACGCCCATGACTTTCAAAAACGACTATCAATCCGAGCTGGCTTTTCTTCGAGCGCTGGCGCATGACTTCGCTCAGGACGACCCCAGGCTCGCCCAGTTTCTGAATAACGAATCAGGCGACGAAAGCATCGAGCGGCTCTTCGAAGGCTTCGCGTTCCTCACCACTCAGTTGCGGCGCAAGCTCGATGATGACCTGCCAGAAACCACCCACCCACTGCTGCAGATGCTCTGGCCCAATTACCTGCGGCCTGTGCCTAGCCTGACCTTGGTGCGATTCGAACCTATCGCCAAGGCCATCAGCGAACGTCAACCCATCGCCATGGGCACTCGATTGTTCTCATCCCAGGTTGAGGGCGTGTCATGTGAGTTTCGCACCTGCACGCAGGTGGCGATCCACCCCCTGCAACTAACAGCCGTCACTACCGAACACCGGCCTGACAGTTCAATCCTACGCATCGAGTTGCAATCACTGACTGAGCTGGCGCTCAAGCATTCAGGCTGCGACAACTTCACCGTGCAACTGATCGGTGAGCCGATCGCTGCACAAACGCTCTATCTTTGGCTTAGCCAGCACTTGCGGCGCATCAGTATCGTCATCGATGACAAGATCCTCAGCCTGCCGCCGAACATCATCGACTTCCCAGGCTTTACGCCAGAGGAGGCACTATTACCCAGCCCTCGGGCAGAGCTGGATGGCTATCGCCTACTGCAGGAGTACTTTCATTTCCCGCAGCGCTTCTGGGCATTCACATTAAATGAGCTGGCTGCCTATCTACCGGATTACCCAACTGAGCAGGTCAGTTTTCAATTTACATTCCATAAACCCTTACCCGCAGGCTGTGATCTGCGCCTAGAAGATCTGGCCCTGTACTGCACACCCGCGATCAATCAATTCCAACATACCGTCGAAGCCACCCCCCTCGACGGCCAGGACAGCTCGATGCTGTTGCAGCCGCCCGGGGTAAACCAGACCCGAGGCGAGGTATTTTGCGTCGACCGGGTTCGCGCATGCCGCTACGAAAATGACCAGGGCCAAACGAAAAAACAGTGGCTGTACGATCTACAGCCATTCGAAAGCCTCGACCACCCCGCGGCACTGGCTGAGCAGGAGGCCCGCCCCTACTACCAGGAAGTCGTCGAGCTCATCCCGAGCAAGGATCAAAGCCAGCGAATCCTGAGCTTGCTCCAGCGTGACGGCAAAGCCTGGTGCGGCAACCGCGAAGTCCTCAGCATTGAAATGACCTGCACCCACGGCCAACTGCCCAGCCAGCTGGGCATCGGTGAGATCGATCGCCCCAGCCAATCCACCCCGGCTTTTGCCAACTTCAGCAATATCACCCGCCCGACCCAAAGCCTGCCGCCGCTCCTGGATGGCCAGCTGCACTGGCAATTGCTGTCGAACCTGTCGCTCAACAGCCTGTCGCTGAACTGCGCCGAAGGCTTGCGCGCAGTGCTGGCTAGCTACGACTTTGCCGGCCTCACCGACCTGCCCAAACAGCGCGCCACCCGCGCCCGCCTGCAAGCCATCGAACAGGCCGACACGCGGCCGCTGGACTGGCTGTTCAAAGGTGTACCCGTGCGCGGCCTGAACACTACGCTGCGCGTCGATCCAAGCCCGTTCGACAGCGACGGCGAGCTGTACCTGTTCGGCAGCGTGCTGTCGTACTTCTTCACGCTTTACGCCAGCCCACAGTCGTTCCACAAGCTGGACATCATCAACACCCGTAGCAATGAGCACTACAGCTGGCCGGCCCGTGTTGGCCGACAAGTCACGCTCTGAAAAGGAGGCAACTGATGCAATCTCCACCGGCAGCGCCGAGCAACCGCTTCGAACACATCGAGCAGGCGAACACCGGCTGGCACGGCGGCCGACGCGCTCGCAGCCACGTCATCGACCGCATCGATTTCGAGCTGCGCGGCAGCAGCTACAACCCGCTGACCGATGCCAGCATGCCCCTGCTTGGGCTGGTGATACGGCTGCGCCACAGCCATAGCTTCGACGACATCGCCCAGTTGCATGGCGACGTCAAACTACAGATAACCGCCATCCTGCAAGAGCTTGGCCAGCTCCACTATGACCCAACCACCCTCTCGGCCTTCAGCTATTGCCTGTGCGTATTCGTCGATGAGGCGGTCCTGACCACCCCGTGGGGCCAGCAGTCGGTCTGGGGCAGTGATCCGATGCTCAGCTGCCTGCACAACGAAACCTGGGGTGGCGCCAAGTTCTTTGCCTTGCTCGACCGCATGCTGCTCGAGCCGAGCAAGTACGCCGATGTCCTGCTGTTCATGTACCTCTGTCTGTGCCTTGGCTACAAGGGCCAGTACGCCATCCAGGCCGATGGCAGCAACACCCTGCAAGCCTTGATCAGCCGCCTGCAGCACGCCCTGCGAACGCTGCGCGGACCGCTGCCTGAACAGCTGACCAAGCCGCTGGACAACCTCGCCCCACGCCATTACCGCATGAACCGGCAATGGCCCTGGTGGACACCTTGGGTGGTGCTCTGCGGCGTCTGCACGGCGGTGTACGGGGTGTTGTCCTGGCGGTTGCAGCACAGCACCCAAGAAGTCTTGCAGGCCTTGAGTGACATCCTGGTTCGATAACCCCACTTCACAGCGTAGGAGAGTGCCCCATGAAAGCGATAGTGCGCCTGGGCGACAAGACCGATCACGGCGGCAGCGTGATCGAATCGATCCCCCACACCCATCTCAATGGCCGGCCAATGGCGGGCAAAGGCAACCTGGTGGCCTGCCCCTTGTGCAAGGGCAGCTTTCCCATCATCGAAGGTAGCCCCACCTATTCGGTCAATGGCACGCCGGTCGCCCTGGACGGCATGAAAACCGCCTGCGGCGCCTCGCTAATCGCCAGCAACAGCCAGGCCAGCGTGCACCGCTAGTCGCGGCAGCCGTCGCGATAGCCGCATTTAGAGAAATTTCCCACGCTCGCATCAGACCGGTCTGCTTTTGACCGAGAAGCGCTTCCTTGCACCATCGAGCCCAAACGGATGCCCTGCCCCTGCGGGGTTCATCCTGGCCCATGGATCGGCGATGCAGGAAGCCCGAATGCCCACACAGCAGGATGTGCGCTTTACCTTCAGTTGCGCGAACGACATCGCCTTCGATGTCGTCAGCTTCACGCTTAGCGAAGCGATCTCCGAGTGCTTTTCGTTGCAGATCGAACTGGTCAGCGACGACCCCGATATCGATTTTGCGCAACTGCTCGACCTGCCCGCCTGCCTGACCGTGTGGAGCCACGGCGAAGCAGTGCGCCATGTGCACGGCATCATCAGCCGCTTCGAGCAAGGCAGCAGCGGTCAGCGGCGCACCCGCTACAGCGCCGAAGTCGTTCCGCAACTGGCCCGCGCCCAGCTGCGCTCGGACTGGCAAGTGTTCCAGCACCGCAGCGTGACGCAGATCCTCGATGAGCAATTGCAGTCGCGCTACCGGCTCAGTGCCGAGCAACGCCTGACGTGCCCCCATCAACCGCGCGAGTACTGCGTCCAAGTGGGCGAGCTGGACCTGGACTTCTATCAACGCCTGGCCGCCGAAGAAGGCCTGCTGTCGGTCTTCCGGCACAGTGCCAGCGCGCATGCATTGATCTACACCGACCGAATCATGACCCTCGGCGCCATCGAAGGCGCGCCAGTGCTCTATCAGCCTAACCCCGGCGGCGACCAGCCGCAGCCGGCACTGCGCCGCTTCAGCTACCGCGAGCAGCTGCGCAGCAGCAGCCAGACCCAGCGCGACTACAGTTTCAAACACCCACGCTACGACCAGCAGCACAGCGTCCAGGCCCAAGGCCTCGAACACCAGCACCCACGCTATGAACGCTATGACGCACCCGGGCGCTACAAGCGTGATGAAGCCGGCCTGCCCTTCACCCAGACCCGCCTCAAGGCGCTGCGCCGTGATGCGCGCACAGCCACGGTCATTGGCGACGATGCGCGGATTGTCCCCGGCCTTGCCTTCACCCTCACCGGCCACCCACGCGAGAGCCTGAACAGTGGCTGGCGCGCGGTGAGCATGCGGCATGAAGGCGTGCAACACACCAGCCTGGAGGAAGAGGCGGCAGGTGCCGAAGTCGGCACCCGCTACAGCTTCACCGCTGAGCTGATTCCCGACAGCGTCGACTGGAAAGCGCCGCTGCTGGCCAAGCCGCGCATCGACGGGCCACAGATTGCCCATGTGGTTGGCCCGAGCAACGAGGAGATCTTCTGCGACGAGCACGGTCGGGTGCGCTTGCAGTTTCCTTGGGACCGCCAAGGTCGCGAGGATGGCCATAGCTCCTGTTGGGTGCGGGTGGCTCAACAGTGGGCTGGCGCCGGTTGGGGCCATATGGCGATTCCACGGGTGGGTCAGGAAGTGGTGGTGGCCTTTCTCGATGGCGATGGCGACCAGCCGCTGGTGATTGGCCGCAGCTACCATGCGGTCAACCGGCCGCCGTACAAGTTGCCCGACTTCAAGGCGCTGAGCCCGATCCGCAGCAAGGAGCACAAAGGCCAACGCCACAACGAGCTGCGCCTGGACGATACCGAAGGGCAAATCAGTGCCACGCTGATGAGCGACCACCAGGCCTCGGCCCTGCACCTGGGCTATCTGACCCACCCTCGCCCCCTGGGCGGTCATCCACGCGGCGAAGGTTTCGAGCTACGCAGCGATGGCCACGGCGTGGTACGCGCCGGCGCCGGATTGCTATTGACCACCGAGCCCCGGCGCAATGCCTGCGAGCACCATACCGACCTGGCCGAAACCGCCGAACGCCTGGGCGTTGCCCAGCAGTACCACGAAACGTTCTACGCCCTCGCACGTGATCACCTGGCCCAAGAGGCAGGCGATCAGGATGACGTCGCCAAGGCCCTGCACGACCAGCATCAGGCCATTAAAGGCAGTGGTGCCCGCACCGAACTGGGCACCCCGCAACTGGTCATGGCCAGCCCGGCCGGCATCGCCACCTCAACGCCTGGGTCCACCCACATTGCCAGCGGCGAACACCTGGCCTTGAGCAGTGGCGGCCACACCAGCCTGGCCATCGGCAAGCGCCTGCTGGTCAGTGCCAGCCGGGGGATGCGCAGCTTCGTGCAGAGCCTTGGTTGGCGCCTGGTCGCCGCCTCCGGCGACATCGATATCCGCGCCCTGAAAGACAACATCAACCTGCTGGCCAAGCTCAAGGTCAGCGTCACGGCCGAGCGCATCACCCTCAGTGCCAAGGAAGAGCTGGTGATCCAGGCCGCCGGCAGCAGCACCACCTACAACGCTGGCGGCATCAGCCACGCCACCAGTGGGGTGTATAGCGCCCATGCCAGCGACTTCGTGTACCAGGGCGCGAAGAGTGAGGCGGCGGCGTTTCCAGAGGAACTCACGACGGGCAAAGGGAATTTGCAATTGTTCAGCCACTACGCCAGTCGCGAGGCACTAAGCAACAGCAGCTACAGCGTCGAAGACGCCTTAGGAAAGGTGTTCAGCGGCACGCTCGATGGCAAGGGACACGCGCTTGTCGCAGGCCTGAGTCAAGGTCCAACCAAAGTTGACTTTGGCAAAGACCCGGCCGACCCCTGGGTGCCCGCTAGTTACTTTGGCGAGCAACATTGGCCAGCCACAAACGAGGCGGCAGCGAACACCATCAGTACTCAGCTCAACCAGATGGTGGCGCAAACGCTCACCGGCAGCGTCCCTGTTCCGGCTCTGACGCAGCCAGCATCGGACCTGGCCAACCAGCTCCTAAACCACTCCGCCCATAGATTTACCCCCAGCAAAACCATGCTCTCACGGGCCTTGACGCCATCGGCCAGCGAGGTGACCCAGCATGTCAGCTGAGCGCGATGAAACCCAAGCCGTTCGTGAAGCCCAGGACGCCATCGCCCCCCTCAATACCCTGGTCGAAGAGGACATCGGCAAGGGCCTGGCCACCATCAACAACTGGCTGCAAGGGATCCATGAAAGCCTGTCGCTGAGCAAGATCAAGGACTTCGCCAGCTTCGTCCCCGCTGTCGGCAACATCATCGCCCTGGTCGATGCCATCGGCGACATCATTCATCTGCTCAAGACCCAATCGCGCAACGTGCTGGACTGGCTCAGCCTGGGGGTCAACCTGATCGG
Source organism: Pseudomonas sp. NPDC088890 (assembly GCF_044900155.1). Lineage (NCBI taxonomy): Bacteria > Pseudomonadati > Pseudomonadota > Gammaproteobacteria > Pseudomonadales > Pseudomonadaceae > Pseudomonas > Pseudomonas sp. NPDC088890. Next base: position 725,366 of record NZ_JBJDNG010000001.1, on the reverse strand, counting down.
CGTGGTGCCCTTGCCACCGACCATGGCGGCCGCCCGCATGACCCTGCGCCCGGTGATCTTCCTCACCCGGCAGAAACTGCGCCACAACCCCGCCGGCAACATTGCCGACTCGGTAATCACCATCATCATCGATCACGTCAACGAGTCGCTCAAAGGCGAGATCGAAACCTTCATTGAACGGGGCAAGGAGGAGCTCCCCGCGATTCTGACCCACGCCGGCAATACCGGGCATACGGCACTGATGACGATGGCCGACATGCTCCACCGATTCGCCACCGGCACCCTCGACACCCGCGCGGCAAGCCAGCAACTGAAAACCAACGCCAGCCGCCTGATGCTCCGCGATCCCACCACCACGGTGTCGCTCTGGAGCTACCTGGCTGATCACAGCGTCAAGCTGGCCAAGGTCGGCGTCAGCGCAGCAGAGCTCGGCCTGACCCACCTCAGCAACAGCGTCGGTGCGCTAGCCTCCGGCGTGCTGCTGCCACTGGTCACACCGCATATCAAGCTCCTCACATGGGCCGCTGAAACCATTCGCAGCAACCTTCACGCCTTGGCCAACCCGACCCTGCAACACAGTATCGGCTGGCTGCTCGACAGCCTGCATAGCGCCGTACTGCGTCGACGCGGTGGTCGCACGCGTCAGGCCAACATCACCGCCAATGGCGCCGTCGCCCGGCACCAGGGCAACAAAGGCAGCGTCGAACGCATCGGTAGCCAGGCGCCAACCCGGGCCAACCCCAACTGCAGCAAAAATCGCACCTGCGACGGTACACAAAACAGCATCAGCTACGCACTGGGCACCGAGTCGCTGTCTCATACCGACTTCAGCCTGCCTGGGCCGTTTCCGATTACCTGGACGCGCACCTACTGCTCCAACCTCGACGCCTATGATCAGGCTGAGCTCGGTGCCCGCTGGATCAGCCCCTTCAGCGTACGCCTGGACATCACGGCCAAGGGCGTGAGCTACCACGCTGCCGATGGCCGCAGCCATGCCTATCCGCTGCCCAAACCCGGCAAGTTTCACCATGACCCCATCGAGGGCATGACGCTCATTCGCAGCGCCCAAGACACGCTGATCCTCGCCCGCGGCTATGAGCGCCACGAGCACTTCCAGCGGGTCGGTCAACAATTCCGCCTGAGCACCATCACCCTTCGCGGCGGCGCTCGGATTGCCCTGCACTACGAGCATCAGGTGGCGGGCAGGCAGGTGCTGTCAGACCTGCTGACCTACCAGAACGAGGTGCAGCACCAGCACCTGGCCACCGAGCTTGACGAGCAAGGTCGGATCAGTGCGCTGTGGCAGGTGCGCAACGGCCAGCCACACCGCCAGCTGGCCGCCTATCGCTACGACGAGCACGGCGATCTGCTCCAGGCCCAGGATGAGCACCAGGCAGCCTGGAGCTACCAGTACCAGGATCACCTGATCACTCGTTACAGCGATCGCACCGGGCGCGGCATCAACCTGCAATGGCAAGGCACCGGGCCGCAGGCCAAGGCCGTGCGCGAATGGGCCGACGACGGCAGCTTCGACACCCGCCTGGAGTGGGACCCGAACATCCGCCTCACCTACGTCACCGATGCCCTGGGGCACGAGACCTGGCATTACTGCGACATTCTTGGCTACACCTATCGGATCGTGTACCCCGACGGCAGCGAAGAGTGGTTGTTCCGCGATGCGGCCAAGAACGTGGTGCGCCATGTGCACGCCGATGGCAGCACCGACCTCTTCGCCTACGACGACCGCAGCAACCTGCTGCAACATACCCGCGCCGACGGCAGTTGCGTGCACTACGCCTACGACGACCACGACCAGCTGCTCAAGACCCGCGACGCCGAAGGCGGCCTGTGGCGGCGGGACTACGACCAGCGCGGCAACCTCATCGAAACCATCGACCCGCTGGAAAACACCACCCAGTACCGCTACAACAGCGACAACCTGCCCATCGCCGTAGTCGATGCCAATGGCAACGAAAAAACCCTCGCCTACACCGCCGACGGCCTGCTCAGCCAATACACCGACTGCTCCGGCCACACCCGCCACTGGCACTACGACTCCTGCGGCCAGCTGATCCGCTACACCGACGCCCTCGGCCAAGTCACCGAGTACGCCTACGAAGCCGGCCAACTGGCCCGCCTCACCCACCCCGACCACAGCCACGAGCAGTTCGAGCGCGACGCCGAAGGCCGCTTGCTCAGCCATACCGACGCGCTGCAGCGGCGCACCTGCTGGGCCTACAACGTCGCCGGCCTGATCGCCACGCGCACCGACGCCCAGGGCCACACCCTCGACTACCGCTGGGACCGCCTCGGCCGCCTGCTCGAGCTGCGCAACGAAAACCACAGCAGCGCCCGCTTCAGCTACGACAGCATGGGCCGCCTGCTGAGCGAGACCGGCTTCGACGGCAAGCGCCGCAGCTACCATTACCACGCCGAAAGCGGCGTGCTCGCCCAGCAGCTGGACGAAGACCGGATCATCGAGTTCGCCTTCGACCCGCTCGGCCGCCTCAGCCAACGCCACGCCGGCCACCGCCATGGCCAGCACTGGCAAAGCGAAGCCTTCCACTACGACGGCAACGGCCAGCTGCTCATGGCCGAGAACAGCCAGAGCAAGCTGCAGTGGTTCTACGACCGGGCCGGCAACCTCAGCCGCGAGCACCAGTACTACCGCTTTCTCGACACCCCCAGCGTGGCCATCTGGCAGCACGAGTACGACGCCCTCAACCAACGCTGTGCCACCACCCGCCCGGATGGCCACCGGGTCAGCTGGCTGACCTACGGCAGCGGCCACCTACTGGCGATCAAGCTCGATGACGCCGAGCTGCTCAGCTACCAGCGCGACGCCCTGCACCGGGAAATCGGCCGCGTGCAAGGCAACGGCCTGCAGCAACGCCAGCAATGGACGGCCAACGGCTACCTGCACACGCAAAGCCTCACCCGGCCCGGCAGCAACGACTACCTGCGCAAGCGCCAGCACCACTACGACCCCGCCGGCCAACTGACCGCCATCGACGACAGCAACCGCGGCACACTCAGCTACCGCTACGACCCGCTCAACCGCCTGCTCGGCGCACACAGCCGGCTAGGCGCGGAAACCTTCGCCTTCGACCCCGCCAGCAACCTGCTCGACCCCCACGAAGCGCCCCAGGCCAACGGCCTCAAACGCAGCCGGCAGATGGACAACCTGCTGCACCAGTACCTGGGCAACCACTACCGCTACGACCCCCGCGGCAACCTCAGCGAGCGCTGGCTGGACGGCCAGCACGGCCGCTTCACCTGGGACCTGTACGACCGCCTGGTGGGCTACGAAGACGCCCGGCTCAAGGTCAACTACGGCTACGACGCCCTCGGCCGGCGCCTCTACAAGCAATCGGCTGCCAAGTACCAGGACCGCGCGCAGGCCGGCCCGCTGTGGAACCGCAAGCAACGCCTGGACCTCGATGAGCGCTACGGCTGCAAGAGCAGCATCTATGGCTGGGATGGCGACCACCTGGCGTTTGAAAGCACCTACCACCCGCGCGGCGAACGCACCACCCACTACCTCTACGAACCAGGCACCTTCGTGCCGCTGGTGCAGGCCTCGTACGAGCAACAAATCGCCCTGCTGCCCGAGCCCAGTTATGACGGGCCGTATGACATCGATCAGGATCCGGTCTGGCAATACCAGCCACAGGCACCGGCCTTCAGAGCGCTGGACTGGTACCAATGCGACCACCTAGGAACCCCGCTGGAGCTGACCGATCAGCACGGCGAAATGGTCTGGCGGGCGGACTACCACGCCTGGGGGCAGGCCCAGGTGAGGCTCAGCGAGGCGGCGCAGCGCAGGAAACTCGACACTGCGCTACGGTTTCAGGGGCAGTACCTGGATGTGGAGACCGGACTGCATTACAACCGGTACCGGTACTATGATCCGCAGGTGGGGCGGTTTGTTTCGGCGGATCCGATTGGGTATGCCGGAGGGTTGAATCTTTATCAATATGCGCCGAATGCGGTTGAGTGGATTGATCCTGAGGGTCTTACAAAACAATGCCACACATGTGCCCCAAAAGATCAAAAAAAGGAGGAAGAGCGAGAGAAGAAGAAATCTGAACGTCAGTGCGATGAGATGCATGACGATTATAACCAGGCGATGAATAGTGCCCTTGAATTCACACAAATCACAGCAAAAGGGTCTACTCCAAACCCAGCAAAATTCATCCCTTATCCATATAATGGAAGACGAGCACCTGATGAACATCGTGGTTTTCGAGTGGAACACGATGACAGGCATAAAGCGCACATCAACGCTTTTGATGGCAAAAAGCGAGGTAGAACGATCTGCTTTGAAGCCTCCCCGAAAACAGTGGCAAGAATAATCAGGAGATTCAATCGATGAGTTTTACCAGCGAATGCATCAGTTTTATCACTAATAATTCATGCACTAACGATGAAGAAAATGAAGTAATAGCTCTACTCAGCAAAGCTCTCCCAGTAAGTTCATCCGCCATTCATTGGAGCCGCATCCTCAAAAAAGAAGAGTTCGGCAAAATCCAGCGAGACAAACTAGCAATTGAGATAAACAAAATATTCACCTGCATGAAACTAACTCCAGACGAAAAATTATTCATCATAAATATTGACGATGCATTCCCAGCATTTAGAGCAAGCCTACGGGAGTGGCTTGATTTTATAGATGAGCTTGACTTCACCAATACAATATTTGTATCGGAAAATAGAAAAACTGTCATACACTGGGATTTTTACATGGAATTGCACGCAACAAACATATAACCAAGGCATCACGCTTCATCAGAGGGCACTTAGCACTCCCCGAGAAAACCAAGTAAATCAACTAACGCACCAGGAGAAAACACCAAATACTAACTAACAAATCGACATTCGAAATATTTGACAGCACCCATCTCTCATTGGCAGAACAACAACTGAACCAGAATTACAGATCTGCGGAACGTTTTTACCAACACAATATTTTAAGAAACACGAAAATCTCTTCATAAGTCTAGAGCACGCAGCAAACCATATCCTCCTGACTCATGCAGATCAACTTGAAAAGCAAATTGCCTCGCTAAATTTTTGCGCCACAACAGATACAAATCCAGAGAACAAACTCACCATCAAAGACCTGCAAATAAACGAAGGCTGGATAACTTTCCAAATAGTCAAATAAATCTCAAATTTATCCTTAACACGTGGAGAGAGGTTAATCCATCCTGACACCAAAGTAGCGCTCTTTAATAATTTAGCTCAACCGCGTGCAAGGAAACGGCCTGCAAGCAACGCCAGCAATGGACGGCCAACGGCTACCTGCACACACAAAGCCTCACCCAGCCCGGCAGCAACGACTAGCTGCGCCCCGAACGCACCACCCACTACCTCTACGAACCAGGCACCTTCGTGCCGCTGGTGCAGGCCTCGTACGAGCAACAAATCGCCCTGCTGCCCGAGCCCAGTTATGACGGGCCGTATGACATCGATCGGGATCCGGTCTGGCAACACCAGCCACAGGCACCGGCCTTCACGGCGCTGGATTGGTACCAATGCGACCACCTCGGAACCCCGCTGGAGCTGACCGATCAGCAGGGCGAGATGGTCTGGCGGGCGGACTACCACGCCTGGGGGCAGGCCCAGGTGAGGCTCAGCGAGGCGGCGCAGCGCAGGAAACTCGACACTGCGCTACGGTTTCAGGGGCAGTACCTGGATGTGGAGACCGGACTGCATTACAACCGGTACCGGTACTATGATCCGCAGGTGGGGCGGTTTGTTTCGGCGGATCCGATTGGGTATGCCGGGGGGGTTGAATCTTTATCAATATGCGCCGAATCCAGTTGAGTGGGTTGATCCACTGGGCCTGGCTTCAAATAGAGACTTCAGACCGACCGCAATCCTTGAGCGAAAACTTTCTGTCCTTGAGAATGCTCAAAATACATCAGCTAGAGAGCGAATCTTACCAGATGGCAGAATAAGATATTATGGACGAGAAGCACTTGCAAAAAACCCAGGCCCCACTCGAGGAAGATCTCGCACGACAGAATACAATCCCACAACAGGGCAGGTCAGAGTATGGGAAGAAACATATGATCATTCTGGAAAAATCAATCGCGTCCACCCTAAAATGAATAATGGCGAATCAATATCTCTTCCACATTACCCGCCAACTAAAGCGGACATAGAACAGGGATTAGCAACGCCCGAAGGTCGGGCAATAAAATGCGGGTGCACAAGGTGAGTCACGAAATTGACAAGTCAAGGATAGCCACCGAAATCCTAGACTATTTGAATACGCACAAGTACCAGCCCGATCGAGCGGCCCAATATATATTCAAGATATGGCTTGATGAAAAAATCTACCTTTCCGACGACCAACCTTTTTGCGACAACATTGATAAACTTAGCGGCATGGACGCAGGAGATGAGTTCACTTTTACAAAGGAAGAAATTATAGAAATGCTCACCCCATATATCATACCCACCACATAAAAATAATCATACACCTACCACCCCAGAGAACAACCACACACCCCATCAAAGCTTTACCTATAGCCACGTAAGCGCTCTTTAATAATTACACCTCGATAACACACCAACCATTTAGACTAGAAACTAACTGAAGATACGCTCGGCTACCGCTGGGACCGCCTCGGCCGGCTCCTCTATAAGCAATCGGCCGCCAAGTACCAAGACCGCGCGCAGGCAGGCCCGCTGTGGAACCGCAAGCAACGCCTGGACCTCGATGAGCGCTACGGCTGCAAGAGCAGCATCTATGGCTGGGACGGCGACAACCTGGCGTTTGAAAGCACCTACCACCCGCGCGGCGAACGCACCACCCCCTACCTCTACGAGCCAGGCACCTTCGTGCCGCTGGTGCAGGCCTCGTACGAGCAACAAATCGCCCTGCTGCCCGAGCCCAGTTATGACGGGCCGTATGACATCGATCAGGATCCGGTCTGGCAATACCAGCCACAGGCACCGGCCTTCAAAGCGCTGGATTGGTACCAATGCGACCACCTAGGAACCCCGCTGGAGCTGACCGATCAGCACGGCGAGATGGTCTGGCGGGCGGACTACCACGCCTGGGGGCAGGCCCAGGTGAGGCTCAGCGAGGCCGCGCAGCGCAGGAAACTCGACACTGCGCTACGGTTTCAGGGGCAGTACCTGGATGTGGAGACCGGACTGCATTACAACCGGTACCGGTACTATGATCCGCAGGTGGGGCGGTTTGTTTCGGCGGATCCAATTGGGTATGCCGGGGGGTTGAATCTTTATCAATATGCGCCGAATCCGGTTGCATGGACGGACCCATTAGGTCTCGCAGCGCATAGAGGGAGAATCCAAGCTCAAGGCGATAAACTCGAACAATCTGGGAGCTGGAATCAAGATACTCCTTTTACCGCCGAGCAAGCTAAAAGCAAAATAGAAGAGCTCAAGGGAAAACTCAGCAAAAAAGAGCTTAATATTCGGGATAGCGCCTTCAAGCGTGCAGAACGCTTTATTAACAACGCATGTAGCTGCGGCGGCGTCGAAGCCGACAGCAGAGTATCCTTCAAGGTTAAAGAAACGGCACACGAAAGAGTAGACATCGAAGTTAACTCCGGCATAGCCTTCACCGAGAAATAACATGTTTGAAAACTATCTATCCCACCCCGAAATTTACCAAGCCCTCGAAGAGCACTTCGAAAAAACCTTCAATGCCCTTCTAAAAAAAGAGAATTTAGATCAAGAACAATTCCAAACCCCCTATTATAGGACCCATTTTGCAAACGGAATGCCTTTCATGAATGGCAACCCCATATTTTCAACAAAGCATCTATCAAGCCAGGACAGGCTTAGGGTGATTCTCGACATTGACGCAAGCGACACAACTTGCTTTGAGAACAAACTAAATAACTCAAAAGAGCTTTGCATTTGTGGCAGCGTACAAAATATCGCGCAAATCAAAAAAGCAATGAACAATTGGCTAAAACAGCAAAAGCCCGTCTTAAATCGATCTCAGGAAACATAAATCCGCCCCAGGCTTATTAACTAATACGAACTAGCAAAAACTTACTAACTCCATACGAAAATTATTCATTATAAATATTGACAATGCATTCACAGCAATTAGAGCAAGCCTACGGGACTGGCTTTATTTTATAGATAAGCTTGACTTCATCAATAGAATATTTCTATCGGAAAATAGAAGAACTGTCATACACTGGTATTTTTACATGGAATTGCACGCAACAGACATATAGCCAAGGCTTCACACTTCATCAGAGGACACTTAGCACTCACCGAAAAAACCAAGAAATCAACTAATTAATTAGGAGAAAACACCAAATACCAACCACCAAATCGAAATTCGAAATATTTGACAGCCCCCATACTCTCATTGGTAGAACAACAGCTGAACCAGAGTTAAAGATCTGTGGAACGTTTTTACCAACACAATATTTTAAGCAGTACGAAAATCTCTTCAGAAGTCTAGAGCACGCAGCAAACCAGATCCTCCTTACCCATGCAGATCAACTTGAAAAACAAATTGCCTCGCTAAATTTTTACGCCACAACAGATACAAAACCAGAGAACAAACTCACCATCAAAGACCTGCAAATAATCGAAGGCTGGATAACTTTCCAAATAATCGAATAACGCTCAAACTTATCACTCAACGGGCAACGCACAACAAATAAAATCAATGACCCTTATAATATTAAAAAAATCAATTATCGGATAACGCGTAGCCATGACCGACATTAAAGCCAAGTTCATGACCGAATACCACAACCTTTATGAAGGATTAGTTTTATCATTCGGATTTTTCTATCCGGCTTCAGGAAATCTTTCAGTGCAGGGGCTTTTTTACGCGAAAAACCACCTTGCATCCAGCGAGCGATGGGACACTATCAAAATAATCGTAGAGGATGTTGTAGACCTTAAAATTCTATGGAAAGGAAACCAGGCCCATTCCATTTGTACCGGTGAACACTTAGTAAAGATTGATGACTTATAGTGCCTAGATGTAGATGGTATTTACGGCGATGTTGAGGCCCCAAAATCCATCGCAGAAATACAGAAATTTGGAGATTGTTATGCCACAGGCAAACAGCTAAACATCTATATAATTCCTGACTATCGCACAGACCTACACAACCTAACACCAGGACAATACTCCCTATACCTTTAAGACACTACATACACAGTTTTATCAACGGCAAAATTCCACCACCACCATGATCCGCAGGTGGGGCGGTTGTTTCGGCGGATCCGATTGGGTATGCCGGAGGCTGAATCTCTATCAGTACGCGCCGAATCCAATGGGATGGCTCTCTAGGACTGTCTAACTACCAAGTAAAATCCAATACTGCAGGTGGTGATGTATTAGGTCGAGGTGTTCAATCAATATGTATGGCCCAGGCTTACCAAAATCGTCCGGTGGCGATATAGAGCTGAAGCCCAGTCAATCAGGCTCAAACATAGAATTCAAACCAATTGATCCTGCAACCAGAAAGCTTACTAACTCACAGTGGGAAAAGGCTTGCAAATGTGTGACAAACTTCCTTAACAACCCAAGAAAAGTTGAACAACTGGCAAAGTCAGCAGAGGCAGGACTTAATGCGAATCCTAATTCACATCGTGCTCCAGAACTGAAACAAATCCGCATAATTCTACAACGACATCATGATTTAAAAACCAACCCAAGTCGCTGACAGAGAGAATTATAATGCCTGTAGCCCCGCTTAACGAGATACTCAGCACCTACCTAGATGGAGCCTCACTGGACAACCCTGGCATCATAGACCTACCGAGCTTCTCCAAGGCAGCACTGAACGAATCCAACTATTTATTAGTGGGCTCAAAAGATGACCTTAATTTTTACGAAAAAGAGCTAAAAACCGACTATAAAAATAAAACAATAAGCTTCCAAAATAAAATTTACTACTACCTAGACAAACCAATGTTTGTTGGATTGCAAATCGAACCAGCAATACGAGTCACCACTCTAATCAAAAAACACAACAAGAACATCAAGGGCAACGGCACAATCAAAAATATAGAACTTTACCTCACTCACGACCTCAAAGATGGAGCGATCATATTTAATCACAACACCCTATGCAGATTCAGCCAATGGACCAGCAAAGGCGCATACCTTGCAACGACAATAGAAAGCATTACAAACATACAAGATGAGCTTAAAAATATCTCGCTCAATCAAATTAAAAAAACAATGAACCCCTACAGCGCCACCATTCACACAAGTTCTTCACCACTCCGTCGCACGCCCGCACTCCATCGACTGACAAATATAATCAGGAGCATCAATGTAACCAAAACATAGAAACCCAAGGCGACATGTATAACTCACCATGCCCATAAAAAAATAAACTTAGAAGAACTCAAGCTCATATTGATCAGGCTCTCGGAAATTCAAGAAGCCTTAATTGATGCACAACCACCAGATCACGCCCCCATCGACCGAGTAGAGCTTCTCAAAGCGGTAGACGAAGGCTTAAACGAATTTCTTTCGACGGAAAAGAACTGTCTCCCAACAAACAGCCGCATTGCAGCAGATCTTCACAACGCAAGAAACAATTTGAAAACAACCCGTGCCGGCCTCATCGCGGGCAAGCCCGCTCCTACAGGATCGCCGCCAGCGCTATGAGGGGCATGACGCTGTGGGCCAAGAACAGGGCCTATGACACCGCAAGCAATGCCCCGAAATGGTGCGTCACCGCTTTCACGCCTCACCATAGCGCAACTGAAAACCACCACCGCCCCACCGTTGTGCCAATTAAAAATACCCCTCTCCCACTCCATTCACATCCTGCAACAGACGCCAACGTTTGCGTCTATCTCGCCTCATAACGAAAGTGACCAACGGGTCACATTTTTATCCCCGGCTCTCCTACACTCTGGTTTCGGCCCGCCATTTGCTCAGGAAAAACCGAGCTAAAAAAAGTCGAACTTTCCTAAACAGCGGTGGGTCAGGAACTAAGTAGGCCAGCGCAACGGGACCTCCCCAGCCTCGGCCAACCACCCCAATCAGTCTCACCGCCATCGGCAGGAATGCTGATCGCGCAGTGCGTGCGCGCACGACCTCGGGGCAAGGACTGCACTACCAAGATTCGCACTAGAGAGAACCAACACGAAATAACGCAACGGGTGCCTGCCACCCGGCCAATAGGGACGGAGAGAAGTATGATCAGTGCCGCTGTCGAGCCTCACGTAGATTCATTCAACCCGGACAACCGCGAGCCGCTCCAGCCGGATTTCGCCACGACAGCCAAGGCACCGGGCGCCCAGCGCCAACACAATCCGAACAAGCGCAAAGTGCTGTTCGTCACCTCGGAAATCGCTGACCTGGTCAAGACCGGTGGGTTGGGCGACGTCTCCTCTGCCCTGCCGCGGGCGCTGGCCCATCTGCACGATGTCCGCGTGCTGATCCCAGGCTATCCGCAGGTGGTGGACAGTGACAATCCGATCCATATCGTTGGCGAACTGGGTGGCCACGCCGCCTTGCCACCCTGCAAGCTGGGCCGGATGGACTTGGCCGACGGCCTGGTCATCTATGTACTGATCTGCCCCGAGCTGTACCAGCGCGAGGGCACTCCCTATGGCGCCAACAATGGCCGCGACTGGCCTGACAACCATATCCGCTTCGCCCGCCTGGGCCTGGCTGCCGCCGAGATCGCGGCCGGTGAAGGCATGGCGCACTGGAAGCCCGATCTGGTCCACGCCCATGACTGGCCAGCAGGCCTGGCACCGGCCTATATGCACTGGCGCGGGCTGAGCACGCCGACCCTGTTCACCATTCACAACCTGGCGTACCAGGGTGTCTACAGCCGTGGCTGCAGCCCGGAGCTGGCGATCCCTGACCACGCCATGCAGCAAGAGGGCATGGAGTTCTACGGCAAGTTGTCGTTCCTCAAGGCGGGCCTGGCCTACTCCAGCCACATCACCACCGTGAGTGCCACCTACGCCAAGGAAATCACCACGCCAGAATTTGGCTGTGGGCTGGATGGTTTTCTCGCCAGCAAGGCCTATCAAGGGCTGCTCAGCGGCATCCCCAATGGCATCGACGAAAGCTGGGACTCGGCCACCGACCGCCACTTGCAGCACAACTTCAGTATCAACGACTGGGACGGCAAGGCGCGTAACGCCGAGGAAGTGCGCAAGCTGTTCGAGCTGGAGCCGTCCGAAGGCCCGCTGTTCGCCGTGGTCTCGCGCCTGGTCTATCAAAAGGGGCTGGACCTGACCCTGGGCGTGGCCGACTTCATCGTCGAGCAAGGTGGGCAGATCGCGATCATCGGCCGTGGCGAGCCGGAAGAAGAACAGGCCATGCGTGAGCTGGCCTTGCGTCACCCAGGGCGGATCGGCGTGCGCATCGGCTTCAACGAGACCGATGCCCGGCGCATGTTCGCCGGCAGCGATTTTCTGCTGATGCCGTCGCGCTACGAGCCCTGCGGCTTGAGCCAGATGTATGCGCAGCGCTTCGGCTCGCTGCCGGTAGCGCGTAATACCGGCGGGCTGGCCGACACCATTGAAAATGGCGTGACGGGCTTTCTGTTCGACGAGTCGACCGTGGACAGCTACCGCGAGGCGCTAAGCCGGGCTTTCTATATCTATGCCAAGAAGGACTTGCTGCACGCCATGCGTTGCCTGTCGATGACCCAGCCGTTCAACTGGTGCCAGGCGGTCGAGCCCTATGCGCACCTGTATGAAGAGCTGGTCAAGCAGGTTCAGTTCAGCCGCTACTGATCGAGGTGTCGAAGATGCACAGGCATGGCGCACATTTACTGGACGCCACGTCGGCGCGCTTCGCCCTTTGGGCGCCGGATGCGCGCAACGTGAGCTTGCAGTTGGACCAACAACCGGCGATTGCCTTGCAGGCCGAAGGCGATGGCTGGTTCAGCGGCATTGCCCCGGCCCAGGCAGGCAGCCGCTATCGCTACCGCATCAATGATGAGCTGGAAGTCGCCGACCCGGCTTCGCGCTATCAGCCCGAAGGGGTGCATGGCCCGAGCCAGGTGGTCGACCTGGCCCGTTATCCGTGGCTGCACCCCTGGCAAGGCCGGCCCTGGCACGAGGCGGTGATCCAGGAGCTGCACGTGGGCTTGGCCGACGGCTATGCCGGGGTTGCAGGGCAATTGCCACGCCTGGCCGAGCTGGGTATCACGGCGATCGAGCTGATGCCGCTGGGGCAGTTTCCCGGAGAGCGCAACTGGGGCTATGACGGCGTGCTGCCGTTTGCCCCCCAGCACAGTTACGGCAGCCCGCAGCAGTTGTGTGCCCTGATCGATCAGGCGCATGGCCTTGGGCTGATGGTGATGGTCGATGTGGTCTACAACCACTTCGGCCCCGATGGCAATTTCCTGCATGAATACGCCAGCCCGTTCTTTCGCCAAGATCGGCAGACCCCGTGGGGCGCAGCCATCGACTTTCGCCGCCCTGAAGTGCGCGAGTACTTCATTCAGAACGCGCTGATGTGGCTGTGTGACTATCGCGTCGATGGCCTGCGCCTGGATGCCGTACATGCCATCGACCAACCTGATTTCTTGATTGAACTGGCGCACAGAGTGCGCGCTGCAGTCGAGCCCGGTCGCCACGTGTGGCTGGTGCTGGAAAACGAACACAACCAGGCAAGCCTGCTCGAACAAGGCTTCGACGCCCAGTGGAACGACGACGGCCATAACGCCTTGCACGTCCTGCTGACTGGCGAAACCGAAGGCTACTACCAAGATTACCAAGACCGCCCCATCGACAAGCTCGCCCGCTGCCTGAGCGAAGGGTTCGTGTTCCAGGGCCAGCCCAATCGCCACGGCACCCCTCGCGGCGAACCCAGTGCGCATTTGCAGCCGAGCAAGTTCGTGCTGTTTTTGCAGAACCACGACCAGATCGGCAACCGCGCCTTGGGCGAGCGCCTCACCCGGCTCTGCTCACCGCAGGCGCTGCGCGCCGCCACTGGGCTGTTGTTGCTGTCGCCGATGATCCCGCTGCTGTTCATGGGCGACGACGACGGCAGCTGCAAACCTTTCCTGTTCTTCACTGATTTTCACGACGAGTTGGCCGACGCGGTGCGTGAAGGCCGGCGCGGCGAGTTCGCCCATTTTGCCGCGTTCGCCGACCCCGACCAGCGCGAGCAGATCCCCGACCCGAATGCCGCCGACACCTTCCAGGCCTCTCGGCTCCAGCGCCAGGAGGTCCTGGCTGGCTGGCACGGCCTGTATCAGCAATTGCTCGAACTACGCCGCTTGCACGTATCGCCGCATTTGCCCGGTAGCCAGGCACTTGGTGCCGAGGTGCTCGGCGACAAGGCGCTCAGCGCGCGCTGGCGCCTGGGCAATGGTCAGCAGCTGCGGATCGACCTCAACCTGGGCGCTACGCCGCAGCCAGTCGAACTGCCGCCTGCCGCGCAGCGTCTGTTCGACAGCAGCGATAACGCCCACCCCGATTCCACCCTGGCCGCGCACAGTTGCGTGGTCAGCCTGCTTGCCCCTGCCCTGGAGCCTACATGAGCGAATTGCCGTTGCACCGTCTGGCCGCCCGTGTGGGAGTGGCCCGTGACTGGATCGATGCCAACAACCGCCCGCAGAAGGTCAGCGACCCGGTACTGCGCCAAGTCCTCGCCGGGCTTGGCCACCCGGCAACCGATGACGCGGCCATCGCGGCCAGCCTGCACAACCTGGATCAAGCCGAAGACAGCGAGCACCTGCCGCCGCTACTGACCGTCGATATCGACCAACCGTTGCCGCTGGCGCGTTACTTTTCTGCCGGCAGCCCGGTGCGTTGTGTGCTGGAAAACGGCGACCCTGTGGAGCTGAACCTCGACGAACAGGCGCAACTGCCTGGCAAGCTGCCCATCGGCTATCACCAGCTGGATATCGATGGCCGCAGCTTCAGCGTGGCGGTAGCGCCCCTGCGTTGCCATGCATTGCACGATGCCGTTCAAGAGCCACCGCCGCGTTGCTGGGGCCTGTCGGTGCAGCTGTACAGCCTGCGCCGCCCGGGTGACGGCGGCTATGGCGACTGCCTGGCCCTGGAGCAATTGGCCCGCAGTGCGGCCGAGCGTGGCGCCGATGCCTTGGCGATCAGCCCGATCCACGCGTTGTCGGGCGCCGACCAGCGCCACTACAGCCCCTACTCCCCGTCCAGCCGGCTGCTGCTCAACAGCCTCTACGCCAGCCCCGCGGCGCTGCTCGGCGAGCGCACCGTGCGCCTGGCCATCGAGGCCTGCGAGCTGCAACCCACGCTCGATGAGCTCGAGCGCCAGTCGTTGGTCGACTGGCCACGCGCCGCCGACGCCCAACAGCGTCTGCTCAAGGCGCTGTACAAGGATTTCAGCCAGGGCAATCACCCGCTGCGCGAAGACTTCGACAGTTTTCGCCAAGCCGGTGGCCAAGCCCTGGAGCATCATTGCCGCTTCGAGGTGCTGCAAGCCGAAGCCATGGAGCGCGGCCTGGGTGCCGACTGGCGCAACTGGCCAGCCGCCTGGCACGACCCATATCACCCCGAGGTGGAAGCCTTCGCCAGCGCCCATCCATCCTGGGTGGAGTATCACGCGTTCTGCCAATGGCTGACTGAGCGCGGCCTGCAACGCGCCCAGGAAGCAGCGCGCGGCAACGGCATGGCAGTCGGGCTGATCGCCGACCTGGCGGTGGGTGCCGATGGTGCTGGCAGCCAAGGCTGGAGCCGCCAGGACGAGCTGCTATCTGAGCTGACGGTCGGCGCCCCGCCAGATATCCTCAACCGCGCCGGCCAGGACTGGGGCATCAGCGCGTTCTCACCTGAAGGTCTCAAGCGCAACGGCTACCGCGCCTTCATCGAAATGTTGCGGGCCAATCTGGCCCATGCCGGGGGCCTGCGCATCGACCATGTGATGGGCCTGCGCCGGCTGTGGTTGATCCCCCGTGGTGCCAAGCCCAGCGAGGGCGCCTACCTCAATTTCCCCCTGGATGATCTGCTGCGTTTGCTGACCCTCGAGTCGGTGCGCCACCAGGCGGTGATCCTTGGCGAGGACCTCGGCACGGTGCCGGATGGCCTGCGCGAGGTGCTCGCCGACAAGGCCATATTGGGCATGCGCGTGCTGCCCTTCGAGCAGACCTCGACCGGCCATTTCAAGCCCATTCTCGACTGGCCCGACAACGCCCTGGCCACCACCGGCACCCACGACCTGGCGCCGCTGGCCGGTTGGCTGCAAAGCCGCGATATCGACTGGTATCACCGCCTGCACTTGATCGATGCGCCTGCCGAACTGCACTGGCGCCATGACCGGCAAAAGGAGCGCGAGGGGCTGCGCCGCCTGCTGGAAGCCAACTATGGCCCGCTCAAATCCGATGACGAGCTGATCGATGCGGCCATCCGCTACGTCGGCCATACCCGCGCGCCGCTGGTGCTGATCCCGCTGGAGGACCTGCTGGGCAGCGACGAGCAAGCCAACCTGCCCGGCACCACCGAAGGCCACCCCAATTGGCGTCGCCGTTTCGCCCTGCCGGTGCGCGACCTGCTCGACGATGAAGACGCCGCGCGGCGCCTGGAGCTGCTGGCCCAGGCCCGCGAACAAGCCTGGGAGCGTGACCGATGAAACCCTTGACCGCCACCGTGCGGCTGCAATTTCACAGCGACTTCACCCTGGATGACGCGGTGCCGCTGGTGCCGTACTTCGCCCGTTTGGGCATCAGCCACCTCTACGCCTCACCGATCCTCAAGGCCCGCGCCGGCTCGCGGCATGGCTACGATGTGGTCGACCCGACGCGGGTCAACCCGGAGCTGGGCGGCGAAGCCGCGCTGCTGCGCTTGGTCGGTGCATTGCGTCAGCACAGCATGGGGCTGATCCTCGACACGGTGTCCAACCACATGGCTGTGGGCGGCGCCGACAACCCTTGGTGGCAGAGCCTGCTGGCCTGGGGGCGACGCAGCCCCTATGCCGAGTTCTTCGACATTCAATGGCACTCCAGCGACCCGCTGCTGGCCGGCCAATTGCTGTTGCCGTTTCTCGGCACAGACTATGGCGTGGCCTTGCAACAGGGCGACATCCCGCTGACCTTCGACGCCGATCAAGGGGTACTGGAGGTCGCTCATTACGACCATCGCTTCCCCATTTGCCCGATGGACTACCCGCGCATCCTGGGGCACAGCCAGCACCCGCAGTTGCGCGAGCTGGCCCAACGCTTCAACAGCCTGCATGAGTCGCCCGAGCCACTGGCCGATGCCCTGCCCTTGCACGCCGAATTGGCTCGCGTGGTCAACCAAGGCGCTAGCCTGGATGAGGCCCTGAGCGCCTTCGACAGCCGCACCGAAGCGGGCTTCAAGCGCCTGCATCAGTTGCTCGAACGCCAGACCTACCGCCTGGCCAGCTGGCGCACGGCGGCGGACGATATCAACTGGCGGCGCTTTTTCGACATCAACGAGCTGGGCGGCCTGCGGGTCGAGCGCGCGCTGGTGTTCGAAGCGACCCATGCCAAGCTGTTCGAGCTGATCGAGCGCGGTTTGGTCGATGGCCTGCGCATCGACCATATCGACGGGTTGGCCGATCCACGCGGTTACTGTCGCAAGTTGCGCCGGCGCGTCGACAGCCTGTTGGCCACGCGCCCGCTGAACGCTGCGCTTGAGCACTTCCCGATCTACGTGGAGAAGATCCTCGGCGTCGATGAGCACCTGCATCAGGACTGGCTCACCGACGGCACCACCGGCTACGAGTTCATGAACCAGGTGTCGCTGCTCCAGCACGACCCCGCGGGTGAAGAGCCGCTGACCGAGTTGTGGCGCAGCGTCAGCGAGCGCCCTGACTTCCCTGAAGAAGTCCGCCAGGCGCGCCATCTGGTGCTCAACGCCAGCCTGGCCGGCGACTGTGAGTCGGTGGCCCAGGCGCTGCTGCAAGTGGCGCGCGACGACCTGATGACCCGTGACCTGACCCTGGGTGCGATTCGCCGGGCGCTCCAGGCGCTGGTCGAGCATTACCCGGTGTACCGTACCTATATCAACGCCATCGGCCGCCCCGCTGAAGACGAAGCGTTTTTCCAGCAGGCCCTGAGCGGCGCCCGGCAAACCTTGAGCGAAGCCGACTGGCCGTTGCTCGACCAGCTGCAGCTGTGGCTCGGCGGCCAACCCTGGCGCCGCTTGCCGCCAGGCCGGCCACGCAAGCACCTGCGCCATGCCTGCGTGCGCTTCCAGCAGCTGACCGCGCCGAGTGCGGCCAAGGCTGTGGAAGACACTGCCTTCTACCGCTCGGCCCGATTGCTCTCGCGCAATGATGTGGGCTTTGAGGCCGAGCGCTTCAGCGCCGCGCCCGAGGCGTTTCACACCGAGGCCGAGCGCCGCCTGCGCGACTTCCCCGACAACCTGCTGGCCACCGCCACCCATGACCACAAGCGCGGCGAAGACTGCCGCGCGCGCCTGGCGGTGCTCAGCGAACGTGGGCCTTGGCTGGCCAGCCGGGTCGAGCATTGGCGCGAGTTGGCCGCGCCGCTGCGCAAGGCGCTGGAAGATGGCCCGGCGCCGAGCCCGGCTGATGAAATGATGCTGTTGCAGACGCTGCTCGGCAGCTGGCCGCTGCAGCTTGACCGGCACGATCAAGCCGCCCTTGGCCGCTACGCCGAACGGATTCGCCAGTGGCAGCAGAAGGCCCTGCGCGAAGCCAAATTGCGCAGCGCCTGGAGCGCGCCAAACGAGGCCTATGAAACAGCGTGCGCGGCCTATATCGATGGCCTGCTGCTTGAGCGCGAGAATGAGCAACTGCGCAATTCACTGGCAGACGCTGCGCAGTCGATTGCCTGCGCCGGCGCGCTCAATGGGCTGGTGCAGTGCCTGCTGCGGATGACTTCGCCGGGGGTGCCCGACCTGTACCAGGGTAATGAGTACTGGGACCTGAGCCTGGTCGACCCGGACAACCGCCGCCCAGTGGACTACGCTGTGAGGCGAGCCAGCCTGGACGACAGCACACCGCTGGCAGCGCTGCTCGAACACTGGCGCGATGGGCGGATCAAGCAGGCGCTGATCGCCCAGGTCCTCGACTGCCGTCAGGCCTACCCAGCGTTATTTCGCCGGGGTGACTACCTGCCGCTGGCCGTGCAGGGCCGGCATGCCGACAAGGTACTGGCGTTTGCCCGCCTGGGCGACGGTGAGCGCGCGATTGTGGTGGTGCCACGTTTGACCTACGCGTTACTGGGCACTCGCCCAACACCGTTGATCCCGGCACAGAACTGGGACGACACCCGGCTGATTCTGCCGTTTACCTCGTCACCTGCCAATTGGACTGGACTTTTCGCCAGCCGCGCGGTCAGCCCTTCTAGAGAGCTGATGTTGAGCGCTGTGCTGGCTGAATGTCCGGTCAATCTGTTGATACAACAATCTTGAGCATCAGGAGCGTCATGATGAGTGTCGATGAAAAGCGTATTCGCCAATTTGCCTATGAGATCTGGGAGTCCGAGGGCAAGCCTGCCGGGCAGGAGGAGCGCCATTGGGAGATGGCGCGCAAGCTTGCCGAAGCTGAAGCCCTGGCGCCCAAGGCTGCGCCGCGCAAGAAGCCGGCTGCAGCCAAGCCTAAGGTAGCGGCAGAACCCAAGGCTGCGGCCAAGCCCAAGGTGGCCAGCAACACGGCCGCCAAGCCGGTGGCCGAGAAGAAGCCCCGGGCGGTGAAAAAGCCTAGTGCAGGGTGAGTCTATCCAGACGCCTTAGCCCAGCAATACAGGGGCCACTGCGCGCCCCTGACACCCCCTCCCCTTGGCCAACGAGGACTGCCATGAGCCCCCGCACCCCGAAGAAAACCCGCTCTGTCGCCCCATCGCGCATTCGTGAAGGCATGCCGTTCCCGCTCGGCGCCACCTGGGACGGCCTGGGAGTCAACTTCGCCCTGTTCTCGGCCAATGCCACCAAAGTCGAACTGTGCTTGTTCGACTCCACTGGCGAGCAGGAGCTCGAACGCATCGAGCTGCCGGAATACACCGATGAGATCTACCACGGCTATCTGCCCGACGCCCACCCAGGCCTGGTCTACGGCTATCGCGTCTACGGCCCCTACGAGCCGGAGAATGGCCATCGCTTCAACCACAACAAGCTACTGATCGATCCCTACGCCAAACAACTGGTCGGCACCCTGAAATGGTCCGAGGCGCTGTTCGGCTACACCATTGGCCATCCCGACGGCGATTTGTCGTTCGATGAGCGTGACAGCGCGCCCTTCGTGCCTAAATGCAAGGTCATCGACCCGGCATTCACCTGGGGCCGCGACCATCGGGTGCAGGTGCCGTGGGAACGCACCATCCTCTACGAGGCGCACACCCGCGGTATCAGCATGCGCCACCCGGCGGTGCCCGAGGCGTTGCGCGGCACCTTTGCCGGCCTTGCCAACGATGAGCTGCTCAAGCACATCAAGGATCTGGGCGTGTCCTCCATCGAACTGCTGCCGATCCACGCCTTCGTCAACGACCAGCATTTACTCGACAAAGGCCTGAACAACTACTGGGGCTACAACAGCATCGCCTTCTTCGCGCCGCACCCCAAGTACCTGGCCAGCGGCAAGATCGCCGAGTTCAAGGAGATGGTCGCCCACCTGCACGACGCAGGCCTGGAGGTGATCCTCGATGTGGTCTACAACCACACCGCCGAAGGCAACGAGCAAGGCCCGACCCTGTCGATGCGCGGCATCGACAACGCCTCGTACTACCGCCTGATGCCCGATGACAAGCGCTACTACATCAACGACTCCGGCACCGGCAACACCCTCGACCTGAGCCACCCTTGCGTGCTGCAACTGGTCACCGATTCGCTACGCTACTGGGCCGGCGAGATGCGCGTGGATGGCTTTCGCTTCGACCTGGCAACCATCCTGGGCCGCTACCACGATGGCTACAACGAGCGGCACAGCTTCCTCGTCGCCTGCCGCCAAGACCCACTGCTGAGCCAGGTCAAGTTGATCGCCGAACCCTGGGACTGCGGCCCAGGCGGCTATCAGGTGGGCAACTTCGCCCCCGGCTGGGCCGAATGGAACGATCGCTTCCGCGACACCGTGCGCAGCTTCTGGAAGGGTGACGAGGGCCAATTGGCCGACTTCGCCTCACGCATGACGGCCTCAGGCGACATGTTCAACAACCGCGGCCGGCGCCCCTATGCCTCGGTCAACTTCGTCACCGCCCACGACGGCTTCACCCTGCGTGACCTGGTCTCGTACAACGATAAGCACAACGAAGACAACGACGAGAACAATCAGGACGGCACCGACAATAACCTGTCATGGAACTGCGGCGCCGAAGGGCCGACCGACGACCCTGAAATCAACGCCCTGCGCATGCGCCAGATGCGCAACTTCTTCGCCACCCTGCTGCTGGCCCAAGGCACGCCGATGATCGTTGCCGGCGACGAGTTCAGCCGCACCCAGCATGGCAACAACAACGCCTACTGCCAGGACAGTGA
This sequence comes from Pseudomonas sp. NPDC088890, assembly GCF_044900155.1. Lineage (NCBI taxonomy): Bacteria > Pseudomonadati > Pseudomonadota > Gammaproteobacteria > Pseudomonadales > Pseudomonadaceae > Pseudomonas > Pseudomonas sp. NPDC088890. Next base: position 703,979 of record NZ_JBJDNG010000001.1, on the reverse strand, counting down.
GATCGGCTGGATCAACTGGGACCTGGACGAGCAAGGCAGCGAGCTGCTGACCTTCGTCAAGCGCCTGACCCGCTTGCGCCTGACCTACCCGGTGCTGCGCCGTTCACGCTTTTTGGTCGGCGACTACAACGAGGCGATTGGCGTCAAGGATGTCACCTGGCTGGCCCCCGATGGCAGCGAGATGAGCGTGGAGCAATGGCAAGACCCGCACGGGCGTTGCCTGGGCATGCTGATAGATGGCCGCGCGCAAGTCAGCGGGATAGCCCGGCCAGGGTCTGAGGCGACCATGCTGCTGATCGTCAATGCCCACCACGACACCGTGCCGTTCAAACTGCCTGCCGTGCCTGAAGGCGACTACTGGAGCTGCCTGATCGATACCGATCGTCCGCAGTTGCGCAAGCCGCAGCATTTGCCATTCGAAACGATGTTCGAGGCGACTGGCCGCTCGTTGCTGCTGATGGTGCTGCAGCGCGAGGAGGACTGAACCCAGCCGGGCTGATTCGGTCCTAGACAATAGCGTTTGTTGTGTCAGTGGCGCCCTCATCGCAGGGCCTTGTGGGAGCGATGAGGCCGCCACTGGCTCAACCCAAACAGCAGCCAGCCAGGAACAGGAGCCCCCGTGAACCTCGAAGCCGGCAGTCAAGGTTTCGCCTCCGTCAGCCAATCCCCGGCCGTCGACCGCCTCCGGGTCCTGACGGTCAATACCCACAAAGGCTTTACCGCCTTCAATCGGCGCTTCATCTTGCCGGAGCTACGCGAGGCGGTGCGCAGCACCCAAGCCGATATCGTGTTTCTCCAGGAAGTGCTCGGCAGCCACGACCGCCACGCTGCGCGTTACCCCGGCTGGCCACAGACCTCGCAGTACGAGTTTCTCGCCGACAGCATGTGGAGTGACTTCGCCTACGGCCGCAATGCGGTCTACCCCGATGGCCACCACGGCAACGCCCTGCTGTCCAAGTACCCGATCCTGGAGCACCGTAACCTCGACGTGTCGATCACCGGCCCCGAGCGCCGCGGCCTGCTGCATTGCATTCTCGATGTGCCCGGCCAGCGCCCGGTGCATGCCATCTGCGTGCACCTGTCGCTACTCGAGAGCCACCGCCAGCAGCAATTGCAGCTACTGCGCAAACTGCTCGACGCCCTGCCCGCTGACGAGCCGGTGATCATCGCCGGCGACTTCAACGACTGGAAGCTGCGCGGCAACCGCACCCTGGGCCTTGCGCGCGACCTGCATGAAGCGTTCGAGCGCCACCATGGCCTGCTCGCCCGAACGTATCCGGCGCGCTTGCCATTACTGCGCCTGGACCGGATCTACCTGCGCAATGCCCAGAGCCATGCCCCGCAAATTCTCGCCCACAAGCCTTGGACGCACCTGTCGGACCACCTGCCACTGGCAGTGGAAGTGCGTCTGTAGCAATGATTCGGCATAGCCGCACAACGGCAAATAGCGAACCTGGCTATGGGCAATTGGTTTGCCCATTAATTCAATGAGTTAACTCTACTTACAGACCTCGCACAGATCCTTCACGTTTTCTTGACGCAAGCCTTGTCCTCTCCTTAGCTGAACTTAATACCAGACGTAAAAAATTTGCGCCGGGCCTCTAGCTCGCGCCTTCGTGCGCGCTCGAACAGGCTGGCGTGCTGGTTTGGGTCGCCCTCTGTTTTGTCGTACAGCTCGTGACAACAGGCCAGGTCCTTGGGCTGTACCTTAAAAACAAGAGGAGAACCGCCATGAAAAGAACTGCGCGCCCCCTGCGCCTCGATCATGTTCTGTGCGCGGTTTCCACGTCGCTGCTCCTGGCAACCCCGGTGGAAACTTTCGCGTTCGATCTGCAAGAGGATGAGCCTTACGCCAACCTTCTGCAGCAGCCGGCGATGCCCCAGCTGTCGCTGGATCCGGTCAGCGCCAGCGGCTTGAGCCTCAATACCCTCAGCGCCTTTTCCGAGCGCATGAGCCAGCGCCATGGGCAGGCGGCACCGGACCTGGTCGCCAGCCAATGGTCGCAGTTCTTCCCCGGCCTGCCCCACATCGGCGCGCAACCCCCCAATCAACTCGAAGCACCCAGCCAGCAACTGATGATTGGCCCGGACCTGTTCGTGCGCGAATCGACCTCGGGCAACGTCCACCGAGCCGGGGTATTTGTCGGCCATAACAACCTGCAAAGCAGCTTCAACGGCATGCGCCAGTTGCTCGGCGACAAGCAGCGCAACGCCGTCAACCTCAGCGGCGAGAGCCTGGGGGTGTACTGGAGCATGAGCCATGCCCAGGGCTGGCACCTGGATGCGGTAGCGATGGGCACCCGCATCGATGTCAGTGGCCGTGGCGAAAGCGGCCAGCGCCTGGATGACAGCGGCCACGCGATGACCTTCTCGTTGGAAGGCGGTTACCCGATTGGCCTGGGTGGCGGCTGGGTGATCGAGCCGCAGGCGCAGTTGATCAACCAGCAGTTCTTCCCCGGCAGCCAGGTGCAGGAAGCGACCTTGCAGGCGTTCGATAGCCAGCCCAGCTGGAGCGGCCGGGTCGGTGCCAAATTGTCTGGGCGCTATGTAGTGAGCGGAATGCCGATCGAGCCCTATGTGCGGACCAACGTCTGGTACGACTTCAGCAACGCCGATGGGGTGCAGCTGGACCAGGTCGACAAGATCTCCAGCTCACGCTATTCGACCACGGTGGAATTGGGCTTGGGCCTGGTGGCGCGGATGACGCCGAATGTGGCGTTGTTCGTCAGTGCCGATTACAGCAGCGATATGGATGGCAATGACCTCAATGGCTTGATTGGCAGTCTTGGGGTGAAGATGCGCTGGTAGCCGCCACACCAGCCTGTGGGAGTGGGTGGTTGTGGGTGTCGTTACCAAGCGGCGCAGGCTCAAAAGCCGACGACCATGCGCTACACCGCCTCGTGGGAGCGGGCTTGCCCCGCGATAGCGTCAGATCAGCCACCCTCAATTGAAGCTGCTGATGCTATCGCGGGGCAAGCCCGCTCCCACGGTTAGGCTGGCTTCATGACCAGGACGCCAAGTGGCGGCAGGTTCAGGGCCAATGACAATGGCTGGCCGTGGCTGGGCAGGTCTTCACTGGCCACCGCCCCGAGGTTGCCCACGTTGGATCCGGCATACATTTGCGCATCACTGTTGAGCAACTCTTCCCAGCGCTCGCCAAACGGCACGCCAATCCGATAGCCCTCGCGCGGCACCGGGGTGAAGTTGGCCACCACCAGCAGCGGCTCGCCGGTGCTGCTCCAGCGCAACCAGGCGAACACGCTGTTGTGCGCATCGTCACCAATCAACCACTGGAAGCCCTGGGGCTGGCAGTCTTGTTCATGCAGCGCCGGCAACTGGCGATACAGCCGGTTAAGGTCACTGACCAACTGCTGCACGCCTTTGTGCTCGGAGTACTGCAGCAAGTACCAATCGAGCTGATGATCATGGTTCCACTCGCGCCACTGGCCAAACTCGCAGCCCATGAACAGCAACTTCTTGCCGGGGTGAGTCCACATGAAGGTCAGGTAGGCGCGCAGGTTGGCGAACTTCTGCCAGCGATCGCCGGGCATCTTGTCGATCAGCGAATGCTTGCCATGCACCACTTCATCATGAGAGATGGGCAGAATGAAGTGCTCGGAATAGGCGTAGATCAGGCCGAAGCTCATCTCGTTGTGATGATGGGCGCGGTGCACCGGATCGTTCTGGATGTAATGCAGGGTGTCGTGCATCCAGCCCATGTTCCACTTGTAGGCAAAGCCTAGGCCGCCCTGCTGGGTCGGTTGGCTGACCCCAGGCCAGGCGGTCGACTCTTCAGCGATGATCAGCGCGCCGGGGGCTTCGTGGCTGACGATGCCATTGAGGTGGCGCAGGAAATCGATGGCTTCGAGGTTTTCCCGCCCGCCATGGCGATTGGGCACCCACTCGCCGGCCTTGCGTGAATAGTCGCGGTAGAGCATCGAGGCCACTGCATCGACGCGCAAACCATCGATGTGGAAGTGCTTGAGCCAGTGCAGCGCCGAGGCCAGCATGAAGCCGCGCACCTCGTTGCGACCCAGGTTGTAGATCAGCGTGTTCCAGTCCTGGTGGAAGCCTTCCAGGGGGTTGTCGTATTCGTACAGCGCGGTGCCGTCGAAACGCGCCAGGCCATGTTCATCGGTAGGGAAATGCGCCGGCACCCAATCGAGGATCACGCCGATCCCCCCCTGGTGGCAGGCATCGATGAAAGCGGCGAAGTCTTCGGCGCTGCCATAGCGCGAGGTTGGCGCAAACAGCGACAGCGGCTGATAGCCCCAGGAGCCACCAAACGGATGCTCCATGATCGGCAGCATTTCGATATGGGTGAAGCCCAGCTCCTGCACGTAGGGCACCAGGCGCTCGGCCAGCTCACGCCAGTTGTAGAAGCGCGCCACTTCACCGCCATCGTCCAGCTCGCAGCGCCAGGAGCCGACGTGCAGCTCGTAGATCGACAGCGGCGCGTTGTAGGCATGACGTTGGGCGCGCTGCTCCATCCACTGCTGATCGCGCCACTCATGGGCCAGCGGCCCTGCCACTTTCGAGGCGGTGCTCGGCGGCAGTTCGGTGGCCCGCGCCAGCGGGTCGGCCTTGAGCGGCAGCACACCCTCGCGGCCGAGTACTTCGTACTTGTAGGCCTCGCCCACGCCCAGGCGCGGCACGAACAGCTCCCACACCCCGGCGTTGTGGCGCAGGCGCATGGGGTGGCGGCGGCCGTCCCAGTTGTTGAAATCGCCGACCACCGAGACCCGTTTGGCATTCGGCGCCCATACCGAGAACAGCACGCCGTCGATGCCGTCGACCTGGGTCGGCTGCGCGCCAAAGCGCCCGGACAGGTCGCGGTGGTTGCCCTCGGCGAACAGGTACATGTCCATATCGCCCAATTGCGGGCCAAAGCTGTAGGGGTCTTCGGTGACTTGCTCGCCACCGGCCCAAGCCACCTGCAGCTGATAAGGCTGGGCCTGATCGAGATGGGCCGTGAACAAGCCCGGCAGGCTGCCCTGGTGCATGTCGGCCAGCACGCGGCCGTCGTCACGCGCCAGCACCTTGGCATTCAAGGCATTGGGCAAAAAGGCGCGTACGAACACGCCGCCCGCACCGTCCGGGTGCGGGCCGAGCACGGCAAATGGATCGGCGTGCTCGGCGCGGGCCAGGGCGTCGATGTCCCGTTGCCGAAGTCCGCCGTTTTCACGCGTGGTTGCGTTCATTCATGACTCTCCCCAAGTGCTGATCAGTCCATGCAGGCCATGCAAAGGCACGGCCAGCCACGTCGGCCGATTCTCGGCTTCATAGGTAATCTCGTAGGCAGCTTTTTCCAGGCAGAACAGTTCCAATGCGGCGCGCTCGCCCTCGGCCTGTTCCCAGGCGTGGGGCATGGCGGCGGTGGCCAGGCCGTAGGCTTGAACGAAGGCATGGCGCGACTGGTGCAGGTACTGCCTTGCGACCCGCTGACGAGCCTGGCGAGCGGCGTCGGAGAGGTCTACCGCCGAGGCGCTGCGCAGGATCATCGCAGCAGCATAGTCGAAGGATCGCAACACGCCGCTGACATCTTTGTACGGGCTGTGTTTGGCCCGCCGCTCGTCTAGCGGGCGCGCCGGTTCGCCTTCGAAGTCGATCAGGTAGGCATCGCCCTGCACCACCAGTACCTGGCCCAGGTGCAAGTCGCCATGCACCCGCATCAACAAGCCCCCTTGGGCCTGCTGGGCGAGGTTGTCGATGTGTTTGGCCAGGCCATCGCGTTGCTGCTGCAAATCGTCGACCAAGGCCTGGCTGTCGCGATCGAGGCTGTCGCGGTGCTGCACCAGCAGGTCCAGCGCATGGCTGAGTTCGGCGCTGATCTGCTGGCTCCAGCGCACGCTGTCCTCGCTGGTACTGGCGCGGGGTTTGAACGCTGCATCGTCAGTGGCAGCGGCGAGCAGCAGGTGCATTTCACCCAGGCGCTGGCCGAGCAAGGTGGCAAAGCCGTTCAGCTCAGCCAAGGCGTTGGTGTGCGCTTCGGCTTCGACGCTATCGGGCTCCATCTCATCGCGGATCGCCCGCTCCAGGGTGTTCTGGGTCCAGGCCCAGGCATCGCCCTGGTTGCTCAGGTAGCCCTGGGCGATCATCAGCAGGTTCGGCTGATCGTGCGCGTCGACCCGGCTGACCCAGGCCAGCAGCGGCGAGATATTGGCAAAGCCGCCAGCGGTCAGGTAGGCGCTCATCTCCAGCTCCGGGTGAATGCCGGGGTTGACCCGCCGGATCAGCTTGAGCACCACCCGATCAGCGATCACCACCGAACTGTTGGATTGCTCGGCGCTCAGATAGCGCACTTCGCTGTCCTCGTTGAGCTCAAGCGGCGCCAGCAAGTCAGTGCTCTCAAAGCGCAGCTCGCCGGCACTGCTGGGCAGCCGGGTGCCGTCCTGGCAGTTGCGCAGCACCGCACGAATGAACGGCTCCAGCACGAACGCATCGGTGATCAACCCGACCTGGCGGCCACGGCGCACCCGCGACAATGCCAGTTGCTGCGGCAGCGCGGTGTTGATCTGCTCCTCGGGGAGGAAGCCGAACGGCAGCTGATAGTAATTGGCTACGCCATCGCTAATCACTTCCAGCTCGCTGAGCAGCACCGGCGTGGTCGCCGTGGCCAGGCGCACGCCGTAGCTCAGGCGTACTTGATCGAGCGGCCCTTCCTTGCCGGCGAACCAGCGCCGCTTGGGCAGGTACTGCGGCAGGATCGCGCCTTGCAGGGTGTCGATCGAAGGCGCTTCGAGCAGCTCTTCCATGCGTTTGCGCAGCACCAGCGTGGTCAGCTCCGGCAGGCCCTCGGTGGGCTCGACGTGCCAGCTGGGCATGCGATCGCGGCTGGCCAGCAAGAACCAGTAGAAGCCATAGGGCGCCAGGGTCAGCAGGAACGGCAGTTGGCCAATCGGCGGGAAGGCGCTGCCGCCGAGCATCTCCACCGGCACCTTGTCGGCGTACTGCGACAGCTCAAGCTCTGCGGCCTGGGCTGCGCGGGAAACGTTGGCGACACACAGGATGATTTCGCTGTTGCCATTGGCGTCGGTGTACTCGCGGATATAGGCGAGGATGCGCCGGTTGCTCGGCGTGAGCATCTTCAACGTGCCACGGCCAAAGGCCTTCTGCTGGTTGCGCACCGCCAGCAGGCGGCGGTTCCAGTTGAGCAGCGAATGCGGGTCGTGCGACTGGGCTTCGACGTTGACCGTCTGGTAACCGTACAGCGGGTCCATGATCGGCGGCAGCACCAGGCGCTGCGGGTCGGCGCGGGAGAAGCCGCCGTTGCGATCAGGTGACCACTGCATCGGCGTGCGCACACCATCGCGATCGCCCAGATAGATGTTGTCGCCCATGCCCAGCTCATCGCCGTAGTACAAGGTTGGCGTGCCAGGCATCGACAGCAGCAGGCTGGTCAGCAGCTCGATGCGCCGCCGGTCGCGCTGCAGCAGCGGCGCCAGGCGCCGGCGGATGCCGAGGTTGATCCGCGCGCGGCGGTCTTCGGCGTAGTAGTTCCACAGGTAGTCGCGCTCGCGGTCGGTGACCATCTCCAGGGTCAGCTCATCGTGGTTGCGCAAAAAGATCGCCCACTGGCAGTTGGCGGGGATCTCCGGGGTCTGGCGCAGGATGTCGGTGATCGGGAAGCGGTCTTCCATGGCCAGCGCCATGTACATGCGCGGCATCAGCGGGAAGTGAAAGGCCATGTGGCACTCATCGCCATCGCCCTCGCCAAAATACGGCCGGGTGTCTTCAGGCCACTGGTTGGCCTCGGCCAGCAGCATGCGGTCGGGGTAGTTGGCGTCGATCTCGGCGCGAATGGCCTTGAGCACCCCATGGGTCTCGGGCAGGTTTTCGTTATTGGTGCCGTCGCGCTCGATCAGGTACGGAATGGCGTCCAGGCGCAGGCCGTCGACGCCGATGTCGAGCCAATAGCGCATGACATCGATCACCGCCTTCATTACCTGCGGGTTGTCGAAGTTCAAATCCGGCTGGTGCGAATAGAAGCGGTGCCAGAAGTACTGGCCGGCGACCGGGTCCCAGGTCCAGTTGGATTTCTCGGTGTCGAGGAAGATGATCCGCGTGCCGTCGTATTTCTGGTCGTCGTCCGACCACACGTAGAAATCCCGCGCCTTGCTGCCGCGCTTGGCGTGGCGAGCCTTTTGGAACCAGGGGTGCTGGTCGGAGGTGTGGTTGATCACCAGCTCCGTGATCACTCGCAGCCCACGCTTGTGCGCCTCGGCGATGAAGCGCTTGGCGTCGGCCATGCTGCCGTAGTCGGGGTGCACGGCTTTGTACTCGGCGATGTCATAGCCATCGTCGCGCCGTGGCGAGGGGTAGAACGGCAACAGCCAGAGGGTGTTGACACCCAGTTCGGCGATGTAGTCGAGCTTGCTGATCAAACCTGCGAAATCACCGATGCCGTCGTTGTTGGAATCGAAGAACGACTTGATGTGCAGTTGATAGATCACCGCGTCCTTGTACCAGAGCGGATCGTCGATGAAGGCTGCTGGGCGGGAACGCTTGGCCATGTGCGACTCCTTGCTGTCCTAGATTATTTCGTGAGATGGGGTTGGCTGGATTGGGGCTGCTTCGCACCCCATCGCAGGTAAGCCAGCGCCTACAGGTTCGCGCGGTGCTTGTAGGCGCTGGCTTGCCTGCGATGGGCCGCGCGGCGGCCCCAAAACCTCAAGGGCGCTACCTACTTCAAGGCCTTCTCAATACGCCAGATACCAAACGGCTGATAACCAGGATCAATCCGCATCCACTGGGTCTTGCCATGCCAGGTCCAGCGATGCCCATTCATCAAATCTTCCCCCAGGGTGTCGGCATCGTCGTCCAACCCCAGCTCCCACAGCGGCAACTCGAAGCTCGCCTCCTGCACGTTGTGCGGATCGAGGCTGATGGCCACCAGAATGAAGTTGTCCCGCTCCGGCGTGCGTTTGGCGAAATACAGGATGTTGTCGTTCCAACAGTTGAAGAACGCCACCCCCAGATGGGTCTGCAAGGCCCGGTTCTGCCGGCGAATGCGATTGAGCTGGGCGATCTCGGCGACGATGTTGCCGGGGGCGGTGAAATCACGCGGGCGGATTTCGTACTTCTCCGAATCGAGGTACTCCTCCTTGCCCGGAATCGCCGCGGCTTCGCACAGCTCAAAGCCTGAATACATGCCCCACAGGCCCGAACCCATGGTCGCCAGCGCTGCGCGAATGAGAAACCCGGCACGCCCGGAGCTCTGCAGGAAGAATGGGTTGATATCCGGGGTATTGACGAAGAAGTTCGGCCGGTAGCACTGGCTCCACGGCGGCTGGTTGAGCTCCTCGAAATACTCGCGCAACTCCTGCTTGGTATTGCGCCAGGTGAAATAGGTGTAGCTCTGCGCATAGCCGACCTTGCCCAACCGCGCCATCATCGCAGGCTTGGTAAAGGCCTCGGCGAGGAAGATCACCTCCGGGTGCTGGCTGCGCACATTGGCGATCAGCCATTGCCAGAACGGCAGCGGTTTGGTGTGCGGGTTGTCGACGCGGAAGGTCTTCACGCCCTCCTCGACCCAGCCGACCACCACGTCACGCAGCGCCAGCCACAGCGAGGGCACCGCCTCGGCGGCATAGAAGTCGACGTTGACGATGTCCTGGTACTTTTTCGGTGGATTCTCTGCATAGCGGATGCTGCCGTCGGGACGCCAGCTGAACCAGCCGGGGTGCTCGATCAGCCAAGGGTGGTCTTGCGAGCACTGGATGGCGAAATCCAGGGCGATCTCCAGGCCATGCTCAGCGGCAGCCGCCACCAGCCGGCGGAAGTCCTCGCGGGTGCCCAGCTCAGGGTGAATGGCATCGTGGCCGCCCTCGGGGCTACCAATGGCGTAAGGGCTGCCGGGATCGCTGGGTTCGGCTTGCAGGGCATTATTGCGGCCCTTGCGGTGCTTCTTGCCAATTGGATGGATGGGCGGGAAATACAACACGTCAAAGCCCATGTCGCGGATCATCGGCAGGCGCTGGTGGACATCATTGAAGGTGCCATGGCGCTCAGGGTCATCAGTGATCGAACGCGGGAACAGCTCGTACCAACTGGCGAACTGCGCTGCCGGTCGATCGACATCGAGGGGAAACTCGGCGCTGCGGGTCAGGTAGCTGCGGTGTTCGGCCTCGATCATCAGCCGCGCGGTCTCGGCGTCCAGCAGCAGGGCGACCTGCTCGTCCGCCGGCAGCTCAGACAAGCGCGATTGCAGCGCCACGATCGCTTCGCGTAGCAGCCCCTCGCTGCGCTCTGCGCCCTTGCCCAGCAATAACCTGCCCTCCTCCAGCTCTAGTTTGACCTCGACCCCGGCGTGGTACTTCTTTTCAAGGTCATGGCAATAGGTGGCGAACGGATCGATCCAGGCCTCGATACTGAACAGGTGCAAGCCAAGCTGGACAGGCGTGAACTCGGCCAGCCACAGGTCGTTACCCGCCGCCTGCATCGGCACGCCGTGCCAGTGTCGACTGTTGGCCTCGCGCCAGTGCAGCAGCACCATCAACTGGTCGTGGCCGTCGCTGTAGACCTTGCTGCTGACCTGCACCGGCTGGCCGCTGATGGCCTTGGCGGCGAAGGTGCCACCGTCGAGCACCGGGCTTGTGTTTTCGATCACCAAACGTGGCGCCAGCAGCGCCTGCGACAGGCTGATGGCCTGTTCGGGGTGGTCGTTGGCCATGGGTACGCTTTCGAAGGGCTCGCTGCGAGACATCGGACTGTGCTCCCTGTTGGCGATGGCGGTAAGGGTTCAGAGCCGTCGGACGCGGGAGGGGTTCAAAAAAATTGAGCGAATGGCACAGGCCCGGATCAAAGCCTCTACACCCTCTGAACACTCCAGCGAGGACAGGCGATGAACATTCCCATTCCACCGGAAACCCCCGATCCGAACATCGACGACCCCAGCTTGCCGCCGCCGGTGCCCGAACAAGAGCCGGACGAGCTGCCGATCAAGCCGACCGTGCCGCCAACCGTGGGTGACCCGCCGAGCCAGGAGCCGCCGGTGAAAGCCAAAGGATAGACCAACGGCCTGATAATTCTGCCAGTAGCGGCAATCGCGCCAGGTTCCGATGATGGGTTCTCTCGAACAACAACAGGAGAACCCAGCATGGATGAGTTGCTCACCCGCGCGGAACGAGAACAAGCGTGCCCCCCCCGCACCACGATCGATACCTTGGTCACTGCCTTGAGCGCCGCCGTGAGTAAACCGCCTGGTACCTCACACCGCTAGCCCAATCCTCGCCCCGCCAGACAGCCCCACTCCCACAGGCTCACCACAACCGCAAATCCAGCGCAGGCCCCTGTGGGAGCGGGCTTGCCCGCGAAAAAGCCAACGCTTACCCGTCCCTATACCCTGCTCCCCAAGCAGTAAAACCTACCTCACAGCACCTAGTAATTCTGCCAGGTGCGCCAGTTCCCTCCCAGGCGTAGCGTCTGCTCATCCCCTCATGCACACAGCAGGGACTGTGCCTGCACCCCCTGCCCCTATTCGTTTGCAAAGGATTCAGGCGATGAACGAACTCACCTCACCAGCCGCTGGCACCATCCCCGCCGAAAAAAATGATGCCGCCACCTACATGCGTCTGTTCCCGGACGAGCAGACCCGCTGCGCACCCGGGGCGCTGATGGCCAACAATAGCCGGCTGGCCTATCTGGTGCATCTCAAGGAGTTGATCCAGGCATTCGAGGTGCGGGCGAAGATCAGCGCGCCGATCACCCTGCTCAAGCGGCGCCCCGACCTGCTGGCGTTGACGCTCGACGACAAGAACAGCCGCAAAATCCTGCCCAAGGTTCGCCTGGCCCTCAGCCTGCTAGAGAGCCGTGCCAAAGAGGCCTTGACGGCCAAGCAAACGCTGCAGGCGATGGTAGCCAAGGGGCTGTATAACGCCAACGTGCCCTACCACGCTGCCTGGGAATCGATCAAGGCCACGCTGGCAGCCAAACACATGCCGCTCTGGGATGTGTTGAGCAGCGCCCATGCAACCTACCCCAGCTTCACCTTCGACAACCTCACGCAGGCTGCCCAGCGCTCCGCCACCACCCTGAGCAACGGCTTCGCCCCCCAACTGCAGGCAGTGCTGCTGAGCAAAAATGGCCAGGACAGCCTCGCACTGACGTCCGTCGATACCACACGGAAAATGGCCAAGGCTCTGGGGCTTACGCGTCGCGAGCTGCGCCAGCTGTTGGCCGTCAACGCTGTCGGTGAGGGTAAAACCGCAGTGAACCGCAGCGCCCATGTCAGCTCGGCAGCCGTGGCATCGAGCGCGGTGCATGGCGCGGCATTCATCAACAATGGCGCGACGCCACTATCGCTCACCGAATCGCAGCCAGCGCAGCCGTCGACGAAGAAGACCGTGGTCATCACCGGCCTCACGGACGCGCACCTGGACCGCATGCAACGCATCCTGCGCGTGCAGCGTGCCCTGGGCCTGAACGCCGCGGAGTGCGATGGCCTGGTCATGGCTGCGCTGCGTGCCGAGGGCCAGCAGACCGCCTACCACCTGACCGAAAACACCCTGCGCGCCCTGGGTATGTTCCGTCATCTACAACACAAATACCGGGTCACCCCTTGGCAATATGCCGCATTCCTCGATGCGATCTCGCCCTACGCCACTGACCGCCAGGTGTCGTTCTACGACCAGTTGTTTGCTCCAGCCAACGGTGACGATGCCAATCCCGCAGCCCCCGTATTGTGCCTCGACGACAGCGAGTTCGATCCCCTGGCCACCAGTGCGAGCGACGGGCTGACCGTAAAACAGCTCTGCCTGGCACTGGACGTGGACAACGCCTTTTTGCGCGTCATCCTCCGCTGGGTCACCAGCGCCCAAGGGCTGGCCAAGCCAACGCGGTCATTGGCGGTGGTTTCGGCCTGCTACCGGATCGTTGCCCTGGCACGCCTGTTCGGCACCTCGACCCAGCAAGGGCTGTGCCTGCTCGAGCTATTGATGGAGGAGCAACCCGTCTACCATCAGCAACTGGCCGGCAAACCGAGCCTGCTGGGGGAAGCCGGTAAGGCAGACATCGTCGACGTGATCGCCGGCGTGGCCCATGCCATGGAGTGGGTGCAGCAGCAGGGGCTGGATACCCAGCGATTGGCCAGGGTCCTGAGTCGACAAGCCCCGTACACTTCGAGGGCATGGGAAACTGCATTCAAACCCGGCCTTGCCCAGAGCCCCGACGCCTTGCACCTGGCACTGCGCACTGCGCTTGGCCTTGACGCCGACAATCTGGTGGAACCCCTGCTGCGTTGGGCCAAGGTCGACGCCAAGGCGCTTGCTGACAGGATCGAAGCCATTGCCCAGCAAAGTGCCCAAGGCGCCACACCACTCAGCTGCTTCACGGCCAGCGACTATCTTCAGTGGTCCACGCTGCAGCGCCTGAGCGACGTGGTGAAGCTGTTCAAGCTCAGCGCCGCCCTGCTCCAGCAAGTCTCGCTGAACCCTGGCTGGTTCAACCTGGAGGGCAAGAAGAAGAACACCTGGCGCCCCCTCGACCTCACCACCGTCTATCAACTCAGTCGCTACAAGGCGCTGCTGGCCAGGCTGGCACAGGGCTATGGCGAGCCCCATGTCTTGCACTACCTGGCCGAGTTCGACACGCAGACCAACGGCCCACTTGAAGGCTCCCGGGTCGACCAGGCCTGGAGCGAACTCGAACGGCTGCTCGACCAACCCAGCGGCGCGCTCAGCGCCCTGGCAGGCATCGCGCCGCCCTCGACGTTGAGTGAACTCGATCGGCTACTGCGCCTGCTGGAACAGGCGAACAAGCACCGCCTGGCGGTAGACACCCTGCTCGAACTGGGCGCACTTCCCAAGGCCAAGGAGTACGGGGCCTTCGAGCAAGCAGCCGTCGCCCTGCGCAAAGGCTGCTCCAACAAACAGCGCAAAGCGCTCGACGCACAACTGAGCCTGGCCTGGCGCGACGCGCTGATGCAATGGATGATCGTCAACTGGGTGCCCAAGGAAGCCGCGCGTGGCTGGATCAGCAGCCCGCAGACCCTGGCCGACTACCTGCTGATCGACCTTCAGGTGTCCCATGAACCACTAACCACCCGCACGCTCTCGGCCACCGCCAGCCTGCAGCGCTACCTGCATCAGATTCACTCGAACCTGGAAAACGGCTACCGCAACACCGAGATCAGCGAAGAGGAGCGTGACGAGTGGGAAACCTTCAGCAGCAGCTACGAACGCTGGAAGCTGCGCAAGGACGCGCATAACGAACCGCAAAATTTCATCGACCCCACCCGCCGCCAGCGCAAGACTACCGCGTTCAAGGACCTGGAAACTGCACTCGCCCAAGGCAAATGCACGGCGGATGACGTGCAGATAGCGATGCTGGGTTACCTCAGCAGCTTTGAGACAGTCAGCAATATCCAGCCGATTTCGGTGTATGCCGACGGTACTTCACCGTTGACCGATACCTACCATTTCATCGGCAAGACCAACGTCGAGCCTACCGAGTATTACTGGCGCACGCTGGATATGAAACAACTCGACAAGCAGCGCGCGCCCAGCATGCTGGCATGGAGTGAGTGGGAAAAGATCATGTTGACGGTCAGCGGGGAGATGGTTGTGACACCTCTGCCCAAAACGCTGGTTTATGTAAAAGGACAGGGAACGGCTGAGGAAGAAGACGCGAAAGAGAAACAGTTTTTTGTCGATAACGCCGCAGAGCAAAAACTGCTTGAGAACGACTCGCGTGAGCATATCGATCTGGTCCGTCCGGTCGTTATCGCAGGGCGTCGCTATGCCGTTTGGGTGGAACGCGACGCCACCGCGATCATGGGCGAAGACAGTAAACCCAGCCCCTACTATGCGTTACGGGTCTGTTTCAGCTACCAGCAGACCGACGGTATGTGGACCCCTGCCAATGAACTGATATGTCTGGACGGGAAAGATGGCAAGGGAACATTCACCCTAATTGCCGGCAATGACACGCAGGTCAATGGCACAGCGAAACCCAATGATTACCTGAAAACCAAAGATTTCAAACCTGGCCTGATGGTAATGGTGAACATTGAAGGTGATCGCCTGGATGACCCATGGCTAACCGTTCTATTGTTCGACGCCTCCCCAAACGCCAAAGAAAATGCCGCATCTTTCATTGTAATGAAGGACCTATTGTTACTGGAAAACAGGTCACTCGACATACGCAATGATGAAAAACCCATTCAAAAAAAATTGGCGACCAATTGGCTGATCCTGTTCAACGACCCACGGACGGTTCAGCACCCTTACACAGGCCCATCAATCGAACTTGAACCGAAAGTACGCACCAAGACACAGCACACGTGGAGCAGGACCACACCAGATAGTGCACTGGCGAAAAAATATCGTCTTCCGCCCATCGGAAAAATAGATTTTGCAGCGAAAAAAAAGCCAGAAGAAAAAGTAGTCACCGTTACGGCCAAAATGCAGGATACATGGCTACCCAAAACGCTATTTGCCTCAGAACCATTTAAAATAACCGGAGGGAACCACAAAGACTTTGCAACAATCACAATCGAAATTCGCAACACTTACAGTTCAACCGGAGAATACGAATGCATCACAAAAGCAATTCGACACTCGAAAGACGCTTACTCAATCAAAAATATATCATTCTATTCCTTGGATTCCAAAACCGAAAAATTCCTCCTTACAGATCTCTCAACAATAAAACTTGAGCAGCATTTAGAACCACAAGAGTTCCGCACCAAAATCAACCGCTCTAAGTTTTCTCACTTCTCAAAACACCACCTGATAAAT
This sequence comes from Pseudomonas sp. NPDC088890, assembly GCF_044900155.1. Lineage (NCBI taxonomy): Bacteria > Pseudomonadati > Pseudomonadota > Gammaproteobacteria > Pseudomonadales > Pseudomonadaceae > Pseudomonas > Pseudomonas sp. NPDC088890. The sequence goes on along the minus strand of NZ_JBJDNG010000001.1, from coordinate 688,242 downwards.
TATTCCACAAACGCCACGCACTACCAACAAAAAACATCCGACTGGGAAAGAGTCCAGCTCTCTCCTATAACGCTCACCCCCTTCGACGCACAGACAATAAAATCTAGGCTAACTATCACACCATCCAATATAGAAGCAACTTGGACCTTACCCGACGAAGACTCAAAAAAACTCGAAACTCCAGTTCTGAGCCAACTAAAAACGCTCGCCAGCGCAAACCTGCCCCTCTTCAACGCGTTAAAAAAAGCGCTATTGAAAACCCGCTACACCACGCTATCTGAATACAACTCACAGCTCGGGATAACCGAGGGCACCAATGACCAAAGCCGCCTGGCCTATGGCGAAGCGATCGCCATGGCTCGAAAATCAATTCACAGCAAGGCGGCCGACGCCATCACCGCCTTTATCGACAAAGAAGCCGAAGAAATAAAGCAGGCACACAGTACTTTGCCAGATGACCTGTTAAAGGCTGCTGTTCGGCTACGCCACTTCCACCCTGAAAGCTGCCTCAGAATACTGCTCTACCTCGACCCCACGCACATCATGGTCTTCGAGGACGAGCTGCTGAAAAATGACCTGTCCCAGATGCTCTGCCAATACCCGATCAACCGGGACATCACTGAGTACACGGTCAAGCTTGAAGTCTTCGATGAAGCGATAGACGAAGAGCCGCTCGCCTCTGTTGAAGAGGTCTACGCCCTGGTCAGCAAAGAAGATGATGCTGTGCCTAGCGTGTTCATCAGGCGTAACGACCAGCAGGCACTTTACCTCGACCTGACTGAGGCCAATGCGAAAGCGGATGAAAAGGACAAACTCAAAGTCGACAGCTTGCGCCTCAACACCTTGTTCGGCAAACAGCTGGTAGCCTTGGCCACCCAGTCGGTTGAACAGGCCCTGTCGTGGAAAGCCCAGCATCTACCTGAGCCGCCCCTGGAACCCGGCAGCTCGGGTACCACCGTCGACTTCCGTAGTGCCAACGGTCTGTACTTCTGGGAACTGTTCTTCCACGTTCCATTCCTGCTTGCCTGGCTGCAACGCCAGAACCGCGAATACAGCCAGGCCTGGCGCTGCTGTACCCGCTACCTGTTCGACCCGTACCGTACCTGGGTGCCCGAGGGCGATCGCCCACCGAAGTACTGGCTCAGCCAAGCACTGCTCGACGACGTCGGCTATGCTGTCGCCGCCCAATCGAACGACCCCGACCTGCTGGCCTACGCCGAGCCTGAACGCTACCAGAAGGCTCTGCACCTGTTCGTGGTGAGCAACTGGCAACGCCAGGGTGACGACCAATACCGCCTGCTCACCCTCGATTCACTGGTCGAGGCGGCGCTGTGCTACGACAAGGCCCTGCGCCTGATCGGTGTGCTGCCGGAAAACCTGTCGAGCGCCCCCGCCCAGCCACCGTCGCTGGACGATGCCCGTTCAAGCGCCTTTACACCGCCGCTCAACAACAAATTGGTCGAGCTACGCAATCTGCTGCGCAATCGCCTGTTCAACCTACGCCACGGCCTGACCCTGGATGGCAAGCCCGCCTCGATCATGCTCGACCCCGACGTCATCGATCAGCTCGCCTTGGGCCATGGCAGCGCAGACCAGGACCAAAGCTGCAAGGCGAGCAAAGCCCGGGTGGTGCCGCCTCTGCGTTATGCGGAAGTGCGCAAATGCGCAGGAGAGGCGGTACAGCAACTGATTGGCATGGGGCAGACCCTGCTGGGCTACTACCAGACCGAAGCGACCCAGCAGCTTGAGCTGCTCAGCAAGCGTAACCTGATCAAGCTGCTGGACTTCCCTTACCAACTTCAAGAACAGGCGCTGGAGTTGGCCAAGCGCGAGCGTGAGACTGTTCTGACGGCCCGAAAAATGGTTCAACAGCGGCAGGTCCACTATCAGCAATTGATGGATGATAGTGTCGTAGAAGGGCTCGAAGAGTCGATCATAAAATTAGCGGACGGATCATCCGCAACACGCATTATTTCATTACCGATTTATGCAGCCGCCTCTGGGGCGGCTGCGTTCCCGACGATTTTTGGCATGGCCAATGGAGGCTACCATCCAAACGAGACCTTTGAGTCACTGGCCAATCTGCTCGAAGCAACCGCTGAAACACTCGAGACCATCAGTAATACCGTGGATAAAAACTTAGCGTTCCAACTGCGTCGTAAAGAGTGGAAGTACGAAGTCGATCAGGCCACCCACGAACTCACGATGTTCGACAATCAACTGCGCGAACGGGAGGTGCATATCAAAGCCGCCCGCATCGCCCTGCAAGAAACCAATGCCACCCGCCAGGCCCACCAGGCCGAGTACGAGGTGATGACCTCGGTATTCCCCAGCCGCACCACCTACCTCTGGCTGATCGAGCGCCTGTCGCAGATCTACAACAGCGCTTACGATGCCACGCTCTCGTTGTGTCTGATGGCCGAGGCTTGCCTGCAGTATGAACTTGGTGATTTCAAGACCACTTGGATCAAACCTGGCGCCTGGTTAGACAACTGGCGGGGCATGCTCGCCGGCGAGGCACTGATGCGCGACCTGATGCTGATGGACGTGGCTGCCGTGCGCGATTGTCATCGGCCGCTGATTGTCCACGCGAATGTCTCACTGAGAAAGATAAAGGGCTGGAGCCAGGCTCAACTCAAAGAAAACATTGAGAAGGGCACAATTTATTTCGAACTAGCCCCTCATCATTTTGACGCTCACTTCCCCGGGCACTATCTGCGGCGCATTGAAGATTTTGATGTTGAATTCACCAAGTTCAACAGAATGGCCATCGGCCTACACACCGTGTCGGCGATGCTACGACAGACCTCGAGCACAGTCTTGCTGGAGCCAAACGTCGAAGCATTGGCGCTTCTCTACGCCGGTAAGCGGGAGGGACATGACGCCATAAAAACCAATTTGCGTGTCGACCAGTACATGGCCATTTCAGTAGCCTCCCGACCTGCACTGCACTATGACCTGCTGCCAACGTTTACCGACAAATCACGTTATAACGTCTTTGAAGGCACAGGATTGATTTCAAGCTATACACTCACCTTCCCGACTGACGCTGCCTGTAACCCTGGGTTATACAACGAACATGGAAAATTCGTATTGGAGGATATTACCTTAAAACTTATTATCTCCGCCGCCCAAGGTGATGTTGCTTTCTGTGACGCCGTCAAGCAAGAACTAAACGAATTCAACAAAACGCAAGTGGAGCGCAAAACCGACAGGAGTTTGGACAAGGCTCGAAAAGCCGAGCAAAAAGCCAACGCGTCGAGCGCACAGGCAAAAATCGACGCCAGCGCCGACGTGCTCAAAGCCCCAGAAGCCGCCGCCGAGCTGAGCAAAGCCACTGCGGCAGTCACCGAAGCCCAGACCGCAGCCAAAAAAGCCAAGGCCGCCAGGGAAAAAGCCGAGCAGGCTAAGACGGTGGAGGATATGGATAACGCTGTCGACGAGGCTGAACGTGCGGCTCAGGAGGCTAAAGACGCGGCGGATAAAGCGGCAGCAGCCCGCAAGGCTGCCGAGGATTTGGCCACACAACGCCGCACCCATGCCCTGGCCAAGGCCCGAAAATCCGAGCAAGACGCCAACGCGTCGAGCGAACAGGCACAAAGCGACGCCAGCGCCGACGTGCTCAAAGCCCCCGAAGCCACCGCCGAACTGCGCAAAGCCACTGCGGCGGCCACTGAAGCCCAGACCGCAGCCGAAAAAGCCAAGGCCGCCAGGGAAAAAGCCGAGCGGGCTACAACGGTGGAGGATATGGATAACGCTGTGGCCGAGGCTGAACATGCGGCTCAGGAGGCTAAAGACGCCGCGGATAAAGCGGCAGCAGCCCGCAAGGCTGCCGAGGATCTGGCCACACAACGCCGCACCCATGCCCTGGCCAAGGCCCGAAAATCCGAGCAAGACGCCAACGCGTCGAGCGAACAGGCACAAAGCGACGCCAGCGCCGACGTGCTCAAAGCCCCAGAAGCCGCCGCCGAGCTGAGCAAAGCCACTGCGGCAGTCACCGAAGCCCAAACCGCAGCCGAAAAAGCCAAGGCCGCCAGGGAAAAAGCCGAACGGGCTACAACGGTGGAGGGTATGGATAACGCTGCGGACGAGGCTGAACGTGCGGCTCAAGAGGCTAAAGACGCGGCGAATAAAGCGGCAGCAGCCCGGATCACCGCTGAGGACATCACCACGACAAAGAAAGTTCTGGCCGATGCGCTAAAGCATCGGGACCAGGCAAATACCAGGATTTACTGGCGCATCGGCGGCTGGACGACCGGCCATATCAATAGCGTGAGCGAAACCAGTATAACTTTCTATGACTACGGAAATAACAAGGACAAAACAGTAGAACTAAAGGACATCAAGAAAATTGGCGATTGATCACAGCCAGCCCAACAATATACATCAAGGCGAAAACACGCACGCCGCAGACGCCTCATGTGATTGCACCACGCCGAGGGCGCGAGCAAGCTCTGTATGTTTACCCACAACGAGGAAGCCACAATGAGTCATTCACCAAACATCACATTTGAGCAATTACGCAACCTGATATATGACCGCATAAAAGATCTCAAAGACATCAGCGAAACAACAAAGATCGAGGAGTTCACGGTAGATATAAATCACTTTGCCAGCACCCTTAACTCAGAATTCGACGTTACTCTAACCGCGGACGACTTCCGGCCCCTTGAGACCGTTGATGATTTGTTAAAAATGCTAAATGGCAATTGATACCCCGTGCACTCGTCGGCCTTCGCGCTGAGCGGTTTACACAGCTCGAAGCCGACAGTGCACGAGGCTTGGCGACCGTCGGACCAACTCGTAGTCGGCGCTCTAGGTAACAAAGGTGCTTCAAGTCATCAAGTCTTGCCGATTTCTGCAAGGCTGATTTCGCGCATGCGAAACTTCTGCACCTTGCCCGTCACCGTCATCGGAAACTCATCCACCAAGCGGTAATGCCTGGGCACCTTGAAATGCGCCATGCGCGCCTTGCACCAGCTGTGTAGCTCTTCAACCGTCGCCGTGTGCCCCGGATGCAGCTTGATCCAGGCCACCACCTCTTCCCCATACTTGCTGCACGGAATGCCGATCACCTGGGCATCGGCCACCGCCGGGTGGGTGTAGAAGAACTCTTCCAGCTCGCGCGGATAAATGTTCTCCCCTCCCCTGATGATCATGTCCTTGTTGCGCCCAACGATGCGTACATAGCCCTGCTCGTCCATCACCGCCAGGTCGCCGCTGTGCATCCAGCGCGCCGGGTCGATGGCATCGGCGCTGGCTTGGGGGTTGTCCCAGTAGCCGAGCATCACGCTGTAGCCGCGGGTACACAGCTCGCCGATCTGGCCACGGGGGACGATGCAGCCGTGCTCATCGATCAGCTTGGTTTCCAGCTGTGGCTGGGTGCGGCCGACAGTGGCCACGCGCAGTTCCAGTTCGTCGTCCGGGCCGGTTTGCAGCGACACCGGGCTGGTCTCGGTCATGCCGTAGGCGATTTGCACCTGGGCCATGTGCATCTGCTCGATCACCCGGCGCATCACCTCGATCGGGCAGGTGGCGCCGGCCATGATGCCGCTGCGCAAGCTTGAGAGGTCGAGCTGCTGGCGTGACGGGTGGTCGAGCATGGCGATGAACATGGTCGGCACGCCATAGAGGATACTGGCGCGCTCTTCGGCCACCGCACGCAGGGTCAGCTCGGGGTCGAAGGCGTCGTTGGGGTAGATCATGGTGCTGCCATGGGTGATGCAACCCAGGTTGGCCATGACCATGCCGAAGCAGTGGTACAGCGGCACCGGGATCACCATGCGGTCGTGCTCGGTCAGGGCGAGGCTTTCGCCGACCATCCAGCCATTGTTGAGGATGTTGTAGTGGCTGAGTGTCGCCCCTTTAGGCGCACCGGTGGTGCCGGAGGTGTACTGGATGTTTACCGGCTGGTCGAACTGCAAGCTCTGCTGGCGGGCCGTGTAGGCCTCGAGCGACGTCTGCCCTGCCCGCTCGGCAAGCGCCTGCCAGGTCAGAAAGCCTTGCGGCGGCTGGGCGGCCAGGCTGATCACCCCGCGTAGCTGGGGCAGGCTTTCGCTGGCCAGTTCGCCCAGGGCTGCCGTGGCCAGCTCGGGTACCAGCGCTTGCACCATGGCGTGGTAATCGGAGGTCTTGAAGGCATCGGCGCAGACCAGCCAGCGGCAGCCGGACTGGCGCAGCACGTAGTCCAACTCAGCAACGCGATAAGCCGGGTTGATGTTGACCAGAATCGCGCCGACCTTGGCGCTGGCCAGCTGCAGGACGCACCACTGGGCGCAGTTGGGCGCCCAGATGCCGACCCGATCGCCTGTGTTCACGCCCAGCGCCATCAAGGCGCGGGCCTGCACATCGACCTGTTCGGCCAACTGCTGCCAGGTGTAACGCACGTTCTGGTGGCGCACCACCAGCGCTTCGCGGTCGGCATGACGGGCCACGGTGGCAGCGAAGGCCTGGCCGATGGTCTGCTCGAGCAAGGGCCGGTCCTGGCGGCCGCGGGTGTAGCTGGGTTGATTCATGACTGTCCCTTCTTGTGGTTGTTCTGGGCATGACTGAAGCAAGCGACGAATACTCTGGCGCAGATTTACGTTAACGTAAAGGTCACGAGCAGATTGACAGTGAAGTGAGCCAGGTTTACGTTAACGTAAAGGTTACAAGCAACGTGGGAGCGGGCTTGACCCGCGACAGCGATCCAATGGCATCCAGGGCCATAATCCTGATAAACGCCATCGCGGGGTTAAGCCCGCTCCCACGCTCAAAGCTCACTCAGGCCTAGCCAAGAACAAGAAGGTGCCCCACATGCATTACCCCTCCCTGAACTTCGCCCTGGGCGAAACCGTCGACATGCTGCGCGAACAGGTGCAGGCCTTCGTCGCGGCCGAACTGGCTCCGCGCGCAGCGCAGATCGACCAGGACAACCTGTTCCCCGCCGACATGTGGCGCAAATTCGGCGACATGGGCCTGCTCGGCGTCACCGTGCCGGAAGAATACGGCGGTGCCGGCCTGGGCTACCTGGCCCACGTGGTGGCCATGGAAGAGATCAGCCGCGGTTCGGCCTCGGTGGCGCTGTCGTACGGCGCGCACTCCAACCTGTGCGTCAACCAGATCAACCGCAACGGCAGCCACGAGCAGAAGCAAAAATATCTGCCCAAGCTGATCAGCGGCGAGCACATCGGCGCCCTGGCCATGAGCGAACCCAACGCAGGCTCCGACGTGGTATCGATGAAGCTGCGCGCCGAAAAGCGCGGCGATCACTACCTGCTCAACGGCAGCAAGACCTGGATCACCAACGGCCCCGACGCCAACACCTACGTGATCTACGCCAAGACCGACCTGGACAAGGGCGCCCACGGCATCAGCGCATTCATCGTTGAGCGCGACTGGAAAGGTTTTACCCGCAGCAACAAGTTCGACAAGCTCGGCATGCGCGGCTCGAACACCTGCGAGCTGTTCTTCGATGACGTCCAGGTGCCTGAAGAAAACATCCTCGGCCAGCTCAACGGCGGCGTGCGCGTGCTGATGAGCGGCCTGGACTACGAGCGCGTGGTGCTCTCCGGTGGCCCGACCGGGATCATGCAAGCGTGCATGGACCTGGTGGTGCCGTACATCCACGACCGCAAGCAGTTCGGCCAGAGCATCGGCGAGTTCCAGCTGATCCAGGGCAAGATCGCCGACATGTACACCCAGCTCAATGCCAGCCGCGCCTACCTGTATGCCGTGGCCCAGGCCTGCGACCGTGGCGAGACCACCCGCAAGGACGCCGCTGGGGTGATCCTCTACACCGCCGAGCGCGCCACGCAAATGGCCCTGGAGGCGATTCAGATTCTGGGGGGCAACGGCTACATCAACGAGTTCCCGGCGGGGCGTCTGCTGCGCGATGCCAAGCTGTACGAAATCGGCGCCGGCACCAGCGAGATTCGCCGGATGCTGATCGGCCGCGAACTGTTCAACGAAACCCGCTGAGCATAAGGAACTGGCGCCCATGGCTATCCTGCATACCCAGATCAACCCGCGCTCGGCAGAGTTCGCCGCCAATGGCGCGGCCATGCTCGAACAGGTCCAGGCCCTGCGCGGCCTGCTCGCCCACATCGCGCAGGGCGGCGGGCCCAAGGCCCAGGAGCGGCACACCTCGCGCGGCAAATTGCTGCCACGTGAGCGTATCGACCGCTTGCTGGATGCCGGCTCGGCGTTTCTTGAGGTCGGCCAATTGGCCGCCCATGAGGTGTACGGCGAAGACGTCCCCGCTGCCGGGGTGATTGCCGGCATTGGCCGCGTCGAAGGTGTCGAATGCATGATCGTGGCCAACGACGCCACGGTCAAAGGCGGCTCGTACTACCCGCTGACGGTGAAAAAACACCTGCGCGCACAGACCATCGCCCTGCAGAACCGCCTGCCGTGCATCTACCTGGTGGATTCGGGCGGGGCCAACCTGCCGCGCCAGGATGAAGTATTCCCGGACCGCGAGCATTTCGGGCGGATCTTCTTCAACCAGGCCAACATGAGCGCCCTGGGCATACCGCAAATCGCCGTGGTGATGGGCTCGTGCACCGCTGGCGGCGCTTATGTGCCGGCGATGGCCGACGAGGCGATCATGGTCCGCCAGCAGGCGACCATCTTCCTCGCCGGCCCGCCCTTGGTGAAGGCCGCGACGGGTGAAGTGGTCAGCGCTGAAGACCTGGGCGGCGCCGACGTGCACTGCCGCACCAGCGGCGTGGCCGACCACTATGCCGACAACGACGAGCACGCCCTGGCCCTGGCCCGGCGCAGCGTGGCCAACCTCAACTGGCACAAGCTGGGCAAGCTGCAGCGCCAGGCGCCAGTGGCGCCGCTGTATGCTGCCGATGAGCTGTACGGCGTGGTGCCAGCCGATGCCAAGCAGCCGTTCGATGTGCGCGAGGTGATTGCGCGGCTGGTCGACGGCTCGGTGTTCGATGAGTTCAAGGCGCTGTTCGGCACCACCCTGGTGTGCGGTTTTGCCCACCTGCACGGCTACCCGGTGGCGATCCTGGCCAACAACGGCATCCTGTTTGCCGAAGCTGCGCAAAAAGGCGCGCACTTCATCGAGCTGGCCTGCCAGCGCGGCATCCCCCTGCTGTTCCTGCAGAACATCACCGGCTTCATGGTCGGCAAGAAATACGAAGAAGGCGGCATCGCCAAGCACGGCGCCAAGCTGGTCACCGCGGTGGCCTGCGCCCAGGTGCCGAAGTTCACTGTGATCATCGGCGGCAGCTTTGGCGCGGGTAACTACGGCATGTGCGGGCGGGCCTACGACCCACGCTTCTTGTGGATGTGGCCCAATGCGCGGATTGGCGTGATGGGCGCCGAACAGGCCGCTGGGGTGCTGGCGCAGGTCAAGCGTGAGCAGAGCGAGCGCAGTGGCCAGGCCTTCAGCGCCGACGATGAGGCCAAGCTCAAGCAGCCGATCCTCGATCAGTACGAGCGCCAGGGCCACCCCTACTACTCCAGCGCCCGGCTGTGGGACGACGGCGTCATCGACCCGGCGCAAACCCGCGACGTGCTCGGCCTGGCGTTGTCTGCCGCGCTGAACGCGCCCATCGAACAGAGCCGCTTCGGCATATTCCGGATGTGACCCATGAGCGATTTCAGCACCCTTGAACTGATCAAGGACCCGCGCGGCTTCGCCACCCTGTGGCTGAACCGCGCCGACAAGAACAACGCCTTCAACGCGCAGATGATCCGCGAGCTGATCGTCGCCATCGACCAGCTCGGCGCCGACGCCAGCCTGCGTTTCGTGCTGCTGCGCGGCCGTGGCCGGCACTTCAGTGCCGGCGCGGATCTGGCCTGGATGCAGCAATCGGCGCAGCTGGACTTCAACACCAACCTGGACGACGCCCATGAACTGGGCGAGCTGATGTACAACCTGCACAACCTCAAGCTGCCGACTTTGGCGGTGGTGCAAGGCGCGGCCTTCGGCGGCGCACTGGGGCTGATCAGCTGCTGCGACATGGCCATTGGTGCCGAGGATGCCCAGTTTTGCCTGTCCGAGGTGCGCATCGGCCTGGCGCCAGCGGTGATCAGCCCGTTCGTGGTCAAGGCCATCGGCGAGCGCGCCGCACGCCGCTACGCGCTCACCGCCGAACGCTTCAGCGGCCTGCGCGCCCGCGAGCTGGGCCTGCTGGCCGAGGCCTACCCTGGCGCCGAGCTTGAGCAGCAGGTCGAGGCCTGGGTCGACAACCTGTTGCTCAACAGCCCCCAGGCCCTGCGCGTGAGCAAGGAGTTGCTGCGTGAAGTCGGTCATGGCGAGCTGACCCCGGCCGTGCGCCGCTACTGTGAAAACAGCATCGCCCGCATCCGCGTCAGCCCCGAAGGCCAGGAGGGCCTACGCGCCTTTTTGGAAAAACGCCGCCCTGCCTGGCAAGACTTTGATAAGGAACCGCGCCCATGAGCCAACCCACGCTGACCACCCTGCTGGTCGCCAACCGCGGTGAGATCGCCTGCCGGGTGATGCGCACGGCCAAGGCCATGGGCCTGACCACGGTCGCCGTGCACAGCGCCATCGACCGCGAAGCCCGGCATGCGCGTGAAGCTGATATTCGTATCGACCTGGGCGGCGCCAAGGCTGCCGAGAGCTATCTGGACATCGACAAGTTGCTGGCCGCCGCCAAGGCCAGTGGCGCCCAGGCGATTCACCCAGGGTACGGTTTCTTGTCGGAAAACGCAGGTTTCGCCCGCGCCATTGAACAGGCCGGGCTGATCTTCCTCGGCCCACCGGCCAGCGCCATCGACGCGATGGGCAGCAAGTCGGCGGCCAAGGCACTGATGGAAAACGCAGGCGTACCGCTGGTGCCGGGTTATCACGGTGAAGCGCAAGACCTGGAAACCTTCCGCGCCGCCGCCGAACGTATCGGCTATCCGGTACTGCTCAAGGCCAGCGCTGGCGGCGGTGGCAAGGGCATGAAAGTGGTCGAGGAAGAAAGCCAGTTGGCTGACGCCCTGGCCTCGGCCCAGCGTGAGGCGCAGTCGTCGTTTGGCGATTCACGGATGCTGGTGGAAAAGTACGTGCTCAAGCCCCGCCACGTGGAGATCCAGGTATTCGCCGACCAGCATGGCAACTGCCTGTACCTCAATGAGCGCGACTGTTCGATTCAGCGTCGCCACCAGAAAGTGGTCGAGGAAGCGCCAGCCCCAGGGCTCTCGCCCGAGTTGCGCCAGGCCATGGGCGAGGCCGCAGTGCGTGCCGCCCAGGCGATTGGTTACGTCGGCGCAGGCACCGTGGAGTTTTTGCTTGATGCCCGCGGCGAGTTCTTCTTCATGGAAATGAACACGCGCTTGCAGGTCGAGCACCCGGTGACCGAGGCGATTACCGGCCTGGACCTGGTCGCCTGGCAGATTCGTGTGGCGCGTGGCGAGGCGCTGCCGATCAGCCAGGCGCAGGTGCCGCTGATCGGTCATGCGATCGAGGTGCGTCTGTATGCTGAAGACCCGGCCAATGAGTTCCTGCCGGCCACGGGTACCCTCAGCCTGTACCGCGAATCGGCGCCTGGTGAAGGCCGGCGAGTCGATAGCGGCGTCAGCGAGGGCGACAGTGTGTCGCCGTTCTACGACCCCATGCTGGGCAAGCTGATTGCCTGGGGTGAAGATCGCGAACAGGCGCGGCTGCGCTTGCTGGCGATGCTCGATGAGTTCGCCATTGGCGGGGTGAAAACCAACATTGCTTTCTTGCGCAGAATCCTCGCGCATCCGGCGTTTGCCGCGGCAGAGCTGGATACGGGTTTCATTGCGCGTCATCAAGAGGTGTTGCTGCCGACTGCCAGCGAGCTGCCCGCCGCGTTCTGGCAGGCTGCTGCCGAGGCCTGGCTGCAGAGCACGCCTGCGCGGCTGCGCGCTGATGATCCAGGCTCGCCGTGGGCTGGACGGGAGGGTTTGCGGTTAGGCTTGCCAGCGCGTAGCAGTGTGCACCTGGTCAGTGCTGGACAAGATCAAGCCGTGGCGCTGGAGCGCAGTGCGCCGTCCACTTTGCATCTTGAAGGCGAGCAGCTGTGCGAGGACCGCGATGGCCAGCGCCGCCGGCATCTGGCCATTCGCCGGGCAGGCACGCTGTATCTGCGCTGGGAGGGCGACATGCATGCCATTACCGCGTTCGACCCGATTGCCGAAGCTGAAGCCAGCCACAGTCACCAGGGCGGGCTCAGTGCGCCAATGAACGGCAGCATCGTGCGGGTGCTGGTCGAGCCTGGGCAGCTGGTCGAGGCCGGCACCGCGCTGGTGGTGCTGGAGGCGATGAAGATGGAGCACAGCATTCGCGCGCCGCAGGGCGGGACGGTGCAAGCGCTGTTCTGTCAGGAGGGGGATATGGTCAGTGAAGGGGCGGTGTTGGTCGAGTTGGCTGACTGATCGGAGATTTTGGGGCCGCGCTGCGGCCCTTCGCGGCGGTTCGGCGCCCCGGCAAGCCCGCTCCCACAGGTACTGTGTTGAAACTAAGTGCAGCGCGCTCTCTGTGGGAGCGGGCTTGTCGGGGCGCCGAACCGCCGCGAAGGGCTGCGAAGCAGCCCCAAAATCCCAAATCTAAAAAATCCCGTGAACCCGCACCACCACGCCTAGAAACTCACACCCAGGTTCGCACAGCACCATCGGATAGCGCGTATTCAGCGGCCTAAGCAAACGTTCACCGCCCTCCTCGATCAACTGGCGCAGTACCGCTGATTTGCCCGGCTGGCGCGCGATCACCAGCTTGCCCGGCTGCACCTCAAGCCCGGTATCCACCAGTATCAGCATGCCCTCGGGTACGCTCTTGCCGCTGGCGGCGTTCATCGAGTCGTTTTCCACCGGCAGCCAGTAGGCATTCCCCGCAGGCATGTAATCGGTCTGCTCTTGCAGCTCGCTTGCCGTCGGCAGCCCATCCTGCAGATCCGCCCAACTCAACACCGGAAAGCGAAAACTGGCATAGCGCAGCGCTTGCGCCGACAGCGGCTGCTCGGCAGCGTAACTGCCCTGCGCCTCGCGCACCAGATCACGCTCGACCACCATCGCCTGCGCCTCCAGGTACACCAGGCCCAGCACTTCAAGTTTCTCGTTGATGGTCTGCAAGGTCGGCCGGCGGGAACCGCGCAGCCAATGACCGACGCCGCCTTGGGTCATCTGCAGGCGCTCGGCCAGTTTGATCTGGCTGAGGTTGTGTTCGCGCTTGTAGCGCGTGAGAAAATCGATCCAGTTTTCCATGACCGGAACAATACGGGCTGTATTAATCTCATCAATACACATTGTGAATTATCTTCAAGGAGATAATTAGTACAAATTGACCTATGCTCGGCATTCACTGTCCTTGAAAGGAAATCGAAGGTATCCAAATGAATCCGCAGAAAAACCAAGATACAGATCTCGACAGCGAAGCCGCACGCCGCGCCCTCGACTATTACCTCAACCCCACGCCACCGCGGCCGAACCTGGACAACAAGCTGTGGGCCCTACAGCCAGGGGTTTCCAGCACCGAAGCCCACGACCACGCGCTGGCCCTGCTGCGCTGCGCCGCAGCCACCGCCCACGAAACCGCCATTCACCAAGACGGCATGACCCGTGAGATCACGCTGGCGTTGATGCACATGGTGAACATGGCCAGGGCCCTGCTGGAGCACAAGCAGGCGGTTCAATCAGAAGGGAAATAAGGGAGAAACGTGACAGCCGGTTAACGGCAATGGCCCCGATTGCCGGGACCGAGGGAGTACATCGGTAAAATATTTTGCCGAATTAAACAAATATCATTTGACTGGCAAATGATAACGATTATTATTGCACTCAGTAGGTCGCGAGACCCGCTGGATAACCTGGAGCCCTTAGGTCGGACTCTCAGATTATCTCCTCATCAGGCTAATCACGGTTTTTGACCCGGCTTTTTGCCGGGTCTTTTTTTTGGCTCTTCAGGCTAATGAAGAAGGGTTACCGCTTGAATGGCCGCGATGATAGCAAAGGTGTGTCAATTGGTGAATGGTTGTTACAGCGTTTTGCGCAAACAGCACTTGAGAATCAATCTCGTTACGATTAAGCTGACTGCGCATCAAGGAAGATGCCCCCACCCCTACCCTTGAGCAAGGAGCAATCCATGACCCGCCTGCTGCTGCCCCTTGAACACGCCCCGCACACTGCTGCAGCACTTGATGATGACGCCCTGCTGCATGCCCTCAAACGCCTGCCGCGCCGGGTGCAGCAAGTGTTTCTGCTCAACCGCCTCGATCAACTGGATTTTGCCGCTATCGCTGCCCGGCTCGATTTGCCCTTGCTCAGTATCGAGCGGTATATGAACCAAGCGTTGCAGGCCGCTCGCCCGCATGGCGATGGCTTGGCCGGTGTCGCCGGGCAATGGTATGTGCGCTTGCAAAGCCCGCAGGTGACCGCGTGCGAGCGGATTGATTTTCGCCGCTGGCTAGATGCAGCGCCCGAGCATCTTGAGGCGTTTCACCAGACCGAGCTGCGCTGGCGCAGCCTGCTCGGCCCAGCGCGGCAGTTAGGCCACGATGGCGGGTACCGGCAAGGCCGGGCGGCGTTGTCGTTGGGAGGCTGTTCGATTGCCATTGGGCTGGGCGTCGCAGCCCTGTTCGCCTTGGGTTTCTGGGCCTGATTTGTGTATCGATGAGGTCGCTATCGCGGGGCAAGCCCGCTCCCACGTGCTATTTCATTGAACACTGACAGCTTCATTGAACACTGACAGAGTGGGAGCGGGCTTGCCCCGCGATAGCGACCTCACAGACACCACGCAACACTTTACCCGCACAACATTCGAACCAAGCGCCCCACCGAGGGGTGTACAGTAGCGTCACAACAAAAGCCACAGGAGTCTGGCAATGACCGTGACGCTGTCCCCCCTGCAGATCGACTGCGATTTCGATTCCGGCAACATTCAGGTGAAGGACGCCAGCGACCCCAGTCGGGTACACCTGGCCATCCGCCCTGACAGCCACAGCGACCACTTCCAGTGGTTCCACTTCAAGGTCGACGGCTTGTCCCCGGGCCACACCCACCTCTTCAGCCTCGACAACGCCAGCCAGTCTTCCTACAAGAATGCCTGGGATGGCTATCAGGCAGTCGCTTCCTATGATCAGAAAAGCTGGTTCCGCGTGCCCAGCCAGTTCGATGGCCAGGCCCTGCTATTCGAATTGCAGGCTGAGCAGCCGCAGGCCTGGTTCGCCTACTTCGAACCTTATCCGCGCGCCCGCCACAATCAACTGATCGAACGTGCTCGCCAGCTCCCTGGCGTCGAGCTGTTGGCCAGCGGACGCAGCGTGCAGGGCCGCGATATCCCGCTGCTGCGCGCAGGCGATGGCGCGGCGGGCAAACGCAAGCTGTGGCTGATCGCCCAGCAGCACCCCGGCGAGCACATGGCCGAGTGGTTCATGGAGGGCGTGATCGATCGCCTTGAAGCCAACGATTCGAGCATCCAGGCGTTGCTCGCTGAGGCCGACCTGTACCTGATCCCTAACATGAACCCTGACGGCGCCTTCCTCGGCCACCTACGTACCAACTTCAAGGGCAAGGATCTGAACCGCGCCTGGCAGGACGCCAGTGTCGAGCTCAGCCCTGAGGTGTTCTTCGCCCAATCGCAGATGAAGCTGTATGGCGTCGATGCCTTCATCGATGTACATGGCGATGAAGAAATCCCCCATGTGTTTACCGCAGCCTGTGAAGGTAACCCTGGGTACACGGCGCGGATCGAGAAGCTCGAGGAGCAGTTCCGCAGCACCCTGTGCAGCGTCACCAAGGATTTTCAGACCAAGCATGGCTACACCCGCGACCAACCGGGTCAGGCCAACATGACCTTGGCCTGTAACGCGGTAGGCCAGATGTATGACTGCCTGTCGCTGACCCTGGAAATGCCGTTCAAGGACCATGACGATGCGCCCAATGCGCGTACCGGGTGGTCGGGTGAGCGTTCCAAGGCGTTGGCTGCGGCGGTGCTGCAAACCCTGGGGAAAATGGTCAGGGATTTGCGCTGACTGTACCGTCCTCATCGCGGGGCAAGCCCGCTCCCACGCATCTTTGCTTGCGAAATGCACGTAGTGGGAGCGGTGTACGCCCAGCCACCTCAGAACTGCACATCAAGGATCACACTGTCGGTGTAACTGGCCGCCGGCGGGGTTGCTTGGTCGGTGTACACCTTGGCGTTGTAGTTGAACACCTGACTCCCGATGCCAGTCCCCGCGCCGGGGTTTACATCCGCATCGCTGCTGGCCCGCCGTGCGCTGCTCAACATCCCCCAGCGGACACTGCCGGCACTCTTGAAGATGTCGTAAGCCAGATAGTTGTTGGCCGCCGACTTCATCCGCCGCCGCCCATTGAGCACATTCTGCCCATCATCGAGCCCAACGGTGTAGTTGCTGCCTTTGGTGCAGGCAATATTGATGCTCTGGTTGACCGTACCAAACCCTGCCACCACTGGCGCACTGGCAAAGCTGATATTAGGCGTGGTGATCTGGCAATCGTTGCTCACCGTCAGGCTAACGGTCAGCGTCTGCACGCCACTGCCGATGTCGCGCCCCAGGCAGATAGCGCCAATGCCAATGCCTGAGCAGTAGTTCCAGCTCCAGGCGATGTTCAGGGTTTCCTGATACAGCCCGGCGGCCACGTTGGCGCCGACCACCGTTCGAAAATACAGCGGCACCGACTTGGGCGTGGTGCCACTGAGCAGCCCCAACGCATCGATGATGCCCGCCGGGGCGAAATCGAACTGGGTACCGCGGGCGATTGGAAACGAGGTGGTGTTGTTGGCATAGATGGTATACGGGATCACATCGCCAGTAGGGCCCACCAGGCCGCTGCGACTGGAGGTAATGGTGGCGTAGAAGTGGTCGTTGCTGGTCAGCAGCGACAACAGCGAGCCGGTGCATTGCAGGCCGGCGTTGGTGCTGCTGGCCGTCTGCACCGTGCTGCGCACCAGGGTGGAATTGATGGTGCCAAAGGCGGCCGGCGCGGTCGCCACCGACGAGCACAAGGCCCAGGCCGGAGCGGCTGGCAGCAGCATGGTGCACAGCAGCGCGCTACGGCTGAAGGTGTTCATTGGCACACCAACGGGCCGATCAATGGGATGGGCCCCTGCCCTTCGGGCAGAGCGAATTCAACCTGGCACTGGCCGCCCTCCGCCACGTCGACCTGCAAGCGGTTGTGCGCCGAGAGGTTCTCCAGGTAGACCAAGCCATCCCAGCCCACCACTGCCTGGGCGCCGCTGTGCGCGTCGGTCACGCGGCTGCCAAGTTTGAGCACCTGCTGCTTGGCGTCGACCAGCACGATGCTCGCCGCCAGCACCTGCTTGAGCGGGAACTCCAGCAGATAGCCGCTACCACGCCGCACCGCCACGCGCTGCTCGACCTGTGGCGCGAGGATGTCGGCGGGCAGCTCCATAGGGTCGATCTCGTACTTGCCGCGGTAATAACCGCTGCTGTACGGCACCAGCAAATGGCCTTTGCTATCGGTGCGCCCAATCAGCTGGTTTTCATAGCGCACCGGCACGTCGGCATAACCGCTGGTGCTGACCACGACGAAGGCATCGTCGATGCGGTTGGCGGCAAACACCCCGGCATCCATCCACACCAGCGAGCCACTGGCGTCGGCCCAGCGGGTCATCGAACCACTGCTGCCATAGGCCCCGGCCTGCAGTTGTACCGACTGCAAACGCCAGGTGACGTCGGCCTGGCGATAGGCCTCGCGGTCACCGTCGGCATAGCCCAGGTTAAAACCAACACCGCCTTCTACTGGCACGGCGCGGCTGTAGTTGACCCGCTGCAAGCGTTCGCCGTCCGTGCTGCGCTCCATGCTCAGGGCCAGGGTGCCGCGCAGGTCGAACGGGATCACCCACTGCGCCTGCACTGCCCACTGGCTGTCACCGACTTCGCGGTTGGCCGACAGGTACAGGCTGCTGCTGCCCCACAGCGGCTTGCTCCAACTGAGGTTGATCAGGCGGGTGCGTGAGCCGTCGCCGGCGCGCACGTCGAAGTAGCCCGCACCAAGGCTGCCATAGCTGTCCAGGTTCAGGCTCAGGGTGACCTGCTCGCTACGTTGCGACAGGCGCATGTAGGGGGTGTCGACCCGCGACAGGTCGGCATACTCGCCATGGCGTTGCAGGCGCTGGTAATTGAAGCCCAGCCGCTGGCTGTTGTACTGATAGCCCAGGGCCACCTGCTGGCCCTGCTCGCCTTCGAAACGGCTTTGCGCCACCGCGGCATTGAGCACGCCAAAGGTGCCCAGGCGCATGTTGCCGCCCAGGCCACCGAGCATCAGCGACTCGGCGCTTTCAAGGTGGCTTTCGAGGGTGAAATTGTCGCTCAGGCCATGGCGCAGGCTGGCCGAGGCGACGCCTGGGCCGTAGCTGAAATCGCGCAGCGCATAGTCGCGACGCAGGCTACCGGCGGCCAGGGAGAAATCGCTCAAGCCCTTGGCCAGCAAACTGCTGGTGACGTAGAACGGCAAGGTGGTCGAAACCTGTCGGCCCAAGGCATCGGTGGTGACCACCACTGCCTCGCCCGCACCATTGATGAAGGGCACATTGGTCAGGGTGTACGGCCCAGGCTGCAGCTCGGTGGTGCTGGTCTTGTAGCCGTTGATGAAAAGGTCCAGCGAGGTCGGCACCGCCGCTTCACCGGCAAAGGCCGGCAAGGGATAGGTGACCAGGTCGGGACGCGCGCCAAAGTCGCGCGACAGCTGCACACCGCCAACCCGCACCGAGCTGGTCCAGGGCAAGGCGCCGGTGATCACATCCCCGGCTTCGAATGTCAGCAGGCGCTGTTCGTCGGTGTAGCGCCAGGTAGTGTCATAGCGCAAAAAGCCCTGGCGGCTATCGTCCTCAGGCGCCCCATTGAATGACTGACGCCACTGCCCGGTCGTGGCGAAGGTGCCCCAGCTGTCGAACAGGCGCAGCTCGTTCCAGGCCGCCAGGTAGGTGCCGCCTTCATCGGTGTCGTTCAGGTACAGGTCGTAGTTGAACAGTGCGCCGAAGCTGCTGCGCGCATCGCTGGCCGGGTACAGGTTGCGAGCGCCGACCTGCTGCCCTGGCAACCAGGCGGCGGGTACCTGGAGCAACAGCCGTTGGTTCTGGCTGTCGTAGTCGCTGTGCAGCGCCGCAACGCTATCCAGCGCGATTTCGCCCCGCGGTGTACCCGGCAGGCTGATGCCCGCGGCACTGAGCGCCGCACTGTCGATGAACAAACGCCCGGCACGCTGTTGCACGGGCACCAACTCAGCCTTGGGCATCTGGTTCACCAACAGATCGAGGTACAGCGTGGCGTCGGCAATGGCGGCGGTTTCGCTGGGCGGCGGCGGCAGCTCGTTGGCCACGCCAAGGCCCGGCCCCAGCAGCAACAGGCCTAAGCACACGCGGCATGTCGCCTGCGACACGCATTTCACACACGGCTTCCAGCCATTGTCGGGTCCTCCATGGCCCCTGACGTCGTTTCACGATTGCTTCAACGGCCCTGGCTGATCGCCTGGGCCGCATCCTGTCCATTGACCCGGCCCTTGAGCACGCTGGCGGCACTCGGCGCGCTCGGTGCCGGCCAGCGCATGCTGGCGCCGGGCAACACATAGCCGAGCAGGCCTTCGACCACGGGTGTATCCCGGCCGCCCTGTTGCAACACCACATCAGTCAGGCGCGCATGCACCGGCCCTGTGTTGCGCAGCTCAAGGTAGGGCTTGCCTTGCACGCTGACCGGGCGCCAGCTCAGTTGCGGCTTGCCGACGCCCTCGGCGCTGCGCTTGCCTTCAGGGTCGGGCTTGCCCCACAAACCTTCGCCGTAGACGAACAGCGGCACCGAATAGCGCATTTGCAAGCGGATCGCCGCCAGGGTGCCTGCGCTGGGCGCATCGGCCGGCAGCGGCGAGGGGATTTCATCGATGATGATCCGGTAGGCCTGCTCCTGGCCGGCCGGTGAAGTGCCGGTACGGGTCAGGCGGATCAGCTGTTTTTGCCCTGGCGCGATATTGGCCACCGGCGGGCTGCCGATGATCTCGCGCTGGGCCTGGAACTGCTCCTGGTACTCGCCCTGGCGCCAGGCGAAAACCCGCACCTGCAAGCTGGCCGGCGCCGTGCCGCGGTTTTCCAGCCACAGTGCGCCGGCCTTCTGGTCAGCTTCGAGCACCGGGTCGATCGGCCAGATCAGCACCGAGGTGGCGGCCCCTGCTGGCACACTGGCCAGCAGCAGCAAACCGATCAATGTTCGCGCCCATTTTGCGCCTGCCCCCATGCTGCTCTCCTTCGCTGGTTGTGATTGATCCGGGCCTCACCAGGTCACCGTCACCTGCACCACATCGGTGTAGGTCCCGGCGGGCAGCGTGCCGCTCAACTGGGTGCGCCCGTACACCGGCAGCTTGATTGCCGTCGGGTCGCTGTAGCTCACGCTCACGCTCTGGCCAATCGCCAGGGCCTGGCTCAGGGCGGCGTCGCGATAGAGCTGGTAGGCGAGCAACTGGCTGCCGCCATTGCGTTTGAGGTTGCGGCTGCCGCTGGCGCTGTTCTGGCCGCCATCCAGGCTCATGCTCAGGGCCACCCCCGGGGTGCACTGGAAGGTCACCGTGGTGCCACCCAACGAGGTGCTCAGGGTGGCCGTGGACAGCGCCGATTGGCTGCCGAAATTCAGCACGCCATAGTTGCTCACCCCGCCCACCACCAGGCAGCCGGCGACAATCTGCGCGCTGACCTGGAAGGTGCTGCTGGTCACCGCCCCCAGCGGCAAGGCCAACAGCAGGCCGAGGGCGCCGACGCCACTGCGCAGCCAGGCGCTCATGGCTCAGAACGTCAGCTCGACTGCCACCGTGTCGGTATAGGTGCCTGCCGGCAGCCCGGCCTTGCCACGCGCCTGGCCATACAGGTTGACGGTCTGCGCCACGCCCGTGCTGGTCGGCAAGGTGATGGTGCCGTCGATGGCCAGCACCTGGGTGTGGCCGGCATCGGTGTAGAAGTCGTAGGGCACGAAGTTGCCGCTGCCATCGGCCAGGGCGCGAGTGCCACCGGTCGACTGGCCGTCATGAGCGCCGGCGCGCACGCGGATCGAAGGCACCGTGCCATTGGAGCAGAGAATGCTCATGGCGCCACCGCCCGGGCCGAGAACCTGGGCATTGGCAGTACCGAACAAGGCGTCCTGGGTACCGAAGTTTAGGCTACCGAAGTTCAGCCCCGAGGTGCCGGCGCTGCCGTTGACCTGGCAGGCGGCGGTCAGGGTCAGGGTCGAGTTGATCGTGCCGGTGACGGTCGCGGCCTGGGCCTGGGACGCCAAGGCCAGACCGAGGCCAGCGAGGATGAAGCAAGTGACATGAGTACGCATCGGAATCTCCTTGGGTGTTACCAGTCCAGGGTCACGCTGAGGGTGTCGCGGTACAGGCCTGCGGGCAGTGCGCGCGGTTGCGCGACCACCACGCCGTAGATCGGGATGGGGATCTGTCGGGTGCTGCTGATGGTGAAGGTGCGCGCCTGGCCGACCCCATAACGGTTATTGCCATTGGGGTCGACGGCCAGTTGATAGGGGATCAGTTCGCGGCCATTACTCAAGCGGCGCACGCCATCGCCGCCATTCTGGCCGCCATTGATACGCACGCTGAAAGCGCGCACCGACGGCGTGCAACTGATCTGCAACCCGCCCTCACCGCCCGCCTCGTCAACCCGGCCTTGCAGGGGCTGGTCCCAGCTTGGCCCACGGGCGCCGAAATCCATCACACCGGGGTTACCCAAGGTGGCCGGTTGCTGCGGGTCGCTGCTGATCTGGCAGGCCGCACTGATCACCAGGCGCGCCTCGATAAACCCGGTGGTGGTGCCGTGCACCACTGCGCTGGGCAACAGCAGCGGGCCGAGGGTCAGCAGCAGGAACGAGGTGCGGTTCATCGGGCGGCGTCCTTGTCCATGGCGAGATCCCTACCAGGTGAGCGTGACTTTGAGCAGGTCGGCGTACAGGCCTGGGCGTGGTACCCAGGCCAGTCGGTCGATCCGCGCGTAGAGCGGAAGTTGCGCCGAACCGCTGTCCGGCACCCGCGCCGCGTGCGCCACACCGACGCTCAGCGGTTGGCGCCAGGCGGCATCGCGGTAAAGGCGGTAAGGAATGGGCTTGGCCTGGCGGTCGTCGCTGGCCAGGAAACGCAGCTCGCCAACGCCGCCATGCTGGCCGCCGTCGACGCGGATCTGATAAGGCGTATCAGGGTTGCACTCCAGCCGCGGTGGGCGCTGGCTGAGCAGCACGCCGGACAACGGCGCGCCCGGCCCGTCCAGCCGCGCAACCGCGCCTAGGTCGATGCGACCCAGCGCTTGGGCGCCAGCTTCGCGCTGCTGGTTGACCAGCATGCAGCCGCGCTGCACCTGGACCCGCACTTCGAGCAAAAAGTCCGCCGCCAGGGTGCTCGCGCTTAACAGCAGGCCCGACAACACGGCCAGAAAGCGTCTCGTCACCTCGATATTCCTGTCTGTAGGTACTGAGCTTGAGGGTAGCAGCCAGGGGAGATAGCGCCGGGCTTGGCGACCCCTTCCTTGGCATTAATAACAAGGGCTTAGCGCAGGTTTGGACGGGGCTGGCGGCCTCATCGCGGGCGAGGCTACGCATACCGGGGCGCGATCTATCATTGTGAAAGAATTTTCTGACACAGCGGCAGAACCCCTGAACTTATCAGCCCTCAAATGGCCATATGCCGGCAAAGCAGACGACATTCTGATACCGTGCATGTGAAACATCCTGTGTCATGCGCATTCCGCCATGCGCGGACGGAACCGACAGGAGAACCTCTTTTGACTACTGCCCAGAACGCGCTCGACCAAGCGGTCGAACGCTGTGCCCAGGAACCGATCCAGGTCCCCGGCAGCATTCAGCCGCAGGGCTTTCTGCTGGTGCTGGACGAGCACGACCTGCGCATCCTCCAGGCCAGCGAAAACGCCGAGCGCTGGCTAGGCTTGCCAGCCCGCGAGTTGATCGGCTGCGCCTTCCCCGACCTGATCAGTGAAGGCTTCGACCTGCGCGCGCACCTTCAGTACCTGCCTGATGACGAAGTGTTTCCCTTCCATATTGGCGACGTGCAACTGCGCCAAGGTCCCGGCGGCGAGCGCATGCGGGTGCTGGTGCATCGCCATGACCAGGTGCTGATCAGCGAATTCGAACCGATTCGCTCAAGCCCCGGGCCGACCGGCCATGGCGACTATTACCCGCTGGTGCGTGCGTTCGTCAGTAGCGTGCACCAGGCAGGCTCGATCGAAGAGCTGCTGCAGCAGTCGGTGGTGCAGCTCAAGCGCATCACCGGTTTCGGCCGAGTCAAAGCCTACCGCTTCGATGCCGAAGGTAATGGCCAGGTGCTGGCCGAGGTGGCGGACCCTGGCTACCCAAGCTACCTGGGCTTGTGCTTCCCAGCCTCCGACATTCCGCGCCAGGCCCGCGAGCTGTACCGGGTCAATCGCATCCGGGTGATCGAAGACGCCAATTACCAGGCCTCGGTGCTTGTCCCAAGCAACAACCCGCGCACCGGCAAACCACTGGACATGAGTTTTGCCGCGCTGCGCAGCGTCTCTCCGGTGCACCTGCAATACATGCGCAACATGGGCACCCTGGCCTCGATGTCGCTGTCGATCGTGGTCGATGGCCAGCTGTGGGGCTTGGTCTCGTGCCACCATGAACAGCCGCACCGGGTCGACTTGCCGACCCGTACCGCCTGTGAGTTGCTCGGCAGCGTGCTGTCGCTGCAGATCGAGTCACGCGAGGCGCATACCAGCACCAGGACCCTGCTCGACATGCGCCAGCGCATCGTGCGCATGCTCGCCTCGATGGCCGACCATGACAACGTCAGCCAAGGCCTGCGTGCGCTGCCCGATGTGCTGCTGGACTTCGCTGGCGCCAGCGGCGCCGCTATCATCTCCGCCGAACGCTGCGACCTGATCGGCATCACGCCGCCAGAGGCCCAGGTCAACGCCCTGGTGCACTGGCTGGGCGGGCGTGGCGAGGTGTTCCACACCGACAACATTCGCCGCGATATCGACGAGCTGCCGGAACTGGCCGAACACGCTGGCGGCCTGCTGGCGGTGTCAATCTCGCAGATCCACTCCAATTACCTGGTGTGGTTCCGCCCCGAGCAGATCCGCACCGTGACCTGGGCCGGGCGCCCGGAAAAACACATCAGCGCGCAAGGCTCGCTCGACCCGCGCAACAGCTTCGAGCGCTGGCAAGAGCAGCTCAGCGGTTTCTGCCAGGCCTGGGATCCACTGGTCATCGAAGGCGCTCAGGAACTGCGCGGCGCGGTGTTCGGCATCGTCCTGCGCAAGGCTGAGGAGCTGGCGCAATTGGCCGGCGAGCTGAAGCGTTCGAACAAGGAGCTTGAAGCCTTCTCCTATAGCGTGTCACACGACCTGCGGGCGCCGCTGCGGCATATCGCCGGCTACACCGAGCTGCTCGGCGAGATCGAAGGCGCCGGGCTCAGCGAACGCGGCCGGCGTTTTTTGCAGCACATCGAGGAAGCCGCGCACTTTGCCGGCACCCTGGTCGACAACCTGCTCAACTTCTCGCAGATGGGCCGCTCGGCGCTGCGCCTGTCGGACGTCGACCTCAATACCCTGGTGGAGGCGATCCGCAGCGAAATGGCCCCCGACTATGCCGGTCGCGAGATCGTCTGGGAGGTCGAGCAATTACCCAGGGTGATCGGCGACCCAGCTTTCATCAACATGGCCCTGCACAACTTGATCGCCAACGCCATCAAGTACACCCGGGGCCGCCAGCCTGCGCGGATCAGCATCGGCGCCCGGCAACTGGAAAACGAAACCGAGATTTTCATCCGCGACAACGGCGTGGGCTTTGACATGGCCTATGCCGGCAAGCTGTTCGGCGTGTTCCAGCGCCTGCACCGCATGGAAGATTTCGAAGGCACTGGGATTGGCCTGGCCAGTGTCCGGCGGATCATCGAACGGCACGATGGCCGAGTTTGGGCCGATGGCCAGATCGACCAGGGCGCCAGCTTCCATTTCACGCTCCCGCGTAATTCAATCAATACCTGAGGCAACCGTACGATCATGCTCAAGCCCATCCTTTTGGTCGAAGACAACCCTAGGGACCTGGAGTTGACCCTCCTTGCGCTGGAGCGCAGTCAACTGGCCAACGAAGTCATCGTCTTGCGCGATGGCGCCGATGCCCTTGATTACCTGTTACGCCGTAACGCCTACGCCGATCGCGACGATGGCAACCCGGCGGTGTTGTTGCTGGACCTGAAACTGCCCAAGGTCGATGGCCTGGAAGTGCTCAAGGAAGTACGCGCGACCGCCGAGCTGCGCAGTATCCCGACGGTGATGCTGACCTCCTCACGCGAGGAGCCAGACCTGCTACGCGCCTACGAACTGGGGGTAAACGCCTACGTGGT
This sequence comes from Pseudomonas sp. NPDC088890, assembly GCF_044900155.1. Taxonomy (NCBI): domain Bacteria; kingdom Pseudomonadati; phylum Pseudomonadota; class Gammaproteobacteria; order Pseudomonadales; family Pseudomonadaceae; genus Pseudomonas; species Pseudomonas sp. NPDC088890. The sequence continues at coordinate 662,940 of NZ_JBJDNG010000001.1, read as the reverse complement.
CAAGCCGGTCGAATTCAAGGAGTTCGTCGCCGCCATCTCTGATCTTGGGGTGTTCTGGGCGGTGCTCAACGAGCCGCCACCTGGCTCGTTGCGCCTGAACCGGCGCGGCAGCAATTGAGCCTGGCGCCGATGCTGCCCAGCCCGCTGAAACTGCTGATGGTCGAAGACAGCTCGATGGACGCCGAGCTGAGCTTGCTGCGTCTGGAGCGCAGCGGCCTGCAGATTCAGTCGCAGTTGGTGTTCGACCATGTCGGCGTCGAGCACGCGCTGCGTGAAGCCAGCTTCGACCTGATCCTGTGTGACTGCGTGCTGCCCGGCTCCTCCGGCACCGAGGTGCTGGCGATTGCCCAGCGCCTGGCACCGGATGTGCCGTTCATCTTCCTGTCGGGCATTTACGGCGAAGAGCACGCGGTGGAGATGATCCGCCTCGGCGCCACCGACTACGTGCTGAAAAAGAACCTGCCGCTGCTGCCCAAAGCTGTGCGCCGGGCACTCACCGAAGTGCAAGAGCGCCAGCGTCGGCGCCGCGCCGAAGAGGCCTTGGCCGATGTCGAGGCGCGCGCACGGATTGCCATCGATGCCGCCGGCATGGGCACCTGGGACTTTCGCCCCGAAGACGGCCTGCTGCTGTGGGACGACCGCTGCAAGACCCTGTTTGGCCTGCCCACCGATACCGAGATGAGCCTGGATGTGTTCTACGCGGGCATCTATCCCGATGACCGGGAAATGGTTCGCAACGCGGTCGAGCAAGCCATGCTGCCCACCAGCGATGGCCGCTACCGGGTTGAGTTTCGTATCGCCCAGGCCAACGGCCTGGAGCCACGCTGGTTGCTCAGCAGCGGCCAGTGTCAGTTTGTCGAAGAGCGCTGCGTGCGGTTCTCCGGCGTGCTGCAGGACATCCAGCAACAGCGCCAGGCCACCCAGGCGCTGAAACAGCTCAACGAGATGCTCGGTGAGCGCGTCGAGCGACGCACCCGCGAACGCGACCGCGCCTGGGAGTTGTCCCAGGATTTGCTCGCGGTGCTTAACAAAGACCTCACCCCCGTCGCGCTCAACCCTGCCTGGGAAGCCAGCCTGGGCATCTCGCGCGAGCGCCTGAGCCAGACCTCGCTGCTGCACCTGTTGCCCGAGCAGGATCAGGAGTCGTTTCTTGCCGAACTGGCGGCCCTCGCCCATGGCCGCACCAGTGCGCGCTTCGTGGGCCGCATCCAGCATGCCAGTGGCCAGCAGCGTTGGTTGTCGTGGGTGGTGGTGCCGGAAGACACCCTGCTCTACGTAGTGGCGCGCGACATTACCAGCGAGCGTGAATCGTCCCTGGGCCTGGCCGAGGCCAACGCCCGCCTGCGTGAGCAGATCGATGAGCGCGAACGAATCGAAGCGGCGCTGCAACAGATGCAGCGCCTGGAAGCGGTTGGCCAGCTCACCGCAGGCGTGGCGCACGATTTCAATAACCTGCTGACGGTGATCCTCACCGGCGCCAGCTTCCTTGAACGCGACCTGGACAAGGCAAACTACGAGAAGGCCCGCAGCCGTCTGCAACACATCCGCGAAGCGGGCGAGCGCGGCGCCAAGCTGACCTCGCAATTGCTGGCGTTCTCCCGCCGCCAGCGCCTGGAGCCGGTGCCGCTGAACCTCAACCAGACCTTGGCCGGCCTTGAGGAGCTGCTGCGCCGCACCCTGGGTGGCAACATTTCGGTGCGCCTGGACCTGGACGACAGCCTCTGGCAAGCGCTGACCGATCCGACCCAAACCGAAATGATCATCCTCAACCTGGCGATCAACGCCCGCGACGCCATGCCCGACGGCGGCCAATTGACCCTGACCACGCGCAACACCCAGGTGCTGGCCCGCCCGCAGCGACCGGAGGACCCCGAGCCTGGCGAGTACGTTTCGCTGTCGATCCGCGACACCGGCTGCGGCATGAGCGAGGACGTGGTGGGCAAGGTATTCGAACCGTTCTTCACCACCAAGGACATCGGCAAGGGTTCAGGGCTGGGCCTGGCCCAGGTGTTCGGCTTTGCCAAACAATCCGGTGGCGGTGTGCGCATCGATACCGCACCGGGGCATGGCACGCTGGTGTCGGTCTACCTGCCGGCGGTCAAGCAGCCGTACGTGCTTGAAGCGGCAGTGGTCAATCAAGCGCAGCCGCTGGCGGCCGAGGGGCGCGATCGCACCGTGTTGCTGGTCGACGATGATCACCTGGTACGCGACATGATTGGCGATGTGTTGCGCCTGCACGGCTATCAGGTGCGCCAGGCGCATAGCGGCGAGCAGGCCTTGGTGCTGCTCGATGAGCACATCGACCTGCTGCTGACCGACTTCGCCATGCCCGAATTCAATGGCGCGCAGTTGGCCTTGGCAGCGCGCACGCGTTTTCCCAAGCTGCCGGTGGTGATCCTGACCGGCTATGCCGAGCTGCAAGGCCTGGAGTTGGCCGATAGCCTGGTGATCCAGAAACCGGTGCAGGCGCAAGTACTGGCGCAGGCATTGAACGATCTGTTGGGAGCGGTCTGAGCAGGAAGCTCGGCCGTTTTTCAAACGAAGAAAGCGGGAGAGTGTTGGAGGGTAAAGCGAGGAGGAAAATGGCAGGGGCGGCTGGATTCGAACCAACGCATGGCAGGATCAAAACCTGCTGCCTTACCGCTTGGCGACGCCCCTGTATCGGATGCGACGAGTGCTGGGCACTGTCGTTCTGACAACTCCCCTTGGATGACAACATGGGTTGCTGTCGGGGAATGCGCGGCACTTTAACAACAAACGTTCGATGTGGGAAGTTTTTTTTAAAAAAAAATTGCCGGAAAACAGCAGGTTAGTCATTGGCGAGCTGTGTGAGCCTCATCCGATGCAAGCGCGCTCCCACGGGTAGCGCGGTGATCGTGCAGGCACCTCTCGACCATCCGTCGTAATTTCCCAACGCTGCCTCAACACAATCGCCTCGCCCCCTTCCAATCAGATAAGCCATATCAGCGCATCACAAGGAGGGCGCCATGCCAGTTTCCCATGACCTGTACCAGGACCTGCACTACCCGCGCGAGATCGTCCAGCAACGCCGCCAGCAAGACCCGAAGCTCGATCGCCTGCTCGACGAGTACATCGATATCGACAATCAGGTGCTGGCCGCAGAAGCGATCTCGGCGGGCATCGCCAACGATGACGATCTGCATCGCCTCAAGGAGCGCCGCCTGGCGGTCAAGTACATGATCGAACGGCAACTCGAACGCAAAAGCTGAGTCGCGAGACTGCTCGAGCATCGCCGGCGTGCGCGCATCCACAAAGCACCAAGCAGGGTCAGCTGACCAGCGACGTTGACCGGTATCCGCCCAGTATCGGAGCTATCGCATAAGGTGATCGTTGCCTGCCTGTTTATCTATTGGTCAAAATAGCCGCCCTCGCGCATGCTGCGCCCTGCCCTGTTCTTCGAGGAGCTTTCGCTTTGTCCGCCTGGATCCCTACGCCGCTGCGCCACCTGCACCAGCGCCTGCGCAGCGATGCGCGCGCCGACGGCGCGCTGCTGGCCAGCTTCGAGGATAAAGCCCGCGAACGTGGCTACACCCTGAGCGCCGGCCAGCGCCGGGTAATTGCCTGCATGGCCGAGCAGTTGGCATTGCTGGAGCAAGGCCAGGCACGCAGCCTGTACCTGCATGGCGCGGTTGGGCGGGGCAAAAGCTGGCTGCTCGATGGTTTTTTCCAGGCGCTTGCAGTAGAGGCCAAGCGTCGCCTGCACTTTCATGACTTCTTCGCTCGCCTGCACCAGGGCATGCATCGCCACCGGGCGCTGGACGATGCCTTGGGCGCGACCCTCGATGAGTTGATCGGCGAGTGTCGCGTGCTGTGCTTCGATGAGTTCCATGTGCATGACATTGGCGATGCCATGTTGCTGACCCGGCTGTTCACGGCGCTGTTCGAGCGGGGGATTTTTGTCCTCCTGACGTCCAACTATGCCCCTGAGGGGCTGCTGCCCAATCCGTTGTATCACGAGCGTTTTCTGCCGGTGATCCGCTTGATCAACGGCCGCATGCACGTGCTCGAAGTGGGCGGCGATACCGATTTTCGGAGCCTGCCCGCCAACCGCGCGCACCAGCGCTTTACCCAAGGCCACTACGTGTGGCCGGGTGATGCGCAGCAGTTGCAGGGGCTGCTGGTGCCCGCTACCGAACCGATCATGCTGGAGGTGAACCAGCGTCCGCTGCGCGCACTGGCCAGCGATGAGCGACAAGTGATGTTTGGCTTTGCCGATTTGTGCGAGCAGGCGACGGCGGTGATCGATTATCTGCACCTGGCTGGGCGTTATGAACGCTGGGTGATCGCAGGTCTGGATGACCTGGCCGAGTGCTCGCTGGCGGCGCAGCAGCGCTTCGTCAACCTGGTAGATGTGTTGTATGACCAGGACTGCGAGCTGGTGGTGATTGCGCGGCGGCCGCTGGCGGAAAGTCTGGGTGGGGCGATTGCTGATCTGATGCGTACGCGCAGTCGCTTGGGGCAGTTGCATCAGGTTGGGCCGGTAACGCGCTTGGACTGAACCGACGCTATCGCGGGGCAAGCCCGCTCCCACAATAGCGCAATGTTCACAGATGGCGTGGAGGCGCTATCTCGGGTGGCGTGGAGGACGAACTGACGCTATCGCGGGTGGCGTGGGAGCGGGCTTGCCCCGCGATAGCGATATCAGCGCTGCCGCATCAGCCAGCCCTGGGCAAATCCGCCAGCACCCCTTCAATCTCGCCAAGCACCGCCGGATCATCCAAGGTCGAAGGCGGCACATAATCCTGGCCATCGGCAATCTTGCGCAACACGGCCCGCAGGATCTTGCCCGAGCGAGTCTTGGGCAAACGCTTGACCAAGCGCACCTGGCTAAAACAGGCCAACGCGCCGATATGTTCGCGCACGCTGGCCACCAGGTCCTTCTGCAATTGCTGCTCGCCAATCCCTTCGCCATCCTTGAGCACCACCAGTGCCAACGGCACCTGCCCTTTGATCTCGTCATGCACGCCGATCACCGCGCATTCGGCCACTGCTCGATGGCGTGCCACCAAGTCCTCCATTTCGCCAGTCGACAGCCTGTGCCCGGAGACGTTAATCACATCGTCAGTGCGGCCCATGATGTAGACGAAGCCATCGTCATCCAGATACCCGCCGTCGCCGGTGTGGTAGTAGCCCGGATAGGTGTGCAGATAAGCCTGCAGATAGCGCTCATGATCACCCCACAGGGTCTGGCTGCAACCGGGTGGCAGCGGTAATGCGATCACGATCGCGCCTTGCTGGTTGGCCCCCAGCAATTGGCCGTCGTCATCCAGCACCTGCACGTGATAACCGGGCACGGCGCGATTACTCGACCCAGGCCGGGCGGCGCTGCCCTCAAGGCCGACACAAGGCGCGGTGACCGGCCAGCCGGTTTCGGTCTGCCACCAGTGATCGTGCACCGGCTTGCCGCTGACCCGCTCCAACCATTGATGGGTGCTGGAGTCGAGCTTCTCCCCTGCCAGGAACAACTGGCGCAACGAGCTCAAGTCATGCCGGGCGATCAGTTCGCCATCGGGGTCTTCCTTGCGAATCGCACGCATGGCAGTGGGCGCGCAGAACAGCGCATTGACCTGGTACTGCTCGACTACCCGCCAATACGCCGAGGCATCGGGGGTACGGATCGGCTTGCCTTCGTAGAACACCGTGGTGCAGCCGTTCATCAATGGCCCATAGACGATCAGCGAGTGGCCGACCACCCAGCCCACGTCGGAGATCCCCCACCAGACATCGCCGGCCTGCATGCCATAGATATGGCGCATGGCAAAGCTCAGGGCCACCGCGTTGCCGCCGTTCTCGCGCACGATGCCCTTGGGTTTGCCGGTGGTACCGGAGGTGTACATGATGTACAGCGGATCGCCCGCATCCAGCTCGACCGGTGGCACGGGCTGGGCGTTGGCCAGCGCTTGATTCCAGTCGAGGTCTCGCCCGACTTGCAGTTCAGCGCGTGCCTGCGGTCGCTGCAGCACCAGCACCTGCTTGGGCTGATGCGCGGCCAGCTGCAGCGCGCGGTCGACCAGCGGTTTGTATTCGATCACCCGCTCGAACTCCAGCCCGCATGAGGCGGTGAGCAGCAGCGTCGGCCGGGCATCGTCGATGCGCAGCGCCAGCTCGTTGGCGGCAAAGCCACCGAACACCACCGAATGCACCGCGCCAATCCGCGCACAGGCCAGCATGGCCATCGCCGCCTGGGGCACCATGGGCATGTAGATGATCACCCCATCGCCCTTGCGCACGCCCAACTCGCGCAACAGCCCGGCCAGGCGCGCCACTTCATCGCATAGCTGCTGGTAGCTGAAGCGCTGCTGCACGCCGGTCACTGGCGAGTCGTAGATTAGCGCGGTCTGCTCGCCGCGGCCCTGCTCGATCTGATGATCGAGCGCCAGGTAGCAGCTATTGAGGCGGCCATCGGCGAACCAGCGGTGGGTACCGTCGGGGTTGTCTTGCAGGGTCTGCAAAGGCTTGCGATACCAGGCCAAATGCTCGGCCTGCTCGGCCCAGAAGGCCACGGGATCGGCAATGGAACGGGCGTAGCTGTGCTGGTAAGTCATGTCGGTCGCAACCTAAATACTTGTTGTTATTGAAGGGCGAGCTTTCAGTATGGACCGCCAGCACGCGCCTGCCATGGGACGAAAGTCCATAACCGACCTGCAAATTCGCAGACCCGGCGCCACGCCCAGGGTGAATTTGCCGGTATCATGCCGGGCCCTGCCCCAGCACCCGTGCCACTGCCCCATGCATAGCCTCGACGACCTCAAAGCCGGCCGCCTGCGCGGCATCACCCGCCTCAACCTCAAGCAAGGCCTCGAGCAGTTCCCCGAGGAAATCTTCGCGCTGGCCGAGAGCCTGGAAATACTCGATCTGAGCGGCAATGCCCTGAGCACGCTGCCCGAGGATCTGCATCGGCTGACCCGGCTCAAGGTGCTGTTCTGCTCCAACAACCGCTTCACCCACCTGCCCGTGGCACTGGGACGCTGCGCGAAGCTTGAGACCATTGGCTTTAGGAGCAATCAGCTCAGCGAGGTAAGCGGCGCCGCGCTGCCGCCCAGCGTGCGTGCGCTGATCCTCACGGACAACGCGCTTGAACGCTTGCCAGACAGCCTGGGCCAATGCCATCAGTTGCAAAAGCTGATGCTGACCGGCAATCGCCTGAGCGCCCTGCCGGCAAGCCTGGCTGATTGCCAACGGCTGGAGTTGTTGCGTATCGCCAGCAATCGTCTCACCAGCCTGCCCGACTGGCTGCTGCACATGCCGCGCCTGGCCTGGTTGGCCTATGCCGGTAACCCACTGCCGGAGGGCTTTGTCGCGCCCCCTGTCGATGCCCCGTGCCCGAGCATAGCCTGGCAAGACATCGAGCTTGGGGCTGAGCTCGGTCGCGGCGCTTCCGGCTTGATCCACCTGGCGCACTGGCGTGGCCAGGACGCGCCACTGGCGGTCAAACTGTACAAAGGGGCGATTACCAGCGACGGCTCACCCCTGGCGGAAATGAGCGCCTGCATCGCTGCCGGTGATCACCCGCAACTGGTGCGCCTGGCCGGACGCATCGACGACCATCCGCAGCGGTTACCGGCCCTGGCAATGCAGTTGATCCCCGCCCATTGGCACAACCTCGCCGGGCCGCCGAGCCTGGCCAGCTGCACCCGCGACCAGTATCCGGACGCACGCCGTTTATCGCCCACGGCGCTGCGCCGCCTGGCCTTGGGCATCGCCTCGGTCTGCGCGCACCTGCACGCCCGTGGCCTGAGCCATGGCGACCTGTATGCCCACAACATCCTCTGCGATGACCACGGCCAGTGCCTGCTCGGCGACTTCGGCGCGGCCTCTTTCCACCCAACAGCCGAGCAGCCTGCCGCCGTCCTTTTGCAGCGTTTGGAAGTACGCGCCTTCGGCATTCTTCTGAGCGAACTGCTGGCGCACTGCGCGCAGCCCGATGAGCAGCTGCAGGCATTGGCCGAGCACTGCCAGCAGGCCGACGTCGCCCAGCGCCCAAGCTTCAGCGAACTGCTGGCGCTACTGGCGCATTGAGCGGCACTGCCCCAACCCGGTGCGAAGCCTCTAGAATACCCGCCACCTACCTCAACGAGCGCAGCCATGGACATCGATCAGGCCCGTACCTTCCTGGAAATCGTCCGTTGCGGCAGCCTGGTGGCTGCCGCCGAGCGCCTGTTCGTCTCGCAAACGGCGATTACCGCCCGAGTCCAGCGCCTCGAGCAGCAACTGGGCTGCCAACTGTTCGTGCGTAGCCGCAGCGGCGCCAGCTTGACCAGCGACGGCGAAGCGTTCGTCACCTATGCCAACCAGCTGGTCGAGACGTGGGAGGCGGCGCGCCGCGACCTGCCGCTGCCGCAGGGCTGCCAGCAAGTGCTGCATCTCGGGGGTGAGGTGAGCCTGGGTAATCCGATGCTGCTCGACTGGGTCAGCGCCCTGCACCGCGAGCTGCCGAGTCACGCGATTCGCAGCGAGGTCAGCGACGGCGAGGCGCTGTTGCGCAAAGTGGAGATGGGCCTGCTGGACGCCGCATTGGTCTATCAGCCGACCTACGGGCCGGGCCTGCAGGTCGAGCAGTTGATGGAAGAAAAGCTGATCCGCATCCGCCGCGTCGATCTGCCTGAGCCTTACATCTATATCGACTGGGGCGAAGCCTTTCGCCGCCAGCACGACGCCGCCCTGCCCGACTGTGCCCGCGCGGCACTGAGCTTCAACCTCGGCCCACTGGCCTTGCAGTTCATTCTCGACCAGGGCGGCAGCGGCTATTTCCGCACCCGCGTGGTCCAGGCGTACCTGGACAGCGGCGTGTTCGAGCGGGTGCCGCAAGCGCCGGAGTTCACCTACCCGACCTTCCTGGTGTATGCCCGTAAACGAGACAGCGAGGCCTTGCAGCAGGCCTTCAGCGTGCTGCGCCGGCAAGTCGCCGCCGGCGCCAGCGATTGGTCACAGCGCTGGGACCCGATCATCTGATTTCAGCGCAGCGGCGTTGAGCAAGTGCCGCTTGAGCCCGGCGATCAGGTCGCTCTGGGTGATGACCCCGACCAGGCTGTCGCCATCGAGCACCGGCAGGCAGTGCAGGCCCTGCTCGCTGAGCAGCGGCAACAGCCGCTCCAGCGGGTGCTGGCTGCTGACGCTGACCACCCGCCGACTCATCACCTGCTCCATCAGCACCGGCTTGCGCCGCAGCACGCCGCGCCAGCTGAAACGCCCCCGAGCCATGGCCGGGCCTACCAGGTCGCTAAGGCTGACGATGCCCACCAGGCGGCCTTGATCAAGCACTGGCAGGGTCTTGAGGTGATGGCTGGCGAGCATCTTCCAGGCTTGCTCCAAGGTGGTGTGCTTGCTGGCGAATTGGATATCCCGCGACATCACCGAGGCGGCGGTGATCCCGCCCAGACTGCGCTGCAAGGCATGTTGCTCGGTGGCGAGGATGATCCGCTCCAGCTCGTCGCGGGTGACGTCGACGAATTCGCCGATCTCTTCCAGGGCCTGGTCGAGGTCGGCGCTGTTGATACCGACGCGCTCGCTGGGCAATGGATCGTGGGTGTGATGCAGGTCTTTGCGCGGCAACGGGCCTTTGGGGTAGCGCACGCCGGTCAGGCGGTTGTAGAGCACCGCAACCGTGATCAGGATCAGCGCGTTGAGCATGATCGGCTCAAGCAGGTGATCGCCCAGCGCGACCAGCCCTGAGTCGGCCAACACCGCACTGACCGCCACGCCACCACCGGGTGGATGCAGACAGCGCAGCAGGCACATCATCAGGATCGAGATGCCCAGGGCGGCGCCAGCGACCCACAGCTCGCTACCAAAACCATGGCGCATCGCCAGGCCCACTGCACCGGCCAGGGCGTAGCTGCCCAGCACCGGCCAGGGTTGCGCCAACGGTCCGGAGTGCACGGCGAACACCAGCACCGCAGTGGCGGCCAGGGGGCCGAGCAGGTGTAACGCGATGGAGGGGCCGTAGGCCAGGCTGCACAACCAACCGGCCAGGAACAGGCCAAGTAGTGCGCCGAGGCCGGCACGCAGCCATTCTTTGCGGGGGATATTCAGAGGCGCCGGCAACAGGCGCTGCAATCGACTTTCAGGACGCGAGGCAGACATCGGGCAGTTGATCGTGTTCCAGGGGTTGATGGGTTATGTCTTTTTTTAAAAAGAAAGCCCAGCCGCAATTGGCCTGGGCCCTGTATTGCAGATGCAATCGCTAAGAGGCTCCGTCCGTGGAGATGGAAACTGGTAAGTTTCGTGGCAGGGATTGTGCCGGGCGCACCGTTTTGGGGCCAATTCAAAAAAATGCGCTTGAGCTGCAATATTTTTGCAGGGTGGGACGTGGGCTGGCAGGGCCGGCCTCATCGCGGGGCAAGCCCGCTCCCACGAATGTGCGGATAGCTCGACGATGGCGTGGGAGCGGGCTTGGCCCGCGATGAGGCCCCAGCGAACGACGAAATTCAGCGCCCCTTGCGCGGCAGCTCGATGCTTACCCGCAACCCGCCCAGGGAGCTTTGCAGCAAGGCGATGCGCCCGCCCCAGGCCTCGACGATATCGCGCACGATGCCAAGGCCCAGGCCATGCCCATCGACCTGCTCGTCGAGCCGCGATCCGCGTTCAAGCACCTGCATGCGGTTCGCTTCGGGAATCCCCGGGCCGTCATCGTCGACCCACAGCTGATAGCCATCGCCCATCTGGGCAATGCCAAGACGCACTTCGCTGTCGGCCCATTTGCAGGCGTTGTCCAACAGATTACCGAGCAGCTCCAGCAAATCTTCGCGATCCCACGGTAGCAGCAACCCCGGTGCGACATCGTGCTCAAGCAACAGCCCCTCGCCATGGATCATGCCCAAGGTTGCCAGCAGCGCCGGCAGTTCTGCATCACAGTCGAACTGCGCGCCCGGCAGCGCATCGCCGGCCAGCCGGGCGCGGTTCAGTTCGCGGGTCAGGCGTTGCTGGATCTGTTCCAGCTGCTCACGCATCTGCGCCTGCACCTCAGGCAGATCCTTGAGCCGTTCACTGGAGGCCAGGCTGATCAATACCGCCAGCGGCGTTTTCAGTGCGTGGCCGAGGTTGCCCAGGGCATTGCGCGAGCGTCGCAGGCTGTCTTCAGTGTGCGCCAGCAAATGGTTGACCTGATCCACCAGCGGTTGCAACTCACTGGGCACCTCGGCATCCAGCTGTGAGCGCTGGCCTTGCTGCAACTGGGCGATCTGCTGGCGGGCGCGCTCCAGTGGGCGCAGCGAGCGGGTCACGGTGATGCGCTGCAACACCAGCACCAGCACCAGCGCCACCAGGCCCATGCCTAGACCAATCTGTTGCATCCGGCGAAAGCCATCGCGCACGGGTGAATAGTCTTGGGCGACGCTGATCGAGATGTCCTGACCCAGGCGCCGGTAATCGGCGCGAAATGCCAGCAGCTGCTGGCCTTCGGGCCCTAGCTCATGGCTGTCTTCCAGGCCGGGCTTGGACGGCTTGGGCATGTCCAGGTCCCACAGCGAACGTGAGCGCCAGGTGCCCTTGTCGAAGTCGATGCGAAAGTAATAGCCAGAGAAGGGCCGCTGGTAAGCGGCAGACACCCGTCGCTCGTCCAGCTGCAGGCCATTGGGGCCGCGCACCATGGCTACCAGCAGGTTCTCGCTTTCCTTGCGCAGGCCGGTTTCCAGGTAGCGTTGCAGGCCCACCTCGAACAGCCACAAAGTCAACTGGGCCAAGGCCAGGCCGACCACCACCAGCACCGCGACCAGGCCCAGGCTCAGGCGCGCCTGAATCGACTTCACTGGCTGCTTCCCGCGTAGACGTAGCCCTGGCCGCGACGGGTCTCGATCACGCTGCGCCCGAGTTTGCGCCGCAGGTGATTGACGTGCACTTCGAGCACGTTGGAATCGCGCTCGGTCTCGCCGTCATACAAGTGCTCGGCCAGGTGGCTCTTGGACAACACCTGCCCCGGATGCAGCATGAAGTAACGCAGCAGGCGAAACTCGGCCGCGGTCAGCTGGATGTCGACGCCTTCGCGGCTGACGCATTGCCGCCCCTCATCCAGGTGCAGCCCGGCAGCTTCCAGTTTCGGCTGGTTGGCCAGGCCACGCGCACGGCGCAGCAAAGCCTGGATGCGCAGTTGCAGCTCTTCGGGGTGGAACGGTTTGCTCAAGTAATCGTCGGCCCCGGCTTTGAGCCCTTCGATGCGTTCGGCCCAGGAGCCGCGCGCGGTGAGGATCAATACCGGGGTGGCCAGGCCTGCCGCGCGCCATTGGGCCAACACCTGCAACCCCGGCAGCCCGGGCAAGCCCAGGTCGAGGATGATCAGGTCATAGGGTTCGCTTTGGCCCTGGTACACCGCATCGCGGCCATCGGCCAGCCAGTCCACGGCATAGCCCTGGCGTTGCAGGCCCACCGTCAGTTCGTCCGCCAGGGGGACATTGTCCTCGACAAGCAGCAGGCGCATTCAGTCGTCTTCCTCGTCTTTGAGCAGCACGCCACTGCGGGCGTCCAGCTTGATCTCGCGCACTACGCCGGCAGGGGTCAGCAACTCGACTTCATACTCGTAACGGTTGTGCTTTTCTTCCAGCTCCGCTTCCAACAGCCGCGCCCCGGGGTAACGCCCCAGGGCGGACTCGAGCAGTTGCTCAAGCGGCAGGATGATGCCCTTTTGCCGCAGCTCAAGGGCTTCATCCTGGTCAAGGTCACGGGCCACGGCCAGCGAACAGACGGTCATCAGCGCAAGGGCGAGGTAGCGCGCCGTTCGCGGTACAGGGTTCATCAGTTATCCCGAGCGTCCTTGAGTACTTCACCGGTCTTGGCGTCGAGGTCCACGTCCCACTCGACGTTCTGCGCATCACGCAGCTCGACCTTATAGATGTAGCGGCCGTACTCGTCTTCGAGTTCCGAATCGGTGACGGTGGCGCCTGGGTGCTTGGCGACCGCCTTGGCCTTCAATTCGTCCAGCGACATGATGGTCTTGGCGTTGACCAGCTTGACCACTTCGTCAGGCTGGACGTCTTTGGCCAGGGCGACGTTGGCACCAAAGGCCAGGGCAGCGGCAGTGAACAGGGCAGTCAAAGTTTTCATGAGGGTCTCTCCGTCGAGATGTGTAATTTGTCTACGGGGTTAAGATTAACCACCGGTCCTTAACTCAACCTGAAAACAGCTGGCGCCATGATAGCGCAGCGCGTTAGCCGCCGGTTCCCTATAATGCCCCGCTTGTTAGCCGCGAGGTCGTGCATGAGCGCCATCCATATCAAGTTCCCTGCCCTGACGTTCAAAGCGGGCAAGCGTGCCTTGCAACAGATCCGCGAGCGGGGCCTGCGCGCCGCCGATGTGGGCGTGGTGCCTGGCGCTGCGGGCGGGCCAAAGCCGCTGGGGATCCAGGGGCTGGACCTCGCGTTGTTCGGTGAGTGGCTGCCTTCGGCGCCGCGCCAGCGGGCATTGATTGGCGCTTCGATCGGCTCCTGGCGCTTTGCAAGTGCCTGCCTCGATGACCCGGTTGCCGGCCTGCGCCGCCTGGGCGAGCTGTACACCGAGCAAGACTTCGCCAAGGGCGTGACGCCCGCCGAGATCAGCCGCAGTTGCCAGCGCATGCTCGATGACCTGTTGCAGGGCAACGATGGGCAGATCCTGGCCAATGCGCACTACCGGCTGAACATCATGGTGGTGAAAAGCCACGGCCTGCTGGCCGACGACCATCGCGCTCGGCTAGGGGTGGGCTTGTCTTCGGTGATTGCCAGCAACCTGCTTGGGCGCGCCCGCCTGGGCCGGCATTTCGAACGGATCATCCTGCATGACAGGCGTTCGCCACCGCCGCTGGATGAGCTGACCGACTTCCCCTCGCGCTACCTGCCGCTGGACCTGGCCAACCTGCGCCACGCCCTGCTCGCCTCGGGTTCGATCCCCATGGTCATGCAAGGGGTGCGTGATATTCCAGGCGCTGGCAGCGGCACCTACCGTGACGGCGGCTTGCTCGACTATCACCTGGACCTGCCCTACCGCGGCGATGACCTGGTGATCTACCCGCACTTCACCGACAAGGTGGTGCCTGGCTGGTTCGACAAGGCCCTGCCCTGGCGCAAGGGTGATGCCACGCGGCTGCAGAATGTGTTGCTGATGACCCCCTCGGCGCACTACCTGGCGGCCCTGCCCTACGGCAAGCTGCCAGATCGCAACGACTTCAAGCGGTTCATGGGCGATGCGCCAAGCCGCAAGCGCTATTGGTACAAGGCGATTGCCGAGAGCCAGCGATTGGGCGATGAGTTCCTCGAGTTGATCGCCACCGGGCGGCTGCACGAACGGCTGCAACCGTTATAGCGGGCATGCTGGTAGAATCGCCGTCAGCATTTTTTACAAGAGTCTCTACAGCGTGGAAATCTTCAAGGAATTCACATTCGAATCGGCCCACCGCCTGCCCAACGTCGCGCCAGGCCACAAGTGCGGTCGTCTGCATGGCCACTCGTTCAAGGTCGCCCTGCACCTGACCGGCCCGCTTGACCCGCACACTGGCTGGATCCGCGATTTCTCCGAGATCAAGGCGATCTTCAAGCCGATCTACGAGCAGCTGGACCACAACTACCTCAACGACATTCCTGGCCTGGAAAACCCGACCAGCGAAGTCATCGCCAAGTGGATCTGGGAACAGGTCAAGCCGCTGCTGCCTGAGCTGTCGAAAGTACGTATCCACGAAACCTGCACCAGCGGTTGCGAATACACCGGCGACTGAGTCAGGCCTGCCCGGCGCCCAATTCCAGGGCGTCGCGCAAAAAGCGCGGGGCGATGTAGCGCTCGTAGTGCGCCTCGGACAGCAAGAAGAATTCGCGGTCGATGGCATCGCGCAGCTGCGGCAGCTCCCAGTCGCGAAACTCCGGCATCAACGCCATGCCGTAGGCTTCCAGGTCGCGAATCATCCGCGCGCCGCGGGCGATCAACTGATACGCCCAGCAGTATTCGGATTGATGGGCGACGAAGCGAATCGAACGCTGCTCCAATTGCTGGCGCAGGCAGTCTTTGTCGAACACCTCAAGCTTGGCCATCATCACCTGCACCAGCAATTGCTCCAGGCGCAGCCAGACCGCGCGCTTTTGCTCGTCGCTGTAGCCGTTCCAGTGGATCACCTCGTGGTGAAAACGCTTGCAGCCGCGGCACACCAAGTCGCCGTAGACGGTAGAGCACAAGCCCACGCAAGGGGTTTTGATGGATTGATTGGACATGAAAAAACAACGGCTTGGCGGTGGAACACGCCCCCATGTTAGCCCTTTGTCTAACCAGGGTCACCCGTTAAAGTCATAAGTGCCGCCTTACTTTCGTTCGCTTTTTGCCGTAGAATCACTCCGCCTTTTCAAGGCAACAATGTCCGTTGGAAGCTGTTTTCAAAGCGTCACGAGCACAGTTGATCCGGTAGAACGGCGTTGGCCCGGCTCATGCACCCTCGCATGGTCCGCGCCAACCCCTCATCAGCCTCCGTTCTACAGGCGTAAAACTTTGAAAGCAGCTTCTGTAAGGATTCTCTGCGACCCTGGCTGGGCGGCCCAAGAAGCCGTCATTGCGCATGGGTGCATGAGAATGCTGGATGAGCGTCCCGGACTCCCTTTAGGGACCACTGATGAGGGTAATAACTGTGCTTGAAGCCTACCGCAAACACATCGAAGAGCGTGCCGCTCTGGGTATCGTGCCCCAGCCGCTGAACGCCGAACAAACCGCAGGCCTGGTCGAGCTGCTGAAAAACCCGCCGGCCGGCGAAGAAGCCTTCCTCGTAGAACTGATCACCGACCGCGTACCGCCAGGCGTCGACGAAGCCGCCTACGTCAAAGCCGGTTTCCTCTCCGCCATCGCCAAGGGCGAAGCCAAGTCGCCGCTGATCGACCGCAAGCATGCCACCGAGCTGCTGGGCACCATGCAGGGCGGCTACAACATCGAAACGCTGGTCGCACTGCTGGACGACGCCGAACTGGGCGCCGTCGCGGCCGAACAGCTCAAGCACACCCTGCTGATGTTCGATGCCTTCCATGACGTCGCCGAGAAAGCCAAGGCTGGCAATGTCCACGCCAAGGCCGTGCTCGAGTCGTGGGCTGCTGGCGAGTGGTTCACCAACCGTCCAGCGATCGCCGACAAATACACCCTGACCGTGTTCAAGGTGCCTGGCGAAACCAACACCGACGACCTTTCCCCTGCCCCGGACGCCTGGTCGCGCCCAGACATCCCGCTGCACGCCCTGGCCATGCTGAAGATGGCCCGTGACGGCATCGAGCCTGAGCAACCGGGTTCGGTTGGCCCGCTCAAGCAGATCGAAGCGATGCGCGCCAAAGGCTTCCCGGTCGCCTACGTCGGCGACGTGGTCGGTACTGGCTCGTCGCGTAAATCGGCGACCAACTCGGTGCTGTGGTTCTTCGGTGACGACATCCCTAACGTGCCGAACAAGCGCGCTGGCGGTTTCTGCTTCGGCACCAAGATCGCCCCGATCTTCTACAACACCATGGAAGACGCCGGCGCCCTGCCGATCGAATTCGACTGCACCAACCTGGCCATGGGCGACGTCATCGACGTCTACCCGTACAAAGGTGAAGTGCGCCGTCACGAAAGCGACGAGCTGGTCACCAACTTCGCCCTGAAAACCGAAGTGCTGCTCGATGAAGTCCGCGCTGGCGGCCGTATCCCGCTGATCGTCGGCCGTGGCCTGACCGAAAAAGCCCGCGCCGAACTGGGCCTGGGTGCATCGGACTTGTTCAAGAAGCCCGAGCAGCCAGCCGACACCGGCAAAGGCTTCACCCTGGCACAGAAAATGGTCGGCCGCGCCTGCGGTCTGCCAGAAGGCCAAGGCGTACGTCCGGGCGCCTACTGCGAGCCGAAGATGACCACCGTCGGTTCTCAGGACACCACCGGTCCTATGACCCGTGATGAACTCAAAGACCTGGCGTGCCTGGGCTTCTCCGCTGACCTGGTGATGCAGTCGTTCTGCCACACCGCGGCTTATCCGAAGCCGATCGACGTCACCACCCACCACACCCTGCCAGACTTCATCCGCACCCGTGGCGGCGTGTCGCTGCGTCCAGGCGACGGCATCATCCACAGCTGGCTGAACCGCATGCTGCTGCCTGACACCGTCGGCACCGGCGGCGACTCGCACACCCGCTTCCCGATCGGCATCTCGTTCCCGGCCGGTTCCGGCCTGGTGGCGTTCGCCGCAGCCACTGGCGTCATGCCACTGGATATGCCTGAGTCGGTCCTGGTGCGTTTCAAGGGCAAACTGCAACCGGGCATCACCCTGCGTGACCTGGTACATGCCATCCCTTACTACGCCATCCAGCAAGGCCTGCTGACCGTCGAGAAGAAAGGCAAGAAAAACGCCTTCTCCGGTCGCATCCTGGAAATCGAAGGCCTGGACGAGCTGACTGTCGAGCAAGCCTTCGAGCTGTCCGACGCCTCGGCCGAGCGTTCCGCTGCTGGCTGCACCATCAAGCTGCCGGAAAAAGCCGTTGCCGAGTACCTGCAGTCGAACATCACCCTGCTGCGCTGGATGATCAGCGAAGGCTACGGTGACGCGCGTACCATGGAGCGCCGTGCGCAAGCCATGGAAGCCTGGCTGGCCAACCCGCAACTGCTGTCGGCCGACGCCGATGCCGAATACGCCGAGATCATCGAGATCGACCTGGCCGACGTCAAAGAGCCTGTGCTCTGCGCGCCGAACGACCCGGACGATGCACGCCTGCTGTCTTCGGTACAGGGCGAGAAAATCGACGAAGTGTTCATCGGTTCGTGCATGACCAACATCGGTCACTTCCGCGCTGCCGGTAAGCTGCTGGACAAGGTCAAGGGCGGTATTCCGACCCGTCTGTGGCTGGCTCCGCCAACCAAGATGGACGCCCACCAGCTGACCGAGGAAGGCTACTACGGCATCTACGGTAAGGCCGGTGCGCGCATGGAAATGCCAGGCTGCTCGCTGTGCATGGGTAACCAGGCACGTGTGCAGACCGGTTCTACCGTGGTCTCCACTTCGACCCGTAACTTCCCGAACCGTCTGGGCGACGCCACTAACGTCTACCTGGCCTCGGCCGAGCTGGCTGCAGTCGCTTCGATCATCGGCAAACTGCCGACTGTCGAAGAGTACATGCAGTACGCCAAGGACATCGACAGCATGGCTGCCGACGTCTACCGCTACCTGAGCTTCGACCAGATCGCCGAGTTCCGTGAAGCGGCCGAAAGCGCCAAGATCCCGGTTGTTCAGGCGTAACAGCAGCTACGAGCGTTAAGCTTCAAGCTGTAGAAGAAGCCCCGGCAGGAATGCCGGGGCTTTTTTTTGCGGTGCCTGTAACCGACCTTATCGCGGGGCAAGCCCGCTCCCACGCAGTTCGCTACATGGGCTCTGGATTGCGTGGGAGCGGGCTTGTCCTGCGATGAAGCTCGCATCGACACTACAAAATCATCAGATCACGAACAGATCGACAAACCGATGCACCGGCGTCGCCTCCAGCTGCGCCTGCGCCTTGCACAAGGCAAAGATCTGCGCACAACGCTGCCCGGCAAAGCGGGTGGCCAGGTTGGCCTTGAACTTCTCCTCAAGCAACGGGATACCCTCGGCCCGCCGCCGCCGATGACCGATCGGATACTCCACCGTCACCTGCTCGGTACTTGAGCCATCGTTGAAGAACACCTGCAGTGCATTGGCGATCGAGCGCTTGTCAGCCTCAAGATATTCACGGCTGAATCGCGGCTCCTCGACCACCTCCATCTTCTCGCGCAGACGGTCGATGGTCGGGTGCGCGGCATGGAAGCTGTCTTCGTAGTGCTCAGCCACCAGGTTGCCAAAAATCAGCGGCACGGCGGTCATGTATTGCAGGCAATGGTCACGGTCAGCGGCATTGGCCAGCGGCCCCACCTTGGAAATGATGCGGATCGCTGATTCATGGGTCGTGATGACGATGCGTTCGATTTCATGCAGTCGGTTACGCACCTTTGGATGCAACACCAGTGCCGCCTCACAGGCGGTCTGGGCGTGAAACTCGGCCGGGAAGCTGATCTTGAACAGGACGTTTTCCATCACGTAGCTGCCAAACGCCTGAGGCAGTCGCAGCTGACGCTGGTCGACCGGCTTGAGCGCCAGATCCTTGTTGGTATGACTGAACAAGACGTCGTAGAAGCCCCACTGCTGTGCACTGAGCACACCCGGAATGCCCATCTCCCCGCGCAGGGCGATATCGGCCAGGCGCACACCACGGCTTGACGCATCGCCTGCCGCCCACGACTTGCGTGAACCGGCATTAGGCGCATGGCGGTAGGTGCGCAACGCCTGGCCATCGACGAAGGCATGCGACAGCGCCGACAACAGCTGCTCGCGGTTGGCCCCCATCAACTTGGCGCATACCGCCGTGGAAGCGACCTTGACCAGCAGCACATGGTCCAGGCCGACGCGGTTGAAGGAATTCTCCAGCGCCAGCACTCCCTGGATTTCGTGCGCCATGACCATGGCTTCGAGCACCTGGCGCATGTTCAACGGCTGCTCGCCCGCTGCCACGCGCTTTTGCGAGAGGTGATCGGCCACCGCCAGGATGCCACCGAGGTTATCGGACGGATGCCCCCACTCAGCCGCCAGCCACGTGTCGTTGTAGTCCAGCCAGCGGACGATGCAGCCGATGTCCCAGGCTGCCTTGACCGGGTCAAGCCGGTACGAGGTTCCGGGCACCCGCGCGCCGTTGGGCACGATCGTGCCCTCGACGAGCGGCCCCAAGTGCTTGCTGCACTCGGGGAAGCGCAACGCCAGCAGGCCGCAGCCCAAGGTGTCCATCAGGCAGTTGCGCGCGGTGTCCAGCGCCTCGGCCGAGCCAACTTGATAGTCGAGCACGTAGTCGGCGATGGTTTGCAGCACCCGGTCGTAGTCCGGGCGGTCGTTGAGGTCAACGTTGGCGCTCATCTCGGTTGCTTCCTGTTGCAGAGGGTTGAACAAAGAAGCCGAGCGCCGCTCACGTGTCAGGGAGTGCGCCTAGAAGGCATCACCAGGTACCCGTACCCAGCCCTCCATCAACACGCGAGCGCTTCGGCTCATGATTGCTTTGGTGACTGTCCACTGGCCATCCACCTGACGCGCCTCGGCGCCGACCCGCAAAGTGCCCGAGGGATGGCCGAAACGTACCGCGCTACGCGGGTTGCCGCCCGCTGCCAGGTTGACCAGCGTGCCTGGAATGGCGGCGGCGGTACCGATCGCCACGGCGGCGGTGCCCATCATGGCGTGGTGCAACTTGCCCATCGACAGCGCACGAACCAACAGGTCGATGTCACTTGGCGCAACCGCCTTGCCACTGGATGAGGTATAGGCCACTGGCGGCGCGACGAAGGCGATCTTGGGAGTGTGCTGACGCGTGGCCGCCTGATCGAGGTGCTCGATCAAGCCCATGCGCAGCGCACCATAGGCGCGGATGGTTTCAAAACGTGCCAGCGCCGCCGGATCGCCGTTGATCGCGTCTTGCAGTTCGCGCCCGCTGTAGCCGATGTCGGCGGCATTGACGAAGATGGTCGGGATACCCGCGTTGATCAGGGTCGCCTTGAAGGTGCCGATACCTGGCACTTCGAGATCGTCGACCAGGTTGCCGGTGGGGAACATCGCCCCACCGCCGCCGTCTTCGTCGGCGGCCGGGTCGAGGAATTCCAGCTGCACTTCGGCAGCGGGGAAGGTCACGCCGTCCAATTCGAAATCGCCGGTTTCCTGCACTTCGCCTTCGCTGATTGGCACATGGGCGATGATGCTCTTGCCGATGTTGGCCTGCCAGATGCGCACGGTGGCGATGCCGTTATGCGGGATGCGCGCGGGATCGACCAGGCCGCTACTAATGGCGAACGAGCCGACCGCTGCCGAGAGGTTGCCGCAGTTGCCGCTCCAATCGACGAAGGCCTTGTCGATCGAGACCTGGCCGAACAGGTAGTCGACGTCGTGCTCAGCGTTGCTGCTGGCCGAGAGGATCACGCACTTGCTGGTGCTGGAGGTGGCGCCGCCCATGCCGTCGATCTGCTTGCCGTAAGGATCGGGGCTGCCGATCACCCGTAGCAACAGGGCGTCGCGGGCCGGGCCTGGTTGCTGGGCGCGCTCGGGGAGGTCTTGCAGGCGGAAGAACACGCCTTTGCTGGTGCCGCCACGGATGTAGGTGGCGGGGATCTTGATCTGCGGTGCGTGTGCCATGGTTTGGTCCTGATCATTCAGTTGTACGGCTGGGGCCGCTCCGCGCCCCTTCGCGAGCAAGCCCGCTCCTACCGGGACCTGCGGGAGCGGGCTTGCCCGCGAAGGGGCGCGGAGCGGCCCCGCTTTACGCGGTGCCTTCCAGGAAGTCCTGGGCAAAGCGCTGCAGCACCCCACCCGCCTCGTAGATCGACACTTCTTCAGCGGTATCCAACCGGCACGTCACCGGCACCTCGAGCCGCTCGCCATTACGGCGGGTGACCACCAAGGTCAAGGTCGCCCGCGGCGTACGCTCGCCCAACACGTCGTAGCTTTCGCTGCCATCGAGCTGCAAGGTCTTGCGGTCGGTACCCGGCTTGAACTCCAGCGGCAGCACACCCATGCCTACCAGGTTGGTGCGGTGAATGCGCTCGAAGCCTTCGGCGACAATCGCTTCAACCCCTGCCAGGCGCACGCCCTTGGCCGCCCAATCGCGCGACGAACCTTGGCCGTAGTCGGCACCGGCAACGATGATCAGCGGCTGTTTACGCTGCATGTAGGTCTCGATCGCCTCCCACATACGGGTCACCTTGCCTTCTGGCTCGATCCGCGCCAGCGAGCCTTGCTGCACGCTGCCGTCTTCCTTGCGCACCATCTCGTTGAACAGCTTGGGGTTGGCGAAGGTGGCGCGCTGGGCCGTCAGGTGATCGCCGCGGTGGGTGGCATAGGAGTTGAAGTCCTCCTCGGGCAGGCCCATCTTCGCCAGGTACTCACCCGCCGCGCTGTCGAGCATGATCGCATTGGACGGCGACAGGTGGTCTGTAGTGATGTTATCCGGCAGCACCGCCAGCGGGCGCATGCCGCGCAGGGTACGCTCGCCAGCGAGGGCGCCCTCCCAGTACGGCGGGCGACGGATATAGGTGCTCATCTCGCGCCACTCATACAGCGGCGCGACTTTCGGCCCCTTGTCCTCTTCAATGGCGAACATCGGGATATACACCTTGCGAAACTGCTCCGGCTTGACCGCAGCACGCACCACCGCGTCGATCTCTTCGTCGCTCGGCCAGATGTCCTTGAGGCGAATCTGTTTGCCGTCGACCACGCCCAGCACATCCTTCTCGATGTCGAAGCGGATGGTGCCGGCGATGGCATAGGCCACTACCAGGGGTGGCGAGGCGAGAAACGCCTGCTTGGCGTACGGGTGAATCCGCCCGTCGAAGTTGCGGTTGCCCGACAGCACCGCGGTGGCGTACAGGTCGCGGTCGATGATTTCTTGCTGGATCTTCGGGTCCAGCGCGCCAGACATGCCGTTGCAGGTGGTGCACGCGAAGGCGACGATGCCAAAGCCCAGTTGCTCCAGCTCCTGCTCCAGGCCGGCTTCTTCCAAGTACAACTTGACCGCCTTGGAGCCTGGCGCCAGCGAGGACTTCACCCACGGTTTGCGGGTCAGGCCCAGCTTGTTGGCATTGCGCGCCAGCAGGCCTGCAGCAATCACGTTGCGCGGGTTGCTGGTGTTGGTGCAACTGGTGATGGCGGCGATGATCACCGCGCCATCAGGCATCTGCCCCGGCAGCTCTTGCCAGGCGCCAGCGATGCCCTTGGCCGCCAGCTCGCTCGTCGCGACACGGGCGTGCGGGTTGGATGGGCCGGCCATGTTGCGCACGACACTCGACAGGTCGAAGCTGAGCACCCGCTCGTATTCGGCGTTAACCAGGCTGTCGGCCCACAGGCCTGCAACCTTGGCGTAGGTTTCGACCAGCTGGACCTGCTGCTCTTCACGGCCGGTCAGGCGCAGGTAGTCGATGGTCTGCTGGTCGATGGCGAACATCGCCGCCGTGGCGCCGTACTCCGGCGCCATGTTGGAGATGGTGGCGCGATCGCCCAGGGTCAGGGCACGGGCGCCCTCACCATAGAATTCGAGGTAGGCGCCCACCACTTTTTGCTTGCGCAGGAACTCGGTCAGGGCCAATACCAGGTCGGTGGCGGTGATGTTCGGCTGCAGCTTGCCGGTCAGCTCGACGCCGACGATTTCCGGCAGGCGCATCCACGAGGCGCGACCGAGCATGACGTTCTCAGCTTCCAGGCCACCGACACCAATGGCGATCACGCCCAAGGCATCGACGTGCGGGGTGTGGCTGTCGGTGCCGACGCAGGTGTCTGGGTAGGCCACGCCGCGATCACTGTGGATCACCGGCGACATCTTCTCCAGGTTGATCTGGTGCATGATGCCGTTGCCCGGTTGGATCACGTCGACGTTCTTGAAGGCCTTTTTGGTCCAGTTGATGAAGTGGAAACGGTCTTCGTTGCGACGGTCTTCAATGGCCCGGTTCTTGTCGAATGCCTGCGGGTCGAAACCGCCGCATTCGACCGCCAGCGAGTGGTCGACGATCAGTTGCACCGGCACTACCGGGTTGACCTGGGCTGGGTCGCCGCCTTTGTCGGCGATGGCATCGCGCAGACCAGCCAGGTCGACCAGCGCGGTCTGGCCTAGGATGTCGTGGCACACCACACGCGCCGGGAACCACGGGAAGTCGAGGTCGCGCTTGCGCTCGATCAGCTGGCTGAGCGAGGCATCGAGGGTGGCCGGATCGCAGCGGCGCACCAGGTTCTCGGCGAGCACGCGGGAGGTGTACGGCAGGCCGTCGTAGGCGCCGGGCTTGAGGGCCTCGACAGCTGCGCGGGCGTCGAAGTAGTCCAGGGGGGTGCCTGGCAGGGCTTTGCGGTATGCAGTGTTCATCATTCAGGCTCGGTCACAGGATTCGGAAAGCTCCACCGTCCCTGTGGGAGCGGGCTTGCCCGCGAATACGTCAGCAGGTGCACATCAGTTGCCCAGTCGGACGCATTCGCGGGCAAGCCCGCTCCCACAGGGGAAACGGGTTGCCTCTCTATTTCTATTCAGCGCTGTGCGATGGGCACGAACTGGCGCTGTTCAACGCCGACATACTCGGCGCTCGGACGGATGATGCGGTTGTTGGCACGCTGCTCGAAGACATGCGCCGCCCAGCCGGTCAGGCGCGAGCAGACGAAGATCGGGGTGAACAGCTTGGTCGGGATACCCATGAAGTGATACGCCGAGGCATGGTAGAAGTCGGCGTTGGGGAACAGGCGTTTTTGCTCCCACATGGTCTTGTCGATCGCTTCGGAGACGGGGTACAGCACGCTGTCGCCGGCTTCATCGGCAAGCTGCTTGGCCCAGCCCTTGATCACCTCGTTGCGCGGGTCGGACTCTTTGTAGATCGCATGGCCAAAGCCCATGATCTTGTCTTTGCGCTCGAGCATCTTGAGCAGCTCGGCAGTGGCCTGCTGCGGGCTCTGGAAGCGTTCGATCAACTCCATCGCCGCTTCGTTGGCGCCGCCGTGCAGCGGGCCGCGCAGCGAGCCGATGGCGGCGGTGACGCAGGAGTACAGGTCCGACAGGGTCGAGGCGCACACCCGGGCGGTGAAGGTCGAGGCGTTGAATTCGTGCTCGGCGTAGAGAATCAGCGACACGTTCATCACTTTGACATGCAGCGCGCTCGGCTTCTTGCCGTGCAGCAGGTGCAGGAAGTGCCCGCCCAGGGTGTCTTCATCGCTGGTGCAGTCGATGCGCACGCCGTGATGCGTGAAGCGGTACCAGTAGCACATGATCGCTGGGAATACCGCTAGTAGGCGGTCAGTCTTGTCGCGCTGGGTGTCGAAGGTCAGCTCAGGTTCCAGGGTGCCGAGTACCGAGCAGCCGGTGCGCATCACGTCCATCGGATGGGCAGTGACGGGGATGCGCTCAAGCACTTCCTTGAGTGCCTGGGGCAGATCACGTTGCCCCTTGAGCTTGGTCTTGTATTCGTCCAGTTCGGCTTGGCTGGGCAACTCGCCATACAGCAGCAGGTAGGCCACTTCCTCGAATTCGGCATCTTTGGCCAGGTCACGGACGTCATAACCGCGGTAGGTCAGTCCGGCACCGGCCTGGCCTACAGTCGACAGTGCGGTCTGGCCGGCCACCTGGCCACGCAGGCCTGCGCCGCTGAGTACTTTTGCTTCGGCCATGGTGTTTCTCCTTTATTGAACTTGTTATGGAATTTCTGGCTAATCAAGGGTGCCTGTGCCAGCCCACCAGAGCGTGGGAGCGGGCTTGCCCCGCGATAGCGCCGGCACAGGCGAATCATTGAGTTCGTTGCAACTCGGCTCAGCCCTTCTTCTGGGCAAACAACGCATCGAGGCGCTGCTCGAAGGCGTGATAACCGATGGCATCGTAGAGCTCCATGCGAGTCTGCATGGTGTCGATGACGTTTTTCTGCGTGCCATCGCGGCGCAGCGCGGTGTAGACGTTTTCCGCCGCCTTGTTCATCGCGCGGAACGCCGACAGCGGGTACAGCACCAGCGAGACGTCGACCGAGGCCAACTCGTCGGTGGTGTACAGCGGGGTGGCGCCGAACTCGGTGATGTTGGCCAGGATCGGTGCTTTGACCCGATCGGCGAAGGTCTTGTACATCTGCAGTTCAGTGATCGCCTCAGGGAAGATCATGTCGGCGCCGGCCTCGACACACGCCGCAGCGCGGTCCAGGGCAGCGTTCAGGCCTTCCACGGCCAAGGCATCGGTACGCGCCATGATCACGAAGCTGTCATCCAGGCGAGCGTCTACCGCCGCCTTGATGCGATCGACCATCTCCTGCTGGGAGACGATTTCCTTGTTTGGCCGGTGGCCGCAACGCTTGGCGCCTACCTGGTCTTCGATATGAATCGCTGCCGCGCCGAACTTGTTCATCGAGCGCACGGTCCGCGCCACGTTGAAGGCCGAGGCGCCAAAGCCGGTGTCGACATCGACCAGCAGCGGCACGTCGCACACATCGGTGATGCGCCGCACGTCGGTGAGCACGTCATCCAACCCGCTGATGCCCAGGTCCGGCAGGCCCAGGGAGCCGGCAGCGACGCCGCCACCAGAGAGGTAGATGGCCTTGAAGCCGGCGCGCTTGGCCAGCAAGGCGTGGTTGGCGTTGATCGCGCCAACCACCTGCAACGGATGTTCGGCAGCCACCGCGTCGCGGAAACGTTGGCCGGGCGTGCTCTTCACAGTCATGACTCACCTCGTGGGCTATTGTTGTCAGCGCCTTGATAGTGGCGCGCGATATTGCGTTTGGATGCACCGATATGGCGGCGCATCAGCAGTTCTGCCAACTCGCCGTCTCGGTCGGCGATGGCATCGAGAATCCGGTGGTGCTCGGCGAATGCCTGGTGCGGGCGGTTGGGCGTGGCGGAAAACTGGATGCGGTACATGCGCACCAACTGATACAGCTCGCCGCAGAGCATCTTGACCAGGGTCTGGTTGCCGCTGCCCTGGATGATCCGGTAATGGAAGTCGAAGTCGCCTTCCTGCTGGTAATAGCCAACCCCGGCCTGGAACGCGGCATCGCGCTCATGGGTGTCGAGCACCCGGCGCAACTCATCGATCTCGGCTACGCTCATACGCTCGGCAGCCAGGCGGCACGCCATGCCTTCGAGGGATTCGCGGATTTCGTACAACTCGATCAGCTCGGCGTGGCTAAGCGACACCACCCGCGCGCCGACGTGCGGCACTCGCACCAGCAGGCGCTGGCCTTCCAGGCGGTGGATGGCTTCACGCAGTGGGCCGCGGCTGATGCCGTAGGTGCGCGCCAGCTCAGGCTCGGAGATCTTGCTGCCTGGGGCGATGTCGCCTTTGACGATGGCCGCCTGGATGCGCCGGAAAACGTTCTCGGAAAGGGTTTCCGTTTCTTCTGCCAGCGTGGCGGGCGCCTGAGTTACGTCCAGCATATTGTCGACACCTTGGTTTTCTCTATGGCCAAAACTAGCGAAACAGAACGTCGCAGTCAAAGACAAAATCAACATTGTCGACAATCGTCTAAGAACGAACTTACCCAGCTGATTCGCTGTCAGATCGCGGCGCGCTGGCGTCAAGACGTCGGCGTGATAGAATGCCGCGCTTCCCGAGGGAGAATGAGTAGTCTGTCTGTACGGCAATTCATATTGTTGACAGATTAACGAGGATGCTTGGCCAGTCGCCTTGCCCTGAACCCAGCACAGCACCGCGCCAGGATTTATGAGACTTACACCCGTTTTAATGTTGCTCTGCCTTGCCCTGCTGCCGGCCCTTGGCCAAGCGGCTCAAAAGTCCGTGTACGGGCTCAACGAATATGCGCGCTTGAACGACCTGGACCTTGAGGTCGCGGCCAAGCTCGATACCGGTGCCAAGACCGCCTCGCTCAGCGCCCGCGACATCAAGCGCTTCAAGCGCAACGGCGAGAGCTGGGTACGTTTCTACCTGGCCATCGACGCCGCGCATTCGCACCCGATCGAACGGCCATTGGCCCGGGTCAGCAAGATCAAGCGCCGCGCTGGCGACTATGACGCTGAAGAAGGCAAGGCCTACACCGCCCGCCCGGTGATCGAACTGAACATTTGCATGGGCCAGACCCTGCGCACCATCGAAGTCAACCTCACCGACCGCAGCGCCTTCCAGTTCCCGCTGCTGATCGGCTCGGAGGCCTTGAAAGACTTCGATGCGCTGGTCGACCCAAGCCTCAAATACGCGGCCGGCAAACCTGCCTGTGCCACCGACGCTCCTAAAGCAGAGTAATCCCGATGCGCTCTCTTACCCTTCACCTGAAAGTCCTCATCACCGTGCTGGTGCTGCTGGGCGTGGCGGTTACGGCCTATCAGATCTTCTTCCTCGGCATCCCGGTGACCGAGGATGAGACCGACGACTTGTGGAACATCGACGCCAAGGTCGAGTTCGTCGCCAGTGCCAAGGATCCGGTCAAGGTACAGATGTTCGTGCCGCCCTTGAGCCGTGACTACGTCAGCCTCAACGAGAGCTTCATCTCCAACAACTATGGGGTGAGCGTCAACCGCGCCGACGGCAACCGCAAGGTAACCTGGTCGGCTCGCCGCGCCAGCGGCAACCAGACGCTTTATTACCGCCTGGTGCTGACCAAGCGCTACAGCAACGAAAAAACCACCATCAAAGGCCCGACTTTCCGTGACAGCCTGGCCGTGGAAGGCCCCGAGAAGATTGCCGCCGAAGCCCTGATGGCGCCGATCCGCCAGCACTCGGCCGACGTCGAGACCTTTGTCAGCGAGACCATCAAGCGGGTCAACAACCTTAACGATGACAACGTCAAGCTGCTGCTGGCCGGTGATACTTCGGCGCTGAACAAGGCCAAGGTCATCGACCTGCTGCTGTCGATCGCCCACGTGCCGATGGAAAAAGTCCACACCATCCGCCTGGTCGCCGACACCCCGCAGACCCCGGAACTGTGGCTGCGCAGCTTCAACGGCAATGACTGGCTGTACTTCAACCCGGATACCGGCGAGCAGGGCCTGCCCAGCGATCGCCTGCTGTGGTGGACCGGTGATGACAACCTGATCACCGTCGATGGCGGCAAGAAAGCCAACGTCACCTTCAGCATGAACAACAGCGAGATGAACGCCATCCGCCTGGCCAAGCTGACCGACGAGAACACCGACGCCGATTTTCTCGAATACTCGCTGTACGGCCTGCCGCTGCAAACCCAGCAGACCTTCATGATCATGGTGATGATCCCGATCGGCGTGCTGGTGATCCTGGTGCTGCGCAACCTGATCGGCATCCAGACCCTGGGTACCTTCACCCCGGTGCTGATCGCCCTGGCCTTCCGCGAGACCCAGCTGGGCTTTGGCATCATGCTGTTTACCGTGATCACCGCGCTGGGCCTGTCGCTACGCTCCTACCTTGAGCACCTGAAGCTGCAGATGCTGCCGCGCCTGTCGGTGGTGTTGACCTTCGTCGTGGTGCTGATTGCCGCGATCAGCCTGTTCAGCCACAAGCTGGGCCTGGAGCGCGGCCTGTCGGTTGCGCTGTTCCCGATGGTGATTCTGACCATGACCATCGAACGCCTGTCGATCACCTGGGAAGAACGCGGTGGTGGCCATGCCATGAAAGTGGCGATCGGCACCCTGTTCGCAGCCTCCCTGGCGCACCTGCTGATGATGGTGCCGGAGCTGGTGTACTTCGTCTTCACCTTCCCGGCGGTACTGCTGATCCTGGTGGGCTTCATGCTGGCGATGGGTCGCTACCGCGGCTACCGCCTGACCGAGCTCGTTCGCTTCAAGGCTTTCGTAAAAAAGGCTGACGCCTGATGTTCGGACTGATCAAGACGTGGAAAGCCCTGGAGGCCCGGGGCATCATGGGTATCAACCGGCGCAACGCGGACTACGTCCTGAAGTACAACAAGCGCCATTTGTACCCGATCGTCGACGACAAGATCATCACCAAGGAGCGTGCGATCAAGGCCGGCATCCATGTGCCGGAGATGTACGGCATCATCGAGACCGAAAAGCAGATCGACAAGCTGCACGAGATCATCGGCGGGCGTAGCGATTTCGTCATCAAGCCGGCGCAAGGCGCTGGCGGTGACGGCATCCTGGTGATCGCCGACCGCTTCGAGGATCGCTACCGGACGGTGTCGGGCAAGATCATCAGCCACGAGGAGATCGAGCACCAGGTCTCGAGCATCCTCACTGGCCTGTACTCGTTGGGCGGCCACCGGGACCGGGCGCTGATCGAATACCGGGTGACCCCGGACCAGATCTTCAAGAGCATCAGCTACGAAGGCGTGCCGGATATCCGCATCATCGTGCTGATGGGCTATCCGGTCATGGCCATGCTGCGCCTGCCGACCCGCCAGTCGGGCGGCAAGGCCAACCTGCACCAGGGCGCCATTGGTGTCGGTGTCGACCTGGCGACGGGCGTGACCCTGCGCGGCACCTGGCTGAACAACATCATCAGCAAGCACCCGGACACCACCAACGCGGTGGACGGCGTGCAACTGCCGAACTGGGACGGCTTCATGAAGCTGGCCGCTGGTTGCTATGAATTGTGCGGCCTGGGCTATATCGGTGTAGACATGGTGCTGGACCAGGACAAAGGGCCGTTGATCCTTGAACTGAATGCGCGTCCGGGCCTGAACATTCAGATTGCCAACGATTGCGGCTTGACCCAGCGCACCCACGCCATCGAGGCGCATCTGGAAGCGCTGGCCAAAGATGGCGTTAGCGAAGATGCCGACCAGCGTGTACGCGTGGCCCAAGGGCTGTTTGGGCACGTACCTTCACGCTAATGGCTTAGCCCGTTGGAGCCCGCTCCCAC
Source organism: Pseudomonas sp. NPDC088890 (assembly GCF_044900155.1). NCBI lineage: Bacteria > Pseudomonadati > Pseudomonadota > Gammaproteobacteria > Pseudomonadales > Pseudomonadaceae > Pseudomonas > Pseudomonas sp. NPDC088890. Next base: position 632,686 of record NZ_JBJDNG010000001.1, on the reverse strand, counting down.
AGGAACCGCGCATATTTTCAGATCAGCGCTATCCCTGTGGGAGCGGGCTCGCCCGCGAAGGGCCGCGAAGCGGACCCAAACACAAGCTTGAATGTCGCGCCCAGTGCTAGGCCCTTTTCCTACAGACCATTACAATCCCCTCCTCGCCTCCATCGCCGCCCATTCGCATGCCGACCTGTACGCTCCACCCCCTACCCTACCAGCCCGACCCTGCCGCCTATTTCGCCCGACTGCGCCAGGCGCCCGGCGCGATCCTGCTCGACAGCGCCCGCCCTGGAGCCGAGCGTGGCCGCTTCGACCTGCTCAGCGCCTGGCCGGTGGCCCATTTGCAGGCAGAGCCTGACGAAGATGGCCGGGCTTACTTGCAGCGCCTGCGCGATGGCTTGACCCAGCTGGGGCACGCCGATCTACCCGATAACCTTGAGCTGCCCTTTGCCGGTGGCCTGATCGGCTACCTGAGCTACGACTTCGGTCGGCGCCTGGAACAGCTGCCCAGCATGGCCGTGGACGATCTGGGCCTGGCGGATGCACAGCTGGGCCTGTATGCCTGGGCACTGGTCAGCGACCACCTGCTGGGCACCACGCAACTGGTATTTCACCCCAGTTTGCCAGCGAGCGAGCAGCTGCGGCTGATCAGCCTGTTCGATGCGCCGGCCGTTGATCAATGCGGTGACTTCCAGCTGCTTGCGCCCATGCGCGGCGACCTTGAACCCGCCCAATATCGCCAGGCTTTCGATCAGGTCCAGCACTACATCCAGGCCGGCGACTGCTACCAGATCAACCTCACCCAGCGTTTCCGCGCACCGTGCCAGGGCGATCCGTGGCGCGCCTATCAGGCCCTGCGCAAGGCGTGCCCGACGCCGTTCTCCGGCTACCAGCAGTTGGCCGACGGCAGCGCGCTGCTGAGCTTTTCCCCTGAGCGCTTTGTTCGCGTTAGCCAGGGCCAGGTAGAAACCCGACCGATCAAAGGCACCCGGCCGCGCTCCAGCGACCCGCAGCAAGATGCGCGCAACGCTGCCGAACTGCGCGCCAGCGCCAAGGACCGCTCGGAAAACCTGATGATCGTCGACCTGCTGCGCAACGATCTGGGGCGCACCTGCGAGATCGGCACAGTCAAGGTTCCCGAGCTATTCAGCCTGGAGAGCTACCCCAATGTCCATCACCTGGTCAGCAGCATCACCGGGCGCCTGGCCAGCGGCAAAGACGCCCTGGACCTGATCGGCGACAGTTTCCCCGGTGGTTCGATCACCGGCGCACCGAAGATCCGTGCCATGCAGATCATCGACGAGCTGGAGCCGACGCGCCGGGCGTTGTACTGCGGCTCGCTGTTGTACATCGATGTGCGCGGCGAAATGGACAGCTCCATCGCCATTCGCAGCCTGCTGATCAAGGACGGTCAGGCCTGTTGCTGGGGTGGCGGCGCAGTGGTGGCGGATTCGCAGTGGGAGGCGGAGTATGAAGAGTCGATCGCCAAGGTGCGGGTCTTGATGCAGACGCTGCAAAGCCTCTGATCCGTGTCGCCCTTTTCGCGGGCAAGCCCGCTCCCACAGGAACCGCGCATATTTTCAGATCAGCGCTATCCCTGTGGGAGCGGGCTTGCCCGCGAAAAGGACAACACCGTTCTCGAACCGATTACGCCATGGCAGAACGTCTACCCCGCCATTTTTTGTTACCATCTGCCTATTACGAGCGCACAGCGCCATACACACGATGGAAACCGCCTGATGAGCCAAGCCTTCGACGTCGCCGCCCTGGCCGCGACCTACGCCAACAAGTCCCCGCAGGTCATTCTCAAGCTCGCCTTCGAACATTTTGGCGACGACCTGTGGATCTCATTCAGTGGTGCCGAGGATGTGGTGCTGGTGGACATGGCCTGGAAACTGAATAAACAGGTCAAGGTCTTCAGCCTCGATACCGGCCGCCTGCACCCGGAGACCTATCGTTTTATCGATCAGGTCCGCGAGCAGTACAACCTGCCGATCGAGATCCTCAGCCCGGACCGGGCCAAGCTGGATCCATTCGTCAAGGAAAAGGGCCTGTTCAGTTTCTACAAGGATGGCCATGGCGAATGCTGCGGCATCCGCAAGATCGAGCCGCTGCGGCGCAAGCTGTCCACCGTCAGCGCCTGGGCCACAGGCCAACGTCGCGACCAGAGCCCTGGCACCCGCAGCCAGGTTGCCGCGCTGGAAATCGACTCGGCGTTCTCCACAGCTGAACGCACGCTGTACAAGTTCAACCCCCTGGCGCAGATGACCAGCGCTGAAGTGTGGGGCTATATCCGCATGCTTGAGCTGCCCTACAACAGCCTGCATGAACGCGGCTTCATCAGTATCGGCTGCGAGCCTTGCACCCGCCCAGTGCTGCCTAACCAGCATGAACGCGAAGGCCGCTGGTGGTGGGAAGAGTCCACGCAGAAGGAATGCGGGCTGCATGCCGGCAACCTGATCTCCAAGGCCTAACCTTGTAGCAGGCATAAAAAAACCGGCCAATCAGCCGGTTTTTTTTCGCCTGTCAATCAGTGGAACGGCAACTCCACGCCATGGAAAAGCTCTTCAAGCTCTTGCTTGTTATGGCACTGGATAGCCTTGGCCATGACTTCACGGGTCAGGTGCGGAGCAAATTTCTCGATGAAGTCGCACATGAAACCACGCAGGAAGGTGCCACGGCGGAAGCCGATCTTGGTCACGCTGGCTTCGAACAGTTCGCTGGCATCTAGGGCAACCAGATCGCTATCAAGCTTGGCATCCACCGCCATACCGGCCACGATGCCCACGCCCAGGCCCAGACGCACGTAGGTCTTGATCACGTCAGCATCAGCGGCGGTGAACACTACTTTTGGCGTAAGGCCGCGATGGTTGAACGCCTCGTCCAACTTGGAACGGCCAGTGAAGCCGAACACGTAGGTGACGATCGGGTATTCGGCGAGCGCTTCGAGGGTCAGCTTCGGCAGCTTGGCCAGCGGGTGGCCCTGGGGTACCACCACGCAGCGATTCCAGCGGTAGCACGGCATCATGATCAGATCGCCGAACAGCTCCAGGGCTTCAGTGGCGATGGCAAAGTCGACAGTGCCGTCAGCCGCCATTTCGGCGATTTGCATGGGCGAGCCCTGATGCATGTGCAGGGACACTTCCGGGTACTGCTTGATGAAGCTGCTGATTACCGGCGGCAAGGCATAGCGCGCCTGGGTGTGGGTGGTGGCGATCGACAGGGTGCCCTTCTTCTCGTTGGAGAATTCCTGGGCGATCTGCTTGATGCTTTCAACCTTGCGCAGGATTTCGCCAGCGGTATTGATGATGCGCTCGCCGGCCGGGGTAACGCGGGTCAGGTGCTTGCCGCTGCGGGCGAAAACTTCGACGCCCAACTCATCCTCGAGCAAGCGAATCTGCTTGCTGATCCCCGGCTGGGAAGTATAGAGGCTCTGCGCTGTCGCGGAGACGTTGAGGTCGTGGTGCGCCACTTCCCAGATGTAGCGCAGTTGTTGGAGCTTCATAGGTTTCCCTCGGTTCAGCGGTAGGTCACCGGCAGCTGGCAGCGACGATATATAACTATATTAGTGGTTCTGGAAATAAATCTAGAACTATTTTGTTACGCCAAGGGGAAATGACCTACCGCCATCTTCATGCTTTCCTACGCCCCAAATGCTGCGCCAACGGCACCATGTAGACCGGCACCGGTGACAGCTGCAAGAGCCGCACTGCCGTCCTGCCAATCGGCACATCTACCCCAGCACCTTGGGTATGGCTGCCGAAGATCAACAGATCGACACTCAGCCGTTGCGCCTGATCGAGGATCACCTGTGCAGGATCGCCCTGGCGCACACGCACGGCACGGATCACTGCCAGATCCGCTTCCTCGCCCAGCTCATCGCGAAAATTTTCCAGGACCCTCTGCTCGATATTGGCCATCACCGTGTTCACCCCCTGGCTGTGCAACTGGTCCAGGGTCTGTTCGTCCAGGTAACTCTGCAGCAACGATTCGGCGAACTGGCCCATCGGCTCGACCGCGTGGATTACATAAAGCTCTGCATTGAAGGTGCGCGCCAAGGCCAGGGCGTGCTGCATGACAACAGGCGCGTATACACCGAGGTCGGTGGCATACAGCATGGAACGAATCATTCGACCTCCTCGACTGCCGCTACGGCAGAGCAAGTTTCAGCTTAGCAGCGCCGTAGCCGGGCGCTGCGCCGTCCGGCGTGCTGCCCAGCAGGCCTTCAGGCTCAGTCAGGCCTGGCGATTGCGTCGATCGATGAAGGCCAGCGATTGGTAGAGCATTTCCATGCGCGGCAGTTGGCAGCCTGCGGCGCGTGCCCGCGCCAGGGGCTCGGCATAGATCGCCTGAAGCTCGAGCGGACGCTGCTGGGCGTGGTCGTGATACATGCTGGGCCAGTAGTCAGGCATCTGCTCAGTGATGCGCAACAAGTGCTCGGCATAGCCCTGCGCCAGCAGCTGGCCGCAGGCCTGGGCGCCCTGCACCACTTCGGCCATCAGTTGCTGGATCAGCAGCCTGCTGTCGGCGTCGGCCATCAACGGCGTGGTACTGGCTTGCAAGAGTACCGACAGGCCGTTGTAGGGCACATTCCACACCAGCTTCTGCCAGCGGGCCTGGTCGAGGTTTTCCATGGCCTGCGAGTCGATCCCCGCGGCATGAAACAGCGCGGCGCCCTCCTCGACGATGGCCAGCGCTGCACCTGCGGCCGGGCCGCTGTGATAGCCAAGGTTGACCGCGCCCAGCGCCTGGTGACGAATCACTCCGGGGGCCTCGCGGTTGACACATATAAAGCACAAGCCGCCGAGCAAGTGCATGTCTGGACGCAACGCAGGGCGTAACTGCTCTTCAACGCCCAGGCCATTTTGCAAAAGCACCACCCTGGCCCCAGGCGCGGCAGCCTGGACGATCAGCGGCGCAAGCTCGGCATTACTGGTGGCCTTGGCGCCCACCAGCAACCAGTCGCACGCCGGCACGTCGGCGGCCGAGGCATAGGCGTTGACCTGCATATGCACTTGACCATGCACCGCGCTTTGCAAGCTCAGCCCCTGCTCGCGCACCGCCTCATACTCGCTGCGCAACAGAAAGTGCACCTCAAAGCCTGCGCGGGCCAGCATCAGCCCGTAGAACCCACCGATGGCACCACTGCCGATGATCCCGATACGCGTACTGCGAGACTCCATGCTGTACTCCTTTTCGATCCAGTTGCTGGTTCGCCAGATGCTTACAAGTCAGGCCGATGTGGCCCAACTGTAATGCCGCGATTGAAGTCAGAGCAGCATTTTCTAGTGTCAGATCTGGCCCCGCAATGAGGCCGGCCCAACCAAGCACACAGGCACTGCCGGCAGGTAGCTTCCAGCGCGCAGAAACAAAAAACCCTCTATAGGCCAAAAACCCCACGCCGACGGGGCCCAGCCCATTGTCGCGCCCCCTGTAACGCGCTAAGGTTCGGCCTCCCCGTTGCGAACAATCTGCTGCTAGGCCGCACGGGGATTGCTGGCGGCCGGCACCCGTGACCTGACGAGTAACACGATGGCTGATTTACCGATCGATGACCTAAACGTTGCCTCCAACGAGACCTTGATCACCCCCGATCAGCTCAAGAAGGAAATTCCTCTCAGCGCCCAGGCCCTGCAGACCGTGACTGCCGGCCGCGAAGTGGTGCGCAACATCCTCGACGGCAAGGACCATCGACTGTTCGTCGTGATCGGCCCCTGCTCGATCCATGACATCAAGGCCGCTCACGAATACGCCGAGCGCCTCAAGGTACTGGCCGCGGAAGTCGCCGACACCCTGTACCTGGTAATGCGCGTGTACTTCGAAAAACCACGTACCACCGTCGGTTGGAAAGGCCTGATCAACGACCCGTACCTGGATGACTCGTTCAAGATCCAGGACGGTCTGCATATCGGTCGCCAACTGCTGCTGGACCTGGCCGAAATGGGCCTGCCAACCGCCACCGAAGCACTTGACCCGATCTCCCCGCAGTATCTGCAGGACCTGATCAGCTGGTCGGCGATCGGCGCTCGCACCACCGAATCGCAGACCCACCGAGAGATGGCCTCAGGCCTGTCCTCGGCGGTCGGTTTCAAGAACGGCACCGATGGCGGCCTGACCGTGGCGATCAACGCCTTGCAGTCGGTATCCAAGCCACACCGTTTCCTGGGGATCAACCAGGAAGGTGGCGTGTCCATCGTCACCACCAAGGGCAATGCCTATGGCCACGTAGTACTGCGCGGCGGCAACGGCAAGCCCAACTATGATTCGGTCAGCGTGGCCTTGTGCGAGCAAGACCTGGCCAAGGCCAAGATCAAGGCCAACATCATGGTCGATTGCAGCCACGCCAACTCCAACAAGGATCCGGCCCTGCAACCGCTGGTGATGGACAACGTCGCCAACCAGATCCTCGAAGGTAACCAGTCGATCATCGGCCTGATGGTCGAGAGCCACCTTAACTGGGGCTGCCAGTCGATTCCCAAGGATCTTGCCGACCTGCAGTACGGCGTATCGGTCACCGACGCCTGTATCGATTGGGCCGCCACCGAAAAGTCCGTGCGCAGCATGCGCGACAAGCTCAAGGACGTTCTGCCCAAACGCCAACGCGGCTGAGGGTCGTCTGTTTTGGGGCTGCATTGCAGCCCTTCGCGGGCAAGCCCGCTCCCACAGGGACAGCGCTTAACTTGAGGGCGGCGCGATACCTGTGGGAGCGGGCTTGCCCGCGAAGGGCCGCAAGGCGGCCCCAAAATCTTAAGTGAACAGCATTACGGGCAATGCCCGGAATTTTTCTGTGTTTCGATCAGCCCCGAACGTCAGGCTTTGCTGGAATGGCGCTGCTGGCGCTCCATGTAGCGCTCGACGTACGAGCACGACGGGATGACCGTGTAGCCCATCTGGTCAGCATACTGCAGGGCCTGTTCGGTCAGTGCTGCGGCAATGCCGCGGCCGCGCAGGGCGTTGGGCACGAAGGTGCGATAGATATCCAGCGTCTGCTTGCCCAGGTCCATGTACGTCAGGTAGGCACGATGACCGTCCACGTTGGTCTCGAACTGATGACCGGCCTGGTCATGGTGGATGGTCAGCGCTTCGCTCATCACTACTCCTCGCAGGTCTTCTCGGCAGACCTTTACCTTACCCGATGATATATCCGGCGCGGAATCTTCTACGCCCCCTCATGCCCCCTTGGACAGCAAGGTGACTGGGTCGTTCTGTACCCTGGGCACCCACAAATAGTAGGCGCCGCCAGCGGGATTGCTCAAGGTGGTAGACGGCAAAAATTAGCCGTTACACCCAGTTGAACGGACCTGAAGGTGGACTCGCAACAGCACGCGGATGTTGTACTGCTAAGACGCACAAGGACAGTACAAGTCACCTTTAGTTCAACAAAAAGTTCCGCTAGTACAATCGCTTGCGAATCCTGAACAGGTTGTTCACAAAAGCGCTACAAAGGTGTCAGCGCCCCAGCAGTCCACATTTTTTTTGCAGTTCTTGCGCTCAGTCAGTTTACTTACTACAAGTAATGGGTACTATGTACGCCGGCCAGTTTCTCTTTTCCGAGAGATGGCTCTTTAATAGAAAGTCCTTGAAGGGGAACACGATGAACAACGTTCTGAAATTCTCTGCTCTGGCTCTGGCCGCAGTTCTGGCTACCGGTTGCAGCAGCGTCTCCAAAGAAACCGAAGCTCGCCTGACTGCTACCGAAGACGCAGCAGCTCGCGCCCAAGCCCGTGCCGATGAAGCCTACCGTAAGGCTGACGACGCTCTGGCTGCCGCTCAGAAGGCTCAGCAAACCGCTGACGAAGCCAACGAGCGCGCTCTGCGTATGCTGGACAAAGCCAGCCGCAAGTAATAATCCTCACGGATTGTTATGAAGCCGACCCACTTGTGGGTCGGCTTTTTTATTGCCGATGAAAAAGCCTGCGGCAAAAACGAAAAAGGCCTGCACTAAGGCAGGCCTGATCGCGGCACAGGGACTTACGACTTACTGAAGTTCAGGCGGGATGCTCGAGACCATCGGTGCCGCACCACCGCTGACGGGAACGGCAATTTCCACCGGCATGCCATCTTCAGCGGCAACCACGTCGCGCACCATGTCCCAGTTCATTCGCAGGTTATTGGCCAGGTCTTCACGCTTGAGCAAGGCATTGATAACTGCAGTGTGCTTGTCGACCACCGACGGATCGCCATGATCATCAAGCGGTGTGTGCGCCTCGAGGTAGACCTTGCCGGCACTGATACCGAACTTGTACGGCTCGTTGATGATGCGCACCGGCGTGCCTACCGGGACCATCTTGGAAAGTTCCAGGACGTTATTGTTGAGCATGCGGAAGCAACCATGGCTGGTGCGCATGCCAATACCGAACTTCTTGTTGGAACCGTGGATCAGGTACCCAGGTACCCCCAGGGTGAACTTGAAAGGCCCCAGCGGGTTGTCCGGGCCAGCGGGCACTACGGTCGGCAAGATGTCGCCATCGGCGGCATGCTCGGCGCGGATCGAAGCAGGCGGCGTCCAGGTCGGATTCGGCGTCTTGGCGGTGATCTTAGTATTGGCAATCGGCGAGCCCCAGCCTTCACGGCCGATGCCCAGCGGGAAGGTATGCACTACGTTCTGCCCTTTCGGGAAGTAGTACAGGCGGTATTCAGCCAGGTTGATGACAATGCCTTCGCGTGGCCCCGGAGGCAGCACATAGCGCGTCGGCAGGATGATTTCGGTTCCGGCGCCGGGCAACCATGGATCGACGCCCGGGTTGGCCGCGATCATCTCCAGATAGCCCAGATCATTGGCGGTGCCGATGTCAGCGAAGGTGTCTTCGTACTTGGCCTTGATCGTCTGGACCTGGCCGACGACGTCCTCACCGGGTGGCGGCAGTGGCAGCTCCAGCGCGCAGGCAGGGCCCGCTACCAGCAGGGCGGCCAGGGACAGGCTACGGGTGACGGCGGGAAAGCGCGGCAACATCCGGTAAATCCTTCGAAAGGTGGGTCAAGAGGGTCGATTGTACACCCGCCCCGGCACAAGCGGGAGGCATCGGGCAGTTGCATGCGTTTCAGATGATGAAAGGCAGTCTTAGTTCCGGCCGGCAGTTGCCCTCTAGAGTTGCGGCCATATCGGTCGAGTGCCACGGCGCTGGGCATCGAGGATCGCTTTGCACAGCGTGCACAGGCGGCTGTCGCGATTGATCGTGCGCGGCACCAACGACCACCGTGGCTGTGCTGGCAACAGACCGCCGCATAGGGTGCGGTCGACCGGCGCGCCCAGCTCAAGTTGGCGGGCTACCAGGTGGACGCGGACTTCCTGACACGCGAACAGGTCGAGTTGCTCATCGGGCTCGATCAGTTGATAGGCATACAGGGACCAGGCAGGGCGCGGCATTGGGGGGTCTCGAAACGGGGGGCGCAACATTATCTGAAAGCAGCCCCCGTTAAAAGCGTCACAGCAAGGGTTTTATCACCGGCCAGGCATTTTCCAGCAGTTGCTGCTGGGCGCCCTGGGCTGGGTGAATGCCATCGGCCTGCATCATCTGCGGCACACCGCCAACCCCTTCGAGGAAAAACGGCACCCAGGGCACTTTTTTCTGTGTCGCCAACTGCTCATAGACCTGGGCAAAGGCAGTGGTATAGCGCACCCCGTAATTGGGCGGCAGGCGCATGCCCAACAGGACCACTTTGGCCCCTGCCGCCTGGGAGCGGTCTATCATCGAAGCAAGATTTTGTTGCAATTGCTCTGGCGGCTGCCCACGCAGCCCATCGTTGCCGCCCAGCTCGATGATCACCAGGCTCGGCTTATGCTCTGCAAGCAGCGCCGGCAGCCGCGCCTGGCCACCTGCACTGGTGTCACCACTGATCGAGGCATTGACCACCTGATCGCTGGAGCCTTCCTGCTGCAGCCGTTGCTGCAACAGGGAAACCCACCCCTGGCGGGTATCCAGGCCAAAACCGGCGCTGATACTATCGCCCACGACCAGCAGTGTTCCCGCCGCCGCGCTCTGGGCCAAGCAATACAGGGCCAGACCGGCACTCAACCACCACACTCGCATCGGATTCTCCATGGGCCCAAGCATTCTCGTTGCGCAGCACCTTAGCAAAGTGGTTCCCAGTGCGGAAGGCGACCTGACCATCCTCCACGCACTCTCCCTCGATCTGAACCAGGGCGACAGCCTGGCCATCGTCGGCGCTTCGGGATCGGGCAAATCGACCCTGCTGGGCTTGCTCGCAGGCCTGGACCGCCCTAGCGCCGGTACGGTGATCCTTGCAGGTCACGACCTGGGGCCGCTGGATGAAGATCAACGGGCGCGGGTGCGCGCCGAGCATGTCAGCTTCGTGTTCCAGTCGTTCCAATTGCTCGACAGCCTCAATGCACTGGAAAACGTCATGCTGCCGCTGGAGCTCGATGGCCGCCACGATGCCCGCGAGCATGCGCGCAGCCTGCTCGAACGGGTTGGCCTGGGCAAACGCCTGACTCATACCCCGCGCCAGCTTTCAGGCGGTGAGCAGCAGCGAGTGGCGATTGCCCGCGCGTTCGCCGCGCAGCCAGCGGTGCTGTTCGCTGACGAGCCTACCGGCAACCTGGACAGCCACACCGGCGAGCGCATCAGCGACCTGTTGTTCGAACTGAACAAAGAGCGCGGCACCACCTTGGTTCTGGTCACCCATGACGAACGCCTGGCCAAGCGCTGCCGGCGCCTGATCCGCCTGGACGCTGGGCGCCTGGTGGCGCCCCTGGAGCCGTGATGACTCGATTGCCGTTTCTGCGCCTGTGCGCCCTGGCCCTGCGCCAGCTCTGGCGCGACGCCCGTGCCAGTGAAGTACGCGTGCTGTTCTTCGCCCTGCTGGTGGCCGTGGCGGCCAGCACCGCCATCGGCTATTTCGGCGCACGCCTGAATGGCGCCATGCAGCTGCGCGCCAGCGAGTTTCTCGGCGCAGATCTGGTCCTGCAGGGCAGCTCGCCAGCTCGCCAGGAGCAGATCGACGCCGGCACGGCGCTGGGTTTGCGCCATGCACGGGTGGTGGAATTTACCAGCGTGGTCGGGGGCGATAGCGGCATCCAGCTCTCCAGCATCAAGGCCGCCGACACTGCCTACCCGCTGCGGGGAAAACTACGCAGCGCCGCAGCGCCCTATGCGCAGGAAGCGCCCGGGGGTGGCCCAGCAGCCGGCGAGGTCTGGGTCGAGCCACGTCTGCTGGCGGCGCTGGGTTTGGCGATAGGCGATAGCATCGATGTTGGCATGAAGAGCTTGCGCATGACCCGCGTACTGACCTACGAACCAGACCGCGCCAACAATTTCTACAGCCTCACCCCGCGGGTGCTGATGAACCTCGACGACCTGCAAAGCACCGGCGTGATCCAGCCAGGCAGCCGGGTCAGCTATCGCGAACTATGGCGAGGCGAGGCGCAAACGTTGAGCCAGTATCGCCAGGCCATCGACAAGGATCTGGCCGCCAACCAGCGCCTGCTCGATACCCGCGATGGCAACCGGCAAATCGGCGGCGCCCTGGGCAAGGCTGAGCGCTACTTGAACATGGCCAGCCTGGTGGCGGTGCTGTTGGCAGGCGTTGCCGTGGCGCTCTCGGCCAGCCGCTACGCGGCCCGTCGCCTGGACGCCAGCGCCCTGCTGCGCTGTCTGGGCTTGTCTCGCCGCCAGGCCCTGGGCCTGTACTGCGTGCAACTGGCTGCGCTGGGCCTGGTGGCAGCAATGGCCGGGGCTCTGGTCGGCTGGCTGGCACAGCTGGGCCTGTTTCGCCTGCTGCACGGGCTGATGCCCAGCGTCATTCCACCCGGTGGCATCACCCCGGCGCTGGCTGGCATCGGCACGGGTCTGGTCGCCCTTGCAGGTTTTGCCCTGCCGCCGTTGGCGGCACTGGGCCGTGTGCCGCCGCTGCGGGTGTTGCGCCGCGATCTGCTGCCGGTACCGCCCAGCAGCTGGCTGGTGTATGGCGCTGCCCTATTCGCCCTGGGCCTGATCATGTGGCGCCTGAGCCTGGATCTGCTGCTGACCTTTGCCCTGCTCGGCGGCGGGCTGATCGCTGCGCTGCTACTGGGCGGCTTGCTCCTGCTCGGTTTACGCAGCCTACGCCGGTTACTGGCGGGCGCTCCCCTGACTTGGCGGCTGGGCTTGGGCCAATTGCTGCGCCATCCGCTGGCGGCGGCCGGCCAAGCGCTGGCGTTTGGCCTGATCCTACTGGCCATGGGCTTGGTCGCATTGCTGCGCGCCGAGCTGTTGGATACCTGGCAAGCGCAACTGCCCAAAGATGCTCCCAACCATTTCGCCCTGAACATCCTACCGGATGAACGCGATGCTTTTATCCAGCGCTTGCGCGAGGTTAACGCCACTTCGGCGCCGTTGTATCCGGTGATCCCGGGTCGGCTGACGCACATCAACGACGAGCCGGTACGCCAGCTGGTGAGCAAGGAGTCCACCGGTGAACGCGCCGTGCAACGCGACCTCAGCCTGACCTGGGCCGCCGAGCTGCCCGAGGGCAATGCCTTGACCTCAGGTGGTTGGTGGCAACCCACTCCAGCAAGCGATGGCATCCCTGGTGTTTCGGTAGAAGCGGAGCTTGCTGCCAGCCTGCACCTGAAGCTGGGCGACCTGCTCAATTTCGATATCGGTGGTCAGCAACGCCAGGCACGGGTCAGCAGCTTGCGCTCGGTGCACTGGGACAGTTTCCAGCCCAACTTCTACATGATTTTCCAACCCGGCACCCTGCAGGGCCTGCCCACCACCTACCTGACCAGCTTCTACCTGGCAGCGGGTCACGACCAGGAAGTGGTCGCCCTGTCCCGCGCGTTCCCGGCCGCGACCATTCTTCAGGTCGACGCGCTGCTCGAGCAATTGCGCAGCATCCTGGCCCAGGTGACCTTGGCGGTGGAGTATGTGCTGTTGTTCGTGTTGGCGGCGGGCCTGGCAGTGCTGTTCGCCGGGCTACAGGCAACGCTGGATGAGCGCATTCACCAAGGCGCCTTGCTGCGCGCGCTGGGTGCGCCCAGGCCCTTGCTGGTCAGGACCCGGCGCATCGAGTTCGGCTTGCTGGGGGCGGCCAGCGGCGTCCTGGCGGCACTGGGTTGCGAGCTGATCAGCTGGGCGCTGTATCGCTACGCGTTCGACCTGCCGTGGAGTCCGCATCCATGGCTACTGGCATTGCCGCTGGCGGGGGCATTGCTGGTGGCGGGTGCTGGTGTGATTGGCACCCGGCGCGCGCTCAATGCCAGCCCTCTGGCGGTTTTGCGCGACACTTGAGCTCAACGCAACTGTGAACTGGGGCTGCTTTGCGGCCCCAGTCTTGGAAGCTTCAGTTATTCAGGCATCCGCCTGCACAGCCGGATAACGGATGCTGTTGACATACCAGGTAGCATCCCCCGTCGGCGTCTTGACCACCACCTCGTCGCCCTCCTCCTTCTTGAGCAACGCGCGGGCCATGGGCGAATCGATCGAAATGTAGTCGTTGCGCCCATAGATCTCGTCATAACCGACAATGCGAAACTTCAGGGTCTCGCCGTCATCGTTTTCGATTTCCACCCAAGCGCCAAAGAACACTTTGCCTTCCTGTTCGGGGGAATAGGCAACCACTTTGACATCTTCAAGACGCTTGCGCAGGTAACGTACGCGACGATCAATCTCGCGCAAGAGCTTCTTGTTGTACTGGTAATCGGCGTTTTCACTGCGATCGCCCAGCGACGCTGCCCAGGCAACCTTCTGGGTAATTTCCGGCCGGTAGACCCGCCACAGATGGTCGAGCTCTTGCTTGAGCGCCTGATGACCTTCGGTGGTGATGATGTTGGTGCTCAAACGGCATTCTCCTCAACGCCTGTGCGTGCCGACGTAGTGAGGCCGAGCTTAACCAAAAACGCCCGGCGCTGACATGCTACTCAACGACGGGTAATCAGGCCTTGGCGGGCGATGCGGGTGAGATGGCCGATAACCTCGGCGGCGTCTTCGGCTGCCGGCGACTGGATCACCGCGAGGTCAAAGCGATCGCTGCCGTACTGTTCGAGCAGGCCGCAGGTTTCAGCGAACTGGATGAGGAAAGCGCGGGCTTGGCCCTTGCGTCGCGAGAAACCATCGAGGTGACGCAACAAGGTAGGCTGATGCTGGCCACCGAGCAGGATGCGCGGTGTGCGAGAGGCCTGGCTGGCAGGCAGGGGGGTCAGGCAGACACTGGTACGTGGACAACTCATGGAGTATTTCTCCGCCTCGCAAATCCCGCTGGGCAGCGGTGGGAGGCGTCACCGAACCAGCGCTTTAGCGGTATTTCGGATGACCCGGCTGGGGGCCTTTCCTGCGCCCCGCAAGTAGCTGTTTAAATCGGCGCAAGCGGTATCCTAGAGAGTGAAACGACAAGCTGCAAGTAGACTTTACTCGCAGCTTGAGGGATGGGCTTTACAGCGTTGTGTCAGCGGGCGATCAGGCGGTCCAGGGAGAAGCGACCGGCACCTTCGATCAGCACTGCCACGGTGCCTGCCATCAGCGCGAGGGCGAACTCGTAGCCGTTGTTTGACATGAACAGCCCATTGCCGATGTGCACCGAGAAGATCGCCACCACCAAGGTCACCGTCAGTGCCAGGGCAGCTGGGCGCACCAGCAGGCCAATCAGCAGTGCCAGACCACCGAAGAACTCGGCGCTACCCGACAACAGGGCCATCAGGTAACCCGGGGCCAGGCCGATGCTTTCCATCCACTGCCCGGTGCCTTCCAGGCCGTAGCCACCGAACAGGCCGAACAATTTCTGTGCGCCGTGGGCCATGAAGATCAGACCGACCAGGATGCGGATAACGCTCAAGCCAGCGCCAGCACGGGTGACGAACAGCGAGTTGAGGGTGTTGGAGTTCATTTCAAATCTTCCTTAGGGCAAGCAATGTTGGGTTGGGATGGGCGCCATCTTAATCAAATTAACCAATAGTAAAATCGCATAATATGCGTAATTAATATCGGATAATTCGATTCATTAACGCTTTGCCACGCGCTCTAGCGCAGCCCGCTCACGATTGAAGGCCAGGAAGTACTTGTTGACGCTGTTGACGAAATTGACCGGCCCCATGCCCACCTGCTCCATGGCGATGCGTTCGGTCTGGAAGAACCACTGGTTGCCATTGAGTCCGCGCCGACGCGCTTCGGCACGCATCGCCTGCACCCGCTCCGGGCCTAGGTTGTAAGCCGCCAGAATGAACGCCATGCGCTCGCGCTCGTTAAGCTTGGGGCTGGCGAAGAACTTGCGCCGGATCAACGCCAGGTAGCGGGCGCTGGCCTGGACATTGCCATCGACCGTGGTGGTGTTACTGACCCCGACCCGTTGCGCTGCCGAGGGCGTGATCTGCATCAATCCATGAGCGCCGCCCATCCCTCGTGCGGCGGGATTGAGGGTGGACTCCTTGAACGCCAGCGCAGCCAGGTTGAGCCAGTCGATCTGTTGCGCCTGCCCATGCTTTTGCAGCACCGCCCGCAGCGTCTGCAATTGCTGGCGGTCTTTGCGCGCCAATGGGTTGTGCACCCGGTACTGACGCCGATAAATGCGCTCGAACGCGGCGTCCTGGTTGTCTGGGGCGCGGTAGCCCGCGAGGAAGCGGTCGACCGTGGCCAGCAACTGATGCGCATCGCGACCGACATACCAACGCATGGCCTGGGGTTCGCCGAGCTTCAAGCGAGTGTCTACACGCAGACGCGGCATCACGCGCGCCCAGCGCTGGGCAATGGGCCGCTCCACCACTGTCAGGTGATAGATGCCGGCCTGGACCATCTCCAACACGTCTTCGATGGCCAAGCTCGGATCGACCCACTCGATCTTGATCGGCGCGCGTTTGCGCAGGGCCAACTGCTCGTTGATGTCCTGGATCAGCGCGCCGGCGGCACTGGCCGTGGTCAGCGCGATGGTCCGCCCGGACAGTTGCTCGACCCGGCTGAAACTGCGTTCGCCCTTGCGCCCGACCAGCAGCAACGGCACCTGATCGAGCACCGGGGCGCTGGTACTGACACCGCGCACCACGCCCGGATCAAGTAGTTCGCCGGGAGCGGCGAGATCACCCTCACCCCGGGCCAAGGCGCCGAGTAACTGCTCCTTGGCCCGCGGAATCAGTTTGACCTGGATCAGCTGCCCTTCCCTTTCGCGGCCGTTAAGGTAGTGCTCCAGCGCCCTGAGCCGGTGATATTCGATACCAACCGGCTCGCCCTTGACCTCGCCAGAGCTATTGCGGCTCTGATTGACCAGCACCCGCAGCACCTTGGTTGCGCGCACCTGGGCCAGATCACGAGGCTGATTGCTGTTTGCAGTCTGCTGCGGCCCTGGCAAGCGGGCGCTGGCCGCCCCAGGCAGGAGCAAGCCAATCATCAGCAGTAGGGTCAGCAAGGTTCGCTGCATGCGAAAACGTGTCCGAGGGCTGTGGGCGGAAACCATCAAGGCCAGTGCGTCCGTGACAAATGACGCTAGAAGACCATGGCAACAGCTTGAAGTTCTTGGCTTTTTCCTGAAATTCCCGGTTTTTGCTATGCTGGCCGCCCCGCGGCACGAGGTAGCACCATGCAACTGATCGATATCGGCGTCAACCTGACCAACAGCAGCTTCCATGACCAACAGGCGGAGATCGTCGAGCGGGCCGTGCAAGCGGGCGTGGTGCAAATGGTGGTAACCGGCACCAGCCTGGCGGTCAGCGAACAGGCCCTGGAACTGTGCCAGCAACTCGATGAGCAAGGGCAGCGGCTGTTCTCGACCGCAGGTGTCCACCCGCACGACGCCAAGAGCTGGGATGACGCCAGTGAACGTCGCTTGCGCCAGTTGCTCGAACAACCTCGGGTCAAGGCCGTGGGCGAATGCGGCCTGGACTTCAACCGCGACTTCTCCCCTCGCCCGCTGCAGGAAAAAGCCCTGGAGGCGCAACTGAGCCTGGCCGCGGAACTGCAGCTGCCGGTATTCCTGCATGAGCGTGACGCCAGCGAGCGCCTGCTGGCCATTCTCAAGGACTATCGCGATCACCTGCCGGCCGCCGTGGTGCATTGTTTCACCGGTGAGCGTGAGGCGCTGTTCGCCTATCTGGACATGGACCTGCACATCGGCATCACCGGCTGGATCTGCGATGAGCGCCGCGGTACTCATCTGCATCCGCTGGTGGGCAATATTCGCGAAGGGCGACTGATGCTGGAAAGTGATGCGCCCTACCTGTTGCCACGCAGCTTGCGGCCCAAACCAAAAAATGGCCGCAATGAACCGGCGTTCTTGCCCCAGGTGCTACACGAGGTGGCCTTGCATCGGGGCGAAGCGCCAGAGCATACGGCTCGACATACCAGCGAATGCGCCCGGCAGTTCTTCGATTTGCCTTGAAATCGAGTCGTTGTTTTCGCGGGCAAGCCCGCTCCCCCAGGCTAAGCGCAGATTTCCAATCCTGCGCGGAACCTGTGGGAGCGGGCTTGCCCGCGAAAAGAGCACCGCGCAACTGACAGATTCCCCCTGCGCTTTCTTGACGCACATCAAGACCCCCACTGAGCCGCTCGGACACAATGATGGCACCTTGCCAATACTGTTTCCGCTCAACTCAGAGAAGACCTACGATGGGTGCCTGGCTTAGCAATATTTCCCTGAAGTACAAGTTCTGGGCCGTCAATGCGGTGGCCTTCGTCACCACCCTGTTGCTGGTGCTGTATGCCGTGCACCTGGAGCAACAGGCCCGCGCCGAGGGCGCACGCGCACAAGCGCAAGCCCAGGCGCAGCTGCTGGCAGCCTGGCCCAGCGCACAGCAACTGCCCAAGCAAAGCAACGTGATCAGCTGGCAGCCGGGGCAAACACCGAGCATTGCTGGCGAACCCCTGATGCTACCCAAGGACGCCCAAGGCTGGGTCGAGTTACCCAGCGCGTGGATCCTTGGCGACAATCCACTGCGCGGCGCCCAGGTTGTGCGCCAGGGCGATCAGCAGCTGGCTGTTCTGGCCCAGTCGCCGAGCCTGCGCCAGGTGTTCTTCGACCGTTTCGGCAACTATGCGGTGTGCGTAGCCATCCTGATGCTGGCGATGCTCTGTGCCTCGCAATTGTTGATCCGCTTCCTGCTCAGCCAGCTCAACACTCTCAAGGATGTGATGCTGCATGTGGAGAAGACTGGCGACCTGTCGGCGCGGGTGCCACTGGCCTGTGGCGACGAGGTCGGGCAGATGGCTGGCGCCTTCAATGCCATGCAGTCGACCTATCACCGGGTCGTCAGCACCGTCGCCCGCACCGCCGCGCAGCTCGACTCCGGCGCGGCGCGCCTGGCGGCGAGCATGAACGAGGTGCGCCACGGCATGATCGGCCAACAGAGCGAGACCGATCAGGCGGCGACAGCGATCAACGAGATGTCGGCCACCGTGCATCATATCGCCCAGCACGCCGGCGCCACCCGTGACCTCTCGCAAACCGCCGATAGTCTGGCAGGCAGCGGCCAGGTTGTGGTCAGCCGGGTGCAGGATTCGATTTCCGGCCTGTCCAGCGGCGTGCAACAGACCGCCGAAATGATCCGCCAGTTGGCCGAAGACAGCCAGAAGATCAATGGCGTGGTTGGGGTGATCCACAGTATTGCCGAGCAGACCAATCTGCTGGCGCTCAATGCTGCGATTGAAGCCGCGCGGGCGGGCGACCTCGGTCGCGGCTTCGCAGTGGTCGCCGACGAGGTGCGCAACCTGGCCAAGCGCGTGCAAACCTCCACCGATGAAATCACCGGCATGGTCGCTGCGCTGCAATCGGGCACACGCGATGCGGTGGAGTTTATGCAGGAGAGCTCGTACAAGGCCGACGACTGCGTCAAGCAGGCCCAGGAGGCGGGTGAGTCGCTGGCGGAAATCACCAGCGCCGTAGCACAGATGCGTGAGAGCAATACCCAGATAGCGGTAGCTGCCGAGCAACAGAGCCAAGTCGCCGAAGAGATGAATCGGGCTGTGGTGAGCATTCGCGACGTGACCGAACAGACCGTGCAGCAGACGGTCGGCTCGGCGACCACCAGCAGCGAACTGGCGACCCTCGCCGGGGAACTGAGCAAGGCCATCGGCCAGCTCAAGCTATAGTCATCATAGCCAGCCTCGATTGGCCCCCTGGCGGGGGCCGCACTAAGCTTTGGACATGACCCTGAGGAATTGTCCATGAGCAAACGCCTGCCCAACCTGCCCGCCTGGCAATGGCGCGGCTATCACCACAATCACCGTCACCCGGCCAACCTGGTACTGCACCTGATTGCCGTGCCGCTGTTCATCCTCGGCGCCTTGCTGGTGCTGTCCGGGCTGTTCGGCCTGGATCTGGGGCAGATCGCTGTGGGCATCATCGCCCTGATTGCCGGGCTTGGGCTACAACGCCAAGGGCATCGCCTGGAAGCCGAGCAGCCAGAGCCTTTCGCCAATCGCAAGGACGCCGTGCAGCGCCTGCTCACCGAGCAATTCATCACCTTTCCCCGCTTCCTTTTGAGTGGCGCCTGGTGGCGGGCCTGGCGCGAACGGCACAAGCACCGGCGTTAAGCGAACACCGTGACCGTTTGCCGGCTTAGCGCCAGTAACTCACCCTCGGCGCTCCACAGCGCGGCCGAGGCGTGGCCGTAACCGTCTTTGGCGTGCTCGGTCTCGACGCAATAGCGGCACCAGTCCAGGGTCGACAGGGTCGGTGTCGGCTGGACGAACTCGATGGTCCAGGTCAACGTGCTGCCCGCAGCGGGCCGCTTGAGAAACGGCATCAAGCTAGGCGGCCAGGCATCCACCAGGGCCAGCAGGTGCGATTCGTTGACCGGCCCCTGCTCGACATCGCGCAGGCGCACCCAACCGCCCATTTGCCGCGAAGCGTTGCCGGTAAAAGGCAACCCGCCGATAGCCCAGCGCAGCGCCACGTGGCGCATGAACTCCGGTGTGATGCCCTTGATATAAGGCAGCTCGGGGGCACTCTGCTCGAGCGCTTTCATCTCTACCGCGGGCAGCGCCGTCACCTCGACCTCTGAGGCTCGTCCCGCACCGAAACTCCCCTGCACCAGCGTCACCACCTGGCCGTCTTGCACCGCACGGCCAAGCAGGGTGCTGACGGCTTTGCCCTCACGCAGCACCTCGACCTCGAAACTGATCGGCACATCAGGCGCAGCAGGCCCAACGAAGGTGATCGCCAGGGAGCGAACCAGGCGCTCGTCTGTCAGCTTCAAGCGCATGGCTTGGTACACCAGCGCGGCCATCAGACCGCCAAACGCCGCCCGCCCCTGAGCCCAGCTGGCGGGCACGCACACCGATTCGGGGTGCTCGCGCACCGCAACCAGCAATTGAGTGAAATTCATGATGCCCTCGGCTTTTGCAGGAAAACTCCGATGTTAGCCAGCGAACCTGCACACAGCAGCCCGCATATCGGTCATTTCAGCGGGCTATCGTCGCGCCAAGGCATCCTGCAGCTTCTGCAGGGTGACATCAGACTGCTGCTCAGCCTCCTGCAGCTCTTGTTCCCAGGCCACCTGGCACGACGCAAGATCGGCATGCCTCGGCACCTGCGACAGCCACTGAACGCGGTCATGCCAGTCGCCCAGGTCGCCCTGGGCGCGCTTGAGCAACCGCTGCAGCTTGCGCCCAGCGTGATCGAGCTGCGGGTAGGCTTCGTCGCCATAGCGCACCCGTTTGATCAGCAGCCGCAGCCGATGGCGATCATGGGCCGGATCCTTCAACCCCTTTTCCAGCTTGCGCCATTGCTTGGTCAGGCGTTTGTCGATGCGCCGCTTGAGCCGATCGGCGAGCCCTTCACGATCGGCCGCACGCAGAAACAGCGGGAAGGCATCGACAATCGCCAGCATGCGCGTGAGCTGAGCGCTGCCGGCCACGCTGGCGAAGGTGCGCGCCCTGCCCTGCAAACGCGCTTGACCGGCCTGCTGGTAACCGCGCTCGAGCAACTGATCGGCCAGCACCTCACGGTCGCGCAGTGGCGTAGTCAGGTCGCCCAGGGCCCCAGCGGCATCTTCCAGCTGTTCGACCCCTGGCAGGCCGCGTAACGGCCTGAGCAGGCTGCGCAAGCGCCGGGTGGTGGTGCGCAGGTCATGCAGCGCCTCGCTGTCGACATCGCCTGCCAAGCGCTCGCGGCAGGCCAGCAGGCGTACTTGCAAGGTCAATAGTTGCGCGACGACATGATCGAGCATGGCAGACATTCAAGGCTCCTTGATCAACGACCCGCGCGCGACTCACGAATGTAGAACCGCGCCTTCTCGGCTTTCTTGGTGCAACCCTCGAACCCTTCGAACTGCTGCTGGGTCTTGGCACCGGTCAGCAGCGATAACGCCTTGGAGTAGCTGACAGTGCCGGCAAAGCCTTCGGCCTTGGCCAGGTCAAGCTCCTTCCAGGCGGCATCCAACTGGGTCGCGCAGCTGTCACGGTAGGCCGTCTTGCCCGCGCAGCCAGCCAGGGCCAGGGCGATCAGTGGAAGGCAGATCCAGGCTTTCATCGGTAATACTCCAAAGGTGAAAAAGTCAGTGGCCGTTCGACGCTCAGGCTAGGGAAAAGTGCCCTGTTCAGCGTAGCTCAGCACGGCGTCCATTGAAGCACAGGGTGCAATGGGTGCATTGTTGGACCATGGTTGCACAGCTGCGGGGGAATTCTATGAGCAAACGTGTCGCGTTGGTGCTGGGATCAGGTGGTGCACGGGGCTATGCCCACATTGGTGTGATCGAAGAAATCGAGCGACGCGGCTATGACATCGCCTGCATCGCCGGCTGCTCCATGGGTGCCGTGGTCGGTGGCATCTACGCCGCTGGCAAGCTCGACGAATACCGGCACTGGATCGAAAGCCTGGACTACTTGGATGTGTTGCGCTTGGTCGATGTGAGCTTTCGCCTTGGCGCCATTCGGGGCGATAAGGTGTTTGGCCAGATCCGCAAGATCGTGGGCGAGATCAACATCGAGCAGCTGCGCATCCCCTATACCGCGGTAGCCACCGATCTTACCAACCAACAGGAGATCTGGTTCCAGGAAGGTTGCCTGCATCAGGCCATGCGCGCTTCGGCGGCGATCCCCAGCCTGTTCACGCCCGTGGTGCAAGGCAATCGTATGCTGGTGGACGGCGGCATCCTCAACCCGCTGCCAATCGTGCCGGTGGTGTCCAGCCACTGCGACCTGATCATCGCGGTCAACCTCAACGCCACCAACCAGAAGCAGTATCAACTGCCCGTGATCGAGCGCCCAGCAGCGTTCAAGAAGCGCTTTGATTCCTTGATCAACTCGGTAGGCTCGCGCCTGCCGTTTCGACGCAAGCCGGCCGAGCAGATGATCCGCATCGAACAGGAGATCGCTGCCGAGGGCATGGCGCCGCCCAACCCCTGGCTCAGTGACTCGGCCGAACCTGAAGGCCAGCAACCGGCGGCGGCGCCGGAAAGCAGCGGCGCGCCAAAGTCGGCGACCGGCTCGTTCATCATCGACAACGTGGGACCTGCGTCGTTGCTGGACCTGATCAACCAAAGTTTTGAAGTGATGCAGACCTCGCTGGCCCAATACAAGATCGCCGGCTATCCGCCGGATGTACTGATCAACGTACCCAAGCGGGTGTGTCAGTTCTTCGAGTTCTACAAGGCGCCGGAGTTGATTGCGCTGGGGCGGGAGATTGCACGCGATACGCTGGATAACTACGAAGGGACACGGCGTTGATGCAAGCTGAGCATCGCGCGGCTAGCCCGCTCCCACGAGGTCGCTCAGCTAGCCAGGCGATGCCTCTGGGCTAGCCGCGCGATGAGGTCGGCATGGTAGTTCAGATCGCGCAAAGCAGACAGGCCGCAAAAGCGGCCTGTCTGGTTATCCAATGATCACTCAGTAGCGCGTGATATCGGCATTGGCTTCCAGCTGCTTGCGGTAGGCGGCAAAGTCCTGCTGGCCTGCACGCGAGGCGAGGTAGCGACGGATCTGCTGCTTCTCCTCGTCAGTGGCCGCAGCGCCTTCGTTGACGCCTTTGAGCTGCACTACCACCAGGCTGCCATCGGCCAGGACCACACTGCCGTATTCCGGCTTGTCCTTGGCGGCTGGCTTGGCCAGGCGGAATACCGCCTGCAGCTCGAGCGGGTCGATGCCGTCCTGGCCACGGGTGACCGCTTCCTGGACCTTCCAGCTCTGACCTTCGTGGGCGGTGCCGGCAGCGATCGAGCCATCACGCAGACCTGCAATCAGCTTGTCAGCCTTGGCTTTGAGTTCGGCGGTCGCCTTCTCTTTGGCCAGGTGCTCGCGGATGTTCTTGGCTACCGCTTCCAGCGGCAGTTGCTCTGGCTTGCGGTGTTCCTTGGCGCGCAGCACGATCACGGTTTCCGGATCGAGCTCGATGGCGTTGCTGTTGGAACCTTCATCGATCACTTCTTCGCTGAAGGCTGCCTGGACTACCGCACGGTTGGCGGTGATGCCTTCGCCACCTTCACGACCGAACGGCGCCGAGGTCTGCACTTTCAAGCCCAGGTCCTGGGCCGGTTGGGCCAGGTCGGAGGCTTCGAAGGCAGCATCTTCGAGTTCCTTGGTCACTTCGACGAAGCGCTGTTCGACCTGCTGGGTCTTGAGCTCACGCGTCAGCTTGTCTTTCAGGCTGGCAAAGCTCGGCACTTCAGGTGCCTCGACGCCCAGCAGCTTGATCAGGTGATAGCCGTACTCTGTGCGCACTGGCTCGGAGACCTGGTCCTTGCTCAGCTTGTACAGCGCATCTTCGAAGGCTGGGTCGTAGACGCCAGGCCCTGCGAAGCCAAGGTCACCACCGGTGGTCGCGGAACCTGGATCCTGGGAGAACTCCTTGGCCAGTTTGGCGAAGTCTTCACCCTTGGCCAGACGTTGCTGGATCTCTTCGATACGCGCCTTGGCCTGGGCTTCGCTGACCTTGTCGTTGACATCGATGAGGATGTGCGCGGCATGGCGTTGCTCGGACAGGTTGGCGATTTCTTTCTCGTACAGCGCCTTGAGCTCGTCTTCGTTGACCTTGACCTGGTCGAAGAACGCCGACTTCTTCAGCTCGATATAGTCGATGACTACCTGATCAGGCGTCATGAACTCTTTGGCGTGCTGCTCGTAATGGGCCTTGACCTCGTCGTCGCTGACGTTGACCGATGCCGGGTTGGCCTTGAAGGTCAGCGAAGCGAAATCACGGGTCTGCTTTTCCAGGCGGGCAAACGCATCGACCTGCTTGTCGGTGACGAAGCTGCTACCGGCTAGCCCGGTGCGCAGCTGGCCGATGAGCATTTCTTCGGCGAGCATGTCACGGAACTGCATGCGACCGTAGCCCATCTGGCGGATGACCTGGTCGAAGCGGTTGGCGTCGAACTTGCCGTCAACCTGGAACTCCGGCGTTTGCAGGATCACTTGATCCAGTGCAGCCTCGGAGAATGCGAACTTGGCGTCTTCGGCACCCTGCAACAGCAGTTTGCGATCGATCAGCCCTTTGAGCGCGGCTTCGCGCAACATTTTCTCATCCAGCAGAGCAGGATCGAAATCCTTGCCCAGCTGTTGTATCAGCTGGCGGCGCTGCATGTCGACGGCCTGGCTCAGCTCGTTCTGGCTGATGGTCTGGCCGTTCACCTTGGCGGCGTCCTGGCTATGGCTGGCGGCCTGGAAAATGGCCTCGAAGCCAGTCAACGCCATCAACACGACGATAAGGCCGATGATGGACTTGGCAATCCAACCTTGTGAATTGTCCCGGATATTCTGCAGCATGCGTCCCCCAGAAACGGTTGTACCACTGCGTCGTCAACCGCGGAGCGTGGGTAGAGTCCTGATAGAAGAAAGGCGCATCCGAAGATGCGCCTTCTCGAAGCGAGCGTGTCGGGCGGGAACGTTTGCGTCCCGCCGTCACGCGGTCGGCCCTGGCGGCGCCCGGACCGGCTGAAAGAGACGACTTAGTTGACGGCGTCTTTCAAGCCTTTACCAGCTTTGAAACCTGGAACCTTGGCAGCTGCGATCTTGATCGCCTTACCGGTTTGCGGGTTGCGGCCGGTGCGCTCAGCGCGATCCTTGACGGAGAAAGTACCGAAGCCTACCAGTACCACGTCATCACCTTGCTTCAGGGCGCCGGTGACGGATTCGATTACGGCGTCCAGCGCCTTGCCGGCGGTGGCTTTCGAAATATCAGCAGATGTGGCGATAGCGTCAATCAGTTCCGACTTGTTCACTCTAAGTCCCCTTATATCTCTATTTGAGTTTGTTTCTAAGTATGTAATGAAAAGCGTATGAAACTAGCGCTGGGTGGCCTGTTGACACTGGCGTGCCGCTTTATAACAAGGGCCCGAAAAAACTGTCAAGGAAAGCCCCCCAGCGAGAAACGGATTAGTGCGTGCTGATTCTTTCCTTGGCATCGCTGTCGCGCTTGTCATCTTTCGCGACAATCTCAGGAGCCACATCTGGCAAGGGCTCCGGGGCGTATTGCAGCGCAATTTGGAGGACTTCGTCAATCCATTTGACCGGTTTGATCTGAAGATCCTGTTTGATATTTTCCGGAATCTCCTTCAGATCGCGAACATTCTCCTCGGGAATGATCACGGTCTTGATCCCACCACGGTGCGCTGCGAGCAGTTTTTCCTTCAAACCACCAATGGCCAGAACCTGCCCGCGCAGGGTGATTTCGCCGGTCATCGCGACATCTGCCCGCACCGGGATCTGGGTCAGGGCCGAGACCAGTGCAGTGCACATGCCAATACCGGCACTCGGGCCATCCTTGGGCGTGGCGCCCTCGGGCATGTGGATGTGCACATCACGCTTCTCGTGGAAGTCAGCGGCAATCCCCAGGCTGCGGGCACGGCTACGCACCACGGTCTGCGCGGCAGTGATCGATTCGACCATCACATCGCCCAGCGAACCGGTCTTGATCAACTGGCCTTTGCCCGGGATGACCACCGCTTCGATGGTCAGCAATTCGCCGCCCACCTGGGTCCAGGCAAGGCCGGTGACCTGGCCAATCTGGTCCTGCTGCTCGGCCAGGCCGTAGCGGAACTTGCGCACACCCAGCAGCTGCTCAAGCTGCTCGCCAGTGACCTTGACCTTCACCAGTTTCTGCCCGGTGTGCTCCTTGACCACCTTGCGGCAGACCTTGGCAATTTGCCGCTCCAGGCCACGCACGCCAGCTTCACGGGTGTAGTAACGAATGATGTCGCGGATCGCACTGACGTCGACCTCAAGCTCATCCTTCTTCAAACCGTTGGCCTTGACCTGCTTGGGCACCAGGTACTTGACCGCGATGTTGATCTTCTCGTCCTCGGTGTAACCCGGCAGGCGGATCACTTCCATCCGGTCAAGCAGCGCCGGCGGGATGTTCATCGAGTTGGAGGTGCACAGGAACATCACATCCGACAGGTCGTAGTCGACCTCCAGGTAGTGATCGTTGAAATTGTGGTTCTGCTCGGGGTCGAGCACCTCCAGCAGCGCCGATGCCGGGTCGCCACGCATGTCGCTGCCCATCTTGTCGATTTCATCGAGCAAGAACAGCGGATTGCGTACACCCACCTTGGTCATTTTCTGAATCAGACGACCGGGCATGGAACCGATGTAGGTGCGGCGGTGGCCACGGATCTCAGCCTCGTCACGCACCCCACCAAGGGCCATGCGCACGAACTTGCGGTTGGTCGCAGCGGCGATCGACTCGGCCAGCGAGGTCTTGCCGACACCCGGAGGACCGACCAGGCATAACACCGGACCACGGATCTTCTTCACCCGCTTTTGCACGGCGAGGTACTCAAGGATGCGCTCCTTGACCTCCTCCAGACCGTAGTGGTCGGCGTCGAGGATTTCCTCGGCCTTGGTCAGATCGAGACGCACCTTGCTCTGCGCCTTCCACGGCACCTGCACCAGCCAGTCCAGGTAGGAACGGACCACGGTGGCTTCGGCCGACATCGGCGACATTTGCTTGAGCTTGTTCAGCTCGGCCTGGGCCTTGGCCAGGGCATCTTTAGGCAGGCCAGCGGCGTCGATACGCTTTTTCAGCTCTTCGACTTCGTTGTGACCTTCATCGCCATCGCCGAGCTCTTTCTGAATGGCCTTCATCTGCTCATTCAGGTAGTACTCGCGCTGGCTGCGCTCCATCTGCTTCTTGACCCGACCACGGATACGCTTCTCAACCTGCAACAGGTCGATTTCCGCGTCCAGCAGGGCCAGCACGTGTTCGACACGTGTCTGCAGGTCGACGATCTCGAGGATCTCTTGCTTTTGCTCGATCTTCAGCGCCATGTGCGCGGCCATGGTATCGACCAGGCGCCCAGGCTCTTCGATGCTGTTGAGCGAGGACAGCACTTCGGCTGGCACCTTCTTGCCCAACTGCACGTATTGCTCGAACTGCGACAGCAGGCTGCGTACGAAGACTTCCGACTCACGTTCAGGTGCGTCGATTTCATCGATCAGGCTGACTTCGGCACGCACATGCCCATCGACTTCAGTGAAACGCTCGACCGCGCCGCGCTGCTCACCCTCGACCAGCACCTTGACGGTACCGTCGGGCAGTTTCAGCAGCTGCAGAACAGTGGCAATGGTGCCCACGCGATACAGGGCGTCTTCACCTGGATCATCATCGGCTGGATTCTTCTGGGCCAGCAGCAGGATCTGCTTTTCGCCCGTCATCGCGGCCTCGAGGGCCTCGATGGATTTTTCGCGCCCCACGAACAGCGGGATAACCATGTGCGGATAGACGACGACATCGCGCAATGGCAAAAGAGGCAAGTCGAGGGTGGTCTTCATGATTTCGCCTCTACAGCGGCCTTATGGCCGGAAACCGGTGGAAATGATGCTTGGACCTAATGTGGGGGCAGCCCTGCGAAATTACAAGCGCTTAAGCAGGAAAAGCAGAAAGGGGCCCGTAGGCCCCTTCTGTTTACGCAACAAATACCTGATTCAGGCGTCTGGCGCGGCTTTGGCTTGCGGCTCGCTGTTCTCGTAGATGAGCAGCGGTTGCGAGCTACCTTCGATGACGCTCTCGTCGATCACCACCTTGCTGACTTCCTTCTGCGAAGGAATTTCATACATGGTGTCGAGCAGCACGCCTTCGAGGATCGAACGCAGGCCACGGGCGCCAGTCTTGCGCTCCAGAGCCTTGCGAGCAACGGCCTTGAGCGCATCGCTGCGGAACTCAAGGTCCACGCCTTCCATTTCGAACAGCTTGCCATATTGCTTGGTCAGCGCGTTCTTCGGCTCGGTGAGGATCTGCATGAGCGCTGCCTCATCCAGCTCGTCGAGCGTCGCCAGCACTGGCAGACGACCAACGAATTCTGGGATCAGACCGAACTTGACCAAGTCGTCAGGCTCGACTTCACGCAGGGATTCACCGACCTTCTTGCCTTCTTCCTTACTGCGCACTTCAGCGCTAAAGCCGATGCCACCTTTGGTGGAACGGTTCTGGATGACTTTTTCCAGACCCGAGAACGCGCCACCGCAGATGAACAGGATGTTGCGGGTATCAACCTGCAGGAATTCCTGTTGCGGGTGCTTACGGCCACCTTGCGGCGGCACGGAGGCCACGGTGCCTTCGATCAGCTTCAACAGTGCCTGCTGCACGCCCTCGCCCGAAACGTCGCGGGTGATCGACGGGTTGTCCGACTTACGCGAAATCTTATCGATCTCGTCGATGTAGACAATGCCCATCTGGGCTTTTTCTACGTCGTAGTCGCACTTTTGCAGCAGTTTCTGAATGATGTTCTCGACGTCCTCACCGACATAACCGGCTTCGGTCAGGGTGGTGGCGTCAGCAATGGTGAACGGTACGTTCAACAGGCGTGCAAGGGTTTCGGCGAGCAGGGTCTTGCCCGAGCCAGTAGGCCCGATGAGCAGGATGTTGCTTTTGCCCAGTTCGACTTCGTCGCCCTTCTTGTCACGCTGGTTCAGGCGCTTGTAGTGGTTGTACACCGCTACGGACAGCACCTTCTTGGCGCGCTCCTGACCAATGACGTACTGGTCCAGGATGCCGCTGATTTCTTTCGGCGAAGGCAGTTTGTGCGCGTTGCTCTCGGCCTGGGCTTCCTGCACCTCCTCGCGGATGATGTCGTTGCACAGGTCGACGCACTCGTCGCAGATAAATACCGAGGGCCCGGCAATCAATTTGCGCACTTCGTGCTGGCTTTTGCCGCAGAAGGAGCAATAGAGCAATTTGCCGCTGTCCTCGCCGTTACGGGTGTCAGTCATTCGATCGATCCAATCCGGTAGGCTTGAAACACAAGATGAAGGCAATTGCGGGCTTTTTCAAGTCCGCAGGTAGGCGCTTTCGGCGCCTACCCGCTCTGGCCCCTGGGATCAGGAGACCAGTTGCCGCTTGTCGTATACCGAGTCGATCAGGCCGTACTCGGCCGCGCGCTGGGCGCTCATGAAGTTGTCGCGCTCAGTATCACGCTGGATGGTCTCGAGGTCCTGGCCGGTGTGGTAGGCCAGCAGCTCGTTCAGACGACCCTTGATGCTGAGGATCTCCTGGGCGTGGATCTGGATGTCGGTCGCCTGACCCTGGAAGCCGCCGAGCGGCTGGTGAATCATGACGCGCGAGTTCGGCAGGCAGTGACGCTTGCCTTTGGCACCCGCGGTCAACAGGAAGGCGCCCATGCTGCAGGCCTGGCCGATGCAGATGGTGGAGACGTCCGGCTTGATGAACTGCATGGTGTCGTAGATCGACATGCCAGCAGTCACCGAACCGCCCGGTGAGTTGATGTAGAGATGGATATCCTTGTCCGGGTTTTCCGCTTCCAGGAACAGCAGTTGCGCCACGACCAAGTTGGCCATGTAGTCTTCTACCGGACCTACCAGGAAGATCACTCGCTCCTTCAACAGGCGCGAGTAGATGTCATAGGCGCGTTCGCCACGGGCGGACTGCTCGATAACCATCGGGACCAGACCGCCTGCGGCCTGGATGTCAGAGCTCTGCTGAATATAAGAATTGCGGGACATGTCCTGCACTCACTCCCAAATAGTCATGGCTTGAATACGCACAAGCCAGCGCGAAGGCTGGCTTGTGGGGGCTTCCTACGAGAGGGGCAGTTTACTCAGCTTCGGCAGGGGCCTGGGCTGGTTTGACTGCGTCTTCGTACGAGACCGATTTGTCGGTCACAGTCGCTTTCTGCAAGACAGTATCTACAACTTGCTCTTCCAGCACAACCGAACGCACTTCGTTCAGTTGCTGGTCGTTCTTGTAGTACCAGCTGATGACCTGCTCTGGCTCTTGGTAAGCCGAAGCCATTTCTTCGATCATCTCGCGAACCTTGCCTTCGTCAGGCTTGAGGTCGAATTGCTTGACCACTTCAGCAACGATCAGACCCAGGACAACGCGACGCTTGGCCTGTTCTTCGAACAGTTCGGCCGGCAGTTGGTCAGGCTTGATGTTGCCACCGAACTGCTGAACAGCTTGTACGCGCAGACGGTTGACTTCGTTTTCCAGCAGCGCTTTTGGCACTTCGATCGGGTTGGCGGCCAGCAGACCGTCCATGACCTGGTTTTTCACCTTGGTCTTGATCGCTTGGCGCAGCTCGCGCTCCATGTTCTTGCGAACTTCGTTGCGGAAGCCTTCCAGGGTCGACTCTTTGATGCCGAACTGAGCGAAGAACTCTTCGTTCAACTCTGGCAGCTGAGGCGCGGAAACGCTGTTGACAGTGATGGTGAACTCGGCGGCTTTACCCGCCAGGTCGAGGTTCTGGTAGTCCTCTGGGAAGGTCACGTTGACAACGCGCTCTTCGCCAGCCTTGGCGCCAACCAGGCCATCTTCGAAGCCTGGGATCATGCGGCCGGAACCCAGCACCAGCTGGGTGCCCTTGGCCGAACCGCCGGCGAATACTTCACCGTCGACCTTGCCAACGAAATCGATGTTGACCTGGTCATCGTTTTGCGCAGCGCGCTCAACGGTTTCAAAACGGGTGTTCTGCTTGCGCAGGACTTCCAGCATGTTGTCCAGGTCAGCGTCAGCCACTTCGGCGCTCAGGCGCTCGACGTTGATCGACTCGAAACCTGCAACGGTGAACTCTGGGAATACTTCGAAGATGGCAACGAATTCCAGGTCCTTGCCTTTTTCGAAGGACTTAGGCTCAACAGCTGGGGCGCCAGCCGGGTTCAGCTTCTGCTCGACGACGGCTTCGTAGAAGGACGACTGGACCAGGTCACCGAACGCTTCCTGGCGGGCAGCGTCTTCGTAACGCTGACGGATGACGCTCATTGGCACCTTGCCAGGACGGAAGCCTGGAACCTTGGCGCGACGGGCAGTCTGTTGCAGACGCTTGTTGACTTCGGTCTCGACGCGCTCGGCCGGAACGGCGATGGTCATGCGGCGCTCGAGAGCGGAAGTGTTTTCAACCGAAACTTGCATGGATATTCCTCGTTGCACAGACGTTAGCCGGCGATAGCCCGACTCCAGAATCAAGGGCAAGCATTCTAGTGACTCACGCACCAGAAGTCACCCCACTCGGGACGACGGGAAACCACGCCGATCGATTTCATTCAAGGACCTGCGCGATCAGCCGCCAGGCCCTATCCGTTAAGGGCTGCACGCCACCGCTTGGGGCACGCAGCTGAAAAACCTTGTCAAACAACTACCCGGCCAAGCGACCATCACCCCTGCTCGGGATCGATCTCGTTGAACGCGCAGTACTCTTGCCACTCCATCCCCAGCGCCTCGGCCACCTCGCGATGGACCTCCAGACGCATGGCCTGCAGCTGTTCTGGGCTCTCGGCGATCAGTTGCAGGGTCAACTCCCAGGGCTCTATGCCCTGCTCCTGCGCTGCATCTTCGAACGCCCATTCAATCTGCTGGGCCTGCTCGCGCGGATCCAACTCGCGGATTTCCTCGAGCATCTGCGGATTGGCTTGGGCGAAACGCTCTAGCGCCAAGGCTTGGCGGGCTTCTTTTGCAATCATTGGGGCAATCCCTCTACCGGTTTGTCGACCGGAGTTTCAACCGACTGAAATCTATCAGCTTTTATTACGCCGCCACCAGAGCCAGCTGCGTGATCGGCGCTAATCCTGCGCGCCCACGCACTCCAGCGAGCGCCCGCGCCACTGACGCCAGGCTTGCTCATGAGGTCAATAGAAGCAAGCGCACCCATTGCTGTGGACTCAGATTACCCGCCAAGGTCTGCACCTGCAGCGTGGGCGCCGCAGGAACACGCACTGCACTGTAGAGCACTGGATAGTCGCGAGTGTGGATGAGCTCAACGCGCTGCGCATGCTCGGCTGCGAGGGCTTGCAGGCTTTCGCGCGGCGATTGGCATCCCGCGCTGAGCAAGGTGGCCATTAGCAGGAACAATCCGCGCAGTGCGGCGCAGCGGCGAATCATTCAGCCTCGCAGAAAGCATCGAAACAGGCAGAAAAAGGCAGCTCTGCAGGTCAATGCTGCTCACATGAGGCCTGTGTCGCCTGCTTTGGCCCCAACAGCCAAAGTAAACAGCATTAGCCTGCAGGCTGCTTTTTTGCGCTCGAACAATCAAGCACTTGGATGGTGCGGACGAAGAGACTCGAACTCTTACAGCTTGCGCCGCTGGAACCTAAATCCAGTGTGTCTACCAATTTCACCACGTCCGCGTGGAGCAGATAAAACAAAGGCGCCTGATTATACAATCAAGGCGCCTTCGAAAAATATGGGGTGGACGATGGGAATCGAACCCACGACAACCGGAATCACAATCCGGCGCTCTACCAACTGAGCTACGCCCACCATGTTGCGGTGTTGCAGTGTTGCGCTGAAGCCTACAGAAACATGGTGCGGACGAAGAGACTCGAACTCTTACAGCTTGCGCCGCTGGAACCTAAATCCAGTGTGTCTACCAATTTCACCACGTCCGCGTGTAACACTTAAAACAAAGGCGCCAGATCCAACAATCAAGGCGCCTTTGCAGAATATGGGGTGGACGATGGGAATCGAACCCACGACAACCGGAATCACAATCCGGCGCTCTACCAACTGAGCTACGCCCACCATATCGCGCTACAACTTCACTTGCGTGCCTATGCCGCCTAATGGCGCACCCGGCAGGACTCGAACCTGCGACCATCCGCTTAGAAGGCGGATGCTCTATCCAGCTGAGCTACGGGCGCATAAGCATGCCGCCTGACCGAATGAGGCTTATCAGTCAAGCTGTTAAACCACTCATTCTGCCCGACTTAGCCAACCAGTGCTAGGCTGTGCCCGACAAGTGCGCCGAATGTTATAGACGAGCTGCAAAAGCGTCAACCTCTTTCTCTAAAAAATTTAAATTATTGAAGGGGTTAGGGGATTTGCCCGACCACCCGCCTTTGCCCTCGCGCCGTGTCGTGCGAGAATGCGCGCTTCTATATGTTCCTTTCTCGATGGTTAATCACGCGTCTATGACTGCACACCTTATCGATGGCAAGGCGATCGCCGCCAGCCTGCGCCAGCAGATCGCTCAACGTGTCGTGGAGCGTCGCCAGCAAGGCCTGCGTACGCCAGGCCTGGCGGTGATCCTGGTCGGCACCGATCCCGCTTCCCAAGTCTATGTATCGCACAAGCGCAAGGACTGCGAGGAGGTCGGTTTCATTTCCCAGGCCTTCGACCTGCCTAGCGATACTACGCAGCAAGCCCTGACCGAGCTGATCGATCGCCTCAATGACGATGCAGCGGTCGACGGCATCCTGCTGCAACTGCCGCTGCCGGTACACCTGGACGCCTCGCTGCTGCTCGAGCGCATCCGCCCGGACAAAGACGTCGATGGCTTCCATCCTTATAACGTCGGTCGTCTGGCCCAACGTATCCCGCTGCTGCGCCCGTGCACGCCGAAAGGCATCATGACCTTGCTGGAAAGCACCGGGCAGGATCTGTATGGGATGAACGCGGTCGTAGTGGGCGCTTCAAACATCGTTGGCCGGCCAATGGCCATGGAGCTGCTGCTGGCCGGCTGCACCGTGACCGTCACCCACCGCTTCACCAAGGACCTGGCCGGCCACGTCGGCCGCGCCGACCTGGTGGTGGTGGCTGCTGGCAAACCAGGCCTGGTCAAGGGTGAGTGGATCAAGCAAGGTGCCATCGTCATCGACGTCGGCATCAACCGCCAGGAAGACGGCAAGCTGGTCGGCGACGTGGTCTATGAGACTGCCCTGCCCCGCGCAGGCTGGATCACCCCGGTACCGGGCGGCGTGGGCCCGATGACCCGGGCCTGCTTGCTGGAGAACACACTGTTTGCCGCCGAAGAGCTGCATAAGTGAGTTGAACAGAGAACGGCACCTTTAGCAGGTGCCGTTTTTTTATGCTCTGAATTTCATGCAGCCCTCACCGGCCTCATCGCGGGGCAAGCCCGCCCCCACCCAGAGCGCTCTGCGCCTTGGCACGTACAGCAGCACCCTCAAGTCACTTACGCGCCGCCTCCCACGACTTGAGCAATTCGCTGTAGCTCACCGTCTCGCCCTTGGGCTTCTCGTTCTCAAGCTTAGGCTTGGGTGCACCCGGCTGGTCGAACCAATACTGGGCATCTTTCTCCGGATTGAGCTTGGGTGCACAGGTCGCCTGCGCCTTGGAGCGCTCAAGCCGTTCAAGCATGCGGTCCTGATCGCGGGCCAACCCATCGAGCGCCTGTTGCGGAGTCTTCTCGCCACTGGCCACTTCGGCGATATGGCTCCACCACAACTGGGCCAAGCGCGGATAATCCGGCACGTTGGTCCCGGTCGGCGTCCACTGCACCCGAGCCGGGCTGCGGTAAAACTCCACCAAACCGCCAAGCTTGGGCGCAAGCTCGGTCATGGCCTGGGAATTGATGTCCGACTCACGAATTGGCGTCAGGCCGACGATGGTCTTTTTCAACGACACGGTCTTGGAGGTCACGAACTGCGCATACAGCCAGGCCGCCAAACGCTGCTTCTCGGGAGTGGATTTGAAGAACGTCCAGGAGCCCGTGTCCTGGTAACCGAGCTTCATCCCTTCCTCCCAGTAAGGGCCCTTCGGCGAAGGCGCCATGCGCCACTTCGGCGTACCGTCGGCATTGACTACTGGCAGGCCGGGCTTGGTCATGTCAGCGGTAAACGCGGTGTACCAGAAGATCTGCTGGGCGATGTTGCCTTGCGCAGGCACCGGGCCTGCCTCGGAGAAGGTCATGCCCTGGGCCTCCTTGGGCGCGTAGGCACGCATCCAGTCGACATACTTCTGGGTCGCATAGACCGCTGCTGGGCCGTTGGTGTCCCCCCCCCGGGTCACGCTGGAGCCGACCGGATGACAGTCCTCAACGCGTATTCCCCACTCGTCCACCGGCAGGCCATTGGGCAGGCCCTTGTCGCCGCCGCCGGCCATGGAAAACCAGGCGTCCGTGAAGCGCCAGCCCAACGATGGGTCCTTCTTGCCATAGTCCATGTGACCATACACGCGCTTGCCGTCGATCTGCTTGACGTCTTCAGTGAAGAACTTGGCGATGTCCTCATAGGCCGACCAGTTCACCGGCACGCCCAGTTCGTAGCCGTATTTCTCCTTGAACTTGGCCTTGAGCTCGGGGCGATCGAACCAGTCAGCGCGGAACCAGTACAAGTTGGCGAACTGCTGGTCAGGCAGTTGGTAGACCTTGCCGTCTGGCGCGGTGGTGAACGAGATACCGATGAAGTCTTGCAGATCCAAGGTCGGCGAGGTGTAGGCCTTGCCTTCGTTGGCCATCATGTCGGTAATCGATTCGACCTTACCGTAGCGAAAATGCGTACCGATCAAGTCGGAGTCGTTGACCCAGCCGTCATAAATGTTCTTGTCCGACTGCATCTGGGTCTGCAGCTTTTCCACCACATCACCTTCTTGCAGCAGATCGTGGGTCAGCGCAATCCCGGTGATCTCACTGAAGGCCTTGGCCAGTACCTTGGACTCGTACTCGTGGGTGGTGATGGTTTCCGACACCACGTTGATCTTCATCCCACGGAACGACTCTGCGGCTTTGATGAACCACTTGAGTTCGTCCATCTGCTGCTGCGGGGTCAGGGTCGAGGGCTTGAATTCGCTGTCGATCCACTTCTTCGCCGCGTCCTCGTACTGATCGGCCCAGGCGTTGCCCTGCAGCCCTAGCACAAGTACCGCGGCCAGGGTCAAATGTCGCCGGTTGTTGTCGTTATCGAACATTGTGATCTCCCGATTGAGTTATTCCACGGCGCCAGTCATCCCCAGCGCAGCACTAGCACCAGCCAAGCCAGCGACAACAGCGAGGCCACCCACAACGGCCAGTCGCTGACCCCGACCAGCAACAGGTGCAGGTAGGCACTGGCCAGCAAACCGATGAACAGCCGGTCACCACGGGTGGTGGCGATCGGCAGAAAACCACGCCGCTCGATGCACGGCCGGCGCAGCTCAAGCACGGTCATGCCCAACAGCAACAGGCCGACTGCGATGAAAAACAGCGCAGTGGGCAAGGTCCAGGCCATCCACTCCATCGCGTCGCCCTCCTACACCCGGCCCAAGGCAAAGCCCTTGGCCACATGATTACGGACAAACCAGATCACCAGCATGCCTGGCAGGATCGTCAGCACCCCGGCGGCGGCCAGCACCCCCCAGTCGATGCCCGAGGCCGACACGGTGCGGGTCATCACCGCGGCGATCGGTTTGGCGTTGACCGAGGTCAAGGTGCGCGCCAGGAGCAGCTCGACCCAGGAAAACATGAAACAGAAAAACGCCGTCACACCGATCCCTGAGCCGATCAGCGGGATGAAAATCTTCACAAAAAAACGCGGGAAGCTATAACCGTCGATGTAGGCAGTTTCGTCGATTTCCTTGGGCACGCCGGACATGAAGCCTTCCAGGATCCACACCGCCAGCGGCACGTTGAACAGGCAGTGCGCCAGGGCTACGGCGATATGGGTGTCGAACAGGCCGATCGAGGAATACAGCTGGAAGAACGGCAGCAAGAACACCGCCGGCGGTGCCATGCGGTTGGTCAACAGCCAGAAGAACAGATGCCGGTCGCCGAGAAAGCGGTAGCGCGAGAAGGCATACGCAGCCGGCAGCGCCACCGCCAGCGAGATCAGGGTATTCAGGCACACGTAGTACAGCGAGTTGAGGTAGCCGGTGTACCAGCTGGGGTCAGTGAAGATCACCTTGTAGTTATCCAAAGTGAATGCCTCTGGCCACAAGGTCAGGCCGCCGAGGATCTCGCTGTTGGGCTTGAACGACATGTTCAGCAGCCAATAGATCGGCACCAGCAGGAAGAAGAAGTACAGCAGCAGTGGCACTGTCTTGCGCACGGTCATCGGCCTAGTCCTTGTCGGCATGGGTCATGGCCGTGTAGAACAGCCACGACACCAGCAGGATGATCAGGAAATACACCAGCGAAAAAGCCGCTGCCGGGCCTAGGTCGAACTGCCCCACGGCCATGCGCGTCAGGGTCTGACTGAGGAAGGTGGTGGCATTTCCGGGGCCGCCACCAGTGAGCACGAAAGGCTCGGTGTAGATCATGAAGCTGTCCATGAAACGCAGCATTACCGCGATCAGCAGCACATTCTTCAGCTTCGGCAATTGGATATGCCGAAACACCGCCCAGGCCGAGGCGCGGTCGATGCGCGCGGCCTGGTAATACACATCGGGGATCGCGCGCAGGCCCGAGTAGCACAGCAGCGCGACCAGTGAAGTCCAGTGCCAGACATCCATTACCAGCACCGTGACCCAGGCATCGAAGGGGTTACCGGCATAGTTGTAGTTGACCCCCAGCTGCGCCAGGGTAGCCCCGAGCAGGCCGATATCGGCACGGCCGAAGATCTGCCAGATGGTGCCCACCACGTTCCATGGAATCAGCAGCGGGATGGCCATCACGATCAGGCACACCGAGGCCATGCGGCCTTTGGTCGCCATGGTCAGGGCGATGGCGATGCCCAGCGGGATCTCGATCAGCAGCACGCAACCGGAATAGATGAACTGACGCAACAGCGCGTCGTGCAGGGCCGGGTCTCGCAGCACCTGGCGATAC
The DNA here is from genome assembly GCF_044900155.1 of Pseudomonas sp. NPDC088890. NCBI lineage: Bacteria > Pseudomonadati > Pseudomonadota > Gammaproteobacteria > Pseudomonadales > Pseudomonadaceae > Pseudomonas > Pseudomonas sp. NPDC088890. The sequence continues at coordinate 594,924 of NZ_JBJDNG010000001.1, read as the reverse complement.
CAGTCGGCGCCGACGAAGTAGCGATTGGACTGATCGAAGATGTCCTGCAGCGAATAGTTGACCACGGTCATCATCGGGATCACCGCGCTGAACGCGACCAGCAGGAACACCGGCAGCACCAGCCACCAGGCCTTGTTGTTCGGCACCTTGTTCATGGCGCCAGCTCCAGCAGCAGATCATCGACATAGAGCATCAACCACTGGCTCGGCAAGCTCACCCAGGCGCGCCCCTGTGGCACCGGCCGATCTTCTGCCATACGCGCCTTGAGCGGGGTGCCGGCCAAATCGAGCGTGACAATGCGGTAGGTGCCCAAATCCTCCACATCCACCACACGCGCCTCGAAGGTATCGTCCAGCGGCCGCTCCCAAACCTGCACGAACTCCGGCCTGATCCCCACCTGCAGGCGCCCGCCCGGCTGCGCCGCCAGCCGCTCGCGCAAGCCTGCTGGCAGCGTTAGGTGGATGTCGCCAAAACCCACCCCATCGGCCTGCGCGCGCACCTCGATCAGGTTCATCCCAGGGCTACCGATGAAGTAGCCGACAAAGGTGTGACGCGGGCGCTCGAACAGCTCACGCGGGGTGCCGAACTGGACGATACGTCCGCCATGCATCACCGCAATCTTGTCGGCGAAGGTCGAGGCTTCCAGCTGATCATGGGTGACGTAGATCATGGTGATGTTGAACTGCTCATGGATCTGCTTGAGCTTGCGCCGCAGCTTCCACTTCAGGTGCGGGTCGATCACCGTCAACGGCTCGTCGAAGAGGATCGCCGAGACGTCATCACGCACCAGGCCACGCCCCATGGAAACTTTCTGCTTCTCGTCGGCGCTGAGGTTGCGCGCTTTCTTTTTCAGCACGTCAGTCAGGTCGAGCACCTCGGCGATCTCCGCCACCCGCGCGCGCACCCGGGTTTCGTCCAGGCCCTGGTTGCGCAGGGGAAAGGCCAGGTTGTCAAACACGCTCATGGTGTCGTAGACAACCGGGAACTGAAACACCTGGGCGATGTTGCGCTGCTGCGGCGACAGTTCATTGACCGGCTTGCCGTCGAACAGCACCTCGCCCTGGGATGGGCTGAGCAAACCGGAAATGATGTTGAGCAAGGTCGACTTGCCGCAGCCCGACGGCCCCAGCAAGGCATAGGCCCCACCCTGCTCCCAGACATGCTCCAGCTCATGCAAGGCATAGTCGGCCGATGAGCGTGGCTGACGGCTGTAGCTGTGAGCCAACTGGCGCAAACGGATCTCAGCCATCAGGCGCTCCTCGCTTCGCGCAGGCCAGGCGCCTGCACCAGTGCTCCGGTGCTGTCGAAGACGAACAGCTTGTGGGTCGGGACAAACACGCGAATGGCCGTGTCGACCTGATACTCGTGCACACCGGGCAGGTGCAGAATCATCCGCCAGTGCTCGTTGCGCACATGCAGGAAGGTTTCCGAGCCACTGATTTCGGCCAACTCCACCAACACCGGCAACTCCAGATCATCGTCATGCGCCGGCACTAGCGTGATATGGCTGGGACGCACGCCGAAGCGGTACTGGCCATCGCCCAGCCTGCGCAGGTCGGCGTTGCGGGCAAAGTGCACCGCGCCGGCCAGGCTGACTTCGTTACCGGCGATCTGCCCGGGCACCAGATTGATCGGCGGCTCGGAAAACAGCTCGGCGGCCAGTTCATTACACGGGTGGTGGTAGACCTCGGCACTGGCTGCACTCTGGATAATTCTCCCTCGATCAACGAGGGTCGTGGTACCGCCCAAGGCCAACGCTTCGTTCGGCTCGGTGGTGGCGTACACGGCAATGCAATTGCGTGCGGCAAACAGCTCGCGCAACTCTTGGCGCAGCCCTTCGCGCAACTTGTAGTCGAGGTTGACCAACGGCTCGTCGAACAGGATCAGCGAGGCGTCCTTGACCAGCGCGCGAGCCATCGCCGTGCGCTGCTGCTGGCCGCCGGAAAGCTCCAACGGCAAGCGCTGCAGATAGGCTTCGATGCGCAGCATCTGCGCAGTTTCCTGCACGCGCCGACGAATTTCGTCCTCCGCCAGACGTGCCTGGCGCAAGGGCGAGGCGATATTCTCGAAGACCGTCAGGGTCGGGTAATTGATGAACTGCTGATAGACCATCGACACGTTGCGCTGACGCACCGGCACGCCGGTCACGTCTTGGCCATTGATCAGCACCCGGCCACGATCGGGCCGATCGAGCCCGGCCATCAGGCGCATCAGGCTGGTCTTGCCGGCCAGCGTGCGACCCAGCAGCACGTTGAACGAGCCGGGTTCGAAACGCAGGCTGGCATCGACAATCCAGGGTTGGTTATCGACGCTGCGGCTGACCTGCTCGAGCACCAGGGACATGGCGTGGCCTTTTCTCGTTGTTGTGCGCAGACCAGAGCCAGATCCGTGCCAGGCCAGGGGCAAGCGCTCTATCACCGAGCCGTGGGGCCTCAGCGCTGGTTGCCAGCACAACGCGACTGAACACAAATGAACAGTTTCGCTGCACAGCTGAACAGGCTCGGCATTGACAATGAACAGAGCTGAACAACACTGAACTGCGGTCGGCATAAAACAACAATCACACAGGACAGGCCCATGGCCGCATCCGCATCGACCCATGCCCAACTGATCCAGGCCTCCTGGGCACGTTGCCGCGAGCATGGCCTGGCGCCCCACGGCGCGCCGGATTTCGACTGCCTACCCCCCGCGCAACTCAGCGCCCTGCTCGAACGCCAGCAAGCCCTGCTGCGCGTGACCCGAGATGAGGTCATGCCGCAATACAGCCACCTGTTGGGCAACTCCAGCTATCTGGTCATGCTCGCCGATGCCGCTGGCTGCCTGCTGCAGACCTGGGGTACGCAGCGTTTTGTCGAGCCGCGCCAGCAACATGGTTTCTGCCCCGGAGCCTGCTGGCGCGAGCAAGGCGTGGGGACCAATGCCCTGGGCACCGCGCTGATCTGCGGTGAAGCCATTCATGTCAGCCAGGACGAGCACTTCCTGCGCCAGAATCGCTACATGGCCAGCGCCGCTGCGCCGTTGTTCGATGCCGAGCGGGGCCTGATTGGCGTGCTCGATGTGGCCAGCGATGGTTATCTGCCCGCCGCTCAAACCCTGGGCCTGGTGCGCATGATGAGCCAGAGCCTGGAGAACCGGCTGATCCTCGCCCGGCATGCCGATCAATTGCATCAGCTGCTGTTCAACAGTGGTCCGGACAACCTCGACAGCTCATGGGCCGGCCTGCTGCTGTTCGACGAGCACGGTCGGATACTGGCCGCCAACCACCGGGCCGATAGCCTGCTGGGACGGGTGCCGCTGCAGCACAATCTGGAACAACTCTTTCAGATCCCACTACGCCAGATACTGGCGCAAGCCGAAGGTCAGCCGTTTGCCCTGCAAGCGACCGGGCGCAACCGCTTGCATTGCCAATGGCACGCCCCACGCAAGCCGCGCACTCGGCAGCGCAGCGGCCACTGCGACCCGCGCGTGGACAAGGCCCTGGCCCAGGCTGGGCTACTGCTGGAAAAGGACATCCCGGTGCTGGTTCAGGGCGAAACGGGCGTCGGCAAAGAAGTCTTCGTGCAAGCCCTGCACGGCGCCAGCAGCCGTGCCCAGCAACCACTGGTGGCGGTCAACTGTGCAGCCATCCCGGCCGATCTGGTGGAGTCGGAACTGTTCGGTTATGACAAAGGCGCCTTTACCGGTGCCCACCACAAAGGCAACCCTGGGCTGATCCGCAAGGCCCACCTGGGCATCCTGTTTCTCGATGAGATCGGCGACATGCCACTGGCCACCCAAGCTCGTCTTCTGCGGGTGCTGCAATCGCGCAGCATTCAACCGCTGGGCAGCGCTGAGCCGGTAGCGGTGGACATCCGCGTGGTCTCGGCGAGCAACCGTGACTTGGCCGCGCAAGTGCGCGACGGCTCATTTCGCCAGGACCTTTACTACCGCATCGCCGGGCTGAGCCTGACCCTGCCGGCGCTACGCGAGCGCAGCGACCGCCGCCAGTTGATCGAACAACTGCACGCCCGCTATTGCGAGGCTGGGCAACCCCAGCAGCTGACTGCCCCAGTGCTGGAGGTTTTGCTCAATCACCCCTGGCCTGGCAACCTGCGGCAACTGAGCAGCGTGCTGCAAGTGGCACTGGCACTCGCCGGTACCGCTGCGATCAGCATTGAGCACCTACCACAAGGCTTTGCTGAACCACAGCCTGGTATCTCAGAACCTTGCGCGTTGCCAGGCAGTGCGCCGGCAACCGGCAGCCTGGTTGAACTGCTGCGCTCGGCTAACGGCAACCTCTCATCGCTGGCCCGCAGCCTGGGTATCAGCCGCACCACCTTGTACAAACGCTTGCGTGAGCAAGGTGTCGAGCCCGCCCACTCAAGCCTTGTCCGGCACAGGTAGCAACCGGATACACAATCCCGGCACTGGCGTTTGCTTAGCCTCTCTGCTCCACACACCAGGAGCAGCTCATGTCTCACGCACTGCCTCATCACCTTGCCTTGATCCATCAACGAATGCCGAGTTGGCTGCAACAGAGCACCCTTGCGCAGCGCAGCACGCTGAAAAGCCGTCTGCAGCTCAGTCATAAGGCAACCCGCAAGCTGGAGCAGGCCATGGCCTCTATCCAATCGGTCGAGACTTTCTGCCGGCCACTGCTGCACGACGCTCTTAAGTCCTGGTATCCCGGCCAAACGCTGCCCCAGGTTGACCAAGCAGTACTCAGCGATCGCACCCCGGACCACCACCGATCGATGTCCTGGTTGGAGGCCGCTTTGCAAAACCTGAAGCCGGACACGCCAATTTGGCTTTATCCTTCAGCCGTTGGCGAGCGGATGGCGCTGGATACGAGCAGGTTCGTCAAGGGCATCCGCAACCTTGACCTGGGCCAGCGCTATCTGAACCACCTGCGCGATCATGTCGACAACGACATTTTTCGCAGCCTGTTGCGCGCCCAGGACCACGCCGCTTTTGCCGCCGAGCTCAGCTGCGCACAGATGCAGGGTCGGCTCGACAGCCGGGGGCAAGCGCTGGGCGAAGCCGCCCTGGCAGGAGCGGTCGAGATCCCTTCTGTACACGGCTCGGCGCGCCTGCAATGTGGCTACCTGAGCCTCTTGGGCGTACCTCTGAGCGGACCGCTGCTGGTGCGCCGCGAGCCCCAAGGGCAAACCGAACCATGCCTACTTTATCTACCTGGCGATCAGCCAGGCGCAGTGCGCCAGTATCCCTCCTTGCAGGCTGCTGGAGCCGCGCTGACTCGAAGGCTATGGGAGTCCGACTTTCGCCAATTCTTCACGCGTTACGTCAGCCACGCGCAACGCCCCACTTTCATCGCCCGGCTGCGCCAGACGCTCTATCCGCGCTATCCCTACGCAACCCTTCATCCCACACCACCCGTACTGGAAAAAGGCCAGACGTTCAGCTGGATCAAGCGTGCGTTTCCCGCCCCGCATGAGCTGTGGCAGGAAACCTTGGATAAGAATGCCCGCCTGAGCCTGACATTCACCCAGTGGCCCGGCAACTGCTTCACTGCCCGCGCCAGCAATCAGGTTCAGAGCATGCTTGACGATGCCGTCACCCTCGCCGTCCCGACCGCGCGATTGGACACCCAGGCGCAACGCACGCGAATTATGGGCTGGTTCGGTGTCGGCCTGACTGTGCTGAACGTGGTCAGTTTGTTCGTTCCTGGTCTTGCTCAAGTCATGTTGGTGGTAGGAGGCGCGCAGATCGTCAACGAGTTTCTCGAAGGGGTCCACGCACTCGAGGAAGGCGAAACGGATGCGGCCATCGAGCATCTCTTCGAGGTGTTCGATAGCCTGGTGCAATTCGCTGTGCTGGGGGCTGCACATGCGGCAATCGAACTGCCTGGGCCGCTGGAGCACTGGACAAGCATTGCCGGCAAATCCGGTGCACGCTTGTGGCACGGAGATCTCAAGCCTTTCAGCAAGCCAACCCCATGGCCCAGCGGCACCGCCAGCAACGGCGAAGGCCTGCGCCTATGGCAAGGCAAGCACTGGCTGAACCTTGATGGCAAGGCATTGCCCGTGGAGCAAAACCCCGAAGGTGGCTGGCAATTGGCGCCTGCCAAGGGCCATCAGTATCAGCCGCGCTTGCTTGGTAACGGCCAGATACCCTGGCAGCTCGAACACGAGCAACCTTTGGCCTGGGGTACTGCCAAGTCGCTCAGGCGCATCGCCAAGTGCGGGCCGGCAGTGAGCGATGAAACCCTGCTGCGTGCGCTGCGCTGCAGTGGCTACAGCGAAGCGGCGGTACGTCGAGTGATGGCCGATCAGCAAGCGGCGCCCGCCCTGCTGCTCGACAGCCTGCAAGCACTGGATGCCACTGGTGCAGCTGGGCCTGAGAGCAGTTGGGCGGACGCCAGCGCGTTGGCGCGCGACTTCCCATCGCTAAGCTCAAGGGTCCGCGCTGAGATCCTGGCCAAGGCAGATGCCAAAGACGTCATGCGGATGCAACAGAGCAGCCGACTGCCCCTGCCGATCGCCGAAACGGCCCGCGTGTATTTGCGTGAAGCGCGCATCGACCGCGCTTTGCAGCGCTTTTATCAAGAAAGCGGCCCAGCCCAGGACCGTGATGCGTTGATCTTCAGCACATTTGAGCAACTGCCTGGTTGGACCAACGAGGTACGCCTCGAGCTACGCCAAGGCAGCCCATATGGCTCGCTGCTCCAGGCCTGCGGTGCCCAGGATGGGCCGGTCAAAACCCTGGTGCGCAGCGCGCAGGGCTACCAACCCTTTGATGAACGCAGCCAGGCTCTGGCCAGCAAGATGACTATCTACCAGGCGATTCTCAACGCACTGCCCGATACCGAGCGCGTTGCAATGAAACTTGAGATCCATCAGCCGCTGCGCCTGCGAGACGCGCTGTTCGAAAAGGCCTCGATAGATCGGCAGCGTACTGCCAATCAACTAGGGCTGGTGCCCATTCGCCCTTTGTACCGTCTGCCAACGCGTCTGCCACAAGACCGCCGTATCGGTTATCCACTCAGCGGCCGAGGCCAAGGCTGGACGACTGATGAGCAAGTGTTCGAGGCGCTGTTTCCCAGCCGCGAGCCGCAGGATCGTGATTGGTTACGCCAGCGCCTGCGCGAGGAAGCAGGCAACAGCCCAGGTGCGTTCGGCAGATTGCTGGAACGTCTACGCAGCGACCTGCAGCGGCTTAACCGCACGCTCGATACCTGGACCAACGATCCAGCCGGCATCGCTGAAGGCGAATTCGAGCAAAGAAGGGCCGCACGTGCCGAGGCTGCGCAGCGAATACGCCAAGCCTGGCGCAGGCAAAGCCAGCCGGGTGATGCGGGGCTGATCCTGCAGGCCGAGCACCTGGGCCCGCTACCTAATCTGCCAACCCAGTTCGAACACGTGAGGATGCTCATGATCAACGGCTCACGCAGTGGCGAAGCGATGAACATGGAGGGCTTTGTGCAAGCCTTCCCGCGGGTTCAGCTACTGGACATTTCCTCCAACATGCTGCGCTGGTTGCCTGAGTCCATCGCCCAGATGCGCGAGTTGCAAGCATTGGATGTCGCGGAAAATTGCCTCCCGCTCGATGGCGAACAAAACCTCAATGTGCTGACTCGCCTGGCGCAGCTACAGCGCCTGAACCTGACCGATGCCGCTGAAAATCTTTCGGTTGCAGCGCTGCAACGACTGGCGCAGTTGCAACACCTGCAAGCGGTGCAACTCGACGCTAACAAGCTGACCCTGCAAACCGAGCATTTCCAAGCCTTGCACGGCTGGCCTGCACTGACCGAACTCAGCCTCGGCTCCAACTCCATCACCTTGACCGCCGAAAGCCGCGCAGCACTCGCTCAACTCACTCGTCTGCGCTCGCTGCACTTGGGGGAAAACCCATTGCAGCTGGCCCCCGATGTCAGCGGCTGGCAACACCTGGAGTCGTTGGACCTGGGTCAGTGCGAACTCACCCAGTGGCCCCAGGGCCTGGCGGATCTGATGAACCAGCGGCCACTGGTGTTACGCTCACTGGACCTGAGCGACAACCGACTGGTCGATGCACCAGCGCTAAATGACAGTGCATTTGCCGAAGCGATCCGCAACCAAGAACAGGCAACCTTCTACGATTTCGACGGCAATCCATTCGCCGAACCCGCCCAACGCGCCCTGCGTGATGCTGGCTTGGCAGCGATTCCCGACATGGACGCGCTCGAGGCGCCCGCCCAAGCGTGGAATATCGAGCTTCCCGCCGACCTGCAAGCGCAACGTCAAGCCAACGCCGAGGACCCTATGTGGGCCCCGCTGTACCAGCTGTTCGAGCGCATGATAGATACGCCGGAATATGTCGCCAGCCCACCTCGGATGCGCGAACGGATCGTGCATATCCTGCGTGTGCTAAGCCTGCAACCGGTTGCCGGCGAAGACGGCGGTTGGGGATTGGCGCAATTGCAGCAACAGTTGGTCAACCAGATCGATGCCGCCGCCCAAGCGTGCGTTGATCAGGCCAGCCTGCTGTTCCAGCAGGTCGAGACAGAGGTATCGATTTGGCGCGCCGTCTCTACCGCCCAAGCCGGTGCTGGCGACGAGGCCGTGGCGGTATCCGTGGCCACCGCCATGGCACGCCAGAGCCGCCTGGATGCGCAAGTCGCCGCCGTGTACGACGCCCGCGTCGCTCGGCGTAGTGCATTGGCAGCCGCACAAGACGATGTAGCGCGCCAGGCGGCTCCCGCCTTGCACCCTGATGACGATCTGAGCGACGCGCTGTTGAGCAACCCGCAAAGCCCGCTGGATGAAATCGAAATGGCGCTGGTTGCGCGGATCTACCTCGCTGACCGGCTGGGCTTGCCCGAGCAGCCCGGACAGATCGCCTTTGGCTATTTGGCCAACCTCAGCGAGGCGACGCTAGAACGCCTGGCAGTAGCGGTTGAGCGCGAGACAGATGCTCGTTACCTGGCGCACTGGGCCAGCGAGCAACGCTTCTGGCAGGCCTGGACCCGGCGCTTGCGTCCGGCCTCGTTCGAGGCGTTGGCGCGAGACTGGGAAGCGGCTTCGGAATACTTCAATGAACTCAGCGAGGCAACTTCCAGCCCCGGCCCCTACAGTGGTCCCGCTGTGCCCGAACGCTTTGTCGCTGCACTAGAGCGACAAACCCAGGCGGTGCCTGGCCTGATCTGGCGGATCGACGGCGTGTTGCAACGCATCGATCTGGTTTCCAATCGCTACCCTGGCGAGAGTGCCTTGTATGAGCTGGCAGGCAGGTTGCTGCTAAGCACCCGTCGCCAAGCAGAACAAGCGCTTTATGCTCAGCTGGCTGAAGAATTGTTCCACGTCAGCCAAGCCTGATCAGGGCGGCTTTGACAACGTGCAGCCGATTCGGCTGCACACCCCACCTTTTCAGCTGGACCTGCTGAACTCCAGCCGCGCTTCAGCCGGGATTTCATCACCCTTGAGCGGACAATGGACACACAGCCCACCTGTGGATGCGTGCCCTAATGCAAACAACAAATACCGTCCTCATGATTCGCCCGGCGCGGTTCGCCTTCAACCCCGATACCGCCAGCAACAACCGTTTCCAGCAGGCCCCGCTGGATCCAGAAAGCGCCAGCCGCAAAGCACTGGAAGAGTTCGATGGCTACGTCGACACCTTGCGCCAGCACGGGGTCGAGGTACTGGTGGTGCAAGACACCCCTGAGCCGCACACCCCAGACTCGATCTTTCCCAACAACTGGTGGAGCAGCCATGCCGACGGCAGCCTGGTGCTCTACCCCATGGAGGGCCACAACCGCCGCCTGGAGCGCGACAAGGGCGTTTTGCAGGTTATCCGCGAGCGTTTCAGCATCGGCCAGACCATCGATCTGAGCCCGCTGGAGCAGCAGAATCTGTTCCTCGAGGGCACTGGCAGCATGGTTTTGGACCGCGAACACCGGATCAGCTACGCCTGCCACTCCGACCGCACCCATGAGACCGCGCTGCGCCAATTCGCCGAACAGCTGGACTATCGCCTGTGCCTGTTCCATGCCGTTGATCGCCAGCAGGCGCCGATCTACCACAGCAACGTAATGATGAATGTAGGCCGCCAGCTCGCCGTCGCCTGTCTCGATGCCCTGCCCCACGCCCATGAACGCAAGGCCTTGGAACACTCGCTGCGCGATACCGGCAAAGACATCCTTGCCCTGGGTTTCGAGCAGCTGGAGAACTTCGCCGGCAACATGCTCGAAGTCCACGACAAACAAGGCCAACCACTGCTGGTGATGTCGCGCAGTGCCTGGCGCTCGCTCGACAGCCGCCAGCGCAGCCAGGTCGAGCGGCACAACCGGCCGGTGGTGGTGAACATCGACCATATCGAACGCATCGGCGGCGGCAGCGCCCGCTGCATGCTCGCCGAAGTGCACCTGCCCGTGCGCCATTGACCCTTGAAGGAGACCATCATGACCCGCTACATCGACGTGCAAGACCTCGCCCGCCTGGTCAATCGCAAGGGCCTGCCCAGCTGCCTTGGCGAAATGGCCGAGTACATCCGCCAGGACTATCTGCGCTGGCACGACTTCGAGAAATGCCCACGCCTGGCCAACCACTCGCCTGACGGGGTGATCGAGTTGATGCCGGTATCGGACGCCAACCTGTATGCCTTCAAATACGTCAACGGCCATCCGAAGAACACCCACAATGGCCTGCTCACGGTCATGGCCTTTGGCGCCCTGGGCGACGTTGACACCGGCGCACCGGTGCTGCTCAGCGAAATGACCCTGACCACTGCCATCCGTACTGCCGCCACATCAGCCCTGGCAGCCCGCTACCTGGCCCGCTCTGGCAGCCGCAGCATGGCGCTGATCGGCAATGGCTCGCAGAGCGAATTCCAAGCCATTGCCTTCCATACGATGCTGGGGATCGAGGAGATCCGTCTGTATGACATCGACCCCGACGCATCGGCCAAGCTGCTGGCCAACCTGGCCGGCTACCCTGGCTTGAAATTGACCCTTGCAGGCTCCGTGGCCGAGGCGGTACGCGGCGCCGACATCGTCACCACGGTGACTGCCGACAAGGCTTACGCGACCATTCTCACCCCGCAGATGATCGAACCGGGCATGCATCTGAATGCCGTGGGCGGCGACTGCCCCGGCAAGACCGAGTTACACCGGGAGATCGTCGAGCGAGCGCGGGTGATCGTCGAGTACGAGCCGCAGAGCCGCATCGAGGGTGAGATTCAGCAGCTGCCGGCGGACTCGCCGACCACTGAATTCTGGCAGGTGGTCCAGGGGCTGGTCGCCGGGCGCGAGAGTGACGTGCAGGTAACCCTGTTCGACTCGGTCGGGTTTGCCATCGAGGATTACTCGGCGCTGCGTTATGTGCTGGATGAGGCCAAGGCGTTGGAGATTGGCAGTGACATCGCGCTGGTGCCGACGCTGGAGAATCCGAAGGATCTGTATGCGCTGTTGCAGCCGAAGGTGGCCAGCGTCAAACGCATTGCCTGAACGGTTTTTGGGGTCTGCATTGCAGGCCCCAAAACGCCAAAACCCACGCTAAAACCGCTGTCGCACTTCTATAAACCTGTGTCGCCACAGCCGATTCTGCTGCCAACACGAACCTAACAACCGAATCGGTCAGCCCAGCACACACCAAACGACACAAAAAAACCCTCTAGCTCGCGCATCCTGAGCCCTGACCGATGAGTCACCCTTAACACCAGCAACCGACCGTTCTGAACTGCCCCTACTTCAAATAACAACACCCAGGGACCTTCATATGATCCGCATGCGAAAACGCCTCGGCGTCCTTCTGCTTTCCTTGTGCGCCAGCGCCACCCAAGCCAAGGAGTGGACTGAAATCCGCTTCGGCGTGTTCCCCGAATACCCCCCGTTTGAATCGGTCGCCGCAGACGGCAGCCTGCAAGGCTTCGACATCGAGCTGGGCAATGCCATCTGCGCAAAGCTACAAGTCAAATGCACCTGGGTGCACAACGAGTTCGACGGCATGATCCCGGCTCTGCGCGCACGCAAGTTCGACGCCATCATGTCGTCGATGGCCGTCACCCCAGCGCGGCTCAAGCAGATCGCTTTCACCGAGCGCCTGTTCCTCAGCCCCACCTCAGTCATCGTGCGCAACGGGGCTGACTTCGGCGAAACCGCAGAATCGCTCGAGGGCAAACAGGTCGGCGTGCTGCAAGGCTCGCTGCAAGAAGCCTATGCCCGCGCCAAGCTGGCGCCGTTGGGTGCCCAGGTCAAGGCTTACCAGTCCCAAGACCAGAACTACGCCGACCTGATCAACGGCCGCCTCGACGCCACCGTCACCGACAAGCTCGAAGCCCAGCTCAATTTCCTCTCCAAGCCCGAAGGGGCAGGCTTCAAGTCAGGCCCGGCGATCAAGGATCCGACCTTGCCGCTGGACATCGCCATGGGCCTGCGCAAGACCGATCCCGAGCTCAAGGCCCTGCTCGACAGGGGCATTGCCGCGATCCATGCCGATGGCACCTATGCCGCGATCCAGAAGAAGTACGTCGGCGAACTGGATATCTACAACGAATGACCTGACCGGTAGCTCACCTCGCTGTCCACACCATTGTGTGGCAGCGGGCTTGCCGGCGAAGTGGCCTCCACGAGATCCCTACCCCATGAACGACTTGCTCACGAGCGGCCTGCAAGGCTTCGGCCCGTTGCTGGCCGAAGGCACCTGGATGACGGTCAAACTGGCCCTGCTGGCGCTGGCCCTGAGCCTGCTGCTGGGCCTGATCGGCGCCTGCGCCAAGCTCTCGCGCTCAGCCCTGCTGCGCATCCCCGCCACCCTCTACACCACCTTGATCCGCAGCGTACCGGACCTGGTGCTGATCCTGCTGCTGTTCTACAGCCTGCAGATCTGGCTCAACGACCTGACCGAAACGCTGGGCTGGGACTACGTTGAAATCGACCCGTTCAGCGCCGGCGTGCTGACCTTGGGCTTCATCTACGGCGCCTACTTCACCGAGAACTTTCGCGGCGCCATCCTCAGCGTGCCCGCAGGCCAACTGGAAGCGGCCACCGCCTATGGCCTGAGCCGGGCACAGCGATTTGCGCTGGTGCTGTTTCCGCAACTGATGCGCTTCGCCCTGCCGGGCCTGGGCAATAACTGGCTGGTGTTGCTCAAGTCCACCGCGCTGGTCTCGATCATCGGCCTGGCCGACCTGGTCAAAGCCGCGCAGAACGCCGGCAAGACCACCAACGACATGCTGTTCTTCCTGTGCATCGCAGGCTTGGTCTATCTGTTGATCACCACCCTCTCCAATCGCCTGCTCAACTACCTGCAGCGGTGTCCGGCCTGGCCATGACCCTCTGGTTGTTCGTGGTCAGCATGCTCCTGGGCTTGCTGCTCTCGTTGCCGCTGGCCCTGGCCCGGGTCTCACGCCGCGCCTGGCTGCGCCTGCCGGTGCAGTTGTACACCTTCGTGTTTCGCGGCACCCCCCTGTATATCCAGCTGCTGATTTGCTACACCGGCTTGTACAGCCTGGAGGTGGTGCGCGATTACGCCCTGCTCGACCAGTTCTTTCGCAACGCCTTGAACTGCACCCTGCTGGCCTTGGTGCTCAACACCTGCGCCTACACCGTGGAGATCTTCGCCGGGGCTATCCGCAACATCCCCCACGGCGAGATGGAAGCGGCCCAAGCCTATGGCCTGAGCGGCTGGAGGCTGAACCTGTTCCTGGTGCTGCCTGCAGCCTTGCGCCGTTCGCTACCGGCCTACAGCAACGAACTGATCCTGATGCTGCACGCCACTTCGCTGGCTTTCACCGCCACTGTCGCCGACCTCCTCAAGGTGGCCCGCGACGCCAATGCCGCGACCTTCCTGACTTTCCAGGCCTTCGGCGTCGCGGCGATCTTGTACATGCTGTTGTCCTTCGCCCTGGTCGGCTTGTTCCGACTGGCCGAGCGTCGTTGGATGCGTTTTCTGAACCCTACCCGAGGCTGAACCGATGCCCCTGTCTGCCCTGTCCCTGCCCATCACCGAACTCGCCCCTGGCGCCCACAGCCTCAGCGGCACCCGCAAACTCAGCGTCGACGGCCTGCACAAGCATTACGGCGAGCACCAGGTGCTCAAGGGTGTTTCGCTACAAGCGCGCAAGGGCGATGTGATCAGCCTGATCGGCGCCAGCGGCTCGGGCAAGAGCACCTTCCTGCGCTGCATCAATTTCCTTGAGCAACCCGACGCCGGCAGTATCACCCTGGACGGCCAGACCCTTGAGATCCGCCCCGGCACCCGCACCCCGCCGCCGGCTCAATTGCAGAACCTGCGCACGCGCCTGGCGATGGTATTCCAGCACTTCAACCTGTGGAGCCACCTGACCGTGCTGGAGAACATTTGCCTGGCACCACGCAAGGTGCTGAGCATCAGTGCCAACGAAGCCGAGGCCCGCGCGCGCACCTACCTGGACAAGGTCGGCCTGCCCGCGCGCGCAGCCGAGCAGTACCCAGCGTTTCTCTCTGGCGGCCAACAGCAGCGGGTGGCCATCGCCCGCGCGCTGGCGATGGAGCCGGAGATCATTTTGTTCGACGAGCCGACCTCAGCCCTCGACCCCGAGCTGGTCGGGGAAGTGCTCAAGGTGATACAGACGCTCGCCGAGGAAGGACGTACCATGCTGATGGTTACCCACGAGATGGGATTCGCCCGCCAGGTGTCGAGCCAGGTGCTGTTCCTGCACCAGGGCCTGGTCGAGGAGCACGGCAGCGCCGAGATCCTCGATCGCCCCCAGAGCGATCGCCTGCGGCAGTTCCTTTCCAACCGTCTTAAGTGAAGTCACGCCGTATATGGATACCAAGGCCAACACCGCTCACGCCCCTGCCGCACTGGACCGCATCGATGAAGCCATCATCGATGTGCTGCGGCACAACGGGCGCATCACCTATGAGAAGCTTTCGACCCTCGTGCACCTGACCCCCAGGCCTTGCCTGGAGCGGGTGCGCAAGCTGGAGCGACGCGGTGTGATCCGCGGCTATGGCGCAATCATCGACCTGCAAACGGTCTCGCCGGGCTTGTCATTGCTGGTGCTGGTGGCCTTGTCCAACCAGAGCGGGCGCGCCGCGCAGAAAGCCTTCGAGGCCACCGTGCGTGCCTGCCCGCAGGTGTATGAATGCCAGCTGATCAGCGGCCATTTCGACTACAGCTTGCGCATGCGCTGCCGCGACATGGAGCACTACCGGGTGCTGACCGAGACCTGGATGAACAACGACGAGTTGCACATCGACAAACTGGTGGCGCACCCGGAACTGGCCTCGGTCAAGAGCACGGCGCCACAGGTGTGAGCCACTGCGCCGGCTGCAGGTAGTCGGCCACCCACTCCACTACTTCGCCCGCCGGCATGGGCCGGGCGATGCAGTAGCCCTGGGCCAGTTCACAGCCCAGCTCCATCAGCAGCCGACCATGCTCGACACTCTCCACGCCCTCGGCGATCACCTCACGATCGAACGCGCGGGCCAGGCCGATGACTGCGCCGGTCAAGGCCAGGTCGTCGTGGTCATGGAGGATGTCGCGCACAAATGATTTGTCGATCTTGATGGTCTGGGTGGGTAGACGCTTGAGGTAATTGAGCGACGAATAGCCAGTGCCGAAGTCATCCAGCGAGAAGCGCACACCCAGGGCTTGGCAAGCCTCCAGGCAACGGCTGACATGGTGGATGTTCTCGATGGCGACGGATTCGACGATTTCCAGGTCCAGCTGCTTGGGGTCGACCTCGGCGTGGCGGGAAAGTGCGTCTTGCAGGCGTTGGACGAAGTCGCTGCGTTGCAGGTGGCGGGCGGCGATGTTGACGCTGACTGACCAGCGATGGCCCTGGCGTTGCCAGCCTTGCAGTTGGGCCAAGGCCTGGTCGATGACCCATTCGCCGATCTCGACGATCAGGTCGGTTTGCTCCACTAAAGGCAAGAATGCTCCGGGTGGCACCGGCCCCTTGGCCGGGTGCATCCAGCGCAGCAACGCCTCGAACCCCAACACCTGGCCCGTACGCATGTTGACCTTCGGCTGATAGTGCAGGCACAGCTCGCCCTGGTGCAGGGCCTGGCGCACCCGCGCCACGGTCTGGTGGGTGGCCTTGAGCTCCTGCTCCTGGGACACATCGAACAGGTGATACCGGTTGCGCCCTCGCTGCTTGGCCACATACATGGCCTGGTCGGCATGGCGCACCAGGGTATCGGCGTCCTCATCGTCCTGCGGGAACAGGGTGACGCCGATGCTAGCGCTCAGCGAGAGGCTTCGCTCGCGAATCAGATACGGCGCAGCCAACGTGTGCAGGATGCGCTGCAACGCCGCATGCAGCGGCGCACTGCCATCGATGTGGCGCAAGATCAGCACGAACTCATCGCCCGATAGCCGCGCCACCGAGTCACCTGCGCGCAAAATGCCCTGCAAGCGCTGGGCGACTTCCATCAGCAGCAGGTCACCGGCGGCATGCCCGTAGCCATCGTTGACCGCTTTGAAGCCATCCAGGTCGAGCATGCACACCGCCAGCGGAATTTCCTCGCGGCGGGAAAAGGCCAAGGCCTGGTTGAGCAGGTCGGAGAGATAAGCGCGGTTGGGCAGGCCGGTCAGCACATCGTGGCCAACCCGCCACTGCAAGGTGTGCAGCAGCTGACGCTTCTCGGTGACGTCGAAGCGGATCGACACATATTTGTGCACCTTGCCCGACTGCGGATCGATCAGCGGCACCATGGTGCTGTCGACCCAATACAATGAGCCGTCCTTGGCGCGGTTGCAGATTTCGCCTTTCCACACCCGGCCAGCGACCAGCGCTCGCCACATTTCGAGGAAGAACTCCGGCTCGTGCAAGCCCGAGTTGAGGATGCGGTGGTTGGCGCCCAGCAGCTCCTCGCGGCCATAGCCGGAGATGCTGCAGAACTGCTCGTTGACGTAGGTAATCCGTCCGCTCAGGTCGGTTTCGGAAAAGATCGCGGCCGCGTCCACAGCCGCGCGATAGATATCATCCATGTACATCATGCCTTAGCGGTTGAAGCGCTCAACCAGGGCACGCAGCCCGGCACACACCTGTTCCAGTTCGGCGCCGCGCGACGCTGCGGCGTTGGCACCGAGCGCGCTCTGCTGGGCGATGCCCGCCACGCCGTTGATCTGCCGTGAGACATCCTCGGCCACCGCCGATTGCTGTTGCGAAGCCGTCGCCATTTGCTGGCCCATGTCGCTGATGCGCTGCACCGCCTGGCGAATGCCGTCGAGGGCATGTTGCGCCTCGAGAACACGCGCCACGCCCTGCTCGGCACCGGCGATACCGAGACTGGCAATGGCCACAGCCTGCTCGGCACCGCCGCGCAAGCCGTCGATGATGGTCTGGATATGCAAGGTGGACTGGCGGGTTTTATCGGCCAGCGCCCGCACCTCATCGGCGACCACGGCAAAGCCTCGCCCCTGTTCACCCGCCCGCGCCGCCTCGATGGCAGCGTTGAGCGCCAGCAGGTTGGTCTGTTCGGCAATGGCGCGGATCATCCCCGCCGCTTCGGCGATGTTATCGGTCTGCCCGGCGAGCTCGGTGACGGCCTGATTGATCTGATCGACCGTGCCGGCCAAGTCACGGATCGCCGTGCCACTGGCATCGGCGACCTGACTGCCCTGCTCCGCCAACTGATGCGCGGTGTGCGCCTCGCCTGCGGTCAGTTGCACATGATTGGCCACTTCAGCGATGGAGGCGGCCATCTGGGTCATGGCCGTGGCACTCAGGTCGGTTTCGGCGCGCTGTTCGAGCAGCGCTTGTTCGGTGCTGCGCGACAGCCGACCAGCATCACTGGCGGCCACGGCCATTTGGCCGGCCAGATCGCTCAAACGCGTCAGCGCGGTTTTCAGCCGCGCCTCTTCGCCGATCAGAATCAGCTCGAGCTGCCCCGCGGCGCCGGGCA
Source organism: Pseudomonas sp. NPDC088890 (assembly GCF_044900155.1). NCBI lineage: Bacteria > Pseudomonadati > Pseudomonadota > Gammaproteobacteria > Pseudomonadales > Pseudomonadaceae > Pseudomonas > Pseudomonas sp. NPDC088890. The sequence continues at coordinate 577,112 of NZ_JBJDNG010000001.1, read as the reverse complement.
AATCGCTGTAGGTCAGTGCCACTATCGGGTCAGCGAAGGTGCCTTCGGCGCCGTTGACGATCCGCCGCAGTTGCCGGCCAACACCGCCATTGGCCCACACCCCATAAGAGACGAACAGCGCTAGCGTCAGCCCCTGCCCCCGCAGACCCGGCCACAGCTGGTTAGCCGCAACCGCCAACGCCCCAGCCACCACCGGCAAAGCCATAGCCTGGCCAAGACCTGCCAGGCGCCGGCCGAATGACAAGGCGGGCTTGCCTGCGCGCAAGCGGGCATACAAGGCCTGAGCGCGCTGCACTTGCTCGCGGGTTGGGCACACCCGCACCGACTCATAGCCCACCAGCCGCCCGTCTTCAAGAATCGGCGTCACATAGGCATTGACCCAATAGAAGTCGCCGTTCTTGCAGCGGTTCTTGACGATGCCCATCCAGCTTTTGCCAGCCTTGAGGTAGCGCCACATATCCTCGAACACCGCTTCGGGCATATCGGGATGGCGCACCAGATTGTGCGGCTGGCCGATCAGCTCAGCTTGGCTGTAGCCACTGATGGCGGCAAATTCGGCATTGCAGTAGGTAATCAGGCTGGCCGTATCGGTGGCCGAGATCAGCCGTTGTTCTGGCGGGAAGCGTTGTTCGACCGGCGAAACCGGCAGGTTGAGGCGCACGATGAGACTCCATTCGCAGACGAAACGGCGCCCTGCCTTGATGGCAGCGGCTTACCGGAACCGTTCATCCTTGACCAGCTCCAATGTCCAACAACGGCTTGCGCGACCTCACAGGCGGTCGAATCACCTTGGACATTAACTTGAATGACTGATCAGTCAAAGAAGCTAATTCTACGAAATCCATCACATTTTGCCAATAAATGTGATGAATCATGGCGTTGCGCTATGACGATTTATATCGTTAAGTTCTTGATTCTAAATGGGAATTAAGAGATGACGATGTCAGGTCTAGGATCTGCCCTGCGTCGCTACCGCAAGCTCGCCGGACTGACACAGGCTCAGCTTGGCGAGCAAAGCGGCTTCGACCCCAAGACCATCAGTCGTTTTGAAACCGGCACCTACACCCCCAGCATTGACGCGTTGCAGGTGTTTGCCAGGGTGCTAGGGATCAAGCTCAAGGCCTTCTTCGCCGATCCAGACGACGAAGAGGATCAGCGCGCCTACCTGTTCGGTGTCGTGCACAACGCAGCGCCCAAGGACCTCGCCAAGCTGATTACCGCCGTCAACCAGGCGCTGGCCAAGGCCTGAAAACCATGCGTGCACCAGAGCAGAGCGGTCGAAGCATAATCGCACCACAACTGGTCAGACCGGTAAGGCCAAAATTGCTTGCTTTGTGTGATTTTTCGCGTTTTTATGGGGACGCACTGAACAAACCGGTAAGACCACAATAATTAAGTCCTGCGCTCTTTGACCCTGCGCCATCGAAGCAAGGACACCGATCAGAGACCCCTCCCATGCTTAAATGGTGCTCGCGTTCGATCTTCCTCCAAGTGGTGCTAGGGCTTGCCCTGGGCATTGCCTGCGGCCTCAGTTTTCCCGAAGTCTCCCTGCAGCTAAAACCCCTCGGCGACGGCTTTATCAAGCTGATCAAGATGCTCATCGGCCTGATCGTGTTCTGCGTGGTGGTCAGCGGCATCTCCGGTGCTGGCGACCTGAAGAAGGTCGGTCGGATTGGCCTGAAGTCGGTGATCTACTTCGAAGTGCTGACCACCCTCGCCCTGGTCATTGGCCTGGTGTTCGCCTTCACCTCCGGCATTGGCAGCGGTGCCAACATCCACCTCGATCAGCTGTCTACGGCCGACGCCAATGGCCTGGCCGAGCGCGGCCAGCACATCCATGGCACCGCCACCTTCCTGATGGACTTGATCCCCACCTCGGTGGTGGGCGCCTTCGCTGACAACAACATTCTGCAAGTGCTGCTGTTCTCGGTGCTGTTCGGCAGCGCGTTGAACCTGGTGGGCGAGTCGGCCTCGGGTATCTCGCGGCTGATCAACGAACTCAGCCACGTGATCTTCCGCATCATGGGCATGATCGTGCGCCTGGCGCCGCTGGGCGTGTTCGGCGCCATCGCCTTCACCACCAGCAAATATGGCCTGGAGTCGCTGCAGCACCTGGGCGGTTTGGTGGCGCTGTTCTACCTGACCTGCGCAGGCTTCGTGCTGATCGTGCTGGGCACGGTGATGCGCCTTTCCGGCCTGAAGCTGTTGCCACTGATCAAGTACCTGCGTGAAGAACTGACCATCGTCATGGGCACCGCCTCGTCCGACGCCGTGCTGCCGCAGATCATGCGCAAGCTTGAGCATCTGGGTATCGGCAGCTCGACGGTCGGCCTGGTCATCCCTACCGGGTACTCGTTCAACCTCGACGGTTTCTCCATCTACCTGACCTTGGCTATCGTGTTCATCGCCAATGCCACCGGCACGCCGCTGGCCATGACTGACCTGCTGACCATCCTGTTGGTGTCGCTGGTAACGTCCAAGGGCGCGCATGGCATCCCAGGCTCGGCGCTGGTGATTCTCGCCGCGACCCTGACCGCCGTGCCGGCGATCCCGGTGGTTGGCCTGGTGCTGGTGCTGGCGGTGGACTGGTTCATGGGTATCGGCCGGGCGCTGACCAACCTGATCGGCAACTGCGTCGCCACCGTGGCCATCGCGCGCTGGGAGAAAGACATCGACCTTGAGCGGGCCAACAATGTGCTTAGCGGCAAGCCGGGCTTCGCGCCGCTGCCGCGCAAGCAGCCCAACGCCCATCAACAGGAATTCTGATTGACCCAGGCCGGCCACCGCGCCGGCCTGTTCAAGGAGCTTTGATGCAACCTTCGACAGGGAGCAAACCATGATCAGCTCATCGACCGTGGTCACCTCAGTGGTGGAAAAACTGCGCCAGGCGCTGGCTCGTGGCCAGTGGCGCACTGGCGAGATGCTGCCGGGCCAGCGCGAGTTGGCCGAACAACTGGGCATCAGCCGGCCCAGCCTGCGTGAAGCGGTAACCGTGCTGGAAACTCTCGGCCTGGTGCGTTCGCTGCCCGGCAAGGGCGTGCTGGTACTCGATGCCGAAGCCGCCCAGCCCGAGCACCTCAGCGATGGCGTGGGCACAGCCAGCCTGGCCGATGTACTGGAGCTGCGCTACACGCTTGAGCCGTTCATCGTCGGCCTGGTCGCGCAGTCGGCCAACAGCCAGGACATCGGCCAATTGCGCCTGACCCTGATGGACATGCGCGAAGCGCTGGATGCCGGTGACAGTGAAGCCGGCGTTGGCGCCTACATCGCCTTTCACCAGGCGCTGTTCGCCCTGACCACCAACCCGATCTTCCAGAGCGTGGTGCAGCAGACCGGCAATGCCCTCAAGCAGAGCGCCGACATGCTGCGCAACTCGCCAGAACACCTGGCCGCGCGGCTAAGCGAGAACGAAGCGGTGGTGCGCGCCATCCGTGACAAGAACAGCGCCCAGGCCAGCGCTCAGATGCGTCTGCACATTCTTCAGGAAGGCCAGCGCATGGGCATCGAACTGAATATCCCGGACGAACATCCCGGGCCCTGAATCTAGGAGAGCGACCATGACCGCCTGCGCCCACGCCGCCTCGCACTTGCCCGCCCTGCTCAGCGCTGGCGAGACTCGCCTGTCGGCCGAGCAGATCTACCCGCGCCTGTTCGACGCCATCCTCGAACAGCGCCTGCCACCCGGCAGCGCCCTACCCGAACAGGCCCTGGGCAACGCCTTTGGAGTAAGCCGCACGGTGATCCGGCGGGTGCTCGGGCGCTTGTCGGACCAGCAAGTGGTGGTCCAGCGCCCCAGCCACACGGCGCACTTGGCAGCACCCGATCCAGAGCAAGCGCGCCAGGTGCTCAGCGCCCGGCGCCTGGCCGAGACCACGTTGATCACCCTGGCCACCCAGCGTGCGCGGCCTACGCAGATCCGCCAACTGCGCCAGTTGGTCGAACGCGAACGCCAGCACCATGAAAGCGGTGAACGCTGCACGGCGATCCGCCTGGGCGGCGAGTTTCACCTCAAGCTCGCGCAGATGGCCGCCAACGCGCCGCTGGCGCGCTTTCTCAACGGTCTGGTGCCGATGACCTCGCTGATCATCGCCCGCTACGAATCGCCTTGCTGCGAACACTGCGCCTGGCAGGAACACGCGGCGATTATCGATGCGGTGGAGAGCGGCGACGGCCAGGCGGCCCTGGCGCTGATGCATGAGCACCTGGACCGCCTGGAAGCCAAGTTGGACCTCGGCCCGCACGCAATGTGCTGAACTGGCGATAAGCGCGGGCAGGCATGCCGTTTGCCGCAAAAGGGGCCGCCTTCCGGCCCCACTGCCTGCCCTTACCTATAATCAGGTAACCACCCAGCCTCTATCCAGGGGGCTATTTGCGTGAACCCGCGTGTTGCATTGGTCGTGCTCTGCCTATTGCTGGCCCTCACCGGTTGCGCCAGCAAGCGCCCGCCTGCCCCGCCGCCGCCTGCCGTGCTGAGCGCAGCGATGTGGCAACAGATCGACCAGGAGCTGATCGAGGCTTCGGTCGGCGCCACAGGTTCAGCCAATGACTATGCCCGGCGCTCGATGCGGGTGTGGAAGGAGCAGGTTCAGCAGCGCACCGAAAGCGACTTCATTCCGTGGTTCACCGGCTATTGGACCCAGCAATGGCTGACCATGAAAGTGGCCTGGTACAAGATGAACAGCGGCAATGGCGCTGATCCACCGGAGAAACGCTTGGCGTTATATCTGCAAGAGCAGTATCACGACCGGGTGATTGAACCGGTGGCCGAACAGATCAATCCCGAGGCTATCCGTGATCGCGCCAGCGAATTGTACTTGCAGCTGTTCGGCCAACAGTTGCCAGCGATCATCCAGCGCTATAACGCCCCGCCCGATCAGATCAGCCAACGCCTCAACCGTGTCCCGGCAATCGCCCTGGGCCCGCCGGACGCGCGTAACGCCACGCTGTACCAGTTGCTCAGGGCCAAGCCGCTGGATGAGCAACCGGCCTGGCTTGCTTTACGCCAGCACCTCAATCAGCAGGCGGCGAAGCTGGCCAGCAAGACCCAGGTGGGGCTGTCATCGGTGGCCACCCGCGCCAGTGAAAAACTCGGCGCTACCCTGGCCCCGCGTGGTATCGCCAGTGCGGTTGCCGCTGCGGTGGGCAAGGCGGCCGGTGCATTGATTTCGGTGGCGGCGACCGGCATCGGCATGATGACCCACGACCGTGAACATCCACAGATGGTCGAGCAGTTGCGGGTGATTCTGAATGTGGCGCTGAACGAGGAATGGAAAGAGTTGATGGAGAATCGTCAGAGTGGCGCGATGGCTGGGGTGTATTACTTGTCGGGGCAGGTGGAGGACAGCCTGTTGAGCAAGGATGCACAATCACAGGCGCCTGCACCGGCCTCATCGCGGGGCGAGCCCGCTTCTACAGGGTTGTCGCTGATCCGCGATGAGGCCGGGGCAGCTAACCTCAAGCCGTGGCCATAGCCGAAGTCGGCAAGCCAAAGATCCGATCGAACGCCCAGTTGTAGGCAAAGGTGTAGCACGGCACCAGCACGATGAACGCCAGGTCCACCCACAATGCGTCCATCAGGGTCATGTCCAGCCACCAGGCAATCAGCGGAATCAAATACACCACCAGCGTCAGCTGAAAGCCTATGGCATGGCCAATCCGCCGCGCCACGCTGCGCCCGCGCTTGACCTGGCGGCTCTCCCACCACTCGAACAGGCTGTTGTAGATCAGGTTCCAGAGCATGGCGATGGTGGTGATCATCACCGCCAAGGGCCCGGTGTGCGACGCCTGGGTATCCGACAGGTAGGCAAGCCCAAGGGTCGACATGCACAGGCCGATCAGTTCATAGAAGGTCACGTAGACCAGTTTGCGTTTAAGTCCTTGCACCGGGTTACCTCGGGTGATGCGGTTACGAAAGCGGTGCAGGATGCTTCAATCAACTTGACAGAGAAAGTCAGCAGCTTTCAAATTAATTGAAAGGAGCTGACCCTATGAATTTTTCCAGCGATACCATCCAGGTGTTTCTCGCGGTACTCGACCACGGCTCGTTCTCGGCAGCGGCGCGGGCGCTCAAGCGGGTGCCTTCGGCGGTGAGCATGGCCATCGGCAACCTCGAAGCGGAGCTTGGCTATGCGCTGTTCGAGCGCGGTTCGCGCGAGGCCCGGCCCACTGCCCAGGCCAAGGCTCTGGAGCCGCATGCCCGGCTGATCGCCGAGCAGCTGGGGTTGCTGCAAGTGCATGCCTTGGAGTTGTCCCAGGGATTGGAAAGCAGCCTGGCCATTGCCGTGGTGCCAGACATCGATCACCGCCCCCTGTTACGCGCCATTGCCAGCCTGGCCGAGCGCTACCCCTTGCTCGACATCGAGCTGCTCAGCGCCCCGCAAGAGGAGGCCTTGCAACTGCTCGACAGCGGTCGGGTCAGCCTGTGCCTGGCCTTTGCCGGGCTGCAGGTCGATCCACGCCGCAGTTTTCAGCACATCGCCAGCGAGTCGTTGGTCGCAACACTTTCACCTCACCATCCGACGCTACTTAGCGGACGCATCCGCTACCTGGAGGATCTGGTCAACGTGCGGCAGATCCTGGTCTGTAGCAGTGAGCTCCCTCTGGCCGACCCGCGCTCGCTGATCGGCGCCAGTCATTGGCGCAGCAACAGCCTGGACCTGGCCTTGCAGATGGTCGAAGCCGGGCTTGGCTGGGGCGATTTTCCCTTGTCACGGGTAGCGCCATTGATAGCTGCCGGGCGGTTGGTGCGGCTGGATTTTCATAACACGCACAATGCCCTGGAGTTGCCTGTGCATGCGTTCTGGGGCAAGCAGCAGCCGTTGCGCCAAGGCGCGCGGACATTGGTTGAGTTGTTGGCATAGCCGTCCGTCGACATCGCATGAAGAACAGCCGGTAACTGTTTCAACATTTTTCACCCTGAGCCGATAAAACCTTTGAAAGGTCCCGCCATCGCGCCACGAGCGCACGGCGCCCTCCCCCAAGAAATGGCTCAAGGTCTCGAAACATGAACCTGAAGTTCCGCCACAAGATTCTCCTCAGCGCCTGCGGTGTCGTCGTCCTGGCATTCGCACTGTTCACCCTCTACAACGACTACCTGCAACGCAGCACGATTCGCCAGAATATCGAATCGTCGGTCCAGCAGTCCGGCGCGCTCACAGCGAGCAGCGTGCAGAACTGGATGAGCGGACGCATCCTGGTCCTGGAAAACCTCGCCCAGGATATCGGCCAGCAAGGCGCTGGCGACAACTTGGCGGGGCTGGTCGATCAGCCTTCCTACACGCGCAACTTCCTGTTTACCTACCTTGGCCAGGCCAACGGCGTGTTCACCCAGCGCCCCGACACGCAGATGCCGGCAGGTTACGACCCACGCCAGCGCCCCTGGTACGGCGCCGCTGCCAGCGCCGGACAAACAGTGCTGACCGCCCCTTACCAAGGCGCAGTGGGCGGCCTGATGGTGACCATCGCCACCCCGGTCAAAGCCAAGGCCGACGGCCAGCTGATCGGCGTGGTCGGCGGTGACCTGACCCTCGATACCCTGGTGGAGATCATCAACTCGGTGGACTTCGGCGGCATCGGCCACGCGTTCCTCGCCGATCGCGATGGCCAAGTGATCGTCAGCCCCGACAAAAGCCAGCTGATGAAGAACCTCAAGGACATCTACCCCGCCAGCAACCTGCGGGTCGAGTCGGGCATGCAGGATGTGACCCTCAACGGTGAAGAGCGACTGATCTCGTTCGCACCCGTGACCGGCCTGCCTTCGGCGCAGTGGTACATCGGCCTGTCGATCGACAAAGACAAGGCCTTCGCAGCGCTGAGCCAATTCCGCACCTCGGCGATCATCGCCATGCTCATCGCCGTGGCGGCCATCGCAGGCCTGTTGGGGTTGTTAATTCCAGTGCTGATGCGCCCGCTGACCACCATGGGCCGGGCCATGCGCGATATCGCTGAAGGTGAAGGCGACCTAACCCGCCGCCTGGATGTGCAGAACAAAGACGAGTTCGGCGAGCTGGCCAGCTCCTTCAACCGCTTCGTCGAGCGTATCCACGCCTCGATCAGCGAAGTGTCTTCGGCCACCCGCCTGGTACATGACCTGTCGGAAAAAGTGGTGAGCGCCTCCAACGCCTCGATCACTGGCTCCGAAGAGCAAAGCATGCGCACCAACAGCGTGGCGGCGGCAATCAACCAGCTCGGCGCCGCCACCCAGGAAATCGCCCGCAACGCCGCCGATGCCTCGCAGCACGCCAGCGGCGCCAGCGAGCAGGCGCATGACGGCCGCCAGGTGGTCGACGATGCCATCAACGCCATGACCGCGCTGTCGCTGAAGATCAGCGAGTCGTGCGAGCAGATCGAAACCCTCAATGCCAGCACCGACGACATCGGCAAGATCCTCGACGTGATCAAGGGCATCTCGCAGCAGACCAACCTGCTGGCCCTCAACGCTGCCATCGAGGCCGCGCGGGCCGGTGAAGCCGGGCGTGGCTTTGCCGTGGTGGCCGACGAAGTGCGTAACCTGGCGCACCGCACCCAGGAGTCGGCCGAAGAGATCCACCGCATGATCACCAGCCTGCAAGTGGGCTCGCGTGAAGCGGTGCACACCATGAACGCCAGCCAGGTGTCCAGCGAACAGACCGTGCAAGTCGCCAACCAAGCCGGTGAGCGCCTGGCCAGCGTCACCCAGCGCATCGGTGAGATCGACGGCATGAACCAATCGGTGGCGACCGCGACCGAGGAGCAGACGGCGGTGGTCGAAAGCCTCAACCTGGACATCACCCAGATCAACGCGCTGAACCAGCAAGGGGTGCAGAACCTCAACGAGACCCTGGTGCACTGCGATGCCCTCAGCCAGCAGGCCGGGCGTTTGAAGCAGTTGGTGGGTAGTTTCCGAATCTAACCAGCCAAGGACAAGCCCGTTGCTACCGGTCGATACCGATCGTGTAGCAGCGGGCTTGCCTCGCGATGCATCTAGACCGCCAGCGCCTTACTCACCCGCCCACGCCGCACCCACGCCAGCAACACCGCCGCCATCAGCACGAAGCCCAGGTAGCCGAAGAACGGATACACCTCGCCCACCAGGCTGATGAACCCCACCAGGCTGCAGCCGAACGCCGCCACGCCCGTCACCAGCGAGCCCCAGCGAAACTGCGCAGTCCCCGCCGGCAACAGCCGCGACAAGAACGAAAACATCGTCCCCACCGCCGTGTTGACGATCATGCCGAAGATAATCAGGCACATCACCACGCCCAGCAGCGTCGACACCTCGTTGGCAATCGACAACATCGGCATCGGCAGCTCAGCCACGCTGTCCAAGCGTGACAACAGCCCGGCGCTCATCACCAGCATCAGCAAACCCAGCGCCGCCCCGCCAATCAGCCCACCCCAGATTGCCGTCTTCTCGCCCTTGGCCGAGCCACCGAGAATAGCCAGGATCGGCGCACCGGCAACGATGTTGTAGGACACATACAAGAACGCCCCCAGCAACCAGTGCCGAGTGCCTGCCTGCTGCTGGCTGGCCAGCACATCCAGCTCGGCAAAACTCTGCTCGCGGGTGAACACGGCGTACAAGGCAATCGCCGAGGCGACCAGAATCAGCAGCGGGGTGATGGCGCCGATGGCCAGAATCACCTTCTGCACATCCAGGCACACGATCGCCACCACCACCAGCGTCACCACTACGCTGCCGGCCAGGGCCGGTACGCCGAACTGCTGTTCGAGCAACGCCCCGCCACCGGCGAGCATCACCACGGTCACGGCGAACATGAAGAAGGTGATCAGCCAATCGACGAACAGCCCCAGGTGACGGCCACAGATGGCCTGGATCACGTCCTTGTGCGAGGTGGCCTGTTGACGGTTGCCCAGCCCCGCCAGGGCCATGCCCAGGAAGGTGAACAAGGCAGCACTGACCGCCGCGCCGACCAAGCCCCAGACTCCGAAGTCGACGAAGAACAACAACAGTTCCCGTCCGGACGCGAACCCCGCGCCCACGATCACACCGATGAAGGCACCGGCGATCTTCAGCTGCTCTTGCATGTGAACCTCTGGCTGTTAGTTGTTGTTCTTGTTGGTTTTTGCACGGGTTGGCAGGCCCAGCCCCACTCAGCTCTGCCCGACAAACGCCTGCACTTCAATCTCCACATCCACCCCCAGCGCCAACGCCGAAGCCACGGTAGAACGCACCGGCAAGGCCGCGCCGAAGAACGCCTTGTACACCTCGTTGAAGCCGGCGAAGTGGCTCATGTCCGACAGCCACACGGTCACCTTCACCACTTGGTCCAGGCGCGCACCCGTCGCGGCCAGGCTCTCGCCAATACGCTCGCACACCGCGCGGGTCTGGGCCTGGATATCGCCGCGCACTACCTCGCCGGCGGGGGTCATCGGCACTTGGCCCGAGAGGAACACAAAGCCCCCAGCCTTGACTGCACGGGAGAAGGGAAACGGCAAACTGCTAGGAAAACGCTGTATTTCATTGCTCATGACAAACTCCTGGTTACGGTTGCTGAAAACGTGCAGGGGACAGCAGCTCAGGCACTACCCCCTGGGTGGTCAAGCTGGTGCAGATCGGCTGGCCCAGCAGCAGGTCGGCCGCCAGGCGTGAGGCGCCCGCCGCCGACTGGATGCCGTAGCCACCTTGTGCCGCCAGCCAGAAAAACCTCGGCATGCCTGGATCAAAGCCAAGCACCAGATCGCCATCGGCCACGAATGAACGCAGCCCCGCCCAGCTGTGGCTGGGGCGACGAATCTCAAGCGTGGTGATGGCTTCGATGTTGTAGATGCCCAGCGCCAGGTCCAGCTCTTCTGGCGCAGCGTCCTGCGGCTGGACCGGGTCGGCGTTGGCCGGCGAGCCGAGCAGCTGGCCGGCATCGGGCTTGAAGTAGAAGCTTTCGTCGACGCCGATCACCGCGGGCCAACGGGCGAAGTCTTGCGCCGCAGGCCCGGGGAAGGTGAAGGCAGTACGCCGGCAAGGCTGCAAGCCGACCTTGGCCACGCCACATTGCTTAGCAACCTGATCGGCCCAAGCACCAGCGGCGTTGACCAATTGCCGCGCCTTGATACAACTGCCATCGGCCAGCTCGACCTGCCACAGATCATCCAGAAAGTGCGCCTGGACCACCTCAGCGTTGCAGCGCAGCTCACCGCCCGCTTGGCGCAAACCACGCAGAAAGCCCTGGTGCAAGGCATGTACATCGAGGTCCATCGCGCCGGACTCAAGTACCGCGCCTGCGAGAATCTCCCCACGCAGGCTCGGCACCAGGGCCAGGGCGCCGTCGCGATCAAGCAAGCTGACCTGGGTGCCATTGGCCAGATTCTGTGCGTAGGTCGCCTCGAGCAGATCGCGCTGTTCCACGCTGGCAACATACAGGCAGCCGCGAGGTTCGAGCAGCGGATGCTCGCAGAAGCCCTCCGGCGGCGCCTCATAGAACGCCCGACTGGCGCGGGTCAGGGCCTGGATTTGCGGGGTACCGTAGGCCTCCATGAACATCGCCGCCGAGCGCCCGGTGGAATGATAGCCAGGCTGCGCCTCGCGCTCGAGCAGCAGGACTTTGCGCTGGCCAGCCAAGCGGTAGCCAACAGAGGCGCCGGCAATACCGGCGCCGATGATCAGGGTGTCGTAGATCTGGGTCATGCAGGCTCTCGTCACGATAATTATCATTTATGAGAATTCTAATATATGAGAATTTACGATCCCGCAAGTGTCCAAGGTAAGATGTTCGACCCACGCCGCCGATGAGAGCCCCGATGCCCGCCGACCAAACGCCTGTTCCAGAGCGCTCCAGCGCCCTCCCCCAGCTTGATCGCGGCGAAGTCGGCGCACGCTTGCGGCAAGTGCGCAAATCCCGCCAGCTGACCCTCAAGCAACTGGCTGAACTCAGCGGCGTACCGGTCTCGACGCTATCGAAGATGGAACTGGCGCAGGTCTCGGTCAGCTACGAAAAACTGGCGGCTGCGGCGCGCGCGTTGAATGTCGATATCGCCCAGCTGTTTCGCGCCAGCGGCCAGGTCAATGTGCCGTCGCCGGCGACCGTGGTGGTCGACTCGATCACAGACGCCGCAGGCTACTCCACCGGCACCTACGATTATTACCCGATCGCCGGGGACTTCCCGGAACGGCGCATGACCCCGGCCTATGCTCGCATCATCGCCCGCGAACGCGGCGAGTTCGACGATTTTATCCGCCACCCTGGGCAGGAATTCGCAGTGGTTCTGAGCGGTCGCGTGCGGATTGAATTCGAGACCGGCGAGGCGGTGAGTATCGGTCCGCAGCAGACCGCTTATTTCGACAGCCAGGTAGGCCACATCTACCTGTCCGAGAGCGAGGATGGCGGCGATGCGCATGTCATGGTGGTGATGACCGATCGCTGACTGCCTGGGCCAACAGTTATAACCTAATAACGAACAAGTCTATTTGGCTATAAAAAAATCTATATGCTGGCACCCATCCGATCACGGGCAAGTTGGGCAGTCGAGTAGCGTATGGATGTAGGTTCTTTCGGTTTCACCATTGCGGGACTGGTTGTGGGTTTCATCGTTGGCATGACCGGCGTCGGCGGAGGTTCGCTGATGACCCCGATCCTGCTCTGGTTTGGCGTCAACCCCGCTACCGCCGTGGGTACCGACCTGCTCTACGCCGCCATCACCAAGGCCAGTGGCGTCTGGGTGCATGGGCGCAACAAGAATATCGACTGGAAGATCACCGGCTGGCTGAGCCTGGGCAGCGTGCCTGCGGCGGCCCTGACCCTGTGGTTCCTCAGCACCCTGCATGCCGACACCTCGGCGCTCAACGCGGTGATCAAGCAAGGCCTGGCGGTGGTGTTGATCCTCACGGCGCTGGCGATTCTGTTCAAGTCGCGCCTGCAAGCCTTCGCCAACCGCCACGCCGGTGATCACTACCACCTCAGCGACCGCAACCTGAACATCCTCACCGTGCTCACCGGCGTGGTGCTGGGCGTGATGGTCACCCTCACCTCGATTGGTGCCGGTGCCCTGGGCACCGTGGCGTTGTTCCTGCTGTATCCGTTCCTGGTCACCCGCCGCCTGGTCGGCACCGAGATCGCTCACGCCGTGCCGCTGACCCTGGTCGCGGGCCTTGGCCACGCCGGCATGGGCAACATGGACTGGTCGCTGCTGGGCTACCTGCTGCTCGGTTCGCTGCCTGGCATCTACCTGGGCAGCCACCTCACCGGACGCATCTCCGACAGCGTATTGCGCCCGTGCCTGGCGGCCATGCTGCTGATGATCGGCTACAAGCTGGCGTTCTGAGCCAACTGCCGATTAGTTCAGACGCAGCCGCCACTGCCCGGTGAAGCTCAACGCCAGGCGTGACAGCGGCAACACATCGATGCGCTGGAACGACGCCAACGGGCAACCGAGCAGCTGCACCAGCACCGCACGAATGACCATTGGATGGGTCACCGCCAGCCACTGTCCCGGCCCATCGAAGCCGGCCAACCAGGCGCCGACCCGCTCCACCAGCTGCGCGATCGACTCGCCGCCGTGCGGGGCGCTATACGGATCTTGCAGCCACTGAGCGAGGGCATCGGGCTGCTCAAGCTGCAACTGCTTTAGCGCCAGGCCCTGCCAACTGCCCAGATCGCAGTCAGCCAGCGCAGGTTCGATAGGGGCCTGGGCGGTGAGCCACGCAGCCGTTTCACTCGCTCTGCGTTCAGGCGCGCACAGCACCTGCACATCTGGAGCAGCCATCTCCAGCGGTTCGGCTAACGCCAGCACGGCATCCTCAGGGTGGGCCAAGCGCCCGCTCTTCTGGGCCTCGGTCAGGCCATGGCATATCAGGGTCAGGCGGACGGCTTTCACCGGTATCCTCTTCGAAAGAAAACGCGCAGATGCGTTAGCATGCCTGTTTTTCGCCAACCCTGTCGCGTAGCAGGAACGCCGCGCCAGGTTCGCCAGTCCAACCCTGGCACCTCATCGCAAGAGCCCAAGATGTCCGCCACTGCCAGCCATTACTCCAGCCCTCTGCTGCTCGCCCTGCGCGAGGGCACGCAAACCTGCCACAGGCGCCTGGAAGCCCGCCTGCCGTTTTTTTCCGCTGACTTCGACAAGGCGGCCTATCGGCGCCTGATGCAGGCTTATTTCGGCTTTCATGCGCCGCTGGAATCACTGCTCGGCGCTTATCAAGAGTGCGAGCGGGTCAAGACCCCCACACTGGTCGCCGACCTGCTGGCACTGGCGATGACCCGCGCCGAGATCGACACCCTGCCGCTCTGCCAAGCGCTACCGCAAATCAGCGATCAAGCCAGTGCCTTGGGGGTGATGTATGTGGTTGAAGGCTCGACCCTCGGCGGCCAGGTACTCAAGCGGGCGATGAGCGAACGCCTGGCCCTTGGCGCAGACAGCGGCGCAGGCTTTCTCGATGTCTACGGCCCACTGACGGGCGCGCGCTGGCGCAGCTTGCTCGAACGGCTCGAGCAGGCGCCAAGTGGCGCCGAGGATCAAACGCGCACAGTGCAGGCGGCAATCGCCACCTTCGAGTGCTTCGAACAGTGGCTGGCGCAGCAAGGGGTGCTGCGCTAGCGCCTGCGAAGCCAAGTGCCACCATTAATCAGCGGCGCCTGCTCTCGTCCCTCATGTAACCAATGACAACAGGGAAGACGAAGCATGACCGATATGACGCGTCGCTCGTTGGTGGGCCTGGGTATGGCTCTACCGCTGCTCGGCCAGGTGAGTTGGGCCGCACCACGTTCGCCAGGCATCCCTGCCGCCACCGGCCCGGTGCGCATCAACTTCAACGAAAGCCCGTGGGGCCCGAGCAGCGCCGCGCGCCAGGCGATGCGCGAGGGCATCGAGCAATGCGGCCGCTATCCCTACGACGCGCAGTATCGCCTGATCGACGAATTCGCCGCCCAGAACGCTCTGCAGGCGGATCAAGTGCAAGTGTTCTGTGGCTCGAAACTGGCGTTGCAACATGCGGTGATGGCCTTCACCGGCGCCAACAGCCTGGTGGTGCCCGAGCCCTCCTACGAAGCCCCGATCGAAGCGGCCTTGAGTCGCGGCACCAAGGTGCATCGGGTTGCTCTGGATCGGCAACATGCGCATGACATCCAAGCCATGCTGGCCGCCGATCAGGCACCCGGGCTGATCTACCTATGCAACCCCAACAACCCCACCGGCACCCTCACCCCGCGGCGCCACATCGAGCGCTTGCTGGCAAACAAGGCCAAGGACAGCGTGGTACTGGTCGATGAGGCCTATATTCACTTCAGCGATGCCCAAAGCTGCATCGACCTGGTCAAGGAGCACCCTGAGCTATTGGTCCTGCAGACGTTCTCCAAACTCTACGGCATGGCCGGCGCACGCCTGGGGCTGGCCATCGGCCAGGCGTCTTTGTTGCAGCGCCTGGAAGTCTATGATGGCGGGAACGTCGCTGCGGCACCTACCCTGCTCGGTGCGCTGGCCAGTTTGCACGACCGCCAACTGGTGCCTGAGCGCAAGGCCGAAAATGCCCGCGTGCGCGATGCCACCATCGCCTGGCTCAACCAGCGCGGCTGGCGCTGCACCGCTTCGCAGACCAACTGTTTCATGATCGACCTGCGAGGGCCGGGCCAGCCGGTGGTCGAGCGTCTGGCCAAGGAGGGGGTATTGATTGGCAGGGTCTGGCCGAGTTGGCCGAACTGGGTGCGGGTCAGCGTCGGGAATGAACGGGAGATGCTCAGGTTCCGCGAGGCGTTTGCCAAGGTGACCGTCAGTTAAGACTCTGGCACTGGCGCTGCCTGCTGCGGCCCGCTCCCACAAGAATTACCGTTGAGATCTTGTGGGAGTGGCTTTACCCGCGCAGAGGCCGCCTCTGAGCTGAAAAAGCTTGGCTCATATCAACATCTGCAAACCACCCCAAACCGGCACCGCCGCCACCAGCCCGACTGCCAGCTTGGGCCAATAGGGCAACAGCATCACCAGCACCATCGCCGCCAGCGAAATCACCCCACACCACGCCACCGGCCCCATCGCCCAGCCCCAGACCTGGGCACACAACAGCAAGCTGATCGCCAAGCCCAACCAGCCCGCTGCGCGCAGGGCCAGGCGCAGACTGCGCGGGCCAGGTCGGTTCCACACCTGTTTGAAATGTCGCTCCAGCCCCTGGCACAGCCCGAGCATGCCGGCATAAGCGAACAGCAAACTGCCAATAATCATCGTCATGCCTGAGCCTCCACCTGGCGCCTGGCCCTGACCGGCGCAGGCTTGGGATGAGCGACTCGCCAGGCTGCCAGGGCCAGGCCTAGGCCGAGCACCAGCCCGGTCACTTCGACGCCGATGCGCAGGTTATCCGCGGCGCCCGCCAGCATGCCCAGCACGCCCAGTCCGGCGCACAGCAGTGCGCTCACCCCCAGTTGCTCGATCCATGCGCGCTTGGCCGGACGCACGCCGGCATGCAACAACGCCAGCAACCATAGGCCGAAGAAGCTGCGCACTTCCCACGCTTCACGGTGCGCCAGCTCCGCCGGCAACAGGCGGCTGGCCCACAACAGGCCCACGCACGCCAGCAACAGCCCGGCGATGAAGCCGACGTTGCACACTTCAGCCACGCGATACCAGCGGCGCGCCGAGGCATCGGCATTGGCATTGGCGTACTTGCGCCCGCGTTTGACGCAGAACAGCACCAATCCGCTGGCAATCATCGCGCAGCTAACCAGCCCGCAGATGAAGTACAACCAGCGCATCGGGTAGCCGCCGAACTGGGCGAAATGCAGGCCGGCCATCACCCGCTGGGTCAGCGGTGCCGGGCGTAGCTCAGGGACATCACTGAGCAGCTTGCCGCTGACACCATCGAATACCATTGCGTTGCCCTTGGTCAGGGCGATGCGATTACCCAGCACCGGACGGATCTCGATGCGCGCACCTGCAGTATTGGGATTGCGAATGTTCAGCCCACCAATCGGCCCCAGGCGCGCTTCGGCCTGGGCCAGCAACGGCGCGACATCGACCAGCTCACCCGGTTGCTTGGCCAGCCGGCGTGGTTGTTCCATGCGCGCATTGCCCTGGGCTTGGAAGTACGCCCGAGTATCACCCTCGAACAACGCGTCCACGCCAGCCGGGATGTAAATCAGCATAAAAATCACCAGGCCGGTGTAGGTGATCATCAAATGAAACGGCAGCAACAACACGGCGCTGGCATTGTGAAAATCCAGCCACGAGCGCTGGCCCTTGTCCGGGCGGAAGGTGAAAAACTCCTTGAAGATCTTCTTGTGGATGACGATGCCAGTGAGCAACCCGGCGAGCATCACCAGCGCCAACGCACCGACGACGAAGATGCCCCAGTTGCGCGGCAGATCCAGGGTGAAGTGAAAGCGGAAGAAGAAGTTGCCGCCGACGCTGTCGCGCACGGCAATCGGCTCGCCAGTCTGCGGATCGAGCTGCACGCCCACGCCATGGCGACGATCGCCAGTAGATACCCTCAGCCCCGGAGCACGCTCGGTAGGCAGGCTGATGCTCCAGTTGCCGGCGTTCGGTTCGTGGGTCTGCAGGTAGGCGATGGCGCGCGTGGCGGCATCGACCTGGGACACCTCGGCAGCCGGGATTTCCGGCTGCATCCAGTGGTTGAGCTCCTTGTCGAACACCGCCAGGGTGCCGGTGACGAAGATGGCGAACAACAGCCAGCCGAAGATCAGCCCGGCCCAGGTGTGCAGCCAGGACATCGATTGGGTGAAGGTGTTTTTCATGCCAGCCACCCTAATGCCTGTGGCCAGAAGCCGATCAACATCAGCGGCGCGGCCAGCGCCAACGGCGCCCAGGCACGCAGCGCGTCACGGCTGGCGAAGGCCCAGAGGATTGCCAGGGTGTAGAAAATGAAGGCCGGGAGTGTGGCGACCAATACCGCGTCGGCAGGCGACAGCGGCAGGATCCGCGCCAGGCAGGCAGTAGCGGCGTAGCTGAAGGCATAGCCGCCAAGCAGGGCTGCGGCGCTGCGCGAGAGGATGCGCAACCAGGCGGGCGATTCACTCATCAGAGGTTCCTCTTAACCATGGGAGGGGCTGCTGTGCAGCCCAATCGCGGGACAAGCCCGCTCCCACGCCAGCCCGGTAGTTGCGGCTGGCGTGGGAGCGGGCTTGCCCCGCGATTGGGCCGCAAGGCGGCCCCCGTTAGCGATGATCAGAACGAGATGTTCAGCGAGGCAAACAGCGCACGCCCCGGCTGGTTGTAGGTATTGGCCCCCGCACTGCTGGCATTGCCGCCGCGCAGGATCTGCTTGTCGAAGACGTTGTTCACCCCAACCCGCACGTCATAGTTCTGGTTGAACTTGTAACCGGTACTGATATCCACCAGGCCGTAGGCTTCGACGTCCTGTTGGGCGTCCTGGTCGTAGCTCTGCTGGGTGCGGTAGTTGTAGGTCGGCGACTTCTGCTTGCCGAAGTAGGTGCCGGCGACCTGGAACGACAGCTTGTCGGTTGCACGCCAGTCCAGGGTGGTGTTGACGGTGTACTCAGGAATCACCGACAGCGGCTCACCGGTTTCGCGGTTGTCGTTGTCGAGCATCCAGGTCAGGTTGGTGTTCCAGTCCAGGCTTGGGGTCAACTCCATGAAGAAGTTGCCTTCGATGCCTTCGACCCGCGCTTCACCGGCGTTTTCGAACTGGGTCACGCGGCGGCCGTTGTTGATGGCGTAGAGCACATCGGTGCCGCCGATGATCTTGTTCTTGTAATCGTTGCGGAAATAGGTCGCGCTGGTACGCCAGGTGCCACGGTCGTAGAGCAGGCCGATTTCCTTGTTGACGCTGATCTCCGGCTCGAGGTCGGCGTTACCCTGCAGGTAGCAACCACCGGAGTTGGTTTGCTGCACGCTGCACCCTTGACCACGGCTGTAGAGCAGGTAGTTGGGGTTGTACTGGTACAGGTTCGGCGTCTTGTAGGCCCGGGCGATGCCGCCTTTGACGGTCAGGTGATCGGTCAACTTGTGCGACAGGTTCAGGCTTGGGCTCAGGTTGTCACCGAACTCCTCGTGGTGATCCAGACGCAGGCCCGGGGTGACGGTGGTGTCGCCGACGATGATGTTGTCCTCGACGAACAACGCATAGCTCTTGGCCGACATCTTCGAGTCGCTACGGTCAAAGCCATTGATGACGTTGTTGCCGTTACCGCTCGGATCGAAGCTCTGCGGCCGGAACGAGCCCTGGTCATTGAGGGTTTCGTAGAGGTATTCGCCGCCCAGGGTCAGCACGTGCTCGGTGCTACCCATGGCAAACGGCAGGTTCACTTCGCTGCTCAGGCGGGTGTTGCGCAGTCGCGACATGGCCGCGCCGCTGTCATTGATCGCACCTTCCGGGCCGCCGGCCAGGCCTTCGTTCAGGCGCCAGTTACGGACGTACTCGTAGGCCAGCACGGTCTTGCTGGTACCCCAACTGAAGTCGCCCAGGTGGGTCAGGTCGTAGGTATTGCGCTGCATGACGTTGGTCTCATGACCATACAAGTCGGCGATCAGTTCAGGGTTGCCACCACCGTTGCTGTTCATGGTGTCGCCAGCGTAGATGTTGCCCTGGCGGCTGTAGCCGGCGCTCATTTCAACGCGGTGCTCATCGTTGAGCTTCCAGCTCAGCAGGCCATTGATGTCCTTGTTGCGCACGCCTTCGCGGCCGGCAACCGTCGAACTGCCAGCATGATCGGCGTTGATGTCCAGGTCATCGGCGTCGGTCTTGGCCAAGCCGCCGTAGACCCGGAAGCCGAGGTTATCGGTCAGCCCGCCACTGAGGTTGAAGTTGGTCCGGCGGCTAACGCCCTCGGCGCTGTCTTCAGGCATCTGGGTGTAGAAGTTGACGCTGCCCTTGAGCTCGTCGGTGGGACGCTTGGTGATAATGTTGACCACCCCGCCCATCGCCCCCGAACCATAACGCGCCGCTGCCGGGCCCCGCAGGATCTCGATGCGCTCGACCGCCTCGGCCGGTACCCAGTTGGTTTCACCGCGGGTGTCACGATCGCCGTTCCAGCCGTAGCGCACTGCGTTGCGGGCATTGGAGGGCTTGCCGTCGATCAGGATCAGGGTGTTTTCCGGGCCCATGCCGCGCAGGTCGATCTGGCGGTTGTTACCGCGCGCACCGCTGGCGCTGTTGCCAGTCAGGTTGACCCCAGGCTCGCGGCGGATGATGTCGGACAGGTCATTGGCGGGCGGGCGACGCTTGATGTCTTCTTCAGTGATGATCGACGAACCCAGGGCCTGGCGGGCCTCACGCTCGGCGGTTACCAGAGTGTCCTGGATCACCAACGCGTTGCTGTCGACCGGCACTTCCAGCACCTCGGCAGACTGCTGCTCCTGGGCGTTGGCCGCAGTCGCAAGCATGGCCGGCGAGGCCAGCGCGACGAAGGCTAGGGCCAGGCCGTTGGGTGAGGTTCTGGATTGCATCGACACATCTCCTGATTCATGGACGAAGGCCACGCCCAGCACCAGGAAACCGGAAGGCTCACGCCCACCGGCCTCACAAGCAAGCTTGGGGGCCAATGGGACGGTGAATATAATGATTCTCAAATAGGTTTAAATCTTATTTACGAAATTTACAGATTGCGCGGGGAACTTTGCTTACCTGCCTCGCCGGCATTGCCGGCACAAGACCCTTGCTGATAGCAGCAAGGCCTGACTAATATATGCAAATCCGTATATTCGAATTTACATATATACCTATGACTACACTCACGCCTCCCGAGCTCTTCAAGTCCCTCGCCGACGAGACGCGCGCTCGCGCCACCCTGCTGATTGTCGAGCAAGGCGAGCTGTGCGTCTGCGAGCTGATGTGCGCGCTGAACGACAGCCAGCCCAAGATCAGCCGCCACCTGGCGCAGCTGCGCAGTGCCGGTATCCTGCTCGACCGTCGCCAAGGGCAATGGGTGTACTACCGCCTCAACCCTGCGCTGCCGGCCTGGGTCCATACCGTGCTGAGCACCACCTTGCACGCCAACAGCGCCTGGCTCGAAGCCGACAGCGCCCGCCTGCAGACCATGGCTGGCCGCCCCGCGCGCGCCACCTGCTGCTAATGCCACGCCGAGCCTAATGCCATGCTGATAGCCGCCGCCGTCTTCGTGTTCACCCTGATCCTGGTCATCTGGCAGCCCAAAGGCCTGGGCGTTGGCTGGAGCGCCAGCATCGGCGCCCTGCTCGCCTTGCTTGTGGGGGCAGTGTCGCTGCACGACATCCCCGCCGTGTGGGCGATCATCTGGAACGCCACCGCTACCTTTATTGCCATCATCATCGTCAGCCTGCTGCTGGATGAGGCTGGCTTCTTCGAATGGGCGGCGCTGCATGTGGCCCGCTGGGCTCGCGGAGATGGCCGGCGCTTGTTCGCCTTCATCGTGCTGCTCGGCGCGGCGGTCTCGGCACTGTTCGCCAACGATGGCGCGGCGTTGATCCTCACGCCAATCGTGATGTCGATGCTGATCGCCCTGCGCTTCTCGCCTGCTGCGACCCTGGCCTTCGTCATGGCCGCAGGCTTTATCGCCGACACTGCCAGCTTGCCGCTGGTGGTGTCGAACCTGGTCAACATCGTCTCGGCGGATTACTTCAACATCGGTTTCAACCAGTACGCGGCAGTGATGCTGCCGGTGAACCTGGCGGCGGTGGCGGCAACCTTGCTGGTACTGCTCTGGTACTTTCGCCGCGACATTCCGGCGCACTACGCACTGGACGAATTGAAAGACCCTGCCCTGGCCATCCGCGACCGAGCGACCTTCCGGGTGGGCTGGGTGGTACTGGTCGGCCTGCTCGCGGGTCTGTTCATCCTTGAGCCGCTGGGCATCCCGGTCAGCGTTGTGGCCGGGGTCTGCGCGGCAGTGCTGTTCGCCGTCGCCGCCCGCGGCCATGTGATCTCCACTCGCCGGGTACTGCGCGAAGCACCCTGGCAGATCGTGGTGTTCTCACTGGGCATGTACCTGGTGGTCTATGGCCTGAGGAATGCCGGGCTGACCGACGCCCTGGCCCGCGTCCTCGATGCTCTGGCCGGACATGGCCTGTGGGCCGCGACCCTGGGCACCGGGCTGATTTCGGCGGTGCTCTCGTCGGTGATGAACAACCTGCCCAGCGTGCTGATCGGCGCCCTGTCGATTCATGCCAGCGACGCCCACGGGGTGGTGCGCGAGGCGATGATCTACGCCAACGTCATCGGCTGCGACCTGGGACCGAAGATCACCCCCATCGGCAGCCTGGCCACCCTGCTCTGGCTACACGTGCTAGCCCGTAAAGGCGTGCGTATCACCTGGGGCTACTACTTCAAGGTCGGCCTGTTGCTGACCCTGCCCGTCCTGCTTATCACCCTTTCGGCCCTGGCCTTGCGCCTGAGCGTCTGATCACTGGAGTCCCGCATGCGTATCTTGTTTATGTGCACGGCCAACAGCTGCCGCAGCATTCTTTCCGAAGCCCTGTTCAATCACCTGGCGCCACAGGGTTTTAGCGCCGTGAGCGCCGGCAGTTTTCCCAAGGGCGAGGTGCTGCCACGTAGCCTGTTCACCCTACAGCAGGCCGGTATCGCCACTACCGGCCTGGCCAGCAAAGGCAACGAGGCGTTTGCCGACAACCCACCGGATATCGTCATCACCGTCTGCGACAAGGCCGCCGGTGAAACCTGCCCGGTGTACTTCGGCCCCGCCCTCAAAGCGCATTGGGGGCTGCAAGATCCTTCCGAGGTGCAAGGCGACGAGGCGACCATCGACGCCGCCTTCCGCGCCACCCTGGCACGCATCGAGACGCGCTGCCGCGCCTTCCTCGCCCTGCCTTTCGCCCAGCTCGACCCTGCTGCGCTCAAGGCTGAACTGCAACGCATTGGCACACTTTGATCTGGAGGCCCGATGAACCCTGACTTGCCCAATCTCGACCTGAGCCTGTTCGATACCCCGCCGCAGGTGAGCCAATCGAGCAGCCACAAGCCGCGCATCCTGCTGCTGTACGGCTCGACCCGCGAACGCTCGTTCAGCCGCCTGCTGACCGAGGAAGCTGCGCGTCTGCTGGAGCACTTCGGTGCAGAAACGCGCATCTTCGACCCTAGCGGCCTGCCGTTGCCCGACGACGCTCCGCTCGACCACCCCAAGGTGCAAGCGCTGCGCGATCTGGTGCTGTGGTCCGAAGGGCAGGTCTGGTGCTCGCCCGAGCGTCATGGCGCGCTGTCGGCGGTGTTCAAGGCGCAGATCGACTGGATCCCGCTCAGCCTTGGCGCCGTTCGCCCGACCCAGGGCAAGACCCTGGCGGTGATGCAGGTGTGCGGCGGCTCGCAGTCGTTCAACGTAGTCAACCAATTGCGCGTGCTCGGCCGCTGGATGCGCATGTTCACCATCCCCAACCAGTCCTCGGTGCCCAAGGCTTACCTGGAATTCGACGAGCACGACCGGATGAAGCCCTCGCCGTACTACGACCGGGTGGTGGATGTGATGGAGGAGCTGGTCAAGTTCACCCGCTTGCTGCGCGATCATGCGCCGGAGTTGGTGGACCGCTACTCGGAGCGCAAGGAAAGTGCCGAGCAGTTGTCGGCGCGGGTGAATCAGCGGGCGATTTGAAGTCGGTAAGTTCGTGCCTGCCTCTTCGCGGGCAAGCCCGCTCCCACAGGCTTGGCGTGTTGCTAAAGATCGCCGCTGCACCTGTAATGGGCGAGAGGCCGGCACCAACCCAGCAAAGCTCTATGCGCTAACTCAAACGTCCATCATCTCACCTGCCAAAGCCCAGAAACCTGCGTGGTGAAGCTGTTGCTCATCAACTCCCGGCGCATCCCCCAGTCGGGCAGCGCCGGCACTGCAGCGGGCCGCAAGGTCCCACTGCCCCAGCGCCCATTCACCCCATCGAGCACGCTCATCAGCCGCCCACTCTTGAGCGGTTGCGAGGCGGCGAACAGGTCATCGGTGTACTCCCCGCGCTGGCACAACTCCAGCAGCAACACCTCGGCCTTGCTGTACTTGAAGCCCTCGCGAAACACCCTGTCCAGCGCCTCGATGGCCAGGCGGGTGAGCAGGCGCACGTCATCGGTGGGATAAGGCAACTGCACCACCACGCCATTGGCATACTTGGCTTCGTCGGGGTTGAACATGCCCGTGCGAATGCTCACCCGCAGCTTGCGCGCCAGGGACTGTTGCGCACGCAGTTTTTCGCTGGCACGCATGACATAACTGGCCACCGCCTGCCTGATTGGCGCACGTTCAGTCAGGCGTTTGCCGAACATGCGGCTGCAGCAGATTTCCTGGCGTGGCGGCTCCACCTCCTCCAGCGCCAGGCATGGCGTACCGGCAAGCTCGCGGACGGTCTTTTCAATGACCACGCTAAATTGCTGGCCCAGGCTACGCGGGTCGGCCTGGGCCAGATCCCAGGCGCTGCGGATATCCAGGCCGCGCAGGTGAGCGGCCATGCGCGGGCCGATGCCCCAGACATCTGCGGCGTCACACCTTTTCAGTACCCAGTCACGGTGGCCCGGGTCACGCAAATCCACCACCCCGCCGCTTTGCTCCTGCCAGCGCTTGGCCGCATGGTTGGCCAACTTGGCCAAGGTCTTGGTACCGGCGATACCCACGCCGACCGGAATACCGGTGTATTGCAGCACCCGCTCGCGGATGTCGCGGCCCAGGCGCTTTAGGTCACCAGGCACGCCGCTGAGGTCGGCGAACGCTTCATCGATGGAGTACACCTCCAGCGCCGGGACCATGCCTTCGATCACGGTCATCACCCGCTGGCTCATGTCGCCGTACAGTGCGTAATTGGAGGAGAACGCCACCACCCCATGGCGGCGCAGCACGTCCTTGACCTGAAAATACGGCTGGCCCATCTTCACCCACTGCTTGGCCTCGGCGCTGCGGGCGATGACACAACCGTCGTTGTTGCTCAGCACCACAATCGGGGTGCGCCGCAGGTCTGGGCGGAACACCCGCTCGCAACTGGCGTAGAAGCTGTTGCAGTCGATCAGGGCGAACACCGCTTCAGGCTTTTGGGTCATGGCTACGCACACTGAAGGTCACCACGCCCCAGATCGTCAACTCGTCGCCCTCAAGGATGTAACGCGGCGCGAAACGGGGATTCTCCGAATGCAGCGACACCTGCCGAGCAACCTTGTGCAAGCGCTTGCACAGCGGCTCGCCATTGACGGCAGCGATGACTATGTGGCCGTGGTGGGCCTCGACCGAGCGATCAACCAGCACCAGGTCGCCGTCGAAGATCCCAGCGCCTTGCATGCTGTCGCCGTCTATCCTGACCAGATACATGTGCGGTGCGCGCAGGTTGAACAGCTCATCCAATGAGATCGGTTGCTCCATGTGGTCCGCAGCGGGCGAGGGAAACCCCGCCGGCACGCGAAACAGATAGCGCGGCAGCGCACTGCCGCCTGAAGCGATCGGGCCAAGAATGGAAGTCATGAGCCAGCCTTGCAAATAAACTGTATGAATATACAGTTAATCGATCGCCGGGCCTTCGGTCAATTTCGGCGTAGGAAATTTCGACAAGTGGGAGACCTGCAATGTGCGGACGCTTCGTCCAGTACCAAGGCTTGGCCGACTATCTGCGTGAGCTGGACGCCGAGCAAGACGTGGTCAGTGGCTATGACAATAGCCCCGTGGGCCGTTACAACGTCGCCCCCGGTAGCCGCGTACTGATCCTGCACACGGCCGAAGATGGCCTGCGCATCGACCCCTGCCACTGGGGCTGGGCGCCGTTCTGGGCCACTGGCAAACGGCCGGCGCCGATCAATGCGCGGGTCGAAACAGTCACCACCGGCACGTTTTTCCAGGCCCTGTGGCCGCAGGGTCGGGCGCTGGTAATGGCCGATGGCTGGTACGAGTGGGTAACCGACCCGCACGACCCCAAGCGCAAGCAACCCTATTTCATTCGCCTGAAAAGCCAGGCACCGATGTTCATGGCGGCGCTGGCCCAGGTGCGGGCGGGGCTGGAGCCGAGTGAAGGCGATGGCTTTGTGATCATCACTGCCGCCAGCGATCAGGGCATGCTGGATATCCATGATCGCCGGCCACTGGTACTGGCGCCGGAACACGCCCGGGCTTGGTTGGACCCTGAACTCCCCGCAGAACGTGCGCAGCAGTTAGCCCGTGAGCAATGCCTGCCGGTGGAGGCGTTCGAGTGGTTTGCGGTGAGCAAGGCCGTGGGTAATGTGCGCAACGAGGGGGCGCAATTGATCGTGCTGGAGACGCCGCAGGCGACGCTGTTCTAGCGGCATTTAGTGAGGGGCAAGAAAAGAATGGCCGAAATTCACTCGATGATTGGCGGCCCGATGCATTTGTCGAAAACACTCTCCAAAGCGGAGTAGTCGCATCCAACCGCAGCAATATTTGCCTCCACCCACTCCTGAGGCCCAACCTGCCACCAATCAATCTGAAAACCAGCGTTCAGGATCAGGTGCTCAAATAGGATGCGCTGGGCTCGACCATTGCCCTCGCGGAAAGGGTGAATCATGTTCAGGTCGCCAAAACTTTCCGCTACAGCAGTGATTAACGCATCACGGTCATATCCTTCGAACCAGTCCATGCGCGCCATGCAGGAAAATATCTTGGTCGCCTCAGGGTCAATCCTGTTCACGTTACAAAAACGGGTGTCGCCCTTGGAGATATCGAGCGTGCGAATCTCGCCAGCCCACTCATAAATGTCTCGAAAGAGCGATTGATGAAGGCGCGTGAGATAGGCCAAATCATAGGGAGGCAGGGAGAATTCGATCTGACTCGCGGCAAGCTCAGAAAAATCTCGCTCAGCACGCAAGAGCTGCTCGTCGTCCTGGATACCCAACCGGTTACGCAGGACGCCAGTGCCGGGATAGCAGTATGCATCTTGGCCGACACCATACTTATCCAACGATCAACCCTGCTTGCGATAGATTCGCAGAAGAGACTCGCGGGACGGTAGTTCGCGGTCAGCTGAACTAGGGGTCACATCATAGCCTTCAAGGCGCAGACTGGCCGCATAGTTGGCACGACGTGTTTTGGCGCAATGAGCTTTCTTGGCTTCCAAGCTAATGCCTTTCACCTGGCAATGCCTCATACGAATGACTGAAAACTGATTATAACGGATCCCGCCGGACGGTGCTGGCCCAGCGTTTGAACGATTCAGCGTCAGGAATCATCCCGCGACTGGGCCAGTAAAGAGTCCCCTAAGCCACCACCGCGCCCGGGCATAAAGCCTCGCGCACCAACGGATCGATCCCCTCCCCCGGATTGGCCTGCATCCACTCGACCAGTTGCCGGCGCATCGCCGGGGCCCAGAAGCTGTGCAGATGCTGCCTCACCCCTTGCACCGCCAGGGCGCGGTCTGGCTCGCTGTCGAAGTAATGGGCGATCTGGTTGGCCATCTTGATCAGATTGTCGACGCTCATCGGCGCACCTCGGCAGTCTCCGGTTGGTCGCTGTGGCGGCGCTCCTTGAGCAAGCGCCGTTGTTCGTCACTGAACGCCTGATAGCGCTGCTGCCAGGCCGAAGGCTGCGACACGCGCACCACTTCCACCGCCGTGACTTTGTACTCGGGGCAGTTGGTGGCCCAGTCGGAGTTGTCGGTGGTGATCACGTTGGCGCCCGACTCGGGGAAGTGGAAGGTGGTGTACACCACCCCCGGCGCGACCCGGCTAGTGACCTGCGCACGCAACACGGTTTGCCCGGCGCGGCTACCGATGCCGACCCAATCACCCTCGACGATGCCGCGGCTTTCAGCATCGCTTGGGTGGATCTCAAGGCGGTCCTGGGCGTGCCAGGCGACGTTACCGGTGCGCCGGGTCTGGGCGCCGACGTTGTATTGGCTGAGGATGCGCCCGGTGGTCAGCAACAGCGGATAGCGGCTGTTGACCTTCTCGTCGGTGGGCACGTAACCGGTGAGCATGAAGCGCCCCTTGCCACGCACGAACTGGCCGATGTGCATGGTCGGGGTGCCGTCGGGCGCGGCCTCGTTGCACGGCCATTGCAGGCTGCCGTGGCGATCGATCTCGGCGTAGCTGACGCGGTGGAAGGTCGGCGTCAGGCGGGCGATTTCATCCATGATCTGGGACGGGTGGCGGTAGTCCATCGGGTAGCCCAAGGCGTTGGCCAGGGCCACGGTTGCTTCCCAGTCCGCCTTGCCAGCCAGCGGTTCCATAACTTTGCGCACCCGCGAGATACGCCGTTCGGCGTTGGTGAAGGTGCCGTCTTTTTCCAGGAACGAACTGCCCGGCAGGAACACATGGGCGAACTTGGCCGTCTCGTTGAGGAAGATATCCTGCACCACCACGCATTCCATGGCGCGCAAGGCGGCAGTGACGTGCTGGGTGTTGGGGTCGCTCTGGGCGATGTCCTCGCCCTGGCAGTACAGGGCCTTGAAGCTGCCATCCAAGGCCGCTTCGAACATGTTGGGAATACGCAGGCCCGGATCGGGCTGCAAGGTCACACCCCAGGCCTGCTCGAACTCAGCCCTCACGCCCTCGTTGGAAATGTGCCGGTAGCCGGGCAGCTCATGCGGGAACGAGCCCATGTCGCAGGAGCCCTGGACGTTGTTCTGGCCACGCAGCGGGTTGACCCCTACCCCTTCGCGACCAATGTTGCCGGTGGCCATGGCCAGGTTGGCGATGCCCATCACCGCGGTGCTGCCCTGGCTGTGCTCGGTAACACCCAGCCCGTAGTAGATGGCCGCATTGGCGCCGTTGGCGTACAGCCGGGCAGCAGCGCGGATCTGCTCGGCGGGTACGCCGCAGATCGGCCCGAGCGCTTCAGGGGCGTTATCCGCCAGGCTGACGAAGTCGCGCCAGCGGGCAAATTCCGCCGCTTCGCAGCGACTATCGACGAAGCCCTGATCGAGCAGCCCTTCCGTGACGATCACATGGGCCAAGGCGTTGAGCATGGCCACGTTGGTACCTGGGCGCAATTGCAGGTGCAGTTCGGCGCGCGCATGCGGCGAGTCGACCAGATCGATACGCCGTGGGTCGATGACGATCAGCTTGGCGCCTTGGCGCAGGCGCCGCTTGAGTTGCGAGCCGAACACCGGATGGGCATCGGTGGGGTTGGCGCCAATCACCAGGATCACGTCGGCGAGCATCACCGAGTCGAAGCTTTGCGTGCCAGCCGACTCGCCCAAGGTCTGCTTGAGGCCGTAGCCGGTGGGCGAATGACAGACCCGCGCACAGGTATCGACGTTGTTGTTGCCAAAGGCGGTACGCACCAACTTTTGTACCAGGTAGGCCTCTTCATTGGTACAGCGGCTGGAGGTGATCCCGCCAATCGAATCGCGCCCGTACTTGAGCTGGATCCGGCGCAGCTCGCTGGCCGCATAGCTGACGGCCTCGTCCCAGCTGACCTCTTGCCAAGGGTCGTCGATGTGCTTGCGGATCATTGGCGTGGTGATGCGATCGGGGTGGGTCGCATAACCCCAGGCGAAGCGGCCCTTGACGCAGGCATGGCCATGGTTGGCGCCGCCGTTCTTGTCCGGCACCATGCGCACCAGCTGATCGCCCTTCATCTCGGCACGGAACGAGCAGCCCACGCCGCAATAAGCGCACGTGGTGATCACTGCCCGCTCCGGCTGGCCGAGCTGCACCAGGCTCTTCTCGGTCAGGGTCGCGGTCGGACAGGCCTGCACACACGCTCCACAAGACACACACTCGGAATTGAGGAAGTTGTCGCCACCCGCCGCTGCCACTCGCGAGTCGAAACCGCGGCCTGTGATAGTCAGGGCGAACGTGCCCTGAATGTCTTCGCAAGCGCGCACGCAGCGGCTGCAGACGATGCACTTGCTTGGCTCGTAGTCGAAGTAGGGGTTGGAAACATCCTTGGCCTCGGCCAGGTGATTGTCACCGGCATAGCCATAACGCACCTCGCGCAAGCCGACCTGGCCGGCCACGCTCTGCAGCTCGCAGTTGCCGTTGGCCGAGCAGGTCAGGCAGTCCAGCGGGTGGTCGGAGATGTACAGTTCCATGACGTTGCGCCGCAGGTCGGCCAGGCGCGCGGTTTGCGTGCGCACCACCATGCCCTCGGTGACCGGCGTGGTGCACGAGGCGGGGTAGCCGCGCATGCCGTCGATTTCCACCATGCACATGCGGCACGAGCCAAACGCTTCCAGGCTGTCGGTGGCGCACAGTTTGGGGATGCTGGTACCCATTTGCGCCGCAGCGCGCATCACCGAGGTGCCGGCAGGCACGCTGATCGCGCGGCCATCGATATTCAGGCTGACCTGTACCTCGCTGTCACGCGCAGGGGTGCCCAGGTCGATATCACTGGCGGGGTCGAAGAAATTGATCATTGCGCGGCCTCCGGGCTGGCCAGACCGAAGTCGGCAGGGAAATGCTTGAGAGCGCTGACCACAGGATACGAAGTCATCCCGCCCATGGCGCACAGCGAGCCGTACTGCATGGTGTCGCACAGGTCACGCAGCAGGTCGGCCTGCTCTTGGCGATAGGCCGGGTCGCTGCTGGCGATCAAGCGCTCGACCACCTCCACGCCACGGGTCGAGCCGATCCGGCACGGGGTGCATTTGCCGCACGACTCCTCGGCGCAGAACTGCATGGCAAAACGTGCCATGCCAGCCATGTTCAGGGTGTCGTCGGCGACCACGACTCCGCCGTGGCCAATCATCGCGCCGAGGGCGGCGAAGGCCTCGTAGTCCAGCGGTGTGTCGAACTGGCTTGGCGGCACCCAGGCGCCCAGTGGGCCACCGACCTGCGCAGCCTTCAGTGGCCGGCCACTGGCCGTGCCGCCGCCGTAGCCCTCGACCAGTTCGCGCAGGGTCAGGCCGAACGCGCGCTCGACCAGCCCACCCTGGCGGACGTTCCCCGCCAGCTGAAACGGCAAGGTACCCAGCGAACGACCCATGCCAAAGTCGCGGTAGAACGGCGCGCCCTTGGCCAGAATGATCGGCACCGAGGCCAGGGTGAGCACGTTATGCACCAGGGTCGGCTGGCCGAACAGGCCTTCGAGCGCCGGCAGTGGCGGCTTGGCGCGGACGATCCCGCGCTTGCCTTCGAGCGATTCGAGCAGCGCGGTTTCCTCGCCGCAAATGTAGGCGCCAGCCCCCACCCGCACCTCCAGGTCGAAGGCCACACCGCTGCCAGTGGCGTCCAGATAACCCGCTTCACGGGCGAGCAGCACTGCCTCGCTCAGCGCCCGAACCGAGTCAGGGTATTCCGAGCGCACATAGATGTAGCCCTTGCTCGCCCCCACCGCCAGGCCAGCGATGATCATGCCTTCGATCAACAGGAACGGGTCGCCCTCCATCAGCATGCGGTCGGCGAAAGTGCCGGAGTCACCCTCGTCAGCGTTGCACACCACATACTTCTGCCCTGCCGGGGCATCGCGTACGGTGCGCCACTTGATCCCCGCCGGGAACGCCGCGCCGCCGCGCCCGCGCAAGCCGGAGTCGAGCACCGCAGCGACCACATCCGCGCCATCCATCAGCGCCGCCTTGGCCAGCCCGTCAAAGCCGCCATGGCTGCGGTAGTCATCCAACGACAGAGGCCGAGTAATGCCGGCACGCGCGAACAGCAGGCGCTGTTGCGTCTTCAAATACGGAATCTGCTCGGCCAAACCCAGTGCCAGCGGATGGCTGGCGGGATCTGCAACCAGGGCATCGAGCAGCGAGGCCGCATCCTCGACCATCACCGGGCCGAAGCCCAAGCGGCCAGCGGCGCTGTCCAGTTCGACCAGCGGCTCCAGCCAGTACAGGCCACGCGAGCTGGTGCGCAGGATCTGCAGCGCAATTTGCCGACGCTCGGCCTCAGCGGCAAGGGCAGCGGCCAAATGATCGGCGCCGACCGCACGGGCGACCGAGTCACAGGGAATGAACAGCTTCAGCATGGCTTGGCCTCCTGCAGGCAGCCGTCGACCAGCGTACGCAGGCGCTCAGGGGTAAGCCGGGCATGCACCTGGCCATCGAGCTCCAGCGCTGGCGAGCAAGCGCAAGCGCCCAGGCAATAGACCGGGCGCAGGCTGACGGCGCCATCGGCGCTAGTGCCGTGATCATCAAGCCCCAGTTGTTCACGCAGTTGCGCGGCCAGCGCCTCGGCGCCACGGCTTTGACAGGATTCGGCCCGGCACAGGCGCAAGGTGTGGCGCGCAGGCGGCGAAGTGCGGAAGTCGTGGTAGAAGCTGATCACCCCGCGCACTTCGGCCTGGCTCAGGTTGAGGGCATGGGCGATCTCAGGTACGGCGGCGTCGGGGATGTAGCCGCTGCCAGCCTGGATAGCATGGAGAATCGGCAACAGCGCACCAGGGGTGTCGCGGTGATGATCCAGCACACGCTGGATCACGGGCAGTTCAAGGGTCGGATCAGGCATACAGCGGACCTCGGCATCACGGACCAGGCTGCACGTGGGCAGGCCTGGCTCCGGCGTGTTCTGCTGCGGTGCACCGGCCACGTCACGGGCGCGTGGTCTGCGGGCACCTCCTTGCCCGTGGCCGTGCATCTACGTGCACTGGTCCGAGGGCATCCTCACAGCATGGCACTCCTGTCGCCTGGGGGTTGCGTGCGAACGACCAGGCGTATCCTGAAACCGACCTAGCCACTCGCCAAGGTCGATTTGCAAAGCCAGCCGCTGGGCACCTTCAAATGGCCAAGTGCACCAGACGCTGCAAGTCGCCGATCACCGCAGGATCACGGGCTTCGAGTACATCGGCCTGAATACGCGCGATCACGGCCTTGAGCAGCTCCGTCTGGCTCATCTGGGTGGCCTGCAGCAACGCCAGGTAATCCTGGGCCACATGGGCGTTGACCTTCATCGACAGCCGCCGCGTGGCCGCTGGTGTTGCGAGTGCACGCATGTGCAGTTGCTGCTCCAGCGCAGCACTGAACGTCGCATGCGCCGCCGGCAGCCCCGCCGCGCCTTGGGCGTGAGCCAAAGCATGAAAATAGTAGCCAAGGAACAGCTTGCGCAGGCTGGCCCCCGCATCGTTGCTCACGGCATGCATAGCGGCGTCCAGTACATCCAGATAGACCGCCGGCAGGCGCGCCTCGATCGACTTGAGCTGCTGCTTGCGCGCCTCGCGAATCGCCGGCGTGGACTGCGGCGGGATCGCGACCACGCTATCGCAGCCCAGGCATACCCCCACCAGCACGTCCTTGGCCTGGCCTTGGCTATCGCTGAACAGCACGTCGCGACGCACATAGCGCATCTGCACCAGTGCCTGGCACTGCTCACAGAGCGCCTTGCCGGTGTCGCCTTCGAAGAAGATCTTCATGATCTGGTACTCACTGATGAACCAGGTATCTGGCTCGATGAAATAGAACTTGATGTACCACCCCAGGCGCTTGAGCACATGCACATCGATGGCCGGCACGGCGTGGTGAGGGCTGCAGTGGTGATGGACGCCGCTGCAGGAGCGAACAACGCGAATGAGCACCTCGGCCGTAACCTCGCCCATCGCTAGCAGGTTTTTCACCTCGATATCGCCACGCGCAACATGCAGGTAGTTACCGGACTCCAGCGCAGCGATCACATCGTGCCGGGCCTTCCTGAACCCATCTTTCATAGCCATCCCTGCCAATACGAAAATCATCGTACAAAATAGAAAGCGAATCCACCTTCCAGCGGATTCGAGCGACCAACGGCAGCCTGCCTGTGCATACACGCAACCTGCGCCACACCTGATTAACTATGGCAACGCTCAAATCGGCGCAGCGCCGGACAATGTGTCGGGCGTTGTCCTGGTTTTTCACGATGTTGCTGCGAGGTGGTTAAACCGGCTGGTCTACCCCGCAAGCAATCCCCTCACTGCGCCGGTATGCACCTAGACTAGGTACTAAATGCCATCAGTCCCGCGCGCCCCTGCCGTCGGGCCTGCACCACCCAACTCTCGACCTGGGGTCTCCCGATGCCATCCTTGTCAGCCTGGCTCGCGCCCATCCGCCGACGGTTCTCCCAGCCGGGACCGGTCGAGCCATTCAACCTCATGCGGCGCTTCTCGCTGATCAGCTTCGTCATCATCAGCGCCGTGGCGATCGGCCTGGCTTCGCTGTCGACGCGGTTTCTGGTCAATGAAAGCCTGGAGCGCGATGCCTTGCTGTCGGCGCAATTCATCCAGTCGATGGCCTTCGGCGAGATCCGCCACCACGACCTGGATGGCATGAAGATGGGCGACGTGCTGGCCTCGACCCAGTACGGCATGCTCACCGGCGAAACCGGCAAGAACCGCGAACGCGCCCGCTCGGAGTTCCTCGACCACCTGGCGCACCTGCCCGACGTGCTGCTGGCCAGCATCTTCTCCCCCGAGCGCAAGGTGATCTGGTCGACCAACCCGGCGCTGATCGGCCGCCAGGTGCATGAAGATTCAGCCCTGGAACAAGCCTTCGCCTCGCATGGCCAGGTCAGCGCGCGCTACAACGAGGTCGAGCCCGGCCGCACCGAGCAGCAATTCGTACGTGCGCCGAAGATGTTCTTCGTCGAGAACTACATCCCCCTGGTCGACGACCAAGGCAAGGTGCTGGCCATGGTCGAGATCTACAAAGAGCCGGTCGACCTGATCGAGCGGATCGACCGCGGCCACAAACTGATCTGGGCCGCCACTGCGCTCGGCGGGCTGACTATCTATTTCGGCCTGTTCTGGATCGTCTGGCGCGCCTCGCGCTTGCTCGCCTCGCAGCAGGATCAACTGGTGGCGAACAAGACCTACGGCGGCCTGGTAGAGATGTCTACCGCCGTCGCCCACAGCCTGCGCAACCCCCTGGCAAGCATTCGCAGCAGCGCCGAGCTGGCCCAGGTGGTGCCCGGCCAACCCGCGACCGGCAACATCACCGACATCATCAGCCAGGTCGACCGCATGTCGGGGTGGTTGCATGATCTGCTGCTGTGTTTACGCCCCCTGCGCGGCGAACCCGAGCCGGTGGACCTGGTAAGCGCCGTGCGCACGGCCCTGGGCACGTTCGAATCGCAGCTGCGCCAAGCGCGAATCGAAGCCGTCTTCAATCCAGACAGCGCGCCGCCAGTATTGAGCAACGCGCTGCTGCTTGGGCAATTGCTCAACAGCGTGCTGGCCAATGCCATCGAAGCCATGCCAGAGGGCGGCAAGCTGGTGTTGACCCTTGATCGGCTGGATGAAGGCCAGTTGCTGCTGTGCATCGACGACTCCGGGCAAGGGCTGAGCCGCCAGCAAGAGATGATGGCGTTCAAGCCGTTCTACAGCACCAAGCAAGGCCGCCTGGGCATTGGCTTGGTGATGGTCCGGCAGATCATGGAGCGGTTTGGTGGCGAGGCCAGCTTGCACAACCTCACGACCCAGGGCACACGGATTTGTTTGCGATTCAGGACCGATCTGGACGGGGTTCAGGCCAAGGCTGGCTAGTGCCCATGCGCCCAGGCTGTGATTGGCGATTGCCACAATCCTGTAGGCAATCAACCTGCACCTGGGGCGTGGACATCGTGTTCTGCGGGTCAACGCCGTCACTCTGGTACAATCTGAGGCCTCAATTTCCAAGGCTGATTTGGACCGCGCCCTCAAGCGCTCCGAAGCAGCACATTACGCGTACCTAAAAATGCCTCTCGAAGCCTCCACAACGCCGCTGACCATGCGCCCCGAGCCCTCCCGCCGCTTCAGCGTTGCACCGATGATGGATTGGGCCTGTTTTCTCTAGAGACCTTTGTTTACGCCGCCCTGGACGCCCATCAAGCGTTCATGTACCAATTTTGTACCATCGATCATCAGCTCTCGCTGTAGGATTTAAAGCCGAACGCTCATTGGAAGGCTGCACGTCCGGGTATCTAGCGTCATTTAGGTAGAAACGCGCTGCAACCGAGTGACGCTCCCACGCTTGTGCATGACTCGTAACGGGAGATCGGTTGATGAAGCTCTACATCACTGTCCGCGCGAGGGATTGTGCCAGTCAGCCTGGAGCGAGCGTTCGCTGCTGAGTTTCGTTACAGGCCACACAAAAGATGGCAACCCGCGCCAAAATATGATGGTATGCAGGCATGTAGCCAGCATGCACTCTAGGGAAGACCATGGACTATTACATAAGGCGCGTAACCATTCAGGACCTCTTCGAGAGCAAGAATGATTATAAGATTGATCTCACCGAGGGATGCAACTGCATTTACGGCGGCAACGGAACAGGTAAAACTACAATTATTAGTTTGATCGTTTCATGCTTGAACGCAGAAATTGATCGAATAGCCAAGACCCCATTCAGCACGATCACAATACATCTTGCAAAAAGCAAACAAAGCAGGCCAGCCAGCTTTCTTAAAGTCACCAGAAATCAAGATATCTCAGGCACAACGATAGTCTACGATATCTTCAATGAAGAACCAAAAATATTCACAATCTCCCCACGAGCCCGCGCCAGCGAAATAAGCAACGAACTGACCGAGAGTCTTAAGCAGAGAATATTTGAATTTGTTAACTTGACTCATGTTCCGCTGCTACGAATGCACGACTCCGAACTATTTGGCATGCGTGATGAACGCGATGAATTCTTGCACTCAATGCTCAGGACTAGAAATTTGAGTGCAAGCCAGATAAATGAAATTCTGGACCCAAGCGTAAGAGTACTAACCTCATTGCAGAGACAATTTATTGCCGAAGCCAATGAAGCCCGGAAAATAATTACGGGCAAATTAGAAACACTTAAGTCCAAAATCCTCGAAAAAGTCATGATCGATGACGTATTAGCTCAAAAAGCCTCAAAAACCATCGGCCAAGTTTCTAAAGCACTACACACCAAGGTTGAAGATGTAGATGTCTCTGCTCACATCAAAAAATTCAGAGACGCACAAATCAATATTCCGGAAGAAAAAATTCGGGAGCACTTCGTAACATGGAAAAAACTAAACGATAACGTTCGAGACTCCTACGCGGCCATGGATACCCTTCGACCGCAGGGAAAGCAATCTGAAAGCGACACCAAAAAATTCCAACAATCGCTTGATAGATTTAACACTGCATACTTCGCACTTCTCGCTATGACCACCTTCAACGATCGGTTTCTTTCGATAACCGAAGACGTTGAAAAAATGCAATTTGAAAAACTTGAAGCCACCAAATCATTCCGCGACTACGAGAAAGAAGTTAATTCTTATTTTCACCCTCGCAAATTATTCAACATCAATGAAGATGGGGCT
This sequence comes from Pseudomonas sp. NPDC088890, assembly GCF_044900155.1. NCBI lineage: Bacteria > Pseudomonadati > Pseudomonadota > Gammaproteobacteria > Pseudomonadales > Pseudomonadaceae > Pseudomonas > Pseudomonas sp. NPDC088890. Next base: position 540,160 of record NZ_JBJDNG010000001.1, on the reverse strand, counting down.
TTTTCAGTAAAATCAAACAAAAGAACTGTTGAGCTTAGCGACTTATCTTCCGGTGAAAAACATATCCTTACCATTCTCGGAAAGGCAGCTCTTAGCCGGCAAGAAGGGGCAGTTTTTATCGCTGACGAACCAGAGCTTTCTTTACACCTAGACTGGCAGCGAATGATTATGCCTTCAATTATAAGGCTCTCCCCTAAATCGCAAATAATTGTAGCCACGCACTCACCTGCAATTAACGCCAGAGGTGCTAACGAGATAGATCTCGAGGAGTGCCGTTGATGGGCGCCATTCCTAAGTACAACGGAGTTGAAAACCTCCGGCGAATCAAAATGCAAAAATCCACAACCTTTGTTGTTGTAGAAGGTGTTGACGACGTCCCCATCTATGAATCATGTCTGAGCCACATGGTTCAAGATTGCCACAAATATGACATCGTATTCACTGATGGGAAAACAGCGATAAGGGACTTCTTGCGATCGAATCGAGCACACAATGCAGTCTTTATTATTGATCGAGATTTCCAAGACATTGAAATCGAAGACCCTCGCCTTATAACACTCGACCGATACTCCATCGAAAATTACTTCATATGCTCTCAAGTTATCAGCCACTCACTTAAATTCGCGCTCAACTGCAAATTCAAAGATGCACATGAAGCTTTCGATCTAAACGAATTCAGCGAGTTTATTTCAGGCGCGACAGAGAACCTTATCAAAGCGATCTACTACTATCAAAAGGTTTTATCGAAAACCATTGAAGGTGACCGACCCGCCTGGAGCGACACTTTTCTTTGCGAAAACAGTAACTGGCGCTTGTGCAATACCAAGATCAATGACCTCATTAACACACTACTACCCACAAGTGAGGCACGCGAGGCAGCGGATAAATATTACCAAGAACATTTTGATCTACCGGGCACAGCCGTTGAAAACTTTCCTGGAAAAATGCTAAAGGTTTCACTGCAACGATATATCAGGCAGCAGGTTATAAGGTTGCGCCCCTCCGCAAAGGGGAAGTATTCTGATGTCGAAACAACCAGAGAGCTTTTATCAGCAGTAATTCACAAATCAGACGACATGGTACGCATACTCTCACCAGTTGTTGAATTCATTCGTGGGCGCGAGAGTCATTGAGCTGACTATTGAGCCGGAGTCGAGACGAGCTTCCTACGGACGTCGCTTTGGCATAAAAAACAATCTCGGCATCCTTTCACAAGCGCAGAAGGATTTCTACACACACCGATTGTGCCGGGGTATTAACGCCATGAAGCGCCCAAGCCCCATATACAAAGGGCTTGGGCGCTTTTTCGTGGCTACTGGCGAGACGAAGAAAGGGCATTAGGGGGCATAGAATGGCGCTCGGTTTGCCCCATTTTTGCCCCAACCCCTCGCAGCCGCGCCGGGCGGCGCCCCGACGCTTTGCCTGAATTGTGACTCAACGATTATACTGTACAGACATACAGATAAATTGAGTTCTCAGATGTCTGCAGACGCAATCGACACGCAACCCATTCGATTAGTCTTGGATGACGAACAGCTCGAGGCCATGGAATGGCTAATGGAGCAATTGCCGCTTGGCTTCCTACCCTACCACTGCGCTCCAGCGCGCTCCCTGCTTGGCTGGAGCGTCGAGGCCCTGGCGTTTCGTTCGGGGGTGTCTCCATGCGCGATACGGAGCATCGAGAACGGGGCCGAGCTGCGTCGCGTCACGATGCAGGCCCTTGCTCATGCACTGGAGGCAAAGGGCCTAGTGTTCTTCCCTGGCCACCCTCCCCTGCGCGCAGGTAACTGCCGAGGTGCAACGCCACACCCCAGTACCAGGGATGACTTCCATTTAATCGAGTGACCAGGTCAACGAACCTTCCACAACTGATCGATCCGGGTTGTGTAGGAGCGACTCATCATTTCCCGGCGCATCCCCCAGTCGGGGGTGCGGGGGACGGTCGCCGTGTGCAACGTGCCTCTTCCATACTTGCCGTTGATCTCGTCCAGCACCGACATCAGCCGGTCACAGGCCACCGGCTGGGTGACCGCAAACAGATCATCAGTAAATTCGCCGGGCTGCCGCAGATCCAGCAGCAGCACCTCTGCCTTGCTGTACCGGAAACCAGGACGGTAGATCCGCTCAACCGACTCGGTAGCCGCCCGCGTGAGCAGCAACGTGTCATTGGTGGGATACGGCAGCTCCACCAGCACCCCCTGGGCGTAGCGTGCCTCATCCGGGTTGAACATGCCGGTGCGGATGCTCACCCGGATGCGCTTGCAAACCGAACCTTGTGCACGCAGCTTTTCCGCCGCACGCCCGGCGTAGGATGCCACCGCCTGCTTGATGGGTGCGATCTCGGTCAGGCGCTTGCCGAACATCCGGCTGCAGCAGATCTCCTGCTTCGGCGGGTCAGCCTCCTCGAGCTCGAGGCAAGGGGTGCCGGCGAGCTCCCTGGCCGTCTTTTCGACCACAACGCTGAACTTCTGGCGAAGCGTCCACGGGTCAGCTTGGGCAAGGTCCATCGCGGTGCGAATCCCCATGACCTCAAGGTGCGCGGTCATCCGCCTACCAATCCCCCAGACTTCCTTGACCTCGGTATTACGCAGCACCCAGTCGCGCTTGAAGGGGTCACAGATATCGACCACTCCACCGGTCTGCGCCTGCAGACGTTTCGCGGTGTGGTTGGCCAGCTTTGCCAAGGTCTTGGTACGGGCGATCCCAACGCCTACCGGAATGCCGGTGCATCTGAGGATTTTGGCGCGCAGTTCACGGCCGAACTGGGTCAGATTGCCTGGAATGCCGGTGAGGTCAGCGAAGGACTCATCGATCGAATACACCTCAGCGGCCGGCACCATCTCCTCGATCAAAGACATGACGCGCTCGCTCATGTCGCCATACAGCGCGTAGTTCGAGGAGAACGCCACGATGCCATGCCGACGCAGCTTGTCCTTGGCCTCGAAGTAAGGCTCACCCATTTTTACGAACGGCTTGGCGTCGTAGGATCTGGCGATGACACAGCCGTCGTTGTTACTCAGGACGACTATCGGCGTCTTAGCCAGATCAGGGCGAAATACGCGCTCGCAGCTCGCATAGAACGAGTTGCAGTCGATGAGGGCGAACACCTGGTCATTGGGCATGGTCGCGCACGCTGTAGCGAACTACGCCCCAGATCACCAGGTCGTCACCTTCCATGACATGGCGAGGCGGATAGGCGGGATTCTCCGACTGCAGGATCAGCACGCCGTTACGGCGATACAATCGCTTGCACACCGGCTCAGCATTGATGGCTGCGATCACGATGTCGCCATGCTCAGCCTCACTGCTACGGTCTACGATCAGTAGATCACCCGAATAGATCCCCGCGCCCTGCATGCTGTCCCCTTCGACCTGAACCAGGTAGATATGGGGCGCACGGAGATCGAACAGCTCATCGAGGGAAATATGTCGCTCAAGGTGGTCTGCAGCCGGCGAGGGAAACCCGGCCGGCACGCGGAAGGAATACACGGGCAGCAACGCCGGGCCGCCCGTCGGTGTGCCTAGAAAGGTGATTGTCATGAGGAAAAGGTCCGAATCAAACTGTATATGCATACAGTTAACTGTCAGACCGTTCCTACGTCAATGGTCGGATGCTCAGCAACCGACGAGCGCTTGAGGTGAGTTATGTGTGGGCGGTACTCGATCTACGAAAGCATGGACCACTATCTCCAGAAATTGTCGCTGGACCTGGTGGTGATCAATGGCTACGACCATGAGCGAATCAACCGCTACAACGTCGCGCCCTCCACCCGAGTCGAGCTGATTCGACCAGTCGACGGAGGGTTGAGCGTAGATCGAGTGAAATGGGGATGGGCGCCCTTTTGGGCGAAGGGGAAGCGTCCCGACCCGATCAATGCCCGGGCCGAGACGGTAATGACGGGGAAGTTCTTCAAAACGCTGTGGCCGGGAGGCCGGGCTTTGGCTCCTGCGAATGGCTGGTTTGAGTGGATTCCCGATCCAGCTGACCAGAAACGCAAGCAGCCCTACTACATCACTGCCGCAAATGACGAGCCCTTGTATTTCGCGGCGCTGGCCGAAGTCCACCCCGGCCTAGAACCAGATGACCGGGATGGCTTCGTCATCATCACCGCAGCAGCTGATCAGGGACTCGTTGATATCCATGACCGCAAGCCGCTTGTTCTCACGCCTGAGCTAGCCCGTGAGTGGATTGCCAAAGAGACCACGCCCGAACGAGCCGCTGAGATCGTGCAAACAGGCTGCCGGTCCGCAGCCGATTTCAAGTGGTACCCGGTGAGCAAGCAGGTCGGCAATGTGCGCAACCAGGGCGAAGAGTTGATCGAGGAGATCCCGGCGCCGCCGCTAGAATAGCTGCTGTCCTCCAGGTTGCCAGCTAATGATTACCAGCGTTCTGTCACCTCTAGATTTACCCAGGCGCTGGTTGCTGTTGATTTAGCTGAAGTGTAGAAGGAAGCTTGATTGATCTTTGACTCTCTTCCTCATCCTGCCCTTGGAGCGCGCATCGTGTACTGTCTATTAATGGAGAGTTTTGTGGAGACCTTCGCGTAGCCCTTCATAGTCAGGTAATGCCTCGACCACTGACTGGGCAACTAAATGTAAACGCTGGACCTCTTCATCCGGGCTGCCGACCGCCTCGGCATGGAGAATGTTATGCATAGCTTGCACCGCCTGCTCCATCAACTGAACTGTTAGCATCGCGTCCTGTAGTGCCCTTTTCATTATGAAATCTTTCCTATTTTGGAATTTCCGACAGTTTCCCTGGAGGCGTGTCGTAGGCCTTATCATCGGGTGCGCGCAAAAGCAGCCAGAATTTCACTAACTATGACTTGATAAATTTTGAGCAAAACGCATCCAGTCTTCGAATACCTCCCGATGGGATTCACACATTTCGTTCCAAGCAAGTTGTTCGAAATTCCCATAGGCTACTTGACTCATAGTTAAAGATATAAGTGAATCAAGTTTTCTCAGAAGCTGATACGCACGATAACGGTCATCTTCACTAGTCATGACATAATCCTTGAAAAGCGGAGTCAGACGTTATCACGACACGTCTACCTTTTATTAAGGCTTTCCGCTTCGGCGATAATTCCATCCGTAGTGAAATTTCCGCCGGGCGGCTCTCGCGTAACACCGAGCAGCCGCTTATATTAGTAACCAGCCGCTTCCTGAGCACGCTCGGCCTCATAGCGATGCTCATAAGGTTTGTCTACGCTTTTCGCCGCTTCCTGCCGAAGGCTTGATGATTAAGGTAAAGCTCCCCGTAAGCCTCTCCCGCAGTGGTTTCGGCATGTGGAATGCGAAATGTATAAGCCATGATCCGTCTTTCAACAGATATGTCTCACGCCTATATTGCTGGACCTCTTCCTCGCTAAGCCCCGCTGCTATGGCCATCTCCTGGTTAGTAGGCGGCTGTCCCACATTGTAATCCTCGCGCACGTTAGCTGAACGCCCCCCCTCTAAGCGGATTGGTCTCAGAAAACCGCTACATGGGATGTGATGGTTTTTACCCTAGCCAAGCCATTGGCTAATGGCAAAACATGCACTGCGGTTGCCCCCTAAAAAACCGACCATCGGCTTAAAACCTATACATTTCACAGCATTCTGTACAGGAATTAGCAAAAGGCGATTACAAGCGATTATCGGTTGTTGACTTCGGGATTTGAAAAACCTGCACAGATAACTACACTCTATGTTGTCTTTAGGAACTAAAAATGTTCGAGTTATTCCTTCGTCAGCTATCGCTCATCATGGTCGAGGACAACTGCTTTGGAAGATTTATCCGCACATGAGCTCATCCCTGGCGTCACACTGCCACCAGTGATTCACGGACGATTGAGGCAACTGCTAGCCCAGCTGAACGTAGCGGACACCGTTGTTAACATCCTGCTCGTCCAAGAGCGAGCAGAGGGAGTGGTGGAATGTCTCGAACTACTCAAAAAACTTGATGACGAGCAAATCGAGAAACTCTATTTGCTCATCGGTCACACCGCAGCTCAGCGCTTTGGCGAGCTTGAGAGCCAAGCAGACGGGTCTCCCTCTTAAACGGCAAAAAGTTCGCCCCGCTTTGTGCCCGGAGCGAGAGCGTCAGCTGGACTCGCAGGAATGGTCTGCGGGTTTGGCGGGCCGGGCTGGGTGGTGACGCACCCACCCGGCTCGCTCCTTTCACTTGGTGACTTGGCGCACGTAGGCCTGGCAGGCCTTAAGCGCGATCAGTCCTCGGTCGCCTTCGTCGATGATGGCGATAATTCGTTGCGCATGCGCTGGCTCAAGGTAGGCTCGAACGACACCATGTACCACGCTTCCGGCGCCGGGGGTTTCTCGCACCCCACCGTCACAACCCTGGGCGGCAATGGCTCCGGCGTCGACAAGGACTGACAGCCGCACATCAGCAGTAGCAAGCCTGTCGCGCAGGCGAGCCTGAGTTTGTTGAGCATCGTTCATCTCCTTCCAGTGCATTTGTGTCTGCTCCTGCAGACGATCTTCTAAGTCGCGGCGAGCATCCTGCTGCACCGCCAGTTGATCTAACGCAGACGCCGCAGCCGCCTCGCGCTCGCGGCCATACGCTCGATCTTTCGCTGCCAGCTGCCGGGCGTAGTCTGCAGCCTGATCCGAGAGCTGCTTGCCGTAGTCATTCGCCTGCCACAACCACGCTCCACTGCCACCCATAACCAAGCCGAGCAGCAGGGCGAGCGCCGCAAGGCGCCAACCCACGGGATTCATTGCAGGATCTCCAGCGCCCGCTTGTAGAGCGCCTGCCGATCCTCCAGGCCGTTGGTACCGCCGTTGATCTTCTTCGTGATGGCGAGGAAGTCGCCCTTGTCAGCGAGGCTGTTGAGGCCCGTCTTTTGCCAATACCAACCCGCCGACATCGAGGCGTACACCGGGTGCTCGAGTAGCTCCGGGGTCGAAAGCAATCGGCTGTCGCCGAACAGTGCCTGGCTGCAGGCTTCGTAGTTGGCTCGCCCAGTCACCTGAATCAAGCCCCGCCCGCGGTACTTCTGGCCATCTCCGTCTGCCTCAGGCGTGTTACCCAGGCGCTGGGCCAAACGGCCAGTGTCGTACTTCGCCAGGTATTGATCGCCGCCCAGCTCACGCACGAAGCGCAATTGACCAGACTCGTGGCCAACTTGGGCGATGAAAGCCGCCATGCGCAGAGGCGTGATGATCGCGTACTTGCCCATGGTGGCGTTGAGTCCAGGAACAAAAACGCCGGCTTGGCGGCCGGCGTGGGGGAGAATCTGCTGTAGTTGTTGGACCGTTATGCTCATTACCTTCTCCGTTTATTGTGAAGTGGTTACAGCTGCTCAACTCTGAGCGGCTTCTCTGTTTTCTTTTTCTTCTTGCCGACGGCCTTGGCCTTGCCTTTCTTGCCGCCATTGCACTCAACGGTGGTGGTCCAGCCGGACTGGGTGAATACCTGTTCCACGCTGTCGACCAGATATTCGCCGTCGAGGCCTGACTTGAAGCCCTGGGCATTGATGCGGCGTTCGGCAAACATGTCGGTGCGGCCGACCATCTCGAAGCGCACGCCGGCAGTGCTGCGGTTGAACGCCGCTAGCCTCGCCTTGGCGGCTTGCTCAGCCGCCGATTTGTTGGGGTAGATGTGACGATCTGTATGCACGCCAGGAAGGCCGTCAGGCGCTTCGTCGTTCCCCAGCTCGACCACCTTCAGCTCGCCAGTGCTTTTGTCCTGATGCTTGGTCTTGACCGCCTTCTGTGCACCTCGATCACTAAGCCTGAACGAATAGCGACTGACGTCCGGTCGCGTGAGCGTGATTGCCGCCAGTGCCTTACCGCTGGCCGTCTGATTGCCCTCCTTGGGCATGACTAGCAGCTTGGCGTCGGCAACCTTGGCAGTGCAGTCGTACTGCTTGGCCAGGCGGGTGATGAAGTTAAAGTCGGACTCGTTGACCTGATCGATCCGGGGGAGTTTGGTCTGAACTGAACAGACCGGCGACCAGCCATTGCGGGCAGCGACGTCGCGCACGATCTGAGCGAGCGGCACGTTCTCCCAGCTTCCGCTGCGCGTGGTCTTGCCGGTACCGCGCATGTCGCTGGCTTTACCGCGAATCGTGAGCGTGTCAGGAGGCCCGGTCACTTCCATCTCATCCACGGTGTAGCTGCCCAGCCGGACCAGCGCCTGACTCGAATAGCCCAGGTAGATCTCGATCTTGGCCCCTCGCTTGGGCAGCGCTACCAACTGGTCGCGGTCATCGATGCGCAACTCGAACTCATCTGAGTCCATGCCGGGCTTGTCCGAGGTGCGCAGCAGTATCAGCCGGTCGTTGATCAAGGTCGTGATGTCCTTTCCATCAGCGACGATTCGAAACGTCGGTTTCATGCGTGCTCCAGAAATGAAGAACCCCGCACTAGGCGGGGCTCGGTATAGGATTTGCGGGATCTCAATCCCATAACATGACGGACTCGATCTCGGGCGCGGGCAGATCCGGCAAGGTGATCAGCAGGCCCGCCCGATAGGGCTGCGGCTCATCTGCCAATCCTTGGTTCGCCTCCAGCACCGCTTCCACCGTGCCGGTCAGGTGGCCGTAATAGTGCTGGCACAAAGTGTCCAGCAGATCCCCCTCAGACGTTCTGCAGGTCGTCGCCATATTTCACAAACTCCAAAGAGAACGATTGTTTGCGGGGGATCCCACCGGCGAGCAGCACGGACTGCTCTTCTTCCACGCTGGTCAAGCACCAGGTACCCAGCACCGCACCGAAACCGGTCACCAGGCTCACCGGTCCCAACTTCCGGCCAATGCCGCGCAGCGTGTCCAACTGGGCGATGCCGCCTTTGAAGGCAGGAAAAATCACGCCCTTAATGGTCAGCTTGTCCTCGCCCTGGCCAACCGCCTGCTGCGCGATGTCACGGGTCAGACGCTCCTGGCCAGTCCAACGAAAACCCGTCTGCCGACGCAGCTCGTCGAAGGCTGCTGTATCCAAGTTGAAGTAATAGGGCTTCGCGTTCGGCTCGAGCGGCTGCAGGATCAGCAGATGCGGAAAAGGCTTTACCGCCTCGGCCGCAGGAGTGGACCCTGGACCTAGAGCCCCCGTTGGGAGGATATTGCCCAGGGCCGGGCTGACTTGGCCTGCGACGCGGTTGATAGCCGCACCCGCCTTGCTGGCCTGTTCCTTGAGCGACCCTAGGCGATCCTGCACCTGACCTGCAGCAGTGACAGCCCGACCGTAGGTCGAGGCCACCCTCCCGACGGTGGACTGCGCTGCATTGATCGCCCGCATGGTACGTTGCAGCTTGGCACCGACGGCAGGCCCGATGAAGGGCACACCTTCAAGCTCAGCCGCCGCTCCGGACATATCGCTGATCGCCCCATTGAGCGGTCCCAACATCCCATCGAGACTGGTCCGCCCAGCCTCCCCCGCCGCAATCAGTGATGACAACGCTGATTTCATTGCCTCCATGTAGGCCATGGCACCTCCTTAGACGTGAGCAGCATCGAACAATTGCGTGGCGGCCTGACGGGACGACCGCTCGCGCTCCCACTGCTCCCAACTGCCACGCAAGCGGGACTCCAGCAGGCCAAAGAGCCGGTCAGGATCTCGGGCATCCCCCTCAATCGTGAACGACATGCTAGGGGAATAGGCAAACGACTGATCGATCTTCGGTGCTTCGATCTTGGGCGCCGCGGCCTTGGCGATCTCCGGCACACTTGGCGCGGGCGGTGTCGCCTGAACTATCTCGCGCACTACATCGCCCGGCGCGGGCGGTGCCTTACTTGCCACCGCTTCGGGCTTGTCCTCGCCGAACCATTTCTTGCCGAGGAAACCGCCCATGAACTCCCCGCCCATACCGCCCAGCGCGGCACCGATAGCGCCACCAATCACTGTGCCGATCACAGGGACCACCGAGCCAATCGCTGCCCCCGCCGCCCCACCCGCAAGCGCACCAGCCAGACCGCCAGCCGCGCCACCGTACCCCTCGGCCTTTTCATCCTGGGTCTCAGCGTTCAACGCGGTATCAATAACTCCGATACCGGCATCCAGCAGATTACCGCCAGGCACACGCTTGGCGATTTTGGTCATCCCACGAATGCCCCGCACCGTTCTACCCAGGTCACCTAATCCACCGCTCACCGCAGCGGGTGGCACGGTCGGCAAACCTGCGCCCGGCGCCAAGGACACCGGCGCCTGGACAGGAACACGCGGCCCAGCGGCAGGACGCCGTGCTCCGGCCGATGCTCCGGCACGACGATTGCGCCGACGGCGAGCCCGGCGCCCCCTGGCAGGCTCACCAGGGCCAGAGTTGCCGGCACTGCCGCCGATCCGACCGAATGCATCGGCGTTGACCACGAAAACGCGCTGCGGGTCGTTGCCAAAGACAGCGCCGGCATCGTTGCTTGCCGGGGCACCAAAGACCTTACCCAGCACGCCCAGGCCTGCGTCTACGACCTTGTTGCCGGTCTTGGGCAGCGCGACATCACCGACCGCGCTACCCGCACCCCGCGCACCACGCCGCCCCATAAGAGTCCCGCGAGCGACGTTGAATACCCCGCGCCCGACCTTGACCGCGCTGACCGCAGTGAGAAGGCCAATCACGGCGGCCGTAACACCAGCGACCCCCATCACCACCATCGGCAGCTTGTCCGAGAGGCCACTGATACCACGCGCCACCCAGGTCAAGCCCTGCGCTACGGCATCGGTCGCGGGACGGATGGCATCACCAATGCTACGCATCGAGTCGTCAACAGCCTGGGCCAACTCCGCCCAGCGCTGCGCGGAAGTCTCACGCCGTTCAGCCAAGTTCTTGTCGAGGATGCCCGCGACCTTTTCCGCCTCAACCGAATCAGCTTTAAGCGTGTCGTAGAGCCCCCGATTCTGCGCATAGGCAGTCAGCGCGGCCTTAACCTGCATGTCAGCGAACAGATCACCTGTACGCAGGGTTTTCTCCAAGGCCTCTAACGCCGCCTTGGCCTTCACTGGATCGGCCTCTTTGTCGATCTTGGCCTGGGCTTCCTGCATCTTCTTGGCTTTCGCCGGGTCCGTCGCCTGCACATACTTCATCGCCAGGGCCATGGACGACTCAATAACGTTCATGCCCTTCTGCAGACCAGTGTTCAGCGAGGCTTGATAGTCGATGCCCGCATCCGCATAGGCCTTGACCACATCGCCGGAGCCAATCTTTTCCATCCAGTTCTTGAAGTTATTCGCAGCCTCATCCGAGCTGCCCGCAGTCTTCATCTGGACCTGCAGCATTGCACCCAGCGATGACACCGAATCCAGGCCAGTGATGCCGTTCTTCTCCATCCCTGCCAGCAGCTGTGGGAACCACTTAGCCATATCGCTGGCCTCAAAGCTGCCCGCCTGGCCTTGATAGGCAATGGCCTCCAGCGCCTGCTGCATCACCTTGGGATCGGTAATCTTGGCGTTCTGCTGCAAGGCCATGATCATGCTAGCCGTGTCGACGCCCGAGGATCCTTGGCCGACGGCAAACTTGGCCGCCGTCGGTGCATACGCCATGGCGTTGTCCAGCTCCATGCCGGCGCCGACCAGTTGATTGATCAGATCAGCGACGTCATTGCGTGCCATGCCGGTATCGTTGGCGGTGCTGATAACAGTGCGGCTGAGCTGCACCTCCTCGGGTGTGTTGGCCACGTCCGCCTTAATCGCAATGTCACGGATGATCGACTGATAGTCCGCGCTGATCTTCGTGGGAATAGCCGTCAGACCAATGCCCACTGCCGCTGCGCCCAAGTTGGACTTGAGCGAGGACTTGCCCGCCTCGATCTGCTGATGCCCTTTGAGCTGCAGGTCAGCGGCCTTAGCCTCACGCCCCAAACGTTGGTATTCACGACCCAAGCGCCCAACCTCGACGCCCTGCTTACGCAACGCATCCAGGTTACCTTCGAGTTTGCGCTGCAGCTTATCGGCCCCGGCTGCTCCGGTATCGTGTGCTCGCTTCCACTCGTCGCGCAGCTTGATCGTGTCGCCAATGGTGTTTTTGAGCACCTTGGCCTTGTTGCCTTTAGCCTCGAGCTTATTGATATGGCCCGAGACGGTGGTGAACGCGGCGCCCATTGATGATGCGACGGCGCCACCGATTACCAGCGATAACGCCAGCTTGCCTGCCATCGACTACCCCCTTGGGCTCAATCCGTGAGCCACCAGCACATGTCCGACCAGGGCATGAGTGTGATTTCAGCGGCCGAAAAGCCCAGCTCTTTGGCTAGGCGTTTGGCCATCTTTTTTTGCCGCTGGGGGTCAAAGCACGTCGTCCTGCAGAAGGCGAAAATAACCGGTCTGAAGGCGGGTATAGTCTTTCAGGGTCAGGCCTTCGAGATCCTTCACACCGACCTCGGCGAGGCTTGCGAACAGGTTCAATTCGCGCTGCTCTTCCTCACCACTCCCGGCCTGAGCGCTGCGGATGTCGCGCACGGTTGGGGCACGCAGCGAGAGCTGGTCAACCTGCACACCATTAGCCTCTGAAGGTTTACTCAACCTGACCGTAACGCAGTCGGCGTGAAGGGTCATCCAAGTTGGTGGGGTCTTGATTTCTTGAGCCATGGTTATAAGTCCTGATTTGAAAGAGAGGGGTTACAGGCCCAGGGCCTGACGTTGCGCCATCAGTTGATCCACGCCGTTGATCACGCGCTTCATACCGAGGGCGTCGATCTCGTAGATCAAGCGGCCATCGACTTCGAGCTTGTAATAGGTCACGGCGACGTTGTGCTTGATCTCGGCCTTATCGCCAGGCTTCCAGTCACCCATGTCCACCTCTTTGAGGCTGCCGCGCAGTGTGACTACAACAGGAGTGACCCTGCCCTTCAGGCCCTTGAAGGCGCCCCGGAATGTGCCGTTGAAGGCGCTGCCGTCTGCCAGGCCAAAGAATTTCAGGGCTTCGCGGCGCACGCCGGTGGTGGTGAATCCAGCCTCTTGTTTCTCCATGCCTTGGTCCATTTCGACCGGCATATCCATGCCTCCTACACGGTGCTCTTCCATCTTGAGCGTGAGCTTGGGCAAGGTCAGGCTGGGCACGTCACCTTGAAAGCTGACGCCATCGACGAACAGATTCAGGTTCGCGAGGGTTTCGGGAATCATTGCCATGCGATGCGCTCCTTAAGCGGCAGACGACAGAACTTCGGTCAGCCATTGGTTGGTGACCTCTACGCGGAAATTGGGGTTTTCGGCAGGCGGAACATCGGTGAAGCGAATGTTCCAGTACACCTTGCCCTGCTCCAGCTGGCTGGCCGTGTTCAGCTCGGTGTCGGCGTAGACCTCGAAGTTGATGATTGCGCCCTGGTTCTTGAGGTCGCGCATGAACGCCTGCAGGCCTTCGGTCACGTCCTTGACATAGGTCGCGGTGATCGAGCGGTCGACGGCCCACTTGTGACCGTACAGGATCGCGTCCATCACGATATCCATGGTTCGCACGCGGGTGACGAATGCCCATTTGGCATCACTCGACAGGGTGCGGTTACCCCACAGTCGGTAGCCGTCATCGCGGATGATAGTGGCGATATTGGCGTTGTTGAGCAGGTTGGCCCGGCACGTCGCATCACCATCCAAGAACTCCACCGGGCGTCCGGCGCCGGTGATGCCTACGAATTCCTTGTTGGATGGCGAGGCCCAAAAGCCATACTCGTTGTCAGTCCAGGCGAACAAGCCAGCGACCCATGCCGAGCCGGGCGCGTCGACAGTGGCGCTCTCGTCGGTGTCCCAGTATTTGACGCCGGGGTCGACCATGAATGCGCGCTTGGCACCGAATTCGCCCGCGTAGGCAATGGCGGCCTCGTCGGTGGTGTTGGGGCCGTCGATAATGGCAATGCCGCGCAGCTTGTCCGCCAACGCCACCAGGGCCGTGCCGACCGCCTGGGTCGCGCTGTGCTTGGGGGTCACCAACAGCCGCGGCTGGGCGTTGTACCGGCTCTTGCCATCGAGCAGCGCTTGCAGCCCGGTGCGCGTGCCATCGAGCAGCACGCCACCGATAATTGCCGAGGTCTGCTCGGCCGCATCCTCCAGCTTGGCCACGCCGCACGCGACGATAACCGCTTGAGCGCGGGTGTAGATCGCCCGGCAAGCTTTGGTGATGGCCGAGTTAGGACCGAACGCGGCCACCGCCTCGCGCTCGCTGGTGATCAGCACCAGGTCATTGGCTTTCGCGGTGGCGTCCGGGCCGGGGGTGAAGGTGTCAACCAATCCAATGATCGAGGACGACGGCAAAGCGATGGTGCGCGCGCCGGTGTCGACGTTCGTTACGGTAACGCCGTGAAAGAAACCGCTCATAGGTTCTCCAGATACGAAAAGGCCCCGCGTCAGCGAGGCCAGAAGGGATGCAGCAGAAAGGAAAACGCCCCGTCAGTGCGGGGCGTCATTGGGTTTGTTCGGCGATCCAGGGTGGCGCCACCGGGCGATAGTCGCTGTAGGGAAAACGGCTGTCTTGCGGCCAGTCGCGTAACGACTGGCGATAGACCAGCAACGCGGTGAATTGCTCAGCGGCCAGCGTGGTGGGAAGCTGCATGTCCTGCTCATCACGGTGACGCGTCACCAGCCACTCGGTTGAAGAAACTTCGCCATCTCGCCAACTGCGCTCGACTGCTTGAAGATCAGCTATGTTGGTCGGCTTGTACGCGGGCGAATCGATTAGGATCGGCAGACCTTCGGCGTCATGGCTTCTAACCTTACCCCTCTCGGGATTGGCGATGGTCGCCTGATACAGCTCCTCGCTTATCTCCCTAGCATCATCCGGGATGTCTTCGTGGACAGCTGGCAAATAACAACAGCCTGTCCTTGCGCTATACAACCTCATAAAACCTCCAGTTACTTACCAATAGCGAGCCAATACAACGTTCCCGCCACAACAGTGGCAGTGGTATCGCGTGCCGCGATGGTCACGCCAACGTTAGTACGGGTAAAACCGTTCAAGTCAGGGGTAGTTGTTCCAGCGTCGGAAATGCATTGCACGTTGTAGCAGGTGCTTGGAAACGCGATATTGAACGGGACGTTGGCTCCCACATAGTTCACTGCCTCACCGTGGGCATACCCTCCCCACTGAATCACCAGCCCGCCTAGCCAAGAGGGAAAAATGATGTAGCCATTAGGCGCCAAGCTTGCGGAAAAGCCTAAACGCATTGCCTGGAATACCCGTAAAGGCGACATCATCTTGTTGTTTGCTGTACCCGTCTCAGCCTCTGGTTGGCTCGCATATTCAAGAGTTCGGGTGGTCCACGACGCTTCCCACTCAGACCATACCCCCAGCTCGTGCCGGTTACGCGTCCATATGTTCGCGCCTACACCAGCGCCACCGTCAACGATTGCAATCTGCGCTGATTGTTGACCTGCGGCGCGCTCAATATGAACAAGATGGTAAGACCCGGGCTTTGGGCAATTCACCCCGGACGGCACCCGGTAAATGCCTGTTCTCGAGGCTAAGTCAGCATCCGGAATGTCTGTCCCCGGGGCACCGATTCCAAACAAGGCCATAGCACTGCGAACGAAAGCGGTTGTCGCGATGGACGTATCACTATCGCTCGCAGGCGCAGTCGGCGCCTTGGGATCGCCGGTCAAGATCGGGCTGGCCAACGGCGCCTTTAGGGCCAGCATGTTAGTCATTGTGGCAGCGAAATTCGGGTCATTTCCGATAGCCGCCGCCAACTCATTAAGCGTGTCTAGGGCCGCCGGTGAAGATGCCACCAGATCCGCTAGTGCTTTCTGCACAAAGGCCGTGTTGGCCAGCTGGGTGGTATTGGTGCCAACCGCCGGCGTCGGCGCCGTCGGCACCCCGGTTAGGGCCGGGCTGGCTAGCGACGCCTTGAGCGCTAACGCTTGATCAACCTGAGTCTTGGTGTATGCATCAGTCAGACCATAACCCGCCACCGTGGTCGGGTTGGTCGCAGCGGTCACTCGACCATTCGCGTCGACCGTTAGGCTCCGATAAGTGCCAGCCGCCACACCAGTGCGACCGAATGCCATTTCAAAGGCCAGGGCAGTCACGCCCAGAGTGATCGGGCCGTCGGTGACCAACTGCCATGCGCTGTCGCCGTTGACCGTCCCACGCTCGACCAGGACCAACAGGCCAGGGGTGACCTTGGCGCTGGTGTCCGCATCAGTGCAGCGTGCCCAGGGCCCACCAGCCACGGCCAGATATAAACCGTTGTCCTTGGCTGCGGCCTGATTCTTCACCAGCACCCGCGAACCGGCAACCAACGCCACACCATCGACCGTCTGCAGGCCACTGAGGGTGATTGCGGCCGTCGTAGCGGCGACTACCGAATGCTTGAAATCCTGCTTGGCCAGCTCTTCGGTCACCCATTCGCGGGTGGCGAGCACCACGCTTGGATCGATCTTCAGTTGAACATTGCTAGAGCTACTGACGATCAGGTTCAACCTTACCACCTGGGTACGTCCTGACCCCTGACTGAGCAACGGCTTGAAGGTCGGCGCACAGTTGGCCACCGCCACCATGTCACCGTCCGCGTCATAGAGGGCAATCTCGCGAATCCAGCGGCCGCCGATATCGGCGGGGATGACTTGCTCGGCGACGATGACAGCATTGTTCTTGTCATCAACCTTAAGCTGATTGAGCGGCGCTCGGCGCCACTCGTTGAGCAGCGAGGTCCAACCCGCTGTCGGCATCGGCAACGGCGGGTTGTCCACACCGGCCGGGTTACCATCGCCCACGGCCATCTGCGTGATGGTCCAGGGAATGCCCAGGGCATCGGCGTTAGCCTGCTTGGCCGCGCCGACGTTGGTCAGGATCGCGTAAAACTGTGAGGTCTGATCAACCATGGTGTACGTCCAGATAGTCAATTGTGTGATCGCGGCCACCGCGCCCAATCTCGCCAGTGACTTCAAGGTCAACGGCTTGCGGCGGGTAAACGTCGAGTTCGTCGCCGTCGTAGATCGACGGGGCTATGTACAAGCGGCCGGTCGCTTCCAGGCTGATCGCCAGGCCGATCATGTGCCGGCTGACGGGTCGGGCGTCATCGATCAGCCAGGTCAGTTCCTGATAGGTTTCCTCGCTGATCCCCTCATCAGTCACCCCGACCTTGAGCGAGAACGTCCCCGGCACGCCCTTAGGTTCGGTCTGCCACCACTCGACGACCTCGATCAGGTAGCCGAACGGCTCGACCACCCGGCGCAGCGCGCCGATGGTTCCTTTATGGGCATGGATGTAGAACGCCGAACGGATTACCGAGCGCTTGATCGACTCAGGCCAACTGTCATCCCAGCGATCCACCGACCAAGCCCATGCGAGTTGGTACAGCAGGTGCGCCGGGCAGGTGTCGGGGTTGTACAAGGTGCGCAAGGGAACATCAGTGGTTTCAGCGGTTGCGGCCTCCATGGCGCGTTCCAGCGGCGTACTGTTGAGCGGCAGGAGACTGGTCATCAATCACCCCGCTCAACGGTGAAGCCCTCGCACCAGGCCGCTTGCGCTTTGGTGGGCCGGATATCAACCCAATCTGCGAGCTCAACACGGGATACCCCGCCGATATGCAACTGCGCATCTATGGCCGACCTGGCTACCTCTACGCCGAGCCGACGGCGGGGATTCATCCAGGCCTGAAGGCGCGCTCTGCACTCGGCGAGCACGGCTTCGTTCTCCGGTCCGTTTCCGGACATGTAGACCTTGGCGTCGATCCGGTACGGTAGGATCTCGGCGCCTTGCACCGTCAGGCGATCAGCCACCGGCCGTATGTCATCGTCGCTGAGATAGGCGTTCACCGTGGCCAATAGCTCGGGTGATGCCATACCATTCCCCTCCAGGGCCAGCACGGTGACCACCACCTCGGCCGGGGCCGGGCTTTCCGCTGTGGCGTCGGCCACCAGGCCCGAGGCATTGCGGGCGTGCAATATGTAGCTGTTACGCGGCCCGGCCGTGGTTAGGCCTTCATAGACCAACTGCACTCGTTCACGCAGGGCGTCGTCGGCCTCGAGCACAGCCGGCACCGGAGGCACCGCGCTCAAGTCCTCGGCCTGGATCACCAGCCGCTGAAGACGCACGTTGGCCGCCAACTGGTCAAGATCCGAGCCCGTGGCGAAAGCCAACATAAGCGCCTTGCCCGCATCGTTGACCCGCGCCCGGTTGGACAAGCGCCGGTAGGCAACCAGTTCCAACAGCTTGGTAATGGGATCGCTCTCCACTAGAGCCGACCAGTTATCACCCATGCCCTCGCGAAACGCCGCCAGATCTGCTTGATACAGATCCTCAAAGTCGAGGGCCTCCAGCACTGCGGGTGCCGGCAAGGCCGTCAAATCAATCGTGCTCATGCGCTCACCTCGATCACCACGCCATCGCCAAGGTAGGCGCCGGATACCTCCAGCGTGATCTGCCCCCCCAGCACAGCCACCACCCGGACGCGCTCCAATTTCAAGCGCGGCTCCCAGCGCCCCAGGGCACGAGCGACTTCGGCCTGTACGGCGCTCTTCCACCCTTCGTTAACGGGAAGGTCGACATAGCGGCGCAGTTGGCTGCCGTACTCTGGGCGCATGCGACGACTGCCGACCGGCGTGGTCAGAATGTCTTCGACGGACTGCCGCAGATGGTCCTGGCCGGACAGCGGCTGCCCCGTGCGGCGGTCCATTCCGATCATGGCGCTACTCCTGCACCCGCTCGAAGTCCGACCGCTTGCGGAAGAAATCGATGGCCACCGCGTCATCACCGGCTACCGTCACCTTCATCTGCTGCACTGACATGACGCGGCGATCCGGCAGGATCAGCGTGCGCGACTTGTAGTGCTTATCAAGGAAGGTAACCGGCGTCACTGGCACCGGCTCGGCCGCCTGCTGATCAGGCGGCGTGGCATTGTCTGTTTTGGCCATGCTGTGCTCCTGGCATAAAAAAACCCGCGGATGCGGGCTTGGTTTAGTGTTTATGGTTGGCCGTATTGCCGGCCGTATCGATGATCCGACCGCCACCGTTGATGTCCCCGGTGACCGCCAACACGCCGTTGATCAGCACGTTGCCGGTCAAGGTGATGTTGGTCGCCTGGGCAGTGATGGCGTCATCAGTGGCGACCACCGTGGTGCCTCCCACCCTGATGGCGACTGTGCCGGTGGGCACGGTGATCGAGTAATTCTTGGCGTTCCAGTCGTAGACCAGCGAACCGCCGTCATCGAAGCGCCAGACTTCGACGTGATCGCGGTTATCAGGCGGGGCACCTGCGTTGCCGTACAGCCCTGGTACGAAGGTTCCCTGGGCTGGTTCACCGCTGGGACTGACCAGTACGCCCTGCTCGCCGAGGCTCGGTGCGCGCCAGTGCCGGGCCTTGCCGGCTGCCTGGCTGTGCCAGCGCACCCAGGCGCTGGTCCAGTCGCCACCATCCGACACACGCACCATGGCGGCGGCCAGATCGACCGCCACTACTCGGCAAGGGATGATCAGACTGGAGAGCATGCGGTCATGCTGCGCGCTCGCATAGCTCATTCCATGGCCTCCGGAGACTGGTACTGATGCTCACTACCTGGGCCGGTGTCAGGACTGAATCCGAACACCAGGTTGCCGGGCGGCTCTACGGGCCAGGGCCATTCTTCCTTGCCGAGATAGATGACCTGCACCCACTCGACCACCCACACGGCATAGGAGTCCAGCTCAGGACGGGACCAATCACGCTCCGCCCGCACGAACTGAGCAAACTCGACCGGCAGCCCCCAGGACTGCATGCGCAGCAGCACCGCAATCTGAGCCGCGACAAAGGCCGCAACGCGCAAGCAGTTGGACTCCTCCTGCCCGACGATGACACGCGCCTCGAAACGGGCTTCGACTGCGACCTCGCCCGTCCCAGGATCCTTGTCAGCATCATCAAACCCAACCAGCTCGAGCACCACCGCGGGGGGCTCGACAGTCTGAATGCCCTCCGGCATGGTCCCGACATAAGCTAGGCCGGGGATCGCTTCCTTTACATGCTCCTCAATGGCGGCATACACCTGCGCGAGAGGAATCGGACCGTCATTCATTGTTTGTTCTCCGCAGGTACTTCAGCAGTTCAAAGTTCAGCTCTTGCTCCATCACCATCAGCAGCCGCTGGTGAGCGCGATTGGTCCAGGCCTCGAAGTGAGGGCGGACGTCCTCGAGCGAGATCTTGGCCTTGGCCAAGGGGAAGCGACTGTCGTTTTCCGAGATCCAGCCGGAGCTGCCACCACCCCGGCCAGATACTTCACTGTCCGGGTAGTCGCTCGCCTTGAAGTGCTTGCTGGCTGTACGGATCCAGATGTCGGGGTTGCCGCCATAGACGCGCCTGAAGAACGCGCCCTGGTAGCGACGCCCGGCGACCGACACGCCAGAGCGGATCTGGCGTGGCCGGCCGGCCCGGCTGGCCTCGATAGGTTTGATGCCGAACCACAGCTTGCCCTGGCCGTTGCTACCTGCAGCAAAGACCTTGAGACGCTGCCTAACCGCCGAAATGGCGATCCGCTCTTGGCGACCAACTTCACGGGCAACCTGACCCCGAAGCCACTGGAGTGTCTTGTTGATTGCCCGGCGCTGCGCGGCGGCGACCGCCTTGGGCACCAGCTTGGCGAAAGCTTCGAAGCCCTTCACATCCTGCGGGTTGGCCTGCAGGGTGATCAGCCCGGAGCTGGCCGTTTGCTTTTGGTAGCTGCCGACGCTCATAGCGATTTCCTCAGTACCAAGGTGACCAGACCATCACCACCCGGCTCGATGTTGGTGATGGTGTAGTTGCCCCCACCGTCCTCCGGGGGCATATCGATCACTACCTTCTGCTTGACCTCTATACCGGCATTGTCACCGACGCGAATCACAAGGTGCGGCTCGCGCAGGCCTGTACGGATCTGGCCGAGCTTGGGCTGCAGCCATGGCGCCGAGAACATGCCCAGCACCTCGCGGCCCTCAATCAGCGCCGTGTCACCCAGGACCTCGAACACCGTTTCGTCGATGTCGTCGATCAGATCGCGGAAGGCCATGGTCAGAGCGTCAGGCGGATGACGGCACGAGGACGGGTGCAGATGTGCAGCGGGTTGGACTGCGCCTCACCGTCGACACCCTTGCCGAAAGGCATTTCCTCGATCTTGCTGTAGTACGGCAGGCCCTCGGTATTGACGGTCTCGATGTAGTCGGCCGGGGCATAGATCGACAGGAACAGGTCCGAAACGCCCTCGGGTACAAGTCGGGCTTCGTCGTCGGACACGTAGGCCTTGCCGCCGACCTTGCCGCGATAACGCTCCCAGCTGATGCCGCCGAACTCAAACGACTCACGCCCATCACCCCGCAGCGCCGCTGCCTGCTGGCTGCCCTTGTAGGTGTCGACAACCGATGCATGAGCAATCAGCTTCTTCCAGAACGTCTTGCCGCAGAACGCACGGGCGCCAGTGGTGGTCACGTTGCCGAGCGCGTCTTCCTGCATGTCGAGCGCGTCGACACACTGGACTTGGACGTTGGTGTTCTGATCGTTGAGTCCCATCGACAGCGTCTGTCTGGACACACCGAAGGTTTTGTAGATGTCCAGCAGCACCGTCGAACCATCGGCGTCGAGCACCTGGCCATTGACTGCCCCCATTCGGTGATACTCGTGGGTGGCGTCCAACTGGCTCCGGGCCTTGCCGAGGCGCTTGTTCACTACCGCCTGAACAGCTTGCAGCTCGGTCAACTTGCCGAAGGCCCGGATACCTTGGATCTCGTCGGCCTTGATCGAGAAGCGCTGCGGCAGGTGGATGGTGTTGAAGGGGATGAGTTTGCGCTTGCTACCGCCGACCACCAGGCCAGAGGTCCCGCGTTCACCTGCTGGTACCAAGGCGAGCGTATCGCCGTCCTTTTCGATCTGCACCGTCAGGGTTGGAACACCCTCTTCGCGGAACAGACCTAGGGCAGCCAGGCGGCCTGGCACATACTCTTGCTCGTTGATGGCAGCCGTCAGGGCTGCAACGCTGAAGGCATCATCTTGGAAAATGGCAATCTCAGCCATGGGGTACTCCAGAAAGTAAGAACCCCGCTCTAGGCGGGGTTGGGAGGAAGAAAGGGTCGGGTCAGCGCAGAATGATGAGGTTGGCTGCCAAGGCCTTTTCCGCATCGTCATCGAGCCCGGTCAGCAGCGCCTCAGAGACCTCAGCCAAACGCACAACTGCACGGCCACGGCGGACGACTTCGGATTCGCCCAGCGAGGCGAACAAGATGCAGGTCGCCTTCTCGCTACCGTCTTCAGCTGCGGGGTCATAGGCGGCGAATTCGCCGGTGGCAGTGACCAGGCCCAGCAGTTGTCCAGCGACCAGCGCCGGACCAGCGGCAACGTTGATGGCTTCGCGAGAGATTTGGCCCGGCCCCTCGGAAAGCAGGAACTCACCGGCGTGAACCGGTTCCTGGAGGATGGTGCTCATGGTCGTGCTCCTTTAGTGGCGGCCTGCCGACGGGCAGCCCAGATGTCAGTGGGATTGGGTAGTTGCGCCTTGATCTGCTCCGAGTCGTCATCGGCAGGCGGCAGGCTGTTGTCGATCTCGATACCCTGGCCGGTGCCGACCACCTTCTCGAACAATCGGGCACGCACGGCGTCCGGCTCCAGACCAGCCTTCACGTAATCGGCGGCCAGCTCGGGCAGCCGGGCCGCTGCGCACAGGTCACGGATTCCCTTGGCGCGCGTCAGAGCGGCCTGCACCGTGGCCATATCGGCCAGCTTGGTCGAAGCAATCAGCGGCTCGACCAGGTTGCTGATACCGGCCTTCGCGCAGTCCTGGGCGATCAACAGGGCAAGCGCCGTGGAATCCTCCGGCTTGGGCTCAACTGGCTCCGGCAGGGTCGCTGGATCATCTGCTGGAGGCTTGTTTGCGAGCTGATCCAAGAGCGCCTTCGGCGTCTGGCGGTATCGCTGCATGACAGCGCCTTGCCCCAGGCAGGCCTTGACCGACACCCCGTTACCGACTTCGTCAGCCAGGCCCAGCGCGAGGGCCTCCTGTGCGGTGAGCCAGGTTTCGTCGTTGACCATCCGGCGCAGCTCGGCGTCGTCGATGTCCGGCGCCTTGGCCTTGTAGGCCGCGATGATCGCTTCGAAGGTCTGGTCGAGAACGTCGGCCACCCGCCGCAAGTCTTCGGCATCGCCACTGGTCCAGGTCCAGGGGTTGTGCACCATCAGCATGGCGTTCGAGGCCATGACAAGACGGTGAGCGCCGCAAGCGGCCACGCTACCTGCGCTGGCCGCCAGGGCATCAACCCGTGCCGTGCAACGCTCACCGAGTCGGCTCAAGGCGTTGTGGATAGCCAGGCCATCGAACAGATCGCCGCCGATGGTGTTGAAGGCCACGACCACTGGAGAGGTACCATCATCCACGGCCTTCAGATCCTGGATGAACTGGTTGGCAGTGATGCCCCACCCGCCAATCTCCCCATAGATGTAGATCTCGATCGGGGAGGCCTGCCCTTCTTCAGATGCTTCAGCCTGCGCCGCTGCGGTGATGGTGTACCAATGCTGGTCA
Source organism: Pseudomonas sp. NPDC088890 (assembly GCF_044900155.1). Taxonomy (NCBI): domain Bacteria; kingdom Pseudomonadati; phylum Pseudomonadota; class Gammaproteobacteria; order Pseudomonadales; family Pseudomonadaceae; genus Pseudomonas; species Pseudomonas sp. NPDC088890. The sequence goes on along the minus strand of NZ_JBJDNG010000001.1, from coordinate 516,790 downwards.
TCGACTTCCGGTACCGACGGGACCTTGTTGAAGACGCGGAATGGCATCAACGGTTTCATGGTTTCTCCTTTTCGTCAGGATCGTCATCGATCGCCGACAAGGTGCTGTAGTTGAGGCCAAGGGTTTTGGCGCGATTGAGGTCTGCCGCGTTCTCTTCATCGACCACCTCGGCGTCGGTGCCGCCGCGCAGGCATACCTCGCTGCGTGAGGCGAAGCCTGCGCCGATCTCCAGGATCCGCGACTGCACGTCCTGAACCGGGTGGATGTAGGCCCAGCCTTGCGGCACCCAGCGAGTACGCTGGTACTCGCGGCGGCGCTGCGCGTAGTCCGGCAGGTCGAGCACGCCCGCGAGCACGGCCATGTCCAACCAGGCTTTGCGCACAGGTCGGCACAGCTGGTGGACATACACCTGGAACTGGAGCTGCTCGAGGCGGCGCCGAAACTCGGTCAGCACCACGCGGATCGCCCGGTCGTTCACGTTCTTCATGTCGCCGGTGACCAGCTCGTAGGGCACCCCTGCCCCCGCTGACGCGGCCAGCAGTTGCTGCCGCATGAACTCGGGGTAGTTGTTGCCCGCGTCAGGAGGGTCCGAGAAGTCCACCTCCTCACCCGGCAGCAACTCCTGCATCGTGCCGGGCTCAAGCCCCACCATCGGGGTGAACGCATCCCGGTCGTACTTGACCGGCGCCCCGGTGAGCGGATCGAGCTGCGGCGCGCCATCCGGGGCTGGCTTGCGAACGAAGCCCGCGAACAGGTTGGCCACCTCCTGCCGGAAGAGCACCGCGTCGTCGAAGTTGTCCAGGCTGCGCAGGCGCTTCAGGATCGGCGCCAGGCGTGGGACACCGCGCAGTTGGCCAGGCTCCAGGGGCTCGAAGATGTGCAGCATCTGCTCGGCGGGGATCCTCACCAGCTGGTTGTAGCCGACATTGAGCGAGGACTTGTCGCTGGGGTGGGTGCGGTAGCACCAGTACGCCACGCGCCTGCCCATGCCGTTGAACTCGATGCCTGCGCGGATCACATTGCCGAAGCGGGTCACTTCAAACTTGTCATGAGGAACGAACTCCGGCGCCAGACATTGCAGCTGGAGCGGTACCGCGTAGCCATCCTCAGAACGCCGGGGCCGCAGGCGAACAAAACATTCGCCTGACTGCTCTACGGTGCGGGCCACCAGGGCCTGCAAACCGTAGAAGTCCGTGATCTGATCGGCGTCGGCCTCATCCACCCAGTCTTCCCACAGCTCCTGCATCACCTTGCGGATCGCCTTGTCGAGCAGCCGTGGGTGCGGGGTAATGCCGGTACCGATCAAGTTGCTGACGCGTTTGTCGATCACGTTGGCCGCATACGGGTCATTACGCACAGCGGCCCGTGAACGCGCCCGCAGGTTGCGCAACGCCGGCATGATCAAGCTGTTCGGTCCGGTGTCCGGGGCATCCCAGCCGGAGGCACGTCGCCCTTCGGCGGCGCCCTCATAGCTGGCCTTGATGCGCTCAGGCACCAACAGGCCGGAGCGCATGGAGATGTAGCGACCGCTCACAGGCCCTTACCTCCGTGATAAAGCCGGACAACGCGGGAGCGCGGGCCAGCTGCCTGGGACAGTTCCGTACGGATCAGATCGCGAGCCTTGATCAGCTCGTCCACCGTGCGATATTCGACGGTGCGGTCGCTGTAGCGAACGATTTTTTCGCCACGCGCAATCGCACGCTCGACAGCCGCGAGGTGTGCCTGGGTGTATGCCATGTCAGCGTCTCTTCAGGTAACCGCTGCTTGAGCTGCGGCGTTGCATTGGTTGAGGTGTCGGGCGAGGCGGCGGTGGTGGAGCCGGTGGAGCAGGCCGAGCTGGGGGCGGTGGCCACCGCTCAGGCTCAGGGTCGGCCCCGTCGTCGGCGTCTTCATCGTCTGACAGTTCGCTGACTGCCGGCTGCACAGGCCCCGGCTCAGGACCATCAAACAATCCCGCCTGGGCCAGTGCTTGTCGGAGTCGATCCCAGTCAGCACTTTGATATCGGTTCACTCCGAGGTAATGGGCCATTGCAAGGCAATACACCATCAGATCCAGCGCTTCGTTTCGCTCGCCACTACCTTTAACCCACTCGGTTCGCATCCCCCCACGTACTTTGCGTGCGACTTTGCGCTCCGCGACACATTGGTCGAAGAACTCATCATGCAAGTCATTAGGGAAGTGAAGCGCCCCAGGCCCGGACTCAAATGGATATCGGTTATAGATCCAATCCTTGGCGGTGTCGGTACCTACAAACCACAGTTCAACACCGTTCCGCTCGGTCTGGCCTTTCCAAGTCACGTCCATCATGGAAGGACGTTGCGCGATTACGGGTTTACCTGGCTTGCTGGCCCCTTTGAGCGCAAAGACGTTGCGCCAACGGCGCATACGACAGAACTGATACACCTCGTCCGTATGGTGTCCACCAGAGTCGATACCGGCTGCGAGGATTCCCAGGTGAGCACCACATGGATGGCGATAACGAGCTTTCAATTTCTCGTCGAGCAGCAACCAAGTGCTATCTTTGGCGGGATCTCCCCAAATCACCTGAAAGTCTACCAACCAACGCTCCATGCCCACGCCAAAGCCCATGACGAGCATTTCGAGTCGATTGGCCTGGACGTCGACGGAGGCCACTAGCATCAGTGTCTCTGATGTCATCGAACCCAGGCTATAGCGCTCAAGCTTGGCTCGGTCCCGAAGCACCTCAGCCTTAGTCTGCTCCTGCGCACTGTCCCACACTCTAGCCAGACGGGTGTTGTAGAACACTTGCATTAAACCAAGCTCACCACTCTTTTGGGCCTTCTTCGCCTCCTCAAACTCTTTGGCAAGTGACCCCCAATCCAACCATCCAGACGGTGAGTAAAGCCCGTTCAGATGGAAACCCACTGTCTGGCCGTCGCCGACCGCATGAGAGCGCCACTCACCTCCGGCAAGCATGCCGGTCTTGTGGTGCTCTTCGATAAGCACATCGCAGTCCGGACCAGAACATTGATAGTGGACCTTGCTGAAATCGGCGCTGTACAACAATCGCTCCCACTCCAGCACCTGCATATGGCCACAGTGCGGGCACGGGACGTAGTAGTAACGCTGATCACTGGCCTCGAATAGATCAGCAATCCTAGAGGCACCCTTGATGGTCGGCGAGCTCGAGAAGTAAATCTTCGCATTCCGACCGAAGTTGGTAGCCCGGATCTCAGCCAAGGCGACAGGGTCACCCTCCTGGCCGACATCGTTTTCCCAGCGGTCGACCTCGTCGCCGTAGATGTACCTCGAGGAGAGCTCGGAAAGGTTGGCAGCCGAGCCGGCTGTCGTCACATATAACGAGCCTCCCTCAAACTCCTTGGTGTCCATGGTATTACGGGCATCCCGCGAGCGGTTGGCCGCTACCCGACCACGTAAAACAGGAGTCGCTTTGACCGTCTTGCTGATCCGACCTGAGACACGCTTGGACAGCGTGAGACTCGGCAGCAACGCCAGAATATTGGAGGGGGCCATGTGGATCAGGGCACCCATCCAGTTCAGCGCGATCTGGGTTTTCATCAGCTGTGAAGCCACCATGGTGACCACACGCCGACAAGGATGAGCGGGTGAAAGGCAACGCATCGGCTCTCGGGCATACGGCGTACGCTCGGTACGATATGGGCCGGGCTCTGGGGCTCCGGTGTCACGCGGAATACGCATGTACTCGTCAGCCCATTCGTCGACCCAAAGATCTGGGTCGGGACGTAGCCCACGGAAGTACGCCTCACGGTACACCTCTGCGCCGTCAGGAAAATCGACTGACATAGAGTTAGCTCGTTGAAATAGCGTGATCAAGGTCCGCCGAGGAAAGCTTCTCAGCGTCTTCTAATGTCCGGCGGAGCGCTGCCGTGAGATGCCTCTCAATCTCCCAGGGATCGCTCATGCCTGCCAACTCCGGGGCCACCTGTGAAGATAATCGAAGCAACTGGTCGCGAAGCAGTCGGCCCGAGTCATAGGCGCTCTTTTCGACAGCCTCACGCTCAACCAAAGATCCCTGCTTAGTGCGCAACTCAATGACGCTCATTTCAGCAAGACTCTGCTCACGCAGTGCCCGAGCTTTGTGAAAGTCGGGAGACTGAATCGAAGGCAGATGCTCCGGCGCAGCCGTGTGGGTCGGCTCGGCGGATGGACTCAGTTGGCTGTAAACGCCTCGCTGAAGCCGGTCTTGATGGTGTCGAGCGGCTACAGCTGCCTTGCTGGGATCAGCGGTTTCTTGGATTTTGGCCTCAGTGGCAAGGACATCCACCAGCTTGCCATCCGGCGCCAGCACCAATCGGTCGTTATCCTTCAACCAAGTGATGTAGCTCGGCGACCTACCGATACGAGCCGCGAAGGTACTCTTTGACATGTAGATCGGTTCCGTCATGAGCCCTCCTTTTCAACGACTTTTTCAACAGGAATCCTTTCAATTTCAACAGGTTGAATTTCAGTAAGCTGGCAATCCTGTGGCTAACACTTTTCCGCGGGTTTCCCGTCCCGTACCCCGCCCAAGTCGCCAGGGTCCCCTGCCCCTGCCAGGGTTTCGGCCTGCTCACTGACCTTGCTCGCCACTGCGCGGCGGCATCTCGCACACGCCCAGACGCTTGGCGGCCCAGCGCTCGTACAGGCCGATGGCGACATCGGCGCCGGCCATTGCAGTCAGGCAACCGAATGCAGCCGAAGCCCAGATCGATGCGCCGGCGGAGTACAGCAACATGATCGTTGCCATCCCGCAGACCACACAGGCTCCAGACCGCAAGGCGATACGCCGAACCAGCGCCCAGCCACGGACACCCGCCTTGTCCGCGCGCCACATCTCGCCAGATACCCCGCCGACCAGGGCGAGAGTGATCACGAGCCAGACCGGCATCTCGGCAAGCGCTTGTTGTTCGTTCGTCATCCCGTTCCCCAAATGCAAAAAACCCGGCGCGGTGGCCGGGTTTGCGGTGTTTGGCGGGCTGCTTTGTGCACCCGCACGTCTCGAAGATGGGTACTTTTTACAGGTCGATTCCGGTGGCAGCAAGCAAGTTTTAATGCCACCCGGCAATAAGGGGTAAACGCCTAGGGAATGTCTGGAAAATGTCGGGGGAATACACCACCCCGGCTTAGCTTCACTTCGGCACTGCCCCATAGGTCCCAAAGGGGGCGGTAATGGTGGGACTTGTTGAGCCCTTGAAAATCAAGGGCTGTCCCACTGTCCAACTGTTTTAACCCTTTCCCGTGTAAAGAGAGAGATTAAAAGCACGCTGCGCGCGATGCGCGCGTAACGCGCTGCATGCGCCCTATGTGCGCGCCTTCGTATGAGCGGTGGGACGGTGGGACAGCCCGCGAATAGCGCGGGCTTGAGCGTGGATCACCTGCAAAAAACGTGGTAGTCCAGTGGCTGGACGGTGGGACCATGCGAGGCGGATCATGCAGCTCGCCCCATGAGCATGCCTGCGATGCAGACGTGCGCCTCATGCAAGCGCTTGTAGTACGTGTCCCGGCTACACCCACAGTGGCGGTACTTCTGGTACAGCTCACTGTCGGCGTTGCAGTAATGCTCATAGACCACCAGGTAGAGCTCCGGTGCCAGATGCTTGTTCACGATGATCTCTATGTCCGCAGACTCGTCCAGCAGCACCTTGCTGCCTCGGGTACCACGGACAAGATCACCCTTACACTCAATCAACAGGCCGAGCATGCTACCAACACCGCCTGCCGAATGACAGGGCTCAGGTGCATGAAGCTCTTGAGCCCACAACTTCAGCATCTCATCGATATGCTTGATCAAAAGCAGTCCTCCTTCGGCGCTGGCGGTTGTTGCTCCAGGGCGCTGGTGCGGCCCCAGCCCTCGGGCTTCTGGTACGCCCAGGGCCGCTTGCCACTCTTCGGAAGCGCGGCGAGCCGTCGACGCCGCCAACCCAGGCGGTGCATGATCGACCCCACACGCATCTGCTCGGGCTTGCCCCAATGGCCGGGGTCCAGGTTGAGCGCCTGACCCAACACCTCGCTCCCGGTGACTGTCTCCCCGGCCTGCGATTCCTCCAGCCATTTGAGGATCGGTCCTTCCCATTCATCCACCACGAAGCGCTCTTCCTGCTCGGTGGTGAACAGTTCTTCCTCTTCGCGGGTGACCCACCAGATGTCACCGGCCTGGTAGCAGAACATGGCCTCGGCCCAAAGCTGGTCACGGACCCGGCGCAACGCCTCCAGATCGACCTTGAAACAGGCGACCGGCCAATAACGGCGGTTACCGGTGGCGTCCTTGAGGTATTCATCTTGGTTGGTAGTGCCCGCGAAAACACACTGGCGTGGCACGTCGCTCGTTCTTCGCCCATAGCTTTCGCGGTAGGTGTCGATGGAGGCCGAGAAGAACTGCTTGGCCTTAGTGCTCTCAGCCTTGTTGAAGCTATCCAGTTCGCCCAGCTCGACGATCCATTTGCCCCGGATCGCCTGGAACGCATCCTTGTCGCCCAAGGTAAACGGCGTGTCCATGAACCATTCGCCACCAAGGATACCCAGCGCCGTGGACTTACCCGCGCCCTGCGCACCCTCAAGGATCATCACCGCATCCGCCTTGCAACCGGGCTTCATCACTCGGGCCACCGCCGAGATCATCCAGCGCTTACCGACCTTGGCGCTGTACTCATTGCGAGGCACACCGAAGATTTCATGGAGCCAGCGCTCAAGGCGTGGCACGCGATCCCATTCCAGCTTGGCCAGGTAGGTGCAGACCGGATGGAAGGCGTTGTCGTGCGCCACAACACTGACGGCCTCGACCACATGCGAGGCCTTGACGCGGAGGCCCTGTTGGGCCAGCCACTTCATTACACGCATGTCGTCGATGTCGCTCCACTCCCCCGGTACGCCACCATAAGGCGCCGCCCGGAGGCGCATGATCTTCGAGCTGAAGGCGTTGTAGCCGATCACACCGCTCCACCGCTCATCGTTGGCCAGGATCAGCTCGACGTTCTGCATGTGCGCGATCAGGGCACCACTCTCGGTCCTCGCCAGCATGTCTTTCCAGCCCCCCGTAGCCGGAGGCTTGATCACCGCCGTGACCTGCCGACGAACTGCCTCGAGACCTTCCGCGCAGTGCAGGTCGTTGAAGTCAGTCCACTTGACCTCGCGGTCGCCCGAAAAGATTGGGCCTACCACCTGGCCGCCGACCACCACAGCCGCGTTATTGGCCTTTTCCTCACCCGGGTTCCAGGGCTCGCCCGTTGGCCGCTTGGTCTTCCAGTCGTCATCCCGGCAGATAATGATGGACCGGCCAGGGAAGCGCTTCCGCATGTGCTTGGCTACCGCCATCAGGTTGCCCGCATCAAACGCGATAGCGACTGCTTGGGAGGTTGCCATGTGCAGGCTAGCGCCGGTGGCGTAACCCTCACACACCAGTACAGGCTCCCCTGGCTCAGGATGGCCACCGATCATGTGGAACGCACCATCCTTGGCCATGCCATGCGGCCAGTAGGACTTGTCGCGCCCGGTATCCTCTTGGACTGTCGGGAAAATCACCTGCAGACCGACGATGGCGTCTTGTGCATTCTGCATTGGGACGAGCACCACGCCCGATTTCGGCGCATAGCGGACGCCGAAGCCGACCACCTGCTTGCGATCCAAATAGGCGCTACGCCCCTTTTCGGGCATGCGCTTGAACAGCGCCTCCGCACGCTTGGCCGCACGACGCGCCGCGTTGGCGGCTACCTCTGTGGCCCGGCGCTTGGCATCAGCTTGCCGTGCACGCATCACCTCACGCTCTTCGGGGGTCAGGCCACGACCGTCGGTTTTCACCTTCTGTGTTTCGCCCAGGCGCCAATCACCAAAGCTGCCGAAGATCAGCGTTTGACCTTTCTCGGTCAAATGCTCGTGTAGGACATACCAACCGTTCTTTTCCTTGCCCTTGTCATCTTTGGTGCGGCAGCGGGTCAGTTTGCCGAAGATCAGAGGCTGGTCAGGCTGAAGGCCGTAGTCGTGCAACTGGTCGAGAACTTTATCGAGCATGACGAGCCCCTTGCTTCTCGTTTAAGACCTGGCAATCCGTGCAACGCATGCAGCCTGGGGCTGCTACCCGGCGTGCCTGAGAGATTGGCTCATCACAATCCACGCACTCTTCAAGAGAGACGCGCACGGGGGCAGGCTTGCGGGCTGCCAGCGCCAAGTCCAAGTGCCATTGGGCGCGATCATTCGCCAAATCAGCAATATCAGCCACGACGCGCCCCCCGAGTGGTCTGGTTGACGTATTCGGCACGGCGGTACATGCCGAGCAAGCCCTGGATGCCCCGAAAGACTTGCTGTTGGATCTCCGCGAGCTCCTGATCGTCGACCTTGCCGTCGCCGATGCTGCGCGCCCAGGTTTCGGACAGGTTGGCGACCTGGCGGAAGAACGCCGCAAGGCCCATGGTCAGGGTTTCGGGAATGTCATGGCTGTAGGCGTCCGAGAGCTCTTGCCAGATGGTGTCGCCGACCAGGGCATGCACCGAATCGAGGATCCGCGGATCCTTGGTCAGCTCAAGGATCTCGCCGAATTCTTGGACGTTGACGATGTGGGTCGGATGGGTGGGAGACAGCTTGTGCTGGAGGGTAGTGGCGTTGCGGCCGGTGGTAGCAGCGATGGCGGCAGCACCACCCGGATAGTCACGTACAGCGTGGTACAGCGCGAGTTCGAGCGGCAGCACCTCGCGCTTGGCGCGCTCGATGCAGCTCATTGGAGTTCGGCTCATGGCATTAATCCTTGTAGGTTGCCAGTGCCAGCGGCGCGTCGTGGTGATACATTTGCCGCGTGGCTTGAGTAGGCCATACGCCGGTTAAACCTCCAAAGGGATACCGGCACCAAGCCGGGGTGTCGATCCGTCGACTACCCCTGGCAAAACTGCCGCCTGATCTGTGGTGGAGATGGCGGCCTCCAGGCTCCATGCCCGGAGTACGTGTTCAAGGGCCGTGGTTGCATGTGGTGTGCCCGCTAATCTTGAACGCGGCCCAGCATTACTGTGGTGGTTTTGCAGGGGGATAAAGGGCGGCCTCAAGGCCGCCTTTTTTCTGCCTCGATGTGGTGCTGTTCGGTGCTACAGCTTTTAACAACCAGTTCGCATCGAAAAAATTACCCCTCTCTCTGGCCGCAGCAGCTAAACGCTCAGCATATTTTGTTTCGCCAGTGTATTCGGTCCGAGGAAACGCAGCTGCCAAGCGCCATTTATTCAGAGCTTGATAGCTTCGATTACACACCTTAGCTGCAGCACCAATCCCTCCTGCCGCCTCGAAAGCAAACGCAATGGCGTTAGGGAAATCCAACGGGTCAAGCATGACGGCCTCCTTAATCAACCGTCAGTTGATATTAAACATCAACTGACTATTGCGCAAGCCTTATGAGACTCTCAACCTATGGTTGATAAAAATGAAATCCGAGCTGAATTCAGCTCCCGCTTACACGAAGCACTGACTGCAGCTGGGATAAGACAGCGAGGCCGGGGCGTTGATGTGCATAAACACCTGAAAAATCTGGGCGTTGTGAAGACGACACAGGCGATCAGCAAATGGTTGAATGGTGAGGCTATACCCGAAGCTGACAGCATTGCGGCCCTAGCCGAATGGCTTGGCGTCAGACGTGAATGGCTTGAATATGGCGTAATGCCTCGAGAGAGTTACCAGGAAATGGCTTTCGACGATGGCGGCAACGTCCAAGCCATCGGCAGGGTGTTTGGAAAGGTGCCCTTAATTTCGTGGGTCCAAGCCGGCGCTTGGTGTGACTCTGCTTCAAATGTTGAAAGCTCCCAAGCAGAATCATGGCTTTCTTGCCCGGTGTCGATTAGCAAAAGTGGCTACGCATTGAGAGTAAGAGGCGACTCGATGACTAACCCTGGCCCAGGTAGGAGTTATCCAGCGGGCTGTATCATCTTTGTAGACCCCGAACTAAAACCTGCTACCGGCGATCGCGTGATCGCCAGTATTCCCCGAACAAATGAAGCTACCTTCAAGGTCCTTGTAGAAGATGCAGGAGTAGCATATCTGCGACCAATCAACCCACAATACCCGGTATTACCAATAACTGAAGAAACATTGATCTGCGGAAAGGTTGTGGGTTCATTCATTCCAGAATAGCTTAAAAAACCATTACAACTGATCAGCTTGAAAAATTGAGACATCACTTCCAAGTGCCTGAATCTCCCTACGCTGGCGCAGAGTCAGTACAATACCAGGCTCGAAAATCAAAATAACATGAACAGTCACTGACTTGTTAGTGATTTCCTTATACACCGCTTTAATGCGCTGCACCTGCTCGCCGACATGCTTCAGCAGCATTATCAAGTTCCGCCCGGTCCTCACGTACTTCACCTCAAACACCACATCTTCAGTGCGTCCGCTTCCTGCCGGTATCAGACCGTCCAACTCAATGCGCGTCTGTTTGCCACGGAGCAAAACTCCCCGTTCGATAGCGGAATTGAAAATCAGCTCCGCCCGGTCTAAGGCCTGGGATTCAAGTTGATACACGCGCATTAGATCTTGTTCTCGTGGAGACAATTTAAAGACACGGTGAGTACCTTCACCAGCATCTTCGACACTTGTCACCTTCGGTTCCACAATATCCTGGGGAGCCTGACCAGTTGGAGGGGCGCTTTCACGCGGTGCTTGCACAGAGGTATCAACGTCCGACGGCGCAGTATGAAGAGAATCAGGGACTGTCGAATCTTCCGCTTGAGTAACTGACTGATCGACATTGATTGTTTCGGACTGCGCAATCGCCTCAGCCTGAGCGAGTTCTCTTTTTAGCAGCTCCAGCTTATCTGCAGTTGACAACTGATTCTTCTTGTAATCAAAGTAATCTTTATTGCCCCTGATGATAGCAGCAAGGTTTTGAAGAAACTCCAGCTCAGTTACACCAGTTGCGATAACAAAGATGGCTATGAAATATGTCGAGACATGATTCGCAAACAAAGCTAATGAAGCGACTAGAAAAATAGCCAGTAATTTCAGCGTGTGGGTTCGAAAACACGGACAGAGCGAAAGCCCCCCGGCGATCACCGCCACAGCGGCAAGACCACCACCCAATGCTTCGAAAAAACTAGTAGGCAAAAAATCTTCCATGATCAACGCTCAGTGAGAGTCAAGAACCGGAAGCTACTAAAAAGCCACCATGCCGTGCAACCATTTGACAGAACCCAAGCCATGGCTTAGCAACCATCAGTTGACTTTTATCAATTGTTGGTTGATATTTGATTCACTCTTCCACCACAGAGTGAAGCCATACCATGCACACCACTGCATCTCTGCACGTCCACCCGGCCGCTGCATCTACTGATCTGATCTTCAAAATCCGCCGCCTAGCCCGGCAACACGGCTGCGAATTTGCCGCCACAAAGCGCCCCGCGACAGCACACGCTACCCGCCCAGTGCCCCCAGACGGTGGGGGACATGCAGCATGAGCTACGCACTGAGCCACAACGCTTTCGCCTGCCTCAAAGCACAGACCAACCTCTCCGGGCAATTCACCCACATCCTCCGCGACGAGGCGAACGGTGCCTGCGCCAAGGCCACGCTGCAGACCGAGGTCTATCTCGACCAGCTCGATGTGATGATCCGCATGGGCTCGACGGTGAATACTCTGAGGCTGCCAGCGAACAGCCTCTCCAGTGCTAGAAAGATCGCAGTCCACCTCGAGGCGATCGCCAATGGCCAGGTTGATACCGCCGCCATGTCTACGACCGATCAATTGCTGGCTGACGCGGCGTAGGAGGAAGCCATGGAACGCAACCTGGCACAAACCGCCAAGCTGTTCGGGATCAGCCGCAACGAACTGATCTGTTTGATGCGCGAGAACGAGCTACTGACCGAGCGCAACCTGCCTCGCTATCCAACCCGGGACCGAGAGTATCTGCGGACCAAAGAGGGACAGTGGTTTCACCCGACCTCAGGCATGCAGTACAGCATGTCGACCCGCGTAAAGCAGGCCGGGATCCCTTGGCTCGCAGAGCGCCTGCAGCTGCAGCTTCCGACACCACCGGAAGACAAGCGTCATGCAGCCTAGGCAATACGCCGCCGAGATTCTCCAGCTCAGGACCCGCGCGGAGCGCAACGCAGCACTCCTGCAGGTCCCCAAAGCCTGGCAGAGCCTGGTACGCAAACACTGCGAAATCACCTGGAACCACCCGTCACGCCACAAGCTCAGGGAGAGCCCGAAGCCTGATGAGCACCACTGACCAACTGGCGCTGCGCTTGCCGCACGCACCTGACGCAACCACGGTAGAACTGCTCTACCGGACCTTCGGCGACGTGCTCATCCCGCTCGACAAGGTGCGCGTGCAGTACTTCCGAAATCTCAACGAAGACACTTTTGCCGAGCAGCTGAAGGTTGGGCGGATCTGCTTGCCCATCACCACGCTGGACAACAGCCAGAAGGCGCTGAAGTTCGCCCACATTCGCCACGTTGCCGCGCTGATCGATAGCAGGGCCTACCTGGCGGATGAAAAGCAAGCGCGGCAGACCGAGCAAGACAAGCAGTAACAACACACCAGCACGGGCCGTCACCACCGGCCTGCACACTACAAGGAGTAAGAACCATGACCACCCAACAGGTCGTCGCCCTCTTCATCATCTGCGCCTTCGTGATCGGGCTGTTTACCTACGCCTATTTCCTTGGGAGAAAAGCAGGTCGCGCCCACCGCCAACCCGGCTTGCTTCTTGATTCCGCGCCGCGCCCAGGACACAACAGCTTCAGCGTCCAGGCATCGCCACAGATCTCGACCCCGAAGGGAAGCGGGTACGCGGTAGCGCGGGCAATCCGCGATGCTATTCCCGCTTCGCTTCGCGATGCTCGGAGTATCGACGCTCAGAAAACAAAGAGTCTCTGCTGCAAAGCAGCAGGCATTATTCAACCTCTCATCAGCCCCGCCGAGGCGCTGATACCCCACGACAAGCTGCGCGAGGCAGCGCTCGCTGATGCAACGCTAATCGCTAGAGATCGGCCGCACGCGCAGCCTGCCGAGGGGTATACGCACACCCCCGCCGTCAGCTGCATTGTCGCCGCCATGGACGTAACACTGGCCGGGCAAGCCGGAACCTATGCCACCTCTGAGCACATGGCGCTGGCGATTGAAGCAGCCCTGCTGCAAGCAGGGTTCCTGAGCCCAGCCGATGAGTCCTGGCAGGTCATGCGTGCCCGCCTGGACGAATTGCTGATCAGCCGCGAGGCAGAGCAGTGTGGGCACCACCGCACCATAGCCAACCTCAAGAGAACGATTATCGAGTTTGAGCAGCGAACACCTTCCCACACCGGTGTGCCGGTGACCAGGTCTGACTACTCCTTCCTGATGCAAACCATTGAAACACTACGCCTAGCCGAACGGACCATGACAGCTTTGAAATCTCAGGTTGCGAAGCAAGCTGGTGAGCAAGCCATCAGCCTCGAGGCGCTTGCAAAGCGTGTCCATGCCCAACTGCGCAGAACCACCGCCATCACAGATGGCACGGAGGAGGCCCATGAGCACGCACGCGCATCAATGGCGCACAACTAATCCTTACGACGGCGCCCATCCCAAACGCAATGACTGCACCTTGTCAGACTCGGAACACTGCGCCATCACCTGGCTCGGCCGGGCTGGACTGTACCGCACCCGGCTTGAAGGAGCGCAGAACGGAGAGCAACGGCTTCAGTCCGTTTCCATTGACCAACTGTTTCAGTCGTCCCGCAGCGACGTACTGTACAGATGTCGGAGCGCCGCAAGAATGGATCGCGAGGTGCTCCATGACTGAGCGCATGCGACCACCCATTGCATCTCATAGCCTCGACCTGCCCGCCATCTGCGATGTCTGCGGCAAAGGCAGATCGACCCGACGACACACCAAATGTAGCCAGATTCGACAGAAGCGCGAGAATGACAAATGGGCAACTTACATGGCCAATGTGGCCGCGAAACGGGCAATGGGGAGACACGCATGAATACCGCTTTCATGCTAATGGCGCAGTACAATGCGAGAGCAATCATTCCGCTGGAGGAGGTTTGTAGAGATTATTTTACCCACCTTACACCTGACATGTTTCAGCGCAAAGTTCTAGCCGGCCAGATCCAGCTGCCTATCACCCGACTCGAGACGAGCCAGAAGAGCGCACGAGGCATTCATATTTCCGATCTGGCGCTTTACCTGGATCAGCAGCGGGATGCTGCGCGGAAAGAGTGTGCGCAGTTGAACAAGACGTTTCGGGCCGGCTAACCGGAGGGCTGCACCTCGTATGGTCAGTTTTGGGTGCGCCTATATGTAAATATTCCGTTCACATACGTCATGTCAGCAATTGAAAACTGTAGGTGCAAACATTCATAGACGAGTTGAGCAAATGTAGGGCATCCTCCAGATCTGGAAACTTGACAGGAGCGGCCAGTGAGTAAGTGGCAATCAGTTTCTCGCGAAATAGGTCTATTCACCGTGTATTGGCTGTGGCTATTGGCCCTCGGGATTCCGACGCTCTGGTTGCTAATAGGAGTGTTTGAGCATTTCGGTGTGCTCGATAGAGATAGCCCCGGTTGGGTACAAGCAGTTGGATCCATTGCAGCAGTTCTGGCTGCGGTTCTGATTGCGAACAAGCAAGGGCGGCAGCAGTCTCAGGAGCGCCAGAGTAAGGATTTGGTTGTCTCCCATCTCGTTGTTGGGGTTGCTACGCGCGCGGCGGAGGTGAGCAACTTGTTGTTCATGAGCTTTAATGATCTACAGCAACAGGTTGCGGAGACAAACGAGGAGATTCTTACTACTGTCGAGTCACAGGTACTGTCCCTAAGAGGAATAAACCCTGTGGACCTCCCCCGGCCAGAGATGGTAGAGCCGTTTCTGAGAATCAAAGCTGCAATGGAACAGAGCCATGTAATGGCTAGCTTACTGGCTAACGGACGCGATGGTCATGTCGATCGACTTCGCTGCGCGACTGTTTTCGCGCACAACTCTCAGGCCGTCCACAAAGCGGCTAAGGAACTGCAGCAGGCTGCGCTTATTTAAGCGTGCGATTGGAGTGATCAGTGAGGCTCCCTAGCCACAAGACCACTCGACGACCGGTTTTGGGCGATAGCTGCCCATCGTAAGAGGCAGGCGCGGCTTCACCGTCAAGCCTCACAGGCATTGCTGCGGGAGTACGCTCTGAGGTTGGCTGAAACCATTTTGGAAGCCGACTTCGCCGGCGATGTGACGAGCTGCACGATATCTACATTGTCGCAATACGTTATCTTCCAAGAGTGAACTACAGCTGCCCCAATAAAATCGCCAACAATGCCAATACGCCGATAGCGAACATGCTGACTAGGGCGTAGAGCCAACTAGACCCCCCGTATATGGCTTTCATACCCCGTTCACTATTGCGCCCAGCGAACCTCATGGCTACACCAATGATCAACAGGACTACCAGTGCGCTTCCTTGGTGTGATTGAACAAAGGCGCAGACTAACTCGCCTATATCGTCTTGTGCTTTCCATTGCCAGAGACCACGTACAATTATCGCACTATAGATACCTAACCATAATCCCCATGCCGCCGTAGTAACCACGAAATATAAAAGTGGTGGCCCACTCAACTCGGGTCGCCATTTACGGAGCACATGAATAAAACCGCAGTGATAAGCCCAACGCAAGAGCGCTAGGACATATACAATTATTGCAGTCAGGGCGAAGACCGCCCAGAATAATAAGCTTTCGGTGTTGTGCAGTCGCAGCAGCAAATCGGCCGAGGGTACCGCAGGAGCGGGCTTGCTCATTTCCAGCCAAAACATCCACTGGTATATCGATTGGGCTGAAGCTGCACATATGCCAGAGACCAACAAAGGCGCGCTTTTGAGTCCTGGAATCCTCGCATATGCCGGCTGAATTTGGTTTGGCTGTCTGACGAAGTCAAGAGGGCGAACAAACATGGGGCCAAGCATTAGAAGGACGTAGGTAGTGACTTTTGCACTGCGAATAAGGCGCCAAGCCTTGCGTAGTAAGGGGGGCATTTTTATACATTCTCGTCTGTAAGAGCATATGCTCGCAAAGAGATAAACGCATTTGTATGAAAACTGCAATCGTCATGTAGGCTCAGAGCTTCAGCTGGATCTCAAAGCTCCAGGACTTTAAGGGTTAATCACCGCGTGCCAACGGAAAAGGCAGACCACTGCCGCGAACCCACTCCAGATGTAGGGAAACAGGTGCTCAGTAGCGTACGAAGTTTTGGTCCAGAGCTTAACCATAGAGAGCCATACACACAGACAAATCAGCCAATACGGACAGTCGCGGTCAACCTGATAAGTTGACGTAGTTACGACCCCACTATCTTTCTCATGACTGACTACACAATAAGCATGAGTCACGATGACATCTTTCATGCCTCGGATGTATCTGCGCTTCTCGGAAGGATTGGTAAAACGCTTGTACTCTGACGTTTCAAAAACACACTTGCTTACGCCATGTTTTAGAGCAGAAGGAATGCTCCCCTTACCACGTTGAAGCACCTCCTTTTCAATTGACCGCCTATTAAGCAACAACATAATATTGCGCACATAATTGCCATAGTAAGCTTTGTACTCCTTGACGCCTGAATACGATATATCCGGCTGCTGCTGATAGAATCTTAACAACAGATAGGCGTTAATTGCAAAGGCGATGAACCAGACGTGCTCGGTATTCCTCCTGAAATCAATTTTGGTGCCTAATACTGACACAGCTTGGAGATCCGCACCAAAAAACCATAGAGCAATGAGTAGGGACGAGAACGCAAGCAGCCAGCCACGCGCTTTTGGGAAAGATCCTTCATCGAAATCAGAACTCACGAAAGACTCCAGACACTCGTTTATTATAGCAGTCCGCTTGACGATTGCCGGGGGCAATCTTACCGAATGCTAGAGAGCAAACGATCGGACAACGCGAATACAAAAGTGATGAACAATTCTGCGCATTACCAAGCCGACTACTCAGCCCGGGCGCCAAGTGTAACCGGAGACCGTACAATCCGCTCCAACCAATTCCATTCTTTATATCGATCGCCCCGTCCGCGGAGGTGGGTATACCGCCGCAGCGAGTTCCAATCCCTATGACCGGAGACGCTCGATACCCGAGGTATGTCCCAATCCATTTCGAACAAGCGGCTTACACCCTCGTGGCGCAAATCATGAAAGTGCAGATCTTCCACGCCCACCATCTTGCATGCCCTCGACCATGCCGTACCTATTGACTCACTGTTGTAAGGGAAGATCTCGGCGCACTGACGCGGCATACTTTGCACAATCTTCCACGCCTCATCCGGCAAATGGCACCACACATCGTTGCCGATCTTTTGTCCAGGATTTTTCATGTCCCGAACTTTCACCGCCTGACGATGCTCGTCTAGATCCTCCCACAAGATCCGGGCGATTTCGTCCATACGGCGCGTAGAGAAAATGGCAAACGCCACGACTTTTGGCATGTGGATGACCGTCGGTCGACGTCCCAACATATCGAAGAAATACTCAAGCACTTCATGGAGTTCCTGCAGGCTAGGCCGACGGTCCCGCTCGCGGCTTTTCATGTTGTAGCCGAGTCGCTTCAACACAAGGCGCGCATCGGGCATAGCTTGCGGGTTGATCTCGTATTCCCACGCTGCTCTGGCAAGCGAGAGTACTGAGCCCAGGTGGGCCAAATCGTTGCCCGCCGTCTGCGGTTTAACGCCGCCTCCTTCAGGGCTCATACGCCACAGGGCGTAGTCCACCAATACTTGCTGAGAGATATCAGAGTCGACCAATTCCCCCAAATACGTGCCACTGATGGCCAAGAGGGTCTGTCGCTTCGTCTTACCCAGCGGCCGGGCTTTCTCGGCCTCGACCAAATACCGATCAATCATGTCCTTGACCGCGTGCCCCCACGGTTGGCACGCTCGATCGCACCCGGTTCCGCCAACTCTGTCTCTCGTCGCTTCGCCCAGGCTTGTGCAGCCTGCTTACGGGCGAAGGTCTGGGCTTCTTGGTAGACTAAGACACCCTTTTTCTTGAGGCGGATTTGGACGGTATAACTGACCGTTCCATCGGCCTTTTTCCTTGCTCTGATCGTTGCCATAGCTTCCGGTGGTACAAGGGTTACTGACGGTGGTACATCGTACCACTGTCACACCAGAAACGCCCGAAAACCCAGGAAAATGGTGCCAAAATGCGTAGACCCGAATGCCCCTAGAATCAGCCTCAAAGCCACAAAGCACGCGCCCTGAGCCCTCCCGCCGCTTCAGCGTTGCACCGATGATGGACTGGACCGACCGCCACTGTCGGTTCTTCCTGCGCCTGCTCTCCAAGCACACCCTGCTCTACACCGAAATGGTCACCACCGGCGCCCTGCTGCACAACGACGCCGACCGTTTCCTGCGCCATGACGTCTCCGAGCACCCGCTGGCCCTGCAACTGGGTGGTAGCGTGCCGGCTGACTTGGCGGCCTGCGCGCGGCTGGCCGAGCAGGCGGGCTACGATGAGGTCAACCTCAATGTCGGCTGCCCCAGCGACCGGGTGCAGAACAACATGATCGGTGCCTGCCTGATGGCCCACCCGGCACTGGTGGCCGATTGCGTCAAGGCCATGCGTGATGCGGTGGCGACGCCGATTACCGTCAAGCATCGCATCGGTATCAACGGGCGTGACAGCTATGCCGAGCTGTGCGATTTCGTCGGCCAGGTGCGCGAGGCGGGCTGCCGTAGTTTCACCGTGCATGCGCGGATTGCGATTCTTGAGGGTCTGTCGCCCAAGGAGAACCGGGAGATCCCGCCGCTGCGCTATGACGTCGCGGCGCAGTTGAAGGCGGACTTCCCGGATCTGGAAATCGTGCTCAACGGTGGGATCAAGACGCTGGATGAGTGCCGCACGCACCTGACGACCTTCGATGGGGTGATGCTGGGGCGCGAGGCGTACCACAATCCGTATGTGCTGGCCGAAGTGGATCAGCAGCTGTTTGGCAGTGACGCGCCGGTGGTTAGCCGCAGTGAGGCGATGGAGCGGCTGCGACCTTACATCGTTGCGCATATCGACAGCGGTGGCGCCATGCACCATGTAACGCGGCATATTCTCGGGCTTGGCCAGGGCTTTCCGGGGGCGCGGCGGTTCCGCCAATTGCTGTCGGCGGATATTCACAAGACTGACGCGCCGTTGGCGGTGCTGGATCAGGCTGCTGAATTGCTGCAGGGTCGCTGAGCTAGGGTATTGCCAAAGATGAGTGGGGGCTGGGCTGGCCTCTTCGCGGGTCGCGCAATGCGTGCATCAAGCAAGCGGGCGGAACCCTGGGCTGGGTTTTGACTCGAAGCTTCACCTTTCGTATAGCCTGGGGATCTCGGTACGGCCGTCGATCCCGAGGCTGGTACTCAGCCCATCGCGGGGCACGCCCGCTGCTACAGGGTTTTGCGTGAATTCGCGATGGTTGTGCCTGACACTCTGACGGCCCTTGAGCGGCCGTCGGGGGTCGGGTAATGTCGAGTCATTGCACAGGACAGAGCACGCCCATGACCTCCAAGCTGGAACAACTCAAGCAGTTCACCACCGTGGTCGCCGACACCGGGGACCTGGACGCCATCACTCGGCTCAAGCCGGTCGATGCCACCACCAACCCGTCGCTGCTGCTCAAGGCCGCAGCCATCCCTGGCTATGCCGATCTGCTCAAGCAAGTGAAGGCCGATAGCAAGGGCAATGTCGACCTGGCCTGCGACAAGTTCGCCGTAGCCGTGGGCGCGGGGATTCTCAAGGTCATTCCGGGGCGGATCTCGACTGAAGTCGACGCACGGCTGTCGTTCGATGAGCCTGCGCTGCTAGCCAAGGCCCGTCAGTTGATCGAGCTGTACGATGGCGCTGGCATCGGCCGCGATCGCGTGCTGATCAAGCTGGCCTCGACCTGGGAAGGCATTCGCGCTGCCGAGAAGCTGGAGAAGGAAGGCATCCAGACCAACCTGACCTTGTTGTTCTCCTTCGCCCAAGCCCAGGCCTGCGCCGATGCCGGGGTGTTCCTGATCTCGCCGTTCGTAGGACGGATCTACGACTGGTACAAGAAAAGTACCGGCAAGGAGTACGTCGGCGCCGAAGATCCAGGCGTGCAGTCGGTCACGCGTATCTACGACTACTACAAGACCAACGGTTACAACACCGTGGTGATGGGCGCGAGCTTCCGCAACATCGGCCAGATCGAGCACCTGGCTGGCTGCGATCGCCTGACCATCAGCCCTGAACTGCTGCAACAGCTGAGCGATGATCAGGGCGAGCTGCCGCGCATCCTCAAGCCAGGCAATCAAGGCGAGGCCAAACAGCAACTGAGCGAGAGCCAGTTCCGTTGGGCGATGAACGAAGATGCAATGGGTACCGAGAAGCTGGCCGAGGGGATTCGCCAGTTCGCCCGGGACCAGGAAAAGCTGGAAGCACTGCTGGCAGAAAAAGCCTGATACAAATCGGGTTTGCCTGACGGGCGCAAAGTGCCGAGCATCTTGCGCCCATTGCTTACAAGTCCGGATGTTGTGTTGAATTTGCTGACCTCTTCGCGGGCAAGCCCGCTCCTACAGGGACTGCGCGTATCCTGCGGGGGCGGGCTTGGCTTGCTGCTACCCATTTGAGCTGTCGATGACACCCTCTGCCGATCTCCTCCCCCCCGTCTTGGCCGGGCCTGTGCTGCGCCGCCTGGAACCCCAGCGCCTGGCCATCTGGCTGGTCGGTTCGCAACCGCTTGATCCGCGCTTTATTCTCGACTGCCCAGGCATCCAGGCGAGCGTTGACTGCCAAGTGATTGCAATGGGTACGCACGCATTCGTACACCTGCTGGATGTCCACTTCGACACCCCGTTGCCGTGCAACGTGGCGATTGAATACGACCTGCAGTTGAGCACCGGTGAAGGCATTGCCGCCTGGGCGCCGCACCTGCTGTATCCCGGCGCCAGCCGGCCAAGCGTGGTCTTGCGCGAGCGGATCGAACAGCTGCTCCACGGCTCGTGCCGTAAGCCTCATCATCCGGCTGCCGACGGCCTGCTCTGCGCCGACCGGCTACTGCAAGACTGCGCCAGCCCCGAGCAGCGCCCTGCCCTGTTACTGATGAGCGGCGACCAGGTCTATGCCGACGATGTCGCCGGCCCGATGCTGCGCGCCATCCATCGTTTGATCGAGCGCCTGGGCCTGTTCGAGGAAGCGCTGGACGGCGCCTTGGTCGACGACAGCACAGCGCTGTATCGCCATCCAGCTTGCTATTACCACCGCGCCGACCTGCTGCCGGCTCAGGAGAGCAACGAGAGCCTGCGCGAACGCTTCTTCGGCGGCAAGCGCAAGCCGATTTTCTCCTCGAGCAACGCCGACAACCACCTGGTGACCTTCGCTGAGGTGATGGCGATGTATCTGTTGGTCTGGTCGCCGACGCCGTGGGCGCTGGTAGACATGAACATGCCCGAGGGTCTCACCAAACAGCGGCAGGCGCGCTACCACGCAGAGCTGCCGCTGATCGAAGCCTTCGCTGTTGGCCTTGGCCAGGTGGCACGGGTAATGGCGCACCTGCCCTGCCTGATGATCTTCGACGACCACGATATTACCGACGACTGGAACCTTTCGGCGCAATGGGAAGAAACGGCCTACGGCCATCCGTTTTCGCGACGGATCATCGGTAATGCCTTGCTCGGCTACTTGCTCTGCCAGGGTTGGGGCAACGATCCAGATAGCTGCAAAGAACTGGTCCAACACTGCGCGACGCTGGGCGATAACAGTATCGAGCGGCATCTGAACAAACAGGCTCAGGACACCCTGATTGGCGAACTGCTGCGCTTTCAGGGCTGGCAGTACGATCTGCCGAGCAATCCGCCGCTGTTGGTGCTCGACACCCGCACCCGGCGCTGGCGCAGTGAGAGCAGCCTGAAAAAGCCTTCCGGCTTGCTCGACTGGGAGGCGCTGAGTGAACTGCAGCAGTCGCTGCTCGATCACCCGTCGGCGATTATCGTCTCACCGGCGCCGATCTTCGGGGTAAAGCTGATTGAAACCGTGCAGCGGGTATTTAGCTGGTGCGGTTATCCGCTACTGGTGGATGCGGAAAACTGGATGGCCCACCGCGGTGCTGCGCAGGTGATCCTGAATATCTTCCGCCATTCGCGCACACCGGGGCATTACGTGGTGCTGTCGGGGGATGTGCACTATTCGTTCGTCTATGAGGTGATGATCCGCCATCGCCAGCGCAATCCGCACCTGTGGCAGATCACCAGCAGCGGGATCAAGAACGAGTTTCCCAAGCGTTTGCTGGATGTGCTCGACAGGCTTAATCGCTGGCTGTATTCGCCACGCTCACCGCTCAACTGGTTTACCAAGCGGCGCTTGATGGAAGTGGCGCCGCGCTTGCCGAGCCGCAGTGAGGCTGGCGAGCGCTTGTGGAATAGCGCCGGCCTGGGGCAGGTGTTTTTCAATGCGCAGGGGCAGCCGGAGCGGGTGTTTCAGTTGAATGCCGATGGCTCGACGGCGAATGAGTTTGTCCGGGATCAGTGAGCCTGGCGGACTGGGCGGTGATTGAGCTGACGCCTTCACGGGGCAAGCCCGCGCCTACAGGGGCGCGGTGATCACAGGGTTTGGATTGCCGCGATCATGTGTGAGCGGCTTCGAATCATGACCGCTCCAGCGCGCTCACCAGGTCATGGAACGCTTCACGGTTGGAATCGTTGAGGCCCATGAGGATCTTGTGCGCCTCGAGCACTTTGGAGCGCACTACGTCTTCGTTCTGGTCCTGCGATGGCAGGTCGGTCAGGCACTCTGGGCAGGGTACTGGACGATCGACGATGTTGAACACCTGATCGAACCCCATCGACTGCAACAAGCGCGAGATATCCGGGTTGGTGGTGACCACGGTCGGCAACAGGCCGACCTTCTGCCGGGACAGTATGGACAGCTTGGCCAACAGGCCTAGCGTAGTGCTGTCGATACTTTCGGTCTCGGTCAAGTCGATGACGATGGCCGAGAAGTTCAGCGCGGTGAAGATCTTCTCGATCGTCGCATCCAAGGCCGAACACAGGGTCAGGCGCACTTCACCGACGAATTTCAGTACGAAGGTACCGCTCTGCTCGGCGAACTGGATTCTACCGGTACTCATTGAAGGTTCCTGCTCAACACCAATAGGGCGATATCATCCGGCATCTCCCCAAGCGTAGCCAATCCGAAACGTTGGCGCAGCCCATCCAGGCTGCCACCCGCTGCTTTGACGATATCCGGCAAGGCAGCTTCTTTATCTTTGAGCGTGTCCCCAGGCAAAAGGTCCAGTATGCCGTCCGACATCAGGCTGAGGCTGAACTGCTCGGGCAGCTCCATGACCACATCCTGATAGGTTGCCTCTTCGAACAAGCCAACCGGCAGACCGCGGCCCTCGAGGTAGCGGGCCTGACCTGGGGTGTACAGCACCGGCAGCGGCAGGTGGCCACCGACGGCGTAGGTTAGTAGACCCGTATCCTGGTCGATCACGCCACCGACCATGGTCACATGCTTGCCCAGCTTGCAGTTGATCAGCCCACGGTTGATGTGGCTGAGCACTTCCGAGGGTTTGAAATCACGCATCTTGCCGCCGCGCTTGAATTCGAACAGCAGGCGGGTGGTCATGAATTTCAGCAATACCGTGACAAACGCCGACGAGGCACCATGGCCGGAGACATCTGCCAGGTAAAACGCAATGCGCCGATCATCCACGCGGAAGTAATCGGAAAAATCACCCGACAGGTACAGCGACGGGATGATCTGGTGCTCGAAGGCGAAGTCATCCACCACCCACGGGCTCTCGGGCAGCATGTTCATCTGCACCTGGCGCCCGGCGGTCTGGTCTTCCTGCAACAGGTGCAGGCTGGCCTCAAGCTCGCGGTTGGCCGCTTCCAGCTTGTCGCGGTAGCGTTGGTTTTCCAACACCAGGCGTGAGCGATCGAGGGCGCGGCGCACCGAGTGCTCGAGGACGGCGAGGTCTTCGAGCGGCTTGATCAGGTAATCGGCAGCGCCCAGGCGCAAGGCCTCGACGGCGTCGCTCATGACACCGGCACCGGACACCACGATCACCGGCAACTGAGGGGCCAGCTCGCTGATCCGACGGATCAGTTCGAGGCCGCCCATCTGCGGCATGCGCAGATCGCAGATCACGAGATCGGGCTGGTGTTCTTCGAAGACCTGAAGCCCCTGCTGGCCATTGCCGGCCTGAAGGACGCTGAAGCCACTGTCTTCCAGATAGGCGGCGAGGCTCGCACGGACCACGTCGTCGTCATCGATGATCAGCAGCGTTGCACTGGTTTTCTGCATGTGGGCGAACGGCGCCGGATTGGGTTGGCGTAGGATCGTCATGAAAAGCGACGAGCACTACTGGAATACTCTTTGGCTGCTCTACTCTTTGAGTTGTAGGACAAGAACCCTTGTCCGGCAACCAGCAGAGGTGCCCTGTAAGGCGCAGACGGTACTCCCATCCGCCAGGCGTTTCAAGCATGCGAGGGTCGGGTGCAGTGCACTTTACCGGGCAAATTGCTGAGAGTTATAAGAAACCCGTAGAACGCAACCCGATGAAAGGATCATGCATGCACCAGACACCCAGTAATCACAGCGAAAAGCGCGATTTCATCCGCATGCGAATCGATGCCCAGGTCAGCCTGCTGCATGCTGGCCAGGTGATTTCTGCGGTATGCGTGGACCTGTCCAGCAGCGGCATGCAGATCAAGGCCCCGCAACGCTACCAGGTAGGCGACCAGATCGAGGTGAGCATTGACTCCGACCACCCGGCGCTCAAGGGTTTGCACGCCAGTACCGAGGTGGTGTGGATCGCCGATCAGCCTGGCGGCCAGCAGAAGTTCGGCCTGCGGATTCTGGCGATGCATTGATCTGTTACGAAAAAACAGGGGCCGCTTCGCCGCCCTTCGCGGGCAAGCCCGCTCCCACCAGTACAGCGTCGAACCCTGTGGGAGCGGGCTTGCCCGCGAAGGGCGGCGAAGCGGCCCCAGTTTCACAAAATACTGAGATCAGAAGTCGTCTTCGACTTCGCCATCCTTGACCTTGAACTCGCGATTCTGCAAGTACGCGTTGCGAATGAACACGTACTTGTCGCCACTGATCAGCTTCTCGGCCGACAGCAGGCTGGCGCGGGTGTCGATGATGTCCACGGGAATGATCGAGTTACGCGTCGGCACGTGGTCGATGTAGCGGTAGGGTTCGGTGTAGGTGTCCGGATACTTGGCCAGGCCATCGCGCACGGTGCTTGGGCCAAGCAGTGGGATAACCACATACGGGCCGCTGGCTACGCCCCAGTAACCCAGGGTCTGGCCGAAGTCTTCGTCGTTGCGCTGCAGGCCCATCTTGGTGCCGACGTCGAAGAAACCGCCCAGGCCAAAGGTGGTGTTGACGATCAACCGCGCGGTATCCACGCCAGCCGCGTGCGGCTTGAGCTGCAGGACATTGTTGGCCAGGTTGGTAACATCGCCCAGGTTACGGAAGATGTTGTGAATGCCGTCTTCGAGAAACTGCGGGGTGATCGCCTGGTAACCCTGGGCCAGCGGCTTGAGGGCATAGGTATCAAGGGTGTCGTTGAACCTGAAGATCGGGCGGTTGACCGCCTCCCAGGGATCTTCTTCGGTCGCCGCCTGGGTGGCCGCCACGGGCGCCAATAGCAGGCTGGCGCAGACACAGGCGTGGGTGATTCGCTCGATCACTCCGGCACCGATCCTATGCATAGATGTTTCTCCATCGGATTTCACGGTCGCAGGCGCCTTGGTGCGCTGCTTAAGAAGGCGACAGTATAAAGGGTCGCTGGCTGATAAACAGCCTTACACATTATTGCTCAACATTTTGTGAACATCTGTTGCGAAGTCATCCCACGGTAACAATCGACGCATAGCCTGCGCAGTATTTCAGGGACGTTACCATGCACGACGCACCCGCCTTCACCGCTGTGCTCTTCGGCTTGCGCAGCTGCCTGGTCCAGCCAGCCGAGGGCAACCCCCTCCCCGCCCCCGGCGCCCTGCAAACCCTAGCCGGCCTGCGTCAGCAACGCATTCCCTGCATCTGGCTCGATGAACTCAACACCGCCCAAGGCGAGCGCTTGGCCAGTGTGCTGCCTGAGTGGCTACCGGGGCAGCTGACCGCCTCTCCCCCTTGGCCTGCGCCCAACGCCTGCTGGCACGCGCTGATGCAATTGCAAAGCCAGCAGCTAGACGGTTGCGTGGTGGTCAGCGGCGACCCGCGCTTGCTGCGGTGCGGGCTCAACGCTGGGCTGTGGACGGTAGGCCTGGCGGCCTGTAGCCCCTCGTGCGATCTTTCCTCGACCCAGTGGCAAGCCATGAACCCGCAAGATCGCGAGCTCGCGCGAGGCAAGGCGACCCTTGAGCTGTTCAGCCTGGGCGTGCACTCGGTAATCGATCATCTGGAAGCACTCGATACCTGCCTGGCGGACATCGCCCAACGTCGGCGCAAGGGCGAAAAACCCTGACACAGGGTGATTGACGCGGATCATGCAAAGCAGCGGCGAGTGGATTACGCTTGAAGACAGGTGAGAACCTTTGCCTAGTTGCCGAGGTCCATGCTTTGCCAAGCCATAGAGGGAGAACACCCAATGCCTGCCCGCGAACTGCAAGAGCGGCTGAACAGCCTGCGCGAGCAACTGGATCGAAATGTGCCGCTCACGGAAGAAGAGTTGGCCGCGCTGCATGAAGAAGCCAGACAGATCGAAGCTCAGTTGAAGCTTGAGGAAGCTACGCCGGACAACAACCTGGCTGATGGTTTCAACCTGGCGGTCGAGCGCTTTGAAGTCGAACACCCGGACCTGACTGCCACCCTGCGCAGTATCGCCAATAGCCTGCACAGCATGGGCATCTAAACCCGCGCAACAATGTAGGGGCCGCAAAGCGGCCCCTACATTGTCACTGACGAACCAGTCGCAGATTGTTCGGACTGATCGCCCCAGTGCTGCGATACGGGTTGATATCCAGCCCCCCCCGGCGCACATAGCGCGCATACACTGTCAGATACTCCGGCTTGAGCAAGCGCTTGAGGTCCAGATAGATCCGCTCCACACACTGCTCATGGAAGTCTGCATGTTGGCGGAAGCTGACCAGATAGGTCAGCAGACTGGCATGATCCAGCGCCAGCCCCTTGTACTCCACCACCACGCTACCCCAGTCAGGCTGGCCAGTGACCGGGCAGTTGGACTTGAGCAGATGGCTGTGAACCGCCTCCTCCACCACCCGCTGCGGATCGCACTGCAACAACTGTGGTTGTGGCTGCTCGTAGTTGCTGATCGCCACATCCAGACCATCGATGCACTGCCCCGGCAGCGCCACCACGCCCTCACCTTCAACCTCGGCCAGGGTGCGCACGCGCACCGCTACCGGCTTGCCAGCCGCAGCCGACAGGTCCTTCTCAAGGCACGCCTGCAGCTCATCGGTAGAGGCGAAGACCGTCTGGTTCAGCGAGTTGAGGTACAACTTGAACGATTTTGACTCGATGATATTCGGTGAATCTGCCGGTATGGCGAACTCGCCGATGGCTACCACCGGCTTGCCCGACGGGAGCAGCCAGGACAGCTCGAAGCAGTTCCAGTAATCGACGCCCTGCCATGGCAGGGCATCGCCGCTGACCCCAAGCTCGGCCCACTTGGCCAGGCGTGGGATGGGGAACAGCAGCGATGGCGTGTAGGTAGAGATGTATTCGCTGGACTTGCCCAGCGGAGAGTGTTCGGCTGCGGGGTGCATGGAATCTGACCTGAAAGTTCGAAACTGCCCCTAGTCTACCGGTTTTGCACCCCGCCTTGGGCAGCAAGTCACTCGATGGTCAACGGCCCGACCATGCCAGCCTGGTAGTGGCCGGGCACGTTGCAGGCGAATTCGATCGGTGCCGAGGTGCGGAAGGTCCAGGTCAACTCGCCGCGCTGACCAGGCTGCAGCAGTACCGTATTGCCGCTCGCATGGCCGTGCTCGCCATGGCCCATTTGGTTGTGGTCCATGCCCTCGTGATTCATCCCGGCGGTAAACAGCTTGCCCTGCATGGCGATCATCTGTTTCTGGTGCTCGACGTGCATGGCCTTGTCGCCCAGGTTGAACTCGTGGGGCAATTGGCCTTGGTTGATGAGGACGAAGCGCACC
This sequence comes from Pseudomonas sp. NPDC088890, assembly GCF_044900155.1. Taxonomy (NCBI): domain Bacteria; kingdom Pseudomonadati; phylum Pseudomonadota; class Gammaproteobacteria; order Pseudomonadales; family Pseudomonadaceae; genus Pseudomonas; species Pseudomonas sp. NPDC088890. The sequence continues at coordinate 488,763 of NZ_JBJDNG010000001.1, read as the reverse complement.
GTTTCACCGGCTTTTACCTGCAGGCTTTTCGGTTCGAAGGAAATGTCCTTGAGCACAACCTCGATGGTGCGCGTGGCCTTGGCTGCCGGGGCTGGCTCGCCAAAGGCCAAGCCATGGCTGCTATCAGCCAGCACAGGTAGGCTGAACAGCGCGAGGGCGGCGGCGATGAGCGGGTGTTTCATATCTACTCCGGGGTTACAGCGATGATGAAGCGACTTTATGGGGCAATGACTGGCGGCTAGCTGACAGGAAGATTACAACTTTGTCAGCTTGGGCGAAGGGCAAAACCATCACGTATCATTTCCGCACGCCAGCGCATCCAGCCGGGCGATGGGCTTCAACTTGAGAAGGACCGTGCATGAAACTGCTGATCGTCGAGGACCAGGCCAAGACCGGCCAATACCTGCGCCAGGGCCTGAGCGAAGCAGGCTTCGCCACCGAGCTTGCCGCCGATGGCGAAACCGGCCTGCACCTGGCGCTGACCGGCGATCATGCGCTATTGATCCTCGATGTGATGCTGCCTGGCCGTGACGGTTGGCAGATTCTTCAAGCCGTGCGCCAGGCGGGCCTGGAGACGCCAGTGTTGTTTCTGACCGCACGCGATGCCGTGGAGGATCGCGTGCACGGCCTGGAACTTGGCGCGGACGATTACCTGGTCAAGCCGTTTGCCTTCTCCGAGCTGTTAGCGCGCGTGCGCAGCCTGTTACGACGCGGTGCCAGCCCTAGCCTTGACACCACGCTGACCCTCGCCGATTTACGTCTGGACCTGATTCGTCGCCGCGCCGAGCGCGCCGGCCTGCGCATCGACCTTACCGCCAAGGAGTTCGCCCTGCTCGAACTGCTGTTGCGTCGCCAAGGCGAGGTACTGCCCAAGTCATTGATCGCTTCCCAGGTCTGGGACATGAATTTCGACAGCGACACCAATGTCATCGAAGTCGCCATCCGCCGCTTGCGCCTGAAGATCGATGATGCCCATCGCAACAAGCTGATCCACACCGTGCGCGGCATGGGCTACGTACTTGAGGAGCGCCAGGACTGATGCGCCAATTGTCGCTGGGCAGCCGCCTGGCCCTGCTGTTCGCCGCCTGCACCGCGGCGGTGTCGTTGACTGCCGGGTTGTTGTTCAGCCATGCCAGCAAACACCATTTCATCGAACTCGACCAACAACTGCTCGGCGCCCGCCTGTCGCAGTTGCGCAGCCAACTGGCCGGGGTCGACTCGGTGGACAAACTGGCCACCCGACTGCCAGCGCTGCGTGGAGAACTCAGCCACCAGGCCGATCTCGCGCTGCGTATTCGTGGCGCCGAAGGCGAGCTGTGGTTCCAGAGTCGCCCAGGGCTGCCTGAGGATGCTGTGCAACCTGGCCTGGCCACCTTGCGTGCCGACAACGTCGATTACCGCAGCCTGTCCGTGCCGCTCGATGAGCACGCTGAGCACGCCGCGCAACTGACCCTGTTCCTCGACATTACCCACCACCAACACTTCTTGCAGGGCATGCAGCGACTGATCTGGCTCACCGTCGGCCTGTCGGCACTGGCCACCGCCCTGCTCGGCGCCTGGGCCGCGCGGCGCGGGCTACGACCGTTAAGACAGATCGGCGAAGTGGCGGCGAGCGTCAGTGCCCAGTCCCTGACCACGCGCCTGCCGGTGGCGCAGATGCCAGAAGAATTGGCGCAGCTGGCCAGCACGGTGAACGCCATGCTGCAGCGTCTGGATGACGCCTTCCAGCGGCTCTCGGCATTTTCTGCCGATATCGCCCATGAGCTGCGCACGCCGCTGTCCAACCTGCTGACCCACACCCAGGTCACCCTGACCCGTCCGCGCAGCCTGGAAGAGTATCGCGAGGCGCTGCATGGCAACCTCGAAGAGCTGCAGTGGATGGCCCAACTGGTCAACGACATGCTCTACCTGGCCAAGGCTGACCATGGCTTGTTGATGCCCAACCGCCAGCCGCTGGATTTGGCTGCGGAGGTCGATGCCCTGCTCGACTACTACGCTGCGCTGGCCGAGGAAAGCGACGTGCAACTGCTACGCGAGGGCGCGGCGACGATCGAGGGCGATCGGCACATGCTGCGGCGGGCGCTTTCCAACCTGCTGGACAATGCGCTGCGCTTCACCCCTCAAGGTGGCACGATCAAGGTGAGCTTGGCTGCGGGGTTGAGTATCACAGTGGCCAACACCGGGCCTGCGATTGAGGCGGGGGCGTTGCAGCGCTTGTTTGATCGCTTCTACCGGGCTGATCCTGCGCGACGGGAAGGCAGCAGCGAGCATGCGGGCTTGGGACTGGCGATTACCCGGTCGATCGTCCAGGCGCATGGCGGGGGGATTCGGGCGGAATGTGAGGGTGGCTGGACGCGATTTGTGATCAACCTACCGGGATGACCGGGGCCGCCGTAAAGCGGCCCCCAATCCATCACTCGTAACGCAGCGCCATGGCCGGCTCGATCTGCGAAGCGCGGTACGCCGGATAGATAGTCGCCAGGAAGCTCATCACCAACCCTGCCGTGCAGATTATTGCCACATCAGTCCATTGCAACTGCGAAGGCAGGCTGCTGATGAAGTACACATCGGATGTGAAGATATGCTGGCCACTGACCCGCTCCAGCCAGCCAACGATCTGGCTGACGTTGAGTGCGGCAATCACCCCAAGCACGCCACCGATCAAGGTGCCGACAATACCGATCAAGCTGCCCTGGACCATGAACGTCCCCATGATTTGCGCAGGCGTGGCGCCGATGGTGCGCAGGATGGCGATGTCCGAACCCTTGTCGTTCACCACCATCACCAAGGTGGCGATGATGTTGAACGCCGCCACCGCGATGATCATCATCAGCAGCAGGCCGATCATGGTCTTTTCCATCTTCATGGCGCTGAACAGGCTGCCTTGGGTGTGCGACCAGTCATCGGCGTGATAGGCCGCCCCCAGCTGCGCAGCAATTGCCTTGGACACCTGCGGCGCGGCATACAAGTCATGCAATTTGAGCCGCACGCCCTGCACGCTACCCGGTGCCCAACGCTGCATCTCGCCGGCATCAGCGACGTTGATGTAGGCCTGCGAGCCATCCAGTTCGGCGCCAACCTTGAAGATGCCAACCACAGTCAGGCGCTGCATGCGCGGAGTGATACCGCCCGGCGCCTTGCTGATCTCAGGAACGATCAGGGTCAGTTTGTCTCCAGTATTGAGGCGGAAACGTCGCGCTGTCAGCTCGCCGATGACCACGCCGTATTCACCCGGCACCAGGTCTTGCAGGCTACCTTGGACGATGTGCTGACCCACGATGGAAACCTTGCCCTCTTCGGCCGGGTCGATACCGCCCACCTGAATCGGCTGCATCGCGCCCTTGTAGGACAGCATGCCTTCCATTTCGGTAATCGGCGCCGCGGCGATCACTGCCGGGTTCTTCAGCGCGGCATCGGCGACTTTTTGCCAATCATCCAGCGGTTGCACGCCAAGGATGCTGGCATGCGGCACCAAGCCGAGAATGCGCGAGCTCATCTCACGCTGGAAGCCGTTCATCACCGACAGCACCACGATCATCGCCAGCACGCCCAGGGACAGGCCGATCATCGAGGTCGTGGAGATGAACGAGATGAAGTGATTGCGGCGCTTGGCACGGGTGTAGCGAGCACCGATGAACAAGGGCAAGGGTCTGAACATGTACGAGAACACCCAAGAAAAAAGTTGCGGGGCGGTTTATCCCGCCCCGGGCAAGCGACTCAGATCGCCACCAGGTGGCCGTCTTCGAGCTTCAATACGCGGTCCATCTGACGCGCCAGGTTGAGGTCGTGGGTGACCACCAGGAAGGCGGTTTGCGAAGCGCTGGAAAGCTCTTGCATCAGCTCCTGAATACCCTGGGCGGTGTGATGGTCGAGGTTGCCGGTCGGCTCATCGAGCATCACCAGGCCTGGGCGATTGACCAGCGCCCGGGCAATCGCCACGCGCTGACGCTCACCACCGGACAACTCAGCCGGCTTGTGGCTCAAGCGATGGCTCAAGCCCACGCGTTTTAGCAGCGCTTCAGCCCGCTCGCGCGCCTCCGGGATCGGCGTGCGACCGATCAGCAGCGGCATGCAGACGTTTTCCAGAGCGGTGAACTCGGCCAGCAGGTGGTGGAACTGGTAGACGAAGCCCAGCGCGCGGTTGCGCAGCAGGCCGCGGGCGCGCTCACCGAGCGCCGACAACTCCTCGCCGGCCAACCACACGCTGCCCTGGCTTGGGGTGTCGAGACCGCCGAGCAGGTTGAGCAAGGTACTCTTGCCCGAACCTGAGCTACCGACGATGGCCACACGCTCGCCGGGGTGCAGCTCCAGCTGCAGATTGGCCAGCACCTGCACCGACTCCGGGCCCTCGTCGTAGGACTTGCCCAGGTTGCGGCAACTCAGAACGGCTTTATCACTCATGCGCGACTCACTCATAACGTAGCGCCTCTGCAGGCTGGGTGCGGGCCGCACGCCAGGCCGGGTACAGGGTGGCGAAGAAACTCAGGACCAATGCCGCGCCACAGACCTGCCAGACGTCCTGGGCCATGATCTGCGACGGCAGGTAATCGATGAAGTACACATCGGCGTTGAGGAACTTGTGCCCGATCAACGTCTCCAGGCCGGCAATCGCGGCGCTGACATTGAGTGCGGCGATGATGCCAACGACGGCGCCGATCAAGGTCCCGACCACGCCGATTACCGTACCCTGGACCATGAAGATGGCCATGATCTGCCCGGGGGTGGCGCCGAGCGTACGCAAGATGGCGATGTCGCCTTTCTTGTCGTTGACTACCATCACCAGGGTGGAAATGATGTTGAACGCCGCCACCGCGACGATCAGCAACAGCAGCAGGCCGATCATGGCCTTCTCCATGCGAATCGCCTGGTACAGGTTGCCGTGGCTGCGGGTCCAGTCGCGGGCGTAGAACTCCTGGTCGCCCAGGCGCTGAGCGATATCCCAGGCAACCCGTGGGGCCTGGAACAGGTCGTCGAACTTCAGCCGCACACCCTGGACCTGATCGGGCTTCCAGCGGTGCAGGCGGGACAGATCGGCAATGTTGGTCAGCCCCATATAACCGTCGATCTCGCCAGCGCCGACGTGGAAGGTGCCGACCACGGTAAAGCGCTTCATGCGCGGGAACATGCCGGCCGGCGTCACGCTGACCTCGGGGGCGACGAAGGTCAGCTTGTCGCCGATGGCAACGCCCAGTTTGGCGGCGGCCTTGTCGCCGATCATGATGCCCCACTCGCCCGGCGCCAGCTTGTCCAGGCTGCCTTCGCGAATGAAGTTGTCGATGATCGACACCTCCCGCTCACGGGCCGGATCGATGCCGTTGAGCAGCACCTTGGAGACTTTGCCGTCGTGGGTCAGCAGGCCCTGCATCTGGGTGAAGGGCGCCACCGCCAGCACTTGCGGATTCTGCTTTACTTGTTGAGCAAGGGCCGGCCAATCATTGATCGGTTGGCCGCTCTCAAGCGTGGCGTGAGGGATCATGCCAAGCACGCGGGTACGCATCTCGTGGTCGAAACCGTTCATGACCGAGAGCACCACGATCATCACCACCACGCCCAGGGCGAGGCCGATCATCGAGGTCAGGGAAATGAACGAGACGAAGTGATTGCGACGCTTGGCACGGGTATAACGCGTACCGATGAATGCGAATAGAGGTCTGAACATGTCGGGGCTTGTTCGGATGAAAGGGAACGTCCTTGTGGCGGGGCGCCTACGGCGGCTTTACACTCGGACCACCGCCGTAACCTTGGGTTCGCCATGACGACATTAGACGATGAAGATCGCCGCGAATACTACCGCATCGAAGACAGGATCGCACTGGAAATCAGCCCCTTGAGCGCGGCTGAGGCCCTTGAGCCAGAACTGTTGCAGGATGATTCGCCGCTATTCAACCTGCTCAGCGAACTGCACCTGTCGGACTTCGAATCCCAGCATCTGCTACGCCAGTTGAGTGACAAAGACCGCACCCTCGCCGCGTTTCTGCGCGCCCAGAACAAACGCCTCGATCTGCTCAGCGCCGTGGTCGCCCAAACCCTGCTGGGCGAAATCGGCCAGCCGCACCGGGTGATTCTGTCCGAAGGCGGCATCGAGTTCGCCCAGGCCCAGCAGATCGCCCCAGGCACTCGGGTCAAAGTGAAAATGGTGCTGATGCCCCGCGCCCATGGCCTGCTGCTGCGCGGCAGGGTCACCCACTGCGACCTGCGCCCGGATGGCGATTACGAGGTCGGCACCGAATTCACCGACATGACCGATGCCCAGCGCCAACTGCTCGCCCGCTACATCTTGCAGCGCCAGCAACAGCAACGACGCCAGGCGCTGGAACAGAACGATCCCGCCTCCTGAGCCCTGCTCTTTTTGATTTGAAGGAACGAACGTGACCCTGATCTACGGCCATCGCGGCGCCAAGGGCGAAGCGCCCGAAAATACCCTGACCAGCTTTCGCAAGTGCTTGTCGCACGGCGTCAACCGCTGCGAGCTGGACCTGCACCTGTCGGCCGACAACCAGCTGATGGTAATCCACGACCCGACCCTCAAACGCACCACCGGCCGGCGCGGCAAGGTGGTCGAGCACATTGCCGCCGACCTTGCCACCTACGACGCCCGCAAGGGCGGCCCAGGGCATGTCCAGCCGTGCCCCATTCCTCGTCTTGAGGAGCTGTTCGAGAAGTGTGATTTCGAGCATTGGCAACTGGAGGTCAAGAGCGCCTCGCGCACCCGCGCTGCCAGCACTGTGCTGGCGATTCGCGAACTGGCCCAGCAATACGGCCTGCTGGACAAGATCACCATCACCTCGAGCTCGCGGGAAGTGCTCGGCGCCGCCCTGGAGCTGGTCCCGGACGTGTCGCGTGGGTTGGTCGCCGAATATGCCTGGCTCGACCCGCTGAAGGTCGCGCAGAACTACAACTGCCAGATACTGGCGCTGAACTGGACGCTATGCACCCCAGAGCGCCTGATCAAGGCCCAGCGCCAGGGGTTGCACGTGTCGGTGTGGACGGTCAACGAGCCGGCACTGATGCGCCGACTCGCCGACTTTGGCGCTGATAGCCTGATTACAGACTTTCCCGGTTTGGCCAAGACCACCCTTGGGAAGGACTGAACCCGCACTCCCCGACCGGCTCAGGCCACCGGCCGGAGCCGCTCAAAAAAGCCGGTTCAGGCCGTCGTAGGCCGCTACCCGATAGGCTTCGGCCATGGTCGGGTAGTTGAAGGTGGTGTTGACGAAGTACTTCAGGGTGTTGCGCTCACCCGGCTGATCCATGATCGCCTGGCCGATGTGGACGATCTCCGAAGCCTGGTAGCCGAAGCAGTGCACGCCGAGGATCTGCAACGTCTCGCGGTGGAACAGGATCTTCAACATGCCTTGCGGCTCGCCGGCGATCTGCGCGCGGGCCATGCTCTTGAAGAACGCCTTGCCGACTTCATAAGGCACTTTGGCCTGGGTCAGCTCCTGCTCGTTCTTGCCGATCGAGCTGATCTCCGGAATGGTGTAGATGCCAGTCGGCACATCGTTGACGAAGCGCCAGCTGCCGTTGTCGACGATGCTGCCGGCCGCCGAACGACCCTGGTCGTGGGCAGCGCTGGCCAGGCTCGGCCAGCCGATCACGTCACCCGCGCCATAGATGTTCGGCACGGTGGTGCGGTAAGCCTCGTCGACCTCGATCTGGCCACGGCTGTTGACCTTGATGCCGATGTTTTCCAAGCCCAGCTTGTCGGTGTTGCCGGTGCGGCCGTTGCACCACAGCAAGGCGTCGGCCTTGATCTTCTTGCCCGACTTCAGGTGCAGGATCACCCCATTGTCCAAGCCTTCGACTCGCTCGTACTCCTCGTTATGGCGCACGGTGATGTTGTTGTTGCTGAAGTGGTAGCTCAGCGCCTGGGAGATTTCCGAGTCGAGGAAGCTCAGCAACTGGCCGCGGTTATCGACCAGTTCGACCAGTACGCCCAGGCCGCTGAAGATCGAGGCGTATTCGCAACCGATCACGCCGGCGCCATAGACGATCAGCTTGCGCGGGGTGTGGCTCAGGCTGAGGATGGTGTCGCTGTCGTAGACCCGTGGGTGATGGAAGTCGATATCGGCTGGGCGATAGGGGCGCGAGCCGGTGGCGATGATAATGTGCTTGGCGACCAGTTTCTCGACCACGCCATTGGGGCAGACCACTTCGACGGTCTGCTCGTCGGCGAAGCTGCCGGTGCCGAAGAACACGTCGACACGGTTGCGCGCGTAGTAGCCGGTGCGCGAGGCGACTTGCTTGGAGATGACCTTCTCGGCGCTCTTGAGCACGTCCGGGAAGGAGAACCAGCGCGGCTCACCAATGGCACGGAACATCGGGTTGGTGTTGAACTGCATGATCTGCCGCACCGAGTGACGCAGTGCCTTGGACGGGATGGTGCCCAGGTGGGTGCAGTTGCCGCCGACTTGGCGACGGCTATCGACCATCGCCACCTTGCGCCCTGCTTTGGCGGCGTTCATTGCCGCACCTTCTCCGGCCGGGCCGGAACCCAGCACCACTACGTCGTAGTTGTAGACAGCCATGCGTACTCCTTCAGAACTCGCCCGCCGGCCACGGTAGCCGCGGGACTCGATCATGTCGCCGGGGCGCCATGAGAAAATTCGGGTGCAGTCTAATCAAGCGTGAACGCCGCGCACATTAACCCTTGGTCGCGTCGTAGGCCATTTTTGCCTGCACTACATTGTCGTTATCGTTCACCGATTCCCTGGCGCCGATCATCCCTGCATACGCTTTCACTCGCCTTTCACTGCCCGCTCGAAGCCGGGCGTAGCCTGAGAGACGAAGCCACCCTCGACCCGGGTCACCAGAATCGCGGCGATGTCGTGGGCGACGGCGTAATCCCAGCCGCGCTCCGGCCCCATGATCAACAACAAGGTCGAATAGCCGTCGGCCTGCAGCGCCGAGGCATCGAGCACGGTCACCGCAGCCAGCTCATGTTCGACCGGCCGCCCCAGGCGCGCATCGAAGGTGTGCGAATAGCGCCGGCCATTCTCCTCGAAATAGTTGCGATAGTCACCCGAGGTCGATACAGCCAGGCCATTGACGCTGATCACCTGGCGGGCGATCTGGCGGTCTGCGCGCGGCAGTTCCAGGGCGATCCGCCAGGGACTGCCATCGGGCTTGCGCCCTACTGCCTTGAGCTCCCCAGTAGCTTCCGCGAGGAAGTTGGCAATGCCCATGGCAGCCAAGCGCTGGGCGATCAGGTCGACGGCATGGCCGGCGGCGATGCTGTTGAAGTCGAGTTCTACTGCGCCATCCTTGCACAGCATGCCCGGTTCCCTGCGCAGGTGCTGGTAGCCGACGCGCTGGCGGGCCTGGGCCAAAGCGTGCGGATCAGGAACCCGCTCATGACGGGCTTGGGGGCCGAAGCCCCACAGGTCGAGCAAGGGTTCGACCGTCAGATCGAAGGCGCCAGCGCTCTGCTCGGCCAGGTGTTGGCCGAAGTCGACCAATTCAAGTAGGTCGGCGGGCATGGCCAGGCACTGATTGGCGGGGAGCTGATTGAACTGGCTGACGGTGGAATCGCTGCGGTAGGTGGAGTAGTGCTGGTCGATGTCGTGCAGGATCGCTTCGACGGCTTGGCGGACCTGCTCGGGGGGCGGGCCATCGGCTTCACGCACGTACTGGATGCTGTAGCTGCTGCCCATGGTCGGTCCGCTGAGGCGCTCCAGGGTTGAGCGCTGGTCGCAGGCGCCAAGCAGTAGCAGGGTGAGCAGGAGCGTTGCGCGCATTCATTGAGTCTCGGTTGTCTGGGCCGGCGCTATCGCGGGGCAAGCCCGCTCCCACGTATAACAACACAAGCTGCGGGGGCGCATGGGCTACGCGGGAGACTAGGCTACGGGGGAAACTAGACTGCGCAGGAGCGGGCTACGTGGGAGCGGGCTTGCCCCGCGATAGCGCCAGCACAGACACCACAATAGGCTGGACAAAAAAACGGGAACCCAAAGGTTCCCGTTTTTTCATTGCCTTACAAGCGAATCAGCGTGGAAACGCTGGCGGGTTCACACCGGCCATGTCTTCCATCACACGAACCACCTGGCAGCTGTAGCCGAATTCGTTGTCGTACCAGACGTACAGAACAACGCGGTTGTCATTGCAGATGGTCGCTTCAGCGTCCACTACACCAGCGTGGCGCGAGCCTACGAAGTCAGTGGAAACCACTTCCTGCGAGCTGACGTAGTCGATCTGCTTGTGCAGCTCGGAGTGCATGGCGGTCTGGCGCAGGTACTCGTTGATCTCTTCGCGGCTGGTGCCCTTCTCGAGATTCAAGTTGAGGATGGCCATCGACACGTTAGGCGTCGGAACGCGGATCGCGTTACCGGTCAGCTTGCCCTTGAGCACTGGCAGCGCCTTGGCAGCAGCAGTGGCAGCACCGGTTTCGGTGATAACCATGTTCAGCGGCGCGGCGCGGCCACGACGGCTGCCCTTGTGGAAGTTGTCGATCAGGTTCTGGTCGTTGGTGAACGAGTGAACGGTTTCGACGTGACCATTGACGATGCCGTACTGGTCGTTGATCGCCTTGAGCACCGGCACGATGGCGTTGGTGGTGCAGGAGGCGGCGGAGATGATCTTGTCATCTGCGCTGATGTCGCCATGGTTGATGCCATGCACGATGTTCTTCAGCGCGCCTTTGCCAGGCGCGGTGAGGATCACGCGGGCAGCGCCCGGGCAAGCCAGGTGCTGGCCAAGGCCGTCAGCGTCACGCCATACGCCGGTGTTGTCGACGATCAGGGCGTTTTCGATGCCGTACTGGGTGTAGTCGACTTCGCTTGGGTTCTTCGCGTAGATAACCTGGATCAGGTTGCCGTTGGCGGTGATGGTGTTGTTGGCTTCGTCGATGGTGATGGTGCCATCGAACGGGCCGTGCACCGAGTCACGACGCAGCAGGCTGGCACGCTTGACCAGGTCGTTCTCGGCGCCTTTGCGCACGACGATGGCGCGCAGACGCAGGCCGTCGCCACCACCGGTTTTTTCGATCAGGATGCGCGCCAGCAGGCGGCCGATGCGACCGAAGCCGTACAGGACAACGTCGGTGCCTTTGCGCGCCGAGGCGTTCTGTTGGCCAACCACGTCAGCCAGCTCTTCGCGCACGAACTGCTCGGCGCTGCGGCCATTGCCTTCGAGCTTGAACTTGTTGGCCAGCTTGCCCAGGTCGACCGAAGCGGCGCCCAGTTTCAGCTCGCTCATCGCTTTGAGCAGCGGGAATGTCTCGTGGACGGACAGCTCGGTCTCGTCGCTCTGACGGTGACGCGCAAAGCGATGGGCTTTGAGGATCGAGATAACCGAACGGTTGATCAGGCTGCGGCCATAGATCGAGCTCACCACGTTGTTATTGCGGTAGAGCTGACCGATAAGCGGGATCATCGCTTCAGCAAGCGCTTCACGATCGATCCACTCACCAAGACACTGGTCGGGCTTCTGAGTCACGGGAACCTTCCACATGTAGGGGGAGAAAAAAGGGGCTACATTATGACGCCCCACAGCGTATCGGGCAATGAGCGCCTGTCGCCGTCGCCACACCGCGCTGTTCTGGCCCTCGCGAGCCTGACAGCCGGCACTGGCGTCGGTACAATCGACCTCTTTGCCGCAACGCTTGGAGTGCAATCTCCCGTGTCAGTTCTGCGCCTACCGCAAATGTCGGCCACAGCCGGCAAACAAACCTGGGGCAACCTGCCCGGTGCCGCCCTCAGCCTGGCCATCGCCGAGGCCGCCAGCGGCGCCCGCCGGTTCACCCTGTTGCTGACCGCCGACAGCCAGGCGGCCGATCGTCTGGAGCAGGAGCTGCGCTTCTTCGCCCCGCAGCTGCCGGTGCTGCCGTTCCCCGACTGGGAAACCCTGCCCTACGACCTGTTCTCGCCGCACCAGGACATCATCTCCCAGCGCATTGCCAGCCTGTATCGGCTGCCAGAGCTGGATCACGGCATTTTGGTCGTGCCGATCACCACTGCCCTGCACCGTCTGGCGCCGACGCGGTTCCTGCTCGGCAGCAGCCTGGTGCTGGACGTTGGCCAGACGATTGACGTCGAACAGATGCGCACCCGCCTGGAGGCCAGCGGCTATCGCTGCGTCGACACCGTCTACGAGCATGGCGAGTTCGCCGTGCGCGGGGCACTGATCGATCTCTACCCGATGGGCAGCAAGCTGCCCTACCGGATCGACCTGTTCGACGACGAAATCGAGACCCTGCGCACGTTCGACCCGGAAACCCAGCGTTCGATCGACAAGGTCGACTCGGTGCGCCTGCTGCCGGCGCGCGAGTTCCCGATGCAAAAAGAGGAAGTGACCCGCTTCAAGGCGCGCTTTCGCGAACGCTTCGATGTCGATTTCCGGCGCAGCGCGATCTTCCAGGACTTGGCCAGCGGGATCATTCCGGCCGGCATCGAGTATTACCTGCCGCTGTTCTTCGAAGAAACCTCGACCCTGTTCGACTACCTGCCGGCCGACACCCAGGTGTTTTCGTTGCCGGGCGTCGAACAGGCGGCGGAGCACTTCTGGAATGATGTGCGTGGGCGCTATGAGGATCGCCGCGGCGACCTGACCCGCCCGCTGCTGCCGCCAGCAGAGTTGTTCCTGCCGGTCGAGGACTGCTTCGCCCAGCTCAAACAGTGGCCACGCGTGGTGGTCAGCAGTGACGACGTCGAGCCCGCCGCCGGCCGCGAACGCTTCCCCGCGCGCGCCCTGCCCAACCTGGCCATCGAAGCCAAGGCCAACCAGCCTCTGGCGGCACTGGCGAACTTCCTCGACCAGTTCCCTGGGCGGGTGCTGTTCACCGCTGAATCGGCAGGCCGCCGCGAGGTGCTGCTGGAACTGCTCGAACGCCTCAAGCTACGGCCCCAGACAGTCGAAGGCTGGACCGACTTCGTCACCGGCAAAGAGCGTCTGGCGATCACCATCGCCCCACTCGACGATGGCCTGCTGCTGGACGACCCAGCCATCGCCCTGATCGCCGAAAGCCCGCTGTTCGGCCAACGGGTGATGCAGCGCCGCCGCCGTGAAAAACGCGGCGAAGCTGCCAACGACGCGGTGATCAAGAACCTTACCGAGCTGCGCGAAGGCGCCCCGGTGGTGCACATCGACCATGGCGTAGGCCGCTACCTGGGCCTGGCAACGCTGGAAATCGATGGCCAGGCCGCCGAGTTCCTGACCCTCGAATACGCCGAGAACGCCAAGCTGTATGTGCCGGTCGCCAACCTGCACCTGATCGCCCGCTACACCGGCAGCGATGACGCCCTGGCGCCGTTGCACCGCCTGGGCTCGGAAACCTGGCAGAAGGCCAAGCGCAAAGCTGCCGAGCAAGTGCGTGACGTCGCCGCCGAGCTGCTCGACATCTATGCCCGCCGCGCCGCGCGCAAAGGCTATGCCTTCGCCGACCCTGCCGCCGACTACGCCACCTTCAGCGCCGGCTTCCCGTTCGAGGAAACCCCCGACCAGCAGAACGCCATCGAAGCGGTCCGCGCCGACATGCTGGCCGGCAAGCCGATGGACCGCCTGGTCTGCGGCGACGTCGGCTTTGGCAAGACCGAAGTGGCCATGCGCGCCGCTTTCATCGCCGTGCACAGCGGTCGCCAGGTGGCCGTGCTGGTGCCCACCACCCTGCTCGCCCAGCAGCACTACAACAGCTTCCGTGACCGCTTCGCCGATTGGCCGGTGACGGTCGAGGTGATGAGCCGCTTCAAGTCGGCCAAGGATATCGCCAGCGCCGCCGCAGACCTCGCCGAAGGCAAGATCGACATCCTCATAGGCACCCACAAGCTGCTGCAGGACGATGTGCGTTTCAAAGACCTCGGCCTGGTGGTGATCGACGAAGAACACCGCTTTGGCGTGCGTCAGAAAGAACAGCTCAAGGCCCTGCGCAGCGAAGTGGATATCCTCACCCTGACCGCCACGCCTATCCCGCGCACCTTGAACATGGCCGTGGCCGGCATGCGCGATCTGTCGATCATCGCCACCCCGCCGGCGCGCCGGCTGTCGGTGCGCACCTTCGTCATGGAGCAGAACAACAGCACGGTCAAGGAAGCACTGCTGCGTGAGCTGCTGCGGGGCGGCCAGGTGTACTACCTGCACAACGATGTGAAAACCATCGAAAAATGCGCCGCCGACCTCGCCGAGCTGGTTCCCGAAGCTCGTATCGGCATCGGCCACGGGCAGATGCGCGAACGTGAGCTGGAACAGGTGATGAGCGACTTCTATCACAAGCGCTTCAATGTGCTGATCGCCTCGACCATCATCGAGACCGGCATCGACGTGCCCAGCGCCAACACCATCGTCATCGAGCGTGCCGACAAGTTCGGCCTGGCCCAGCTGCACCAGCTGCGCGGTCGGGTCGGTCGTAGCCACCACCAGGCCTACGCCTACCTGCTCACGCCCGCCCGGCAGAAAATCAGCAGCGACGCCGAGAAACGCCTGGAGGCCATCGCCAACACCCAGGACCTGGGCGCAGGCTTCGTCCTGGCCACCAACGACCTGGAAATCCGTGGCGCCGGTGAGCTGCTCGGCGAAGGCCAGAGCGGGCAAATCCAGGCAGTGGGCTTTACCCTCTACATGGAAATGCTCGAGCGCGCGGTCAAGGCCATTCGCAAGGGCACCCAGCCAAACCTTGAGCAACCTCTGGGCGGCGGTCCGGAGATCAACCTGCGCCTGCCGGCACTGATCCCCGAGGACTACCTGCCCGACGTGCACGCCCGCTTGATCCTGTACAAGCGCATCGCCTCGGCGGCCGACGAAGAAGGTCTCAAGGACCTGCAAGTGGAAATGATCGACCGCTTCGGCCTGCTGCCGGAGCCGACCAAGAACCTGATCCGCCTGACCCAGCTCAAGCTGCAGGCGGAAAAGCTCGGCATCAAGAAAGTCGATGGCGGCCCCAATGGCGGCAAGATCGAGTTCGAGGCCGAGACGCCGGTCGACCCGCTGACCCTGATCAAACTGATCCAGGGCCAGCCCAAACGCTATAAGTTCGAAGGCGCAACCCAGTTCCGTTTCCTGGTGCCGATGGAACGCCCCGACGAACGCTTCAATACCCTGGAGGCGCTGTTCGAGCGCCTGACCCCACAGACTGCCTGAAGGAAGATCCATGCGTGCCATCCGTTGCCTGACCTTGCTGCTGACGCTGTTTGCGCCGGCCGCCTTCGCCGAAGGCCTGTATCAGGTAGAAATGATTCTGGTGCGCCAGAACGACGTGCCGGCAGTGACCAGCCAGTTCGCCCCGGAAGATTGGAGCGCCGGCGCCCCACGCCTGGCCAAGGACGCTGAACGTCCGCCCGTGCTGGGCGATGAGGCCACTCGCCTGGAAGCGACGCCCAGCTACACCGTGCTGCTGCACAAGGCCTGGCAACAACAGCTTGGCAGCGAGCCAAGCCGGATTGCCGTCGGCGCGGGTGAAGAGCAATTCGGCCACTTCCCCATCGAAGGCAACCTGAGCCTTACCGAAGGCCGTTTCATCGCAGTTGAGGCGAACTTATGGGTCAACCAACTCGACGGCAATGGCAGCGTGCTGCGCAGCGAGCAGTTCAAGCAAACCAACAGCAATATGAAGAGCGGCCAACTGACCTTCCTCGATGGCGGGCACCTGGCCCTGCTGCTGAAAGTCGCGCCGGTAGGTGCGCGCAAGCTGCCGGTGATGGATCCGGAGATGATGGAGCAGTGAAGTGAGCGAGAGCGAGACGCAGCAACTGCTCAGGGACCACGAAAGCTGGACCGCAGATTTCGATCCCGGCGCACTTGGGCGTGGTCGCGACTATGCCGCACAGGACCGCGTGACCCTCCACTCGATCCACGACAACACCATCGAGTCGACCTGCACCGGCTCTGCTCGGCATCTCTACAGCCAGAAGATCAACCTGGTGATGAATGCTGGCAGGCTGCGGGTCCTGGCACGCTGCTCCTGCCCGGTCGGGATCAACTGCAAGCACTGCGCCGCCGCCCTTTTTCATCTGCAGGGCGATCGGCCAGCACTGAACGACCACACGCTGGCCTTGCCGCACGAACTGAGCAAATGGGTGGAGGGCCTGGAAACGCCAACCCCAGCAGCCAAAGCCCGCGAAGCCTCGCGCAAAGGCCCGGCCATCTATTACCAGATCAGCCTTGATCAACAGCGCTGGCTGCTGACAGCGATGAAGGGCACGCCGCAAGCCGACGGCCACCTAAAGCTGAGCCGCATCACCTCGATGCCGGAGATGATCTACTACACCCCGCGCTACGTCACCGACGAAGACGCACGCGTGCTACGCCTGATCGATACCCAGAGCAGAGGCACAGGACTGCCTGTGCTTTGCCTGGAAGGCAAGAAGGGTGCGGAGGTGTTCGAGTACGCCTTGGCAACCGGGCGGGTGCTGCTCGCCGAGCCCCAGGCAACCCTCGCCGCCGGGCCGGTACGGCATGCCGCGTTTCGTTGGGTGCGGCTGAACAACGGCAGTTATCGCGGCGCCTGGTACCACGATGAACACATGCCCCTGCTCGCCCTGCCGCTCGACCCGCTGTATTACATCGATACCGAAAATCACCTGGCGGGTAAGCTCAGCCACGACCTGGACCCCTTCATAGCCAGCCAACTAGCACGTGCACCTACCGTACCCGAACACCTGGTCATCCCCTTGAGCCATCGCCTGAACGCCCTGAACCGTCACGTGCCAACGCCAACGCCAGTGCGCAGTGAAACCATTGATAGCCTCACCCCCACGCCGCGGCTGACCCTGGGTAGCCTCGAATTCAGCGCCTACATGCCCAAGACCGGACGCATGCAGCGCCAGATGCAACACCGCGCCGCCCTCGCCTTCGACTACGACGGCCTGCGCGCCACCGGCACTGATGACAAACCGCTGACCCGCCTGGTCGGCGAGACCAGCCAGCGCATCCAGCGCCAACCCCAGGCCGAGCAGGCCATTCGCAAAACCCTGCGTGAGTTCGGCTTCAAGCCGGCCACCCGGCAGAGCAAGGCCCTGCCCGACAGCGCTGGCGACATGCACCAACTGCCCGACGATGAAGCCTGGCTGCAGTTCGCCCGCGAAGGCCTGCCGCGCCTGCGCGAGGCCGGCTGGGAGGTCGAAGTACACCGCGACTTCGCCTTCAACCTGCACGAGGTGGACGACTGGTACGCCACGGTCGAGGAAGCCCCTGGCCATGAATGGTTCGATCTGGAGCTGGGCATCGTCGTCGATGGTGAACGCCACAGCCTGCTGCCGATCGTCCTGCAGCTACTGCGCAGCAACCCCGAGCTATTGCGCCCCAGCGAGCTGGCCCGGCGCAATGACGATGAACACCTGCTGATCGACCTCAACCGGGGCCGACCAGAGAGCCCGGCCCTGCGGGTAGCCCTGCCCTACGGCCGCATCAAGGCGGTGATGGGCACCCTCGGCGAGCTCTACCTGCACGAGGGCGCCGCAGGCCCCGCCCTGCGCCTGGACCGCGCCGACGCAGCCCGCCTGAACGATATCGAGCACCTGCCGCTGCACTGGGAAGGCGGCGAGCACGTACGCGGCCTCGGTCGGCGCCTGCGTGACGCCCGCGAGCTTGAGGTCGAGCCGCCCAAACAGCTCAAGGCCACCTTGCGCCCTTACCAGCAACAGGGCCTGAACTGGCTACAGGCGCTGCGCGAGATGGGCACCGGCGGCATCCTTGGCGACGACATGGGCCTGGGCAAGACCCTGCAAACCCTCGCCCACCTACTGCTGGAAAAGCAGCACGGACGCCTTCAGCAGCCAGCCCTGGCGGTCATGCCCACCAGCCTGGTACCCAACTGGCTGGACGAGGCCCAGCGCTTCGCCCCCGACTTGCGCGTACTCGCCCTGCACGGCCCAGGCCGCAGCAAGCATTTTGCCACGCTCAGTGAGTACGACCTGGTTCTGACCACCTACGCCCTGGTACCTCGCGACCTGGAACACCTGCGCGCGCAACCTTGGCATACGCTGGTGCTCGACGAGGCGCAGAACATCAAGAGCAGCACCAGCAAGGCCGCCCTGGCCGTTTGCGAGCTACAAGCCACTCAGCGCCTATGCCTGACGGGCACACCGATGGAAAACAACCTGGGTGAGCTATGGTCGCTGTTCCACTTCCTGATGCCCGGCTGGCTGGGCGATCTCAAACGCTTCAACCACGACTACCGCACCCCGATCGAGCGCCACGGCGACCACGAACGCATGGCCCACCTGGCCAGTCGCATCCGCCCGTTCCTGCTGCGACGCACCAAAGAGCAGGTGGCGCAGGATCTACCCGCCAAGACCGAGATGGTTCACTGGGTCGAGCTCAGCGACGCCCAGCGCGACACTTATGAAGCGGTAAGGGTGGCGATGGACAAGAAGGTCCGCGACGAGCTGGCGCGCAATGGCGCAGCGCGCAGCCAGATCGTCATCCTCGACGCGCTGCTCAAGCTGCGCCAGGTGTGCTGCGACCTGCGTTTGGTCAAGAGCGTGGAGAGCAAAGGCAACCAGGCCGACAAAGGCAAACTAGGCAGCCTGATGCAGATGCTCGAAGAGCTGCTCAGCGAAGGCCGCCGGGTACTGCTGTTTTCGCAGTTCACCTCGATGCTGGCGCTGATCGAGCAAGAGCTTGAGAAACGCGAGATCCGCTACAGCCTACTGACCGGCGACACCCGTGACCGCCGCGCGCCGGTGCGACAGTTCCAGAAGGGCGATAGCGAGGTGTTCCTGATCAGCCTCAAGGCCGGCGGCACCGGCTTGAACCTGACTGCGGCTGATACCGTGATTCACTATGACCCGTGGTGGAACCCCGCCAGCGAGAACCAGGCTACCGACCGAGCCTACCGCATCGGCCAGGACAAACCGGTATTCGTGTTCAAGCTGATTACCCGAGGAACCGTGGAAGAGAAGATCCAGCTGCTACAGCAAGAGAAAGCGGCACTGGCAGCCGGGCTGCTGGATGGCGGCCAGGCCGGGCAGTGGCGGCTTGGGGATGAGGAGATTGAAGCGCTGTTCGCGCCGTTGCCAGGCAAGCGCGGCAAGTAGCCATAATTGCCACAGCCGCATCGCGGGCCGAGCCTGCTCCTACAGAGATGGATAAGATCTGCGGGAGCGGGCTTGCCCCGCGATGAGGGCCAACCTGTCAATCGACCAGCTGCGCCTCTCTCAAGACCCCCAACGCTTCCAGCCAACGCGGCTGCTGCCGATAATCGGTGCGTGCAAAACCACGTCCGCGCATCCCGGCAATCCTCGGCGAAGGCTTGACCTTCAAGCGCTGCGCCGCACTCAGCGCCAGCTCCGCCGCCGCCCGGTCGTTGCATACCAGGCCCATATCGCAACCGGCAGTCAACGCCGCCTCGATCCGATTGGCAGCATCGCCCACCACATGCGCCCCAGCCATCGACAGGTCATCACTGAAGATCACCCCGTCGAAGCCCAACTCGCCGCGCAGGATGTCCTGCAACCAGCGTCGGGAAAAACCAGCAGGCTGAGTGTCGATTTGCGGGTAAATGACATGCGCCGGCATTACCGCCGCCAATTGACCGCTCAGACGGGTGAAGGGCACCAGGTCGGCCTGGCGCAGTTGCTCAAGGCTGCGCTCGTCAGTAGGAATCGCCACATGCGAATCCGCTTCAGCCCAACCATGCCCCGGGAAGTGCTTGCCGCAAGCGGCCATACCCGCAGCATTCATACCGCGGATGAACGCACCGGCCAGCTGCGTGGCACGCTCAGGATTACCCTCGAACGCACGACTACCCACCACTGCGCTGCGCTGATGATCAAGATCCAGCACCGGGGCGAAGCTCAAGTCCAAGCCAACCGCCAACACCTCGGTGGCCATCAGCCACCCGCACTGCTCGGCCAGGTACTCGGCGTTGTCGTTATCGGCGATTGCGCGCATCGCTGGCAGGCGCACAAAGCCTTGGCGCAGGCGCTGGACCCGGCCACCTTCCTGATCGACGGCAAGAATCAGGTCAGGGCGAATGGCGCGAATCGAGGCGCACAGCTCACTCACCTGGCGCGGGCTGTCGATGTTACGCGCAAAGATGATCAGGCCGGCCACTTCGGGCTGGCGCAGCAGATGCCGGTCCTCGGCGGTCAGCCAGAGACCGGCGATGTCGACCATCAGGGAGCCTTGCAGGCTGGCAGTCATGGAAAGTCCTTCATTCGATATTCAGGGAAAGCCATTGCGGGCATGCGACCTCGTCGATCCGCACCGGGCAGTGGGCGGGCACGCGATCGAACAGGTCCAGTAAATCAACATTGCGCAGGCGTACGCAGCCATGGGACAGAGGTATACCCAGCGGTTGCGTATCCGGCGTGCCGTGCAGATAGATATAGCGGCGAAACGTGTCGCGCCGACCCAGACGATTGACCCCGGGTTCGCAGCCACTGAGCCAGAGGATGCGACTGAGGATCCAGTCGCGCCCGGGAAATGCTGCGTGCAGCGCCGGCGACCACACTTCACCCGTCCAGCGGCGACTGCTCAACACCGCGCCGAGGGGCAAGCCGGCACCGATCTTGGCCCGCACTTGATGCAGGCCGCGTGGGGTGCAACCCGAACCATTGAGCTCACCGGCACCGTTGCGCGCGGTGGAAACCGCCAGGCGCAGACGCAACTGCCCATGGGCAAAACCGTAGAGGTGCTGGTCGGCGAGGGAAATGTGCAGGAAATCGAGGTCGGGCATGGGCGCTAGCTTAGCCCAACTGCTCTTGCTCGCCCAGCCTCGGCGCTCAGGCCTTGGCGGGGGTACTGGAGGCGCTTGACTTGGCCCGCGGGCGCAGTTGCGCTGCGGCCATGGCCTCATCGGTGACACCGCTGTCGGCGCGCATACCGGCCGCCAGGAACGGCACCATCAGGCGCATGACCTGCTCAATCGAGGTATTGATACCGAAATCGGTCTCGGCAATCGCCCGCAGGGCCTTGATACCCGACATGCTGAACGCCGCGGCGCCGAGCATGAAGTGCACCCGCCAGAACAATTCGAGCGGCGGAATACGCGGGGCCGCTTCATTGACCAGCAACATGTAACGACGGAATACCTTGCCGTACATGTCTTCCAGGTAACGCCGCAGGTGGCCCTGGCTCTGACTGAACGCAAGGCCCAGCAAACGCATGAAGATCGACAGGTCATTGTTGCTGCGCGGCTGCACTACCAGCGCCTGCTCGACCAGCATCTCGAGCAGTTCTTCAAGGCTGGGCTTGCTCTCCGGACGCGCCTGGCGACGCTCCAGCTCACGCTCCAAGCTGGCACAGAAGGGGCCGAGGAAGCGCGAGAAGACTGCCTGGATCAGGGCCTTCTTGGAGCCGAAGTGATAGTTCACCGCCGCCAGGTTGACCCCGGCCTTGCTGGTGATAAGCCGCAACGAGGTTTCCGCGAACCCCCTTTCCGCGAATAGCTGCTCGGCAGCATCGAGAATGCGTTCAACGGTTTCCGATTGGGCCATGACTACTCACTACTCCGGGACGGGGCCTGACAAACAGTTGTTTGAAACATACGTTTCAGGCCATCATCTGTCAAGGCTCGGTGACCCATGGGTCGCCATTAAAACACAGCGCTGCGCTTCAAGCTGCAGCCCCCGCAATACGCCCCCTCACGCATCTTCTTCCGTTAACTGCTTGCAGCGAGCCATCTACTGTATATAATCCCAGTCACTGTATAAAAAGACAGAGCGCTCGCCATGTTGAAACTGACGCCACGCCAAGCCGAGATCCTGGCTTTCATCAAACGCTGCCTCGACGACAACGGCTTCCCGCCAACGCGTGCCGAGATTGCCCAGGAACTGGGCTTCAAGTCGCCCAACGCTGCCGAGGAGCATCTCAAGGCCCTGGCCCGCAAGGGTGCAATCGAGATGACCCCAGGTGCATCCCGCGGCATCCGCATCCCTGGCCACGAAGCCAAGGCTGAAGAGAGCGGCTTGCCGATCATCGGCCGGGTCGCGGCCGGTGCGCCGATTCTCGCCGAGCAGCACATCGAGCAATCCTGCAACATCAATCCGACCTTCTTCCACCCTCCTGCCGACTACCTGTTGCGTGTCCACGGCATGAGCATGAAGGACGTCGGCATCTTCGACGGCGACCTGCTGGCGGTACACACCTGCCGCGAGGCCCGTAATGGCCAGATCGTCGTCGCCCGTATCGGTGATGAAGTGACCGTCAAGCGCTTCAAGCGCGAAGGCAGCAAGGTCTGGCTGATCGCCGAGAATCCCGAATTCGCCCCCATCGAAGTCGACCTGAAACAACAGGAGCTGGTTATCGAGGGCTTGAGTGTCGGCGTCATACGCCGCTGATCCAGGAGGCGCCATGCAGCAGTTCATCCACGCACCCCAGTCCGCCCAGCTACCGCTGTTTGAAGCCTTTCTGGCCGAACCGGTACTGCCGGGCCTGAAGGCTAGCGCACACGCGCGCAAGAGCAGCCAGCCCGAGCGGTTCAGCGAACTGGCCCTGCGCGGTGCGCCGGGTCACTGCCAAAGCCTGTTGGCGCCTGTGCTACGCGACCTGAGCGAAGAGCAAGATGCACGCTGGCTGACCCTGATCGCCCCACCCTCCAGCCTGACCCAGGCCTGGCTGCGCGATGCAGGCCTTAACCGCGAACGCATCCTGCTGCTGCAACCGGGCGGCAACCAGAGCGCCCTGCAGCTGGCCTGTGAAGCCCTGCGCCTGGGCCACAGCCACACCGTGGTCAGCTGGCTGGGCAACCTCAACGCCAACACCCGTCAGCAGCTGATCCGCGCTGCCAACAGTGGAAATGCACAAAGCCTGAACATCCGCCTCGGCTGATGTTCAGGCTTTGCCTGTATTGATCGCTATCGTGTAGCTGATACTCAGTGCAGAACGCGCGGGCCTTCTTCGCGTTCGAAGTCACCTTCGACCAGCTTGCCTGCCATCTGCACACCCACACTGAGCATGGCCTTGGCCACTTCAACGTGCTGCCCCTGCAGGAATGCCTTGGCGTCCTCGGAGAAATCCAGGGTTACCAGAGAGCCTTCATCTTCGGCGCGACGCAGCTCGATCCGGCCATCAGGCAACTCTACAATTTCAAGAAAGGACGTTGACATAAAGGGCTGTTCTCCACGAAAGGCGGGCATTGTACCAGCCAAGTGGCCTATCAGCACTCACTCAACGCGTCACGAAAACGTCGCACCAGATCTTTCAGATTTTTCCGCCAGCTTTCCAGTTCTTCCCGAGATAGCGCGGGCTGCTCGGCTTCGTCGAGATTTATGGCTTGAATCAGCGGCTGGGTAACGTCGGTTTTGGCGACTTTCTTGGCGACAGGTGGTCGGAACAAATCGGCATAAGCTGCTAGCAATTGCGCCAGCCAGGTTTCCGGTTGGCGTGCCAATTCGAGCATCTCGGCCATTTCCGGAATCGCCACGCTTTGCAGGACTTCATCGTTGAGCAACACCTCAGCACGCGCGGCGCTAGCCTGGGGCAGACGATAGAAACCACCGATTTCGTGGCACAACCCCAGCAGCGCGCCGTACAGGTGAAACAGCGCCGATTCGCGCTCGGCCTGGATCAACCCCTGGGCGTTCATCGCCCGGCTTTGCTCAGCCTTGGCCATGGATTCCAGTGCAAGACCGGCAAAGAACAGTTTCTGGTTGGTGCGGGTGTAGAGTTCCTGGGCCATTTCAATGCCCTCCCAAAGGCTGCAAGGCGATAGCTCAGTTTCAGCCATCGCCCCGCCCTCTCGCAAGCTCAAAAACATCGCGGGGCATAGCTGCTTTTGGAGCTGTTTCGCGGGCAAGCCCGCCCCCACAGTTATTGCGCTTATCCTTAGAAGCGGCGCGATCCCTGTGGGAGCGGGCTTGCCCGCGAAGGGGCGCAAAACGGCCCCATATCAAGAAAGGCAGTGCGATATCAGCGCTTGTCTTCTACCTTCCACACGCTGCCATCGTAGAACGCCTTCCAACCCGTCGGCTTGCCATCGACCTCGGACTGCACGTACTGCTCCTTGGTCTTACGGCTGTAGCGGATCACCGCCGGGCGACCTTCCGGGTCTTTCTGCGGCGCTTCGCAGAGGAAGTGATACTTCGGATCGATCTCGTGCTTGTGCGGGATGATTTCCATTACCAGCGGTGCACGCGTCTCGCGGTTTTTCGGGAACTGGCTGGCAGCCAGGAATAACCCCGATGCGCCGTCACGCAGCACGTAGGTGTCGTTGACCTTCTCGCACTTGAGCTCCGGCATGTCCACCTTGTCCATCTTCGGTGGCGCCGCTTCGCCGCTCTTGAGCAGCTTGCGGGTGTTCTTGCACGCAGGGTTGGTGCAACCGAAGAACTTGCCGAAACGGCCAGTCTTGAGCTGCATCTCGCTGCCGCACTTGTCGCACTCCAGGCTCGGCCCTTCGTAGCCCTTGATGCGGTAGCTGCCTTGTTCGATCTCGTAGCCGACGCAATCTGGGTTGTTACCGCAGATATGCAGCTTGTGCTTCTCATCGAGCAGGTAGGCATCCATCGCTGTGGCGCAGATCGGGCAGCGATGCTTGCCCAACAGCACCCGCGACTCCGACTCACCTTCGTCGTCGGCGGCAATTTCGTCGCCTGGCACCAGGTTGACGGTAGCCTTGCAGCGCTCTTTAGGCGGCAGGCTGTAGCCCGAGCAGCCAAGGAACACGCCGGTGGAGGCGGTACGAATCATCATCGGGCGGCCGCATTCCTTGCACGGAATGTTGGTCATGGTCGGCTGATTGGCGCGCATGCCGTTTTCCGACGACTCGGCAGTCTGCAGCTTCTTGCTGAAGTCGCCGTAGAACTCGTCGAGAACGTTCTTCCAATCGCGCTCGCCCTGGGCGACGTCGTCGAGGTTTTCTTCCATGTCGGCGGTAAAGCCGTAGTCCATCAGGTTGGAGAAGCTCTCCGACAGACGTTCGGTGACGATGTCACCCATCTTCTCGGAGTAGAAGCGGCGGTTATGCAGGGTCACATAGCCACGGTCCTGAATGGTGGAAATGATTGCCGCATAGGTCGATGGACGGCCAATGCCACGCTTTTCCATTTCCTTGACCAGGCTGGCTTCGGTAAAGCGCGCCGGCGGCTTGGTGAAGTGCTGGCTTGGGTCGAGCTTGATCAGCTTGAGCGCCTCGCCCTGGGCCATGTCAGGCAGCACATCGTCTTCGCCTGGCTTGCTCTGTTGCGGCAGCACCCGGGTGTAACCGTCGAACTTGAGGATACGGCCCTTGGCACGCAGCTCGAAGTCACCAGCGTTGACTGTGACGCTGGTGGACAGGTACTGCGCAGGCGGCATCTGGCAGGCCAGGAATTGGCGCCAGATCAACTCGTACAGACGCTCGGCGTCACGCTCCATGCCACTGAGCTTGGTGGGATGGGTGTTGACATCGGAAGGACGAATCGCCTCGTGCGCCTCCTGGGCGCCTGCCTTACTGCCGTACACGATCGGCGCTTCAGGCAGGTACTGCTTGCCGAATTCTTTCTCGATGTAGCTGCGAGCCATGTCCACAGCGTCAGCCGACAGGTTGGTCGAGTCGGTACGCATGTAGGTGATGTAGCCGGCTTCGTACAAGCGCTGCGCCATCATCATGGTCTTCTTCACGCCGTAGCCCAGGCGATTGCTCGCGGCCTGCTGCAGGGTAGAGGTAATGAACGGCGCCGAAGGCTTGCTGCTGGTTGGCCGGTCTTCGCGCTTGGCCACGCTGTAGCTGGAGGCCTTGAGCTTGTCCAGGGCAGCCATGGCCTGGGCTTCGTTGAGCGGCTTGAAGGCTTCACCCTTCTCGCGCGCCACTTCGAAACGCACCTTGGCATCCTTGGCGGTGCCAAGGTCGGCGTGCACTTCCCAGTACTCTTCAGGGTTGAAGGCACGAATCTCGCGCTCACGCTCGACCACCAGCTTGACCGCTACCGACTGCACGCGACCTGCCGACAGGCCACGGGCGATCTTCGACCACAGCAGCGGCGAGACCATATAGCCCACGACGCGGTCGAGGAAGCGCCGTGCCTGCTGGGCGTTGACCCGGTCGATATCTAGCTCACCTGGCTGCGAGAACGCCTCCTGGATGGCTTTCTTGGTGATTTCGTTGAACACCACGCGTTTGTAGCGAGTGTCGTCACCGCCGATGGCCTCACGCAGGTGCCAGGCAATCGCCTCCCCTTCGCGGTCCAAGTCGGTCGCGAGATAGATGGTGTCGGCATCTTTAGCCAAACGACGCAACTCGTCGATGACCTTTTCCTTGCCCGGCAGGATCTCGTACTTGGCCTTCCAGCCCGCATCCGGATCGACGCCCATACGCGCGACCAGCTGGCGCCGAGCCTTCTCTTTCGGCGACAAGGCCGGCGCCTCACCCGCTGCAGCCTTGCCACGCTTGGCCGCCGGCTCCTTACTGGTGCTGGCCGAACCGCTGGTGGGGAGGTCACGGATGTGGCCGATACTCGACTTCACCACGTACTGGCTGCCCAGGTACTTGTTGATGGTCTTGGCCTTGGCCGGGGATTCCACAATGACCAGCGATTTGCCCATGGATCGGAGTATTCCTGAATCTGAAGATGAAAAACGCGTCAGGTGCCGCACGCGGCACCGCTATATATAGTGGCAACAGGGTGAGGTCAAGCGCAGTCGACTAAGCCTGGTCTGCACCGGGATGCTCGAACCGCCCTTCTTCGGCCGTGACCAAAGCAAAGCGTGGCACCTGCTCGCCGTCAACCTCGACTGACTCCAGGAACATCGAAAGGGGTCGCACCCAAAGCCCGTAATCACCATACAGGCATTGGTAGAAGACTACCCACTCTTCGCTTTCAGAGTGCCGCGCAGCGCCGAATACACGATACTCAGGGCCCTTGTAGTGGCGGTATACGCCTGGCTGTATGTGCATCTCGCTGACCCTCTTGAACAAATTCTGTAAAAAACAAAAACCGGGGCACATGGCCCCGGTTGCTGCCTAGCGATCGCGATCAGACGCGTTCGAAGACAGTGGTGATGCCTTGGCCCAGGCCTACACACATGGTGGCGACGCCCAGGGTACCGCCATTTTGCTTCATGACGTTGAGCAGGGTGCCCGAAATACGAGCACCAGAGCAACCGAACGGGTGTCCCAGAGCAATGGCGCCGCCGTGCAGGTTAACCTTCTCATTCATCTTGTCGAGCACTTTCAAATCTTTCAGCACTGGCAGGGCCTGTGCGGCGAAGGCTTCGTTGAGCTCGATGAAGTCGATATCGGCCATGGTCAGGCCGGCACGCTTGAGGGCTTTCTGGGTTGATGGCACCGGGCCGTAACCCATGATTGCCGGGTCGACGCCAGCTACTGCCATGGAGCGAATCACCGCCAGCGGCTGGATGCCGAGGTCCATGGCGCGCTGGCCAGACATGACGATCATGCACGAAGCACCGTCAGTGATCTGCGAAGAAGTACCGGCAGTGACCGTACCACCTTTTGGATTGAAGGCAGGCTTGAGGGCGGCCAGGCTTTCCAGGGTGGTGTCAGGGCGAATGGTTTCGTCGAAGTCAAAGACCTTGAGGAAGCCGTTTTCGTCATAACCCTGCATCGGGATGATCTCGTCCTTGAACTTGCCTTCCAAGGTCGCCTTGTGAGCGAGCTGGTGAGAGCGCAAGCCAAAGGCATCTTGCTGTTCACGGCTGATGCCATGCATCTTGCCGAGCATTTCGGCGGTCAGGCCCATCATACCCGAGGCTTTTGCCGCATGCAGCGACATGTGCGGGTTAGGGTCGACGCCATGCATCATGCTGACGTGGCCCATGTGCTCGACGCCACCGATGACGAACACGTCACCATTGCCAGTCATGATCGCCTGGGCGGCGGTGTGCAGCGCGCTCATCGACGAGCCACACAGGCGGCTGACGGTCTGCGCAGCCGAGGTGTGCGGGATCTGGGTCATCAAGGAGGCCATGCGGGCGATGTTCCAGCCCTGCTCCAGGGTCTGGTTGACGCAGCCCCAGATCACGTCCTCGACTTCTTTTGGATCGACCTTGTCGTTACGCTCCAGCAGTTTGCTGATCAGGTGCGCGGACATGTCTTCGGCACGGGTGTTGCGGTGCATGCCACCCTTGGAACGGCCCATCGGGGTCCGACCGAAGTCGACAATCACCACGTCTCTTGGATTCAGGCTCATATCAATACTCTCGCTCTAACTCGTTTGGGCGCTCAGTTGAAGAAGCGCTGGCCAGTCTTGGCCATTTCGCGCAGCTTCGCGGTGGGGTGGTACAGCGGCCCCAGATCGGCGTACTGGTCGGCCAGGGCGACGAACTCAGCGACCCCGATCGAGTCGATGTAGCGCAGCGCGCCCCCACGGAAGGGAGGGAAGCCGATGCCGTACACCAGGCCCATATCGGCTTCGGCGGCGGTTTCGACAATGCCATCTTCCAGGCAACGGACGGTTTCCAGGCACAACGGGATCATCATCCAGTTGATGATGTCCTGGTCGCTGACTTCACGCTGTTCGAAGACGATCGGCTTGAGCACATCCAGCACGCTGGCATCGGCGACTTTCTTTGGCTTGCCGCGCTTGTCGGTCTCATAGGCATAGAAGCCCTTGCCGTTCTTCTGGCCGAGGCGATTGGCCTCGTACAGGGCGTCGACGGCAGAGCGGCGATCGTCCTTCATGCGGTCCGGGAAGCCTTCGGCCATCACGTCGCGGCCGTGGTGGCCGGTGTCGATACCGACCACGTCCATCAGGTAGGCCGGGCCCATCGGCCAGCCGAACTTTTCCATGACCTTGTCGATGCGCACGAAGTCGACGCCGGCGCTGACCAACTTGGCGAAGCCGCCGAAGTACGGGAACAGCACGCGGTTGACCAAAAAGCCCGGGCAGTCGTTGACCACGATCGGGTTCTTGCCCATTTTCTTGGCGTAGGCAACGGTGGTGGCCACGGCCACTTCGCTGGACTTCTCGCCACGGATCACTTCCACCAGCGGCATCATGTGCACCGGGTTGAAGAAGTGCATGCCGACGAAGTTTTCTGGGCGCTTGAGGGCTTTGGCCAGCAGGTTGATGGAGATGGTCGAGGTGTTGGAAGCGAGGATCGCATCTTCCTTGACCTGGCCTTCCACTTCAGCCAGCACGGCTTGCTTGACCTTGGGGTTCTCGACCACCGCCTCGACGACGATGTCGACATTGGCGAAGTCGCCATAGGACAGGGTCGGGCGAATGGCATTGAGCGCCTCGGCCATCTTCGCCGGGGTCAGGCGGCCCTTCTCGACGCGGTTGCCGAGCAGCTTGGAGGCTTCGTTCAAACCCAACTGAATGGCGTCTTCACGAATATCCTTCATCAGGATAGGCGTACCCTTGACCGCCGACTGGTAGGCGATACCGCCACCCATGATACCGGCGCCGAGCACGGCGGCCTGCTTCACGTCCTGGGCGATCTGGTCATGTGCCTTGGCCTTGCGCTTGAGCTCCTGATCGTTGAGGAACAGGCCGATCAGGCTGGCGGCGACGTCAGTCTTGGCCAGCTTGGCAAAACCTGCGGCTTCGACTTCCAGCGCTTTGTCACGGCCGAAGTTGGCCGCTTTCTGAATGGACTTGATCGCTTCGACCGGCGCCGGGTAGTTCGGACCCGCCTGGCCGGCAACGAAGCCTGTGGCGGTTTCGAAGGCCATCATCTGCTCGATGGCATTGAGCTTGAGTTTCTCAAGCTTGGGCTGGCGCTTGGCCTGATAATCCAGCTCACCACTGATAGCGCGCTTGATCAGGTCCAGGGCGGCGGCCTGCAGCAGCTCAGGCGCGACTACAGCGTCGACTGCGCCGACTTTCAGGGCGTCTTCGGCACGGTTTTCCTTACCGGCGGCAATCCACTCGATGGCGTTGTCCGAACCGATCAGGCGCGGCAGGCGCACGGTGCCGCCAAAGCCTGGGTAGATGCCCAGCTTGACTTCCGGCAGGCCAATCTTGGCGCTGCTGGACATGACCCGGTAGTCGGCGGCCAGACACATTTCCAGGCCACCGCCCAAAGCGATGCCGTTGATGGCAGCGACAGTAGGCACGCCGAGATCTTCGAAGTCATTGAAGATGCGATTGGCTTCCAGGTTACCAGCGACCAGTTCGGCCTCGGGCAGCTTGAAGTTGTCGACGAATTCGGTGATGTCGGCGCCGACGATGAACACATCCTTGCCACTGCTGACGATAACGCCCTTGACCGAAGCGTCGCCCTTGATGGCAGCTACGGCCTGGCGCAGTTCGTCCAGGGTCAGGCGGTTGAACTTGTTGACGGACTCACCCTTGAGGTCGAACTTGAGTTCGACGATGCCGCTTTCAAGAGCCTTAACCGTGATGGCTTTACCTTCGTAAATCATCAACTGATCTCCACGATATGGAAGCTGAACTGTACACGCCGAACGCTGGCTGAAACGCTGTCTATTCAGCGGTCTTACCAGGCACACCCGTCAGCGCGATAGTCGGGATTCGTACGAGCGGTCTGACATACAAACGCTCAATTCATACGCCCGTTTGATTTGGGTATGCACACATTCTCCGAAATGATCGACGTTGTCAAATGCTCGCAAGCAGTGCGAAAACGCGACTTTCCGGTCATTTTGCAACGCGTGGGTGCAAACCCTGATGACAGTGATCGCCAGACATTCATGGCGGCGATAAACATAAAGGCGGGAGGGAAAATGCGTTTGGCCGATCGCAAATTCGCTGAGGCTAGCTATAGTGAGGGGCGAGTTGAATGTTTCCCGGCCTGCCTGGCCATTCTGCGGCTGCAGAACGCATCGCGGGGCAAGCCCACTCCACGCTAACGCGGGAGCGGGTTTGCCCCGCGATGTCGTTTTTAGGGTTTAAGCGAGGGTTTCCAAGGTCTGGGCAATATTCTGCAACACAGAACTATCGCCGCGCTCTCCCCAGTAGAGAGCGATCATTTGGCTATTGGCCTCGACCAGGTAGACATTGCCTGGCAGGCGGGAAAATTGCTCGATCAGGCGTGGATCGGCACAAGGCTCACGCCACGTGTTCCACCATACCCCGGGACTCACCTGCCAGTAGGCCCAGCAATCGTCGCGCCCTTTGCGCCGCGCCCGGTGATACTGCGGACAAGGGCTTGGCGGTTGGTCTTGTAGCCAGTGCGGCCAATGCTGCGGCGCCAATTGCATGGCCAGCCCCATACGCCGACCTTCCAGGCGCAGGTTCATCTGCTCGCTCTGTTTGCGTGAGGGGCGCAACCACGCCAGAGGGCTGAGAATCAGCGCAAGGATTGACACCACCAGCCATACCGTCATATCTGTAGATCCCATAAAGCGTTGCAAATGAGCTGGTTAGCCAGGTTTCACGTTAATCGGCGCGAAAGCGACCATACTTCTACTATCGCGATTGTCAGGAGTACCACCCATGGAATACCAACATATTCTGGTCGCCGTCGACCTGACCGAAGAATGCGACCCGGTGATCAAGCGCGCCAAGGCGATCGCTCTGGCTAACGGCGCGAAGGTATCGCTGGTACACATCGTCGAGCCGATGGCCATGGCCTTTGGCGGTGACGTGCCGATGGACCTGTCGCAGCTGCAACAACAGCAGTTCGACCAGGCCAAAGAGCGCATGGAGCGCTTGTACAACAAGTATCCCGATATCAACCGCGGTGATTCGCACCTAGTCTACGGCCAGCCGCGCCAAGAGATTCATCAGCTGGCCAAGGATCAACAGTGCGACCTGATCGTGGTCGGCAGCCATGGTCGTCATGGCCTGGCGCTGCTACTGGGCTCCACCGCCAATGACGTGCTGCATGGTGCGCCGTGCGATGTGCTGGCGGTGCGTCTGCTGAAGAAGGAAAGCTAAGGGCCGCGGGGTTCTGAACGGCCTCATCGCGGGGCAAGCCCGCTCCCACGCCAGCGCTTTCAGTGCCAGCGGCGTGGGAGCGGCTTGCCCCGCGATGAGGCTCGCCCGATCACCGCAAGTGCCGCACCTTAACCCTCCAGCTCAGCCCAGCGCTCAACCAGCACGTCCAGCTCAGCCTGCAGCTTCTCAAGCTTGGCCAGCACCGCCGAGGTCTCGCCGATCGGCCGCTGGTAGAAGCTCGGCAAACCGACTTCTTCCTGTAACTTGGCCATGGACTGCTCGATCACATCAATCTGCCCCGGCAAGGCTTCCAGCTCACGCTGAAGCTTGTAGCTGAGCTTCTTCTTGCTGGCATCTGCCACCGGTGCTGCGCTAACCGGCGCCGGTGCTTCAACCGTTTTCTCCACCACAGCGCTGTTGAGCTCGGACTTGCCGCCCTTGCTCTCGGTCACGCCCAACAACTTCGGCGAGCCGCCCTGACGGATCCAGTCTTCGTAGCCGCCGACATATTCACGCACCTTGCCCTCGCCTTCGAACACCAGCGTGCTGGTGACCACGTTGTCGAGGAAGGCCCGGTCGTGGCTGACCATCAGTACCGTACCCTTGTAGTTGCACAGCACCTCCTCGAGCAGCTCGAGGGTTTCCACGTCCAGGTCGTTGGTCGGTTCGTCCAGCACCAGCAGGTTGGCCGGTTTGCTGAACAGTTTGGCCAGCAGCAAACGCGCACGCTCACCACCCGACAGCGCCTTGACCGGCGTACGAGCACGCTGCGGGCTGAACAGGAAGTCGCCCAGGTAGCTCAGGACATGGCGGTTCTGGCCATCGATCTCGATGAAATCGCGGCCTTCGGCCAAGTTTTCGATAACGGTTTTTTCCAGGTCGAGCTGGTGACGCATCTGGTCGAAGTAAGCCACTTCCAGTTTGGTGCCGCTCTCGACCTTGCCGCCGGTGGGCTGCAAATCACCGAGCATCAGCTTGAGCAAGGTGGTCTTGCCGGTACCGTTGGCGCCCAGCAGGCCGATACGGTCCTCACGCTGCAGCACCATGGAGAAGTCCTTGACCAGCATCGGCCCTTGCGGGTGAGCGAAGCTGACGTTTTCCAGGACCATCACCTGCTTGCCGGATTTTTCCGCCGACTCGATCTGGATATTGGCTTTGCCCTGGCGCTCGCGGCGTTCACCACGCTCGACACGCAAGGCCTTGAGGGCGCGCACGCGACCTTCGTTACGGGTCCGCCGGGCTTTGATGCCCTGGCGGATCCATACCTCTTCCTGGGCCAGGCGCTTGTCGAACAGCGCGTTGGCAGTTTCTTCAGCGGCCAGTGCGGCTTCTTTGTGCACCAGGAAGCTGGCGTAGTCGCCGTTCCAGTCGATCAGGCCACCACGGTCCAGTTCAAGGATGCGCGTGGCCAGGTTCTGCAGGAAGGAACGGTCGTGGGTAATGAACAGCACAGCGCCGTTGAAACCGCTCAGGGCCTCCTCCAGCCAGGCGATGGCACCGATGTCCAGGTGGTTGGTTGGCTCGTCGAGCAGAAGCAGGTCCGGCTCGGACACCAGCGCTTGGGCCAGCAGTACCCGGCGACGCCAGCCACCGGAAAGCTCGGCCAGGGTTTTGTCGGCCGGCAGTTGCAGGCGGCTCAGGGTACTGTCGACCACTTGCTGCAGGCGCCAGCCGTCACGCGCTTCGAGCTCGTGCTGGACATGCATGAGCTTGTCCAGGTCTTCATCGTTGTGGATGTTCTGGCTCAGGTGATGGTACTGCGCGAGCAGTTCACCGACGCCATCCAGGCCGGCAGCGACTACATCGAACACGGTGCGCTCGTCGGCCACCGGCAGTTCCTGCGGCAGTTCGCCGATCTTCAACGCCGGAGCGCGCCAGATGGCACCATCGTCGGGCTTCTGCTCGCCCTTGACCAGGCGCAGCATGCTCGACTTGCCCGTGCCGTTGCGACCGATGATGCACACCCTCTCACCACGGGCGATCTGCCAGGAAACCTTGTCCAGCAGCGGCATGGCGCCGAACGCAAGGGACACATCGCTTAATTTGAGTAGGGTCATGATCATCTCCAAAAACTGGGCGCGCATTCTACCTGACTTGACCCTTGCCGGCATCAAGTCAACGCCAGCGCAAACGCTTTGCGACATCTGGTCGAACTTAACAGTTGGATACAAGCGCAGTGCTTTCACCGCCAGCGCGCAAACGGCTAAGCTTACGCAATACAACAGTGCTGGCCTCGCCGTCACTTTCCCATGGTTCAACTGCCCGGACGTATCATGCGCAGCCGCCTGTTACAGATTGCTTCTTGCCTGCTGATCACCGCCGCCACTGCCAGTGCGGCGCAGGCCGCCGACCTTACCCAGCAACGTCAGTACTATGACGAAGCCAAACGCGCCCTGGCCAAAGGCGACAAAGGCCCTTACCTGCGTTATTCGCAGGCCCTGCGTGATTATCCACTGACGCCCTACCTGGCCTATGACGAGCTGACCGCCCGCCTGAAAAGCGCCAGCAACGAAGAAATCGAAGGCTTCCTCGCCAAGCACGGCGATCTGCCTCAAGCCAACTGGATGAAGTTGCGTTGGCTACGCTGGCTGTCCGAGCGCGGCGAATGGAACACGTTCGCCAAGTATTACGACCCCAAGCTCAACTTCACCGAACTGGACTGCATCAATGGCCAGTATCAGCTCAGCCATGGCAAACGCGCCGAAGGCTTTGCCAGCGCCGAAAAACTATGGAACGTCGGCAAGTCGCAACCGGCGGCCTGCGACACCCTGTTCGCGATGTGGGCAGCCGAAGGCCAACTGACCGAGGCCAAGCGCTGGGAACGCGCCAAGCTTGCTGCCCAAACGCGTAACTACGCCCTGGCCAACAGCCTGGTAAAGACCCTGACCACCCTCGCCCCGCAAGGCAAACTGCTGATCGATGTGGCGCAAAAGCCCGAGCTGCTCAACCAGCCTTCGCGCTTTACCCCGGTCAATGAAGCGATGTCCGACGTGGTCAGCCTGGGCTTGCGCCGGCTCGCCCGCCAAAACCCTGAGCGGGCCATGGCCTTGCTCGATGACTACGCCCAGCGCATGCACTTCTCGCGCGACGAAAAGGTCGCCATCGCTCGCGAAATCGGCTTGACCCTGGCGCGCCGCTACGACCCACGCGCACTCGACTTGATGACCCGCTACGATCCTGAGCTGCGCGATAACACCGTCAGCGAATGGCGCCTGCGCCTACTGTTGCGTCTGGGCCGCTGGGAAGAAGCTTACGAGCTGACCAAGCGCCTGCCCCAGGACCTGGCCAGCAGCAGCCGCTGGCGTTACTGGCAGGCCCGTAGCCTGGAGCTCGCCCAGCCGAACAACCCGCAGATCCCGCTGCTGTACAAGACTGTGGCTCGTGAGCGCGACTTCTATGGCTTCCTTGCGGCCGATCGGGCGCAGACGCCTTATCAGCTGAACAACAGGCCGCTGGTGCTGAGCCCGCAGCTGGTCAACAAGGTGCGTAATACCCCGGGTATCCGTCGCGCGCTGGAATTCCACGCACGCGGCCAGATCGTCGAGGGGCGCCGTGAGTGGTACCACGTCAGCCGGCACTTCAACCGTGACGAGATGGTCGCCCAGGCGCGCCTGGCGTACGACTTGCGCTGGTACTTCCCAGCTATTCGCACCATCAGCCAGGCGCAGTACTGGGACGACCTGGACATCCGCTTCCCAATGGCGCACCGCGATACCCTGGTGCGTGAGGCCAAGGTCCGCGGCCTGCACTCCAGCTGGGTGTTTGCCATTACCCGACAGGAAAGTGCCTTCATGGAAGATGCTCGATCTCCGGTGGGTGCCAGCGGCTTGATGCAGTTGATGCCGGCCACGGCCAAGGAAACTGCGCGCAAGTTCAGTATTCCTCTGGCCTCGCCGTCGCAGGTGCTTAATCCGGACAAGAACATTCAGCTGGGTGCGGCTTATTTGAGCCAGGTGCATGGGCAGTTCAATGGCAACCGGGTGCTGGCCTCGGCGGCCTACAACGCTGGGCCTGGGCGGGTGCGGCAGTGGCTCAAGGGGGCTAAGCATTTGAGTTTCGATGTTTGGGTTGAGTCGATTCCATTCGATGAGACGCGCCAATATGTGCAGAACGTGCTGTCTTATTCGGTGATTTATGGGCAGAAGCTGAATTCGCCGCAGCCTTTGGTGGATTGGCATGAGCGGTATTTTGACGATATGTGAGGTGGGCTTGGGCTTGGGCTTTTAGAGATTTGAGCTTATCCGTTTGATGTGGCGGCGCTACTGGCCCCTTCCGCCCTTACGGCGGCCTACTTTGGTCTTGGCCAAAGTAGGCAAAGCCGCTCGCTCCTGCATACGGCCCCTGCGCTGCGCTCCGGGGTCCCTTCGCGCCGGCGCCTTCCGGGCCCGCGCGGCCTACGATTTGCTACGCAAATCTACATCTCGCGCCTTCGGCTACGCCGAAGGGTGCTAACGCACCTGGCCCTCCAGGCACCTCTGCTCAGCCTCCTGAAGTCGCGAATCTGCGGCGCCTGGAATTACGCGCATGAAGATCAAGAGCAGCGAATCGCTGCGCTCTCGCAGAAGCCAAAGCCAAAGCCAAAGCCAAAGCCAAAGCCAAAGCCAAAGCCAAGATTTGATTTTTCTGTTTTGTGTTGTTTGTTCTGGCCTCTTCGCGGGCAAGCCCGCTCCCACAGGGTTTTGCGGGGTTCGCAGCATCTGCGTGGTGTCAGTGCTGGCTCAACGCTGGACTTAAATCTACGCGGTACCTGTGGGAGCGGGCTTGCCCGCGAAGAGGCCGGTATATCCACCACACATGGCGCTATCGCCAGATAACGCCAGCCCAGTCGCCGCCACTAACTTCGCGACTTCAGGAGGCCGCGCGGGCCCGGAAGGCACCCAAGCGAGGGGATCCCGCCACGGGCGGGACTGATGGTGGAGCGCAGACCTTTTTGGTTACTTATGGCTGGGCCGGCACACCGGGCGTTTGCCAAAAAGTGACCCGCCGTAAGGGCGCAAGGGTGCCTAAATGTCGCCATCGTGAATGGATATGCGCACAAAATACAAAACTAACCACAACCACAAAACCATGAGACGAAAAAAAGCCCGCCAGTGTGAGAGCGGGCCAAAGACCTACGAAGATTCTTCTAGCGACCAACTAGCTTCCACGATAGGTCGAGTAGCTATAGGGCGAGATCAGCAGCGGCACATGGTAGTGCTCCTGCTTCTCATCAATCCCAAACCGCAACACCACAACATCCAAGAACGCCGCTTCTGGCAAAGCCACGCCCCGAGCCCGATAGTAGTCCCCAGCACTGAACTGCAACTGGTATACCCCAGTGCGGTAATCATCACCCTGCAGCAACGGCGCATCGACCCGGCCATCGCTATTGGTCAGCGCAGTATTCACCAACTCCAGCTGCTGGCCTTCGACACGGTACAACTCGACCTTGATCGAGCTGCCCGGGCAGCCATGCGCAGCATCCAGTACGTGAGTAGTCAAACGTCCCATGTGCTTGTCGCCTCTTGTTCAAATCGTGGGCAGAAAATACCCAGCAGGCACCACGAAAGCGCCTACCGTGTGTGGGAATGGCGCCATTAAGACACTTTCTCAAAAAATTGTACACAATTTTTTCGACCCTTTCGAAACATCCGATCAAGCTCCCTCAAGAATAGGCCACCAGTTGCCAAATATAGGCGCCACGCACACGCCAACATCATTAGCTGACCAAACAGGCAGGTTTCTTGCAATACATTCTCAAGCGACAAAAGGGAAGAAATGCGGAAAAACAGGCTTACAAATGATTTCAGAAGTTGTATACAATCAGCCCATCCGGTGAGTGCGACAACCCGACGCGGGTCCACCCACCCCCGCACACACGTACAAGAAGGAAGACTGCAGTGAGCGCTGACTACCCTCGCGACCTGATCGGTTACGGCAACAACCCACCTCACCCGCAATGGCCGGGTAATGCCCGCATTGCCTTGTCTTTCGTCCTCAATTACGAAGAAGGTGGCGAGCGCAACATCCTGCACGGCGATAAAGAGTCCGAAGCCTTCCTCTCCGAGATGGTCGCGGCGCAACCCCTGCAAGGCCAACGCAACATGAGCATGGAGTCGCTCTACGAGTACGGCAGCCGTGCCGGCGTATGGCGCCTGCTCAAGCTGTTCAAGGACACCGGCGTACCGCTGACCATCTTCGCCGTGGCCATGGCCGCCCAGCGCCACCCCGACGTAATCCGCGCCATGGCCCAAGCCGGCCATGAAATCTGCAGCCACGGCTACCGCTGGATCGACTACCAGAACATGGACGAGGCGCAGGAGCGCGAGCACATGCTCGAAGCCATCCGCATCCTCACCGAACTCACCGGCGAACGCCCACTGGGCTGGTACACCGGTCGCACTGGGCCGAACACCCGCCGGCTGGTGATGGAGGAAGGCGGCTTCCTCTATGACAGCGACACCTACGACGACGACCTGCCCTACTGGGAGCCGAACAACCCGACCGACAAGCCGCACCTGGTGATCCCCTACACCCTGGACACCAACGACATGCGCTTCACCCAGGTGCAGGGTTTCAATTGCGGCGAGCAGTTCTTCCAGTACCTCAAGGACGCCTTCGACGTGCTCTACGAAGAAGGTGCCGAGGCGCCGAAAATGCTCTCGATCGGCTTGCACTGCCGCCTGGTCGGCCGTCCGGCCCGCCTGGCTGCACTGAAACGCTTCGTCGAATACGCCAAGAGCCATGAACAGGTCTGGTTCGCCCGTCGCGTGGATATCGCCCGCCACTGGCACACCACCCACCCGTACAAGAAAGAGAACGCCTGATGACCGCCTTCAAGACCCTGACGCCATCGACCCTGAGCCGCGACGCCTTCGTCAGTGCCTTCGCCGACATCTACGAGCACTCGCCGTGGGTTGCCGAGAAGGCTTATGACCTCGGCCAACGGGTCGAGCTGGACGAGATCGAGACGCTGCACCAGCGCATGAGCGATATCCTCCTGAGCGCCAACCATAGCGACCAGCTGGCCCTGATCAACGCTCACCCGGACCTCGCTGGCAAGGCCGCGATCCAGGGCGAGCTGACCGAGTCGAGCACCAACGAGCAGGCCGGTGCCGGTATCCACCAGTGCACCGCCGAAGAGTTCGCTCGCTTCACCGAA
The DNA here is from genome assembly GCF_044900155.1 of Pseudomonas sp. NPDC088890. Taxonomy (NCBI): domain Bacteria; kingdom Pseudomonadati; phylum Pseudomonadota; class Gammaproteobacteria; order Pseudomonadales; family Pseudomonadaceae; genus Pseudomonas; species Pseudomonas sp. NPDC088890. Next base: position 449,967 of record NZ_JBJDNG010000001.1, on the reverse strand, counting down.
CTCAACGATGCCTACAAGGCCAAGTTCCAATTCCCGTTCATCATGGCGGTCAAGGGCAGCAACCGGCACCAGATTCTCGCCGCCTTCGAAAAACGCATCCATAACGATGCCAATACCGAATTCAAGGAAGCCCTGGCGCAGATCAACCTGATCGCGCTGTTCCGCCTGCTGCAATTGTAAGGGCACACCGTCAAGGCCTGGCCCGAGTGCACACGCGAACGCACCCAGGGCCTGACCCAAGGCAGTTGTCCAACCCTACATAGAACATAGAAAAAAGAGATAACAAGCATGCGCACACTAGTGATCGAGCCCCTGACCAAAGAAGCCTTCGCCCCGTTCGGTGACGTGATCGAAACCGATGGCAGCGACCACTTCATGATCAACAACGGCTCGACCATGCGCTTCCACAAGCTCGCCACGGTCGAAACCGCCGAGCCCGAGGACAAAGCGATCATCAGCATCTTCCGCGCCGACGCCCTGGAGATGCCCTTGACCGTACGCATGCTCGAACGCCATCCGCTGGGCAGCCAGGCTTTCATTCCGCTGCTCGGCAACCCCTTTCTGATCGTGGTCGCGCCAGTTGGCGATGCACCTGTATCAGGTTTGGTCCGCGCTTTCCGCAGCAACGGCAGGCAGGGCATTAATTACCATCGCGGCGTTTGGCACCACCCGGTGCTGACGATCGAAAAGCGGGATGACTTCCTGGTGGTTGATCGCAGTGGTTCCGGTAACAACTGCGACGAGCATTATTTCACCGAGGAACAGATGCTGATCCTCAATCCCCACCAATAAGAAAAGGTCGGTCATCCAAGCACTGGGCGACCTGCTCAGTGCCTGAACCGTGACCGGCAAGAGGTACATACTGTGGAAGCACACCTTCACGAATGGCTGAACCTGAGCATTCGCTGGGTTCACATGATCACCGGCGTGGCCTGGATCGGTGCATCGTTCTACTTCGTCTGGCTCGAGAACCACCTGAATCGAAGCAACCCGCGCGATGGGTTGTCAGGTGATCTCTGGGCCATCCATGGTGGTGGTATCTACCACCTGGAGAAGTACAAGCTGGCCCCGCCGAAAATGCCTGAGAACCTGCACTGGTTCAAATGGGAAGCCTATTTCACCTGGATGTCCGGTATCGCCCTGCTGTGCGTGGTGTTCTATTGGAACCCGACCCTGTACCTGCTGGCACCAGGCAGCACCCTCAGTGGTGCCGAAGGCGTGGCGATCGGTATCGGCTCGCTGGTCGCCGGCTGGTTCATCTACGACTTCCTCTGCGACTCGCCACTGGGCAAGCGCCCCGCCCTGCTCGGCGGTGTGCTGTTTGTGCTGATCATCGCCGCCTGCTGGGGCTTCAGCCTGGTGTTCAGCGGTCGCGGCGCATACCTGCACACTGGCGCGATCATCGGCACCATCATGGTCGGTAACGTGTTCCGCATCATCATGCCGGCCCAGCGCCAGCTGGTGGCGGCAATCGAGAACAACCAGACCCCTGATCCGGTACTGCCGGCCAAGGGTCTGCTGCGCTCGCGTCATAACAACTACTTCACCCTGCCGGTGCTGTTCATCATGATCAGCAACCACTTCCCGAGCACCTATGGCAGCCAATACAACTGGCTGATCCTGGCCGGGATCGCCGTGGCTGCGGTACTGATCCGTCACTACTTCAACACCCGCCACGACAGCAACAAGTTCGCCTGGACCCTGCCTGTCGGCGCCCTGGCGATGATCTGCCTGGCCTATGTGACCGGTCCCAAGCCGCTGCCCACCGCACCTGAGCAGGCTGCCGCGCAGGTCGAGTACCAGCCGCTGCCAGCGACCGCTGTAGGGGGCAAGACCGCTGCCGAACTGCGCGCCGAAGAAGCTGCCAAAGCCGCCCAAGCGCCTGCCGCAGCGGCCGAGGCTCCAGCTCAGGCCAGCACCCAGGCCGCCGGTGGCGCTTTCGACAAGATCCACACGGTCATCCAGGAACGCTGCACCGTGTGCCACTCGTCCAAGCCAACCAGCCCGCTGTTCAGCGCCGCCCCTGGCGGTGTGATGTTCGACACCCCGCAGCAGATCCAGGCCCAGGCCGCGCGCATCCAAGCGCAAGCGGTCGCCAGCCAGATCATGCCGCTGGGCAACATCACCCAGATGACCGTCGAGGAGCGCAAGTTGGTCGGTGACTGGATTGCCAAAGGCGCTCCCGTCAACTGATCGAGACAGCGGCAACGACGCGTCAACCTGTAGGAGCGGGCTTGCCCGCGAATGCGATAGAGCGTGCACTATCGCCATCGCGGGCAACACCGCTCCTACAGACGCAGTGGCTTTGCCGCTTACGCTATACGCAGTACGCAACAAGCAAGCATCGAGCGTCAGGCCTCAATCGGGAACCCCTAGCTTTCTAACCAGAGCTTGCCGATCGAGACCCAGCGCTTGGATCCGAGAATAAGAACAAAACTCGAGGTGCTGCATGTCCGAGTCACCCAAGGCGTACATCCCCGTTGCGCCGCCACGACAGCCCCTGCCCCTGTTTCAGCTGATCCTGGTAGGTTTGCAACATGTTCTGCTGATGTACGGAGGCGCGATCGCCGTGCCGCTGATCATCGGCCAGGCCGCTGGCCTGTCGCGCGAAGAAGTCGCGTTCCTGATCAACGCCGACCTGCTGGTCGCAGGCGTTGCCACCATCATCCAATCGTTCGGTATCGGTCCTGTCGGCATTCGCATGCCAGTCATGATGGGCGCCAGTTTTGCTGCGGTCGGCAGCATGGTGGCCATGGCCGGCATGCCCGGTGTCGGCCTGCAGGGGATCTTCGGCGCGACCATCGCCGCCGGCTTCTTCGGCATGCTGATCGCGCCGTTCATGTCCAAGGTGGTGCGCTTCTTCCCGCCGCTGGTCACCGGCACCGTGATTACCTCGATTGGCCTGTCGCTGTTCCCAGTGGCAGTCAACTGGGCCGGTGGCGGGCATGAAGCCGAGACCTTCGGCTCGCCGATCTACCTGATGGTGGCAGGCCTGGTGCTGGCCGTGATCCTGTTGATCAACCGCTTCATGCGCGGCTTTTGGGTCAACGTTTCGGTGCTGGTCGGCATGGGCCTGGGCTACATCCTGGCCGGCTCGATCGGCATGGTCGACCTGTCGGGCCTGGCCCAGGCGCCATGGCTGCAAGTGGTCACGCCGCTGCACTTCGGCATGCCGACGTTCAGCCTGGCGCCGATCCTGTCGATGTGCCTGGTGGTGGTGATCATCTTTGTCGAGTCCACCGGGATGTTCCTGGCCCTGGGCAAAGTGACCGATCGCGAAGTGACCCCGGGCATGCTCCGCCGCGGGCTGTTGTGCGACGCTGGCGCCTCGTTCGTCGCTGGCTTCTTCAACACCTTCACCCACTCCTCGTTCGCCCAGAACATCGGCCTGGTGCAGATGACCGGCGTGCGCTGCCGCTACGTCACGGTGGTCGCGGGTGGGCTGCTGATCGGCCTGAGCCTGCTGCCCAAGGCGGCCTACCTGATCGCCTCGATCCCGCCTGCGGTCCTTGGCGGCGCGTCCATTGCCATGTTCGGCATGGTCACCGCCACCGGGATCAAGATCTTGCAGGAGGCGGACATCTCCGACCGCCGCAACCAGCTGCTGGTCGCGGTCAGCGTGGGCTTTGGCCTGATCCCGGTGGTCAAGCCCGAGTTCTTCGCGCAAATGCCACAGTGGATGGAGCCAATCACCCACAGCGGTATCGCCATGGCCACGCTCAGTGCCCTGGTGCTGAACGTGCTGTTCAACATCCTCGGTGGCGCTGATCGGGCGGCGCATAACGACGCCTGTCACCAGCACTGAGTGCGCGGGGTGGCGCGGTCGGCCACCCCGTTTTTCAACCTCGTCGTACCGCAACACCGTCGGCCCGCCGGAATGGGCCGTTCGGGGCGCGTTTGCGCCAAAAAAACCCAAAAAAAACAATAAGTCCGGGAATCACAACATGAAGCGCATCACCTCGTCCCTGTTGCTGGGCAGCAGCCTGCTGGCCACCCTCCCCACGCATGCAGGCGAATGGCTGCAATGGCACGGCGAAAGCCTGACCTACCTGTACGGCAAAGACTTCAAGGTCAACCCCGACATCCAGCAGACCATTACCTTCGAGCACGCCAACAAATGGAAGTACGGCGACACCTTCCTGTTCGTCGACAAGATCTTCTACAACGGCAAGGCCGACCCAAGCAAAGGCGTGACCACCTACTACGGTGAGTTCAGCCCGCGCCTGTCGCTGGGCAAGATCACCGGCAAGAGCTTCGCCTTCGGCCCGGTCAAGGACGTGCTCCTGGCCATGACCTACGAGCGCGGCGAAGGCGACAACGAGGCCTACCTGATCGGCCCCGGGTTCGACCTGGGGATCCCCGGCTTCAACTACTTCACCCTGAACTTCTACCTGCGCAACACCGAAGGCAGCCGCCCCGGTGACAACGTTTGGCAGATTACCCCGGCCTGGTCCTACACCATCCCAGTGGGCCGCTCCGACATCCTTATCGATGGCTACATCGACTGGGTAGTGGACAACGACCAGACCCGCCGCGGCACCTATCACGCCAACCTGCAGTTCAACCCACAGGTCAAATACGACCTGGGCAAGGCTCTGAACATGGGCGCCAAGCAGCTGTATGTGGGCTTTGAATACAGCTACTGGAAAGACAAATACGGCATCGACAGCCGTGGCAATGTCGACAGCAATCAAAGCGTCGCCAGCGCCCTGGTGAAGGTGCACTTCTAAGAATCTGACCAAACGCCCAAGTTTGGTGAGTAGTGCTCCAGGACGGAGCACTTGAGGACCGGCGCGCAAGTGAGTAATCTGCGCGCCCCCTCGCTCAGGGCAGAATGATTTCTGCCTGCGTTTACTGACCGCTCAGTCAATGAATTCGGGCGGTTGGCCAACGTTTTGCCAGCCTCAAGCTACCCATTTCATCCGTTCAGAAAGACGTCGAGCAGGATGGTTGTGACCAACCCGGAAAGTTGGCGCAGCTCTTGCCAAACAGCTGTGGCCAATCGAAAAAAGCTGACTCAAAAGACAAGAACAGCGCCGCCACCGAGCGCTGACAACAGATCCGACTCAAGGGAGCGACACACGCAATGCGTACCATCAATAGCCTGATCCTCGCTGGCGGCCTGCTGGCCTCTGGCGCCAGCGTCGCCGGTGACCTGCTGCAGTGGCAGAACAACAGCCTGACCTACCTCTGGGGCAAGAACTTCAAGGTCAACCCAGAGACCCAGCAGACCTTCACCTTCGAGCACGCCGATGGGTGGAAGTACGGCGACAACTTCATCTTTGTCGACAAGATCTTCTACCAGGGCAAGAAAGACGCCAGTAACGGCCCCAACACCTACTACGGCGAAATCAGCCCGCGCCTGTCGTTCGGCAAGATCTTCGATCAGAAGATCGCCTTCGGCCCGGTCAAGGACGTGCTGTTGGCGATGACCTACGAGTTCGGCGAGGGTGATACCGAGGCGTACCTGATCGGTCCTGGCTTTGACCTGGATATCCCAGGCTTCGATTACTTCCAGCTGAACTTCTACCAGCGCACCACCGATGGCAGCCGCCCCGGTGACAACGTCTGGCAGATCACCCCAGTGTGGTCGTACACCATCCCGGTCGGCTCGTCCGACATCCTCATCGATGGCTTCATGGATTGGGTGGTGGATAACGACGAGAACCGTCGCGGCACCTATCAGGCCAACCTGCACTTCAACCCACAGATCAAGTATGACCTGGGCAAGGCGCTGCACTTTGGCGAGAAGCAGCTGTACGTCGGTATCGAGTACGACTACTGGAAGAACAAGTACGGGATCAAGGATTCCGATGCGTTCACCACCGACCAGAACACCGCGAGCCTGTTGGTCAAGGTGCACTTCTGATCTGAGTGTTCGGGGCCGCTCTGCGGCCCTTCGCGGGCAAGCCAGCTCCTACAGGTATAACGCTGCTGAACCTGTGGGAGCGGGCTTGCCCTGCGATAGCGATTTGATTGACGACGCAATCGCAGGGCAAGCCCGCTCCCGCGATTGGCATCAGCTAGCAGGACGTACCACCCGCCAAACCTTACCCAGCACGCTGACCACCGCCAGCACCACGGCCCCGGCAACCACCCCGGCAAGCCCATTGAGCAACGCCCCGGTCAGTGCCCCGCCGCGCCCTTCGCTGAAGGCTTCGATGGCATGATGCAACGGCGCAATGCCATGCACCAGAATCCCGCCGCCGACCAAAAACATCGCTGCAGTACCGATCACCGACAGGCTCTTCATCATGTACGGCGCGGTGCGCAGAATTGCGTTCCCCACCGCCTGCGCCGCACGCGAGGCTTTTTGGGTCAGCCACAGGCCAAGGTCATCGAGCTTGACGATGCCGGCCACCAGGCCATACACACCAATGGTCATGACGATGGCGATACCCGACAGCACGATGATCTGCTGCGCCAGCGGGGCGTCGGCCACCGTACCCAGGGTAATGGCGATGATCTCCGCCGAGAGGATGAAGTCGGTGCGCACCGCGCCCTTGATCTTGTCCTTCTCATAGGCCACCAGATCGACATTCGGATCTGCCACCGCTTCGGCGCGGGCGCCGTGCTCGGCGGCATCCTCGGCCTTGCTGTGGAGAAACTTGTGCGCCAGCTTCTCGAAGCCCTCGAAGCACAGATAAGCCCCGCCCAGCATCAGCAACGGGATTACCGCCCAAGGAATGAAGGCACTGATCAACAGCGCCGCCGGGACCAGGATCAGCTTGTTCAGGAACGAACCCTTGGCCACCGCCCAGACCACCGGGATTTCCCGTTCGGCACGCACGCCAGTGACTTGCTGAGCGTTCAGTGCCAAATCGTCACCGAGCACGCCAGCGGTCTTTTTCGCCGCGACCTTGGTCATCAGCGAGACATCGTCGAGCACCGTGGCGATGTCGTCGATCAGTACCAGTAGACTGCTTCCTGCCATGTTTGCCGGTTTCCCATTGAGTGAATCGTCGAATTCTAGCCCAAACACCCTGCCTTGAGCGCCCGTCAAGGCCGGTGCTACCATGGCCGATCCCTCTTAGAGGCGACCATTGCGAGGAAGATCCCTGACCATGAGCACCATTCGCGAGCGCAACAAGGAACTGATCCTGCGCGCGGCCAGCGAGGAATTCGCCGACAAGGGCTTCGCCGCCACCAAGACCAGCGACATCGCGGCCAAGGCAGGCCTGCCCAAGCCGAACGTGTACTACTACTTCAAATCCAAGGACAACCTCTACCGCGAGGTCCTGGAAAGCATCATCGCGCCGATCATGCAGGCCTCGACGCCGTTCAATGCCGATGGTGACCCCAAGCAAGTGTTGAGTTCCTACATTCGCTCGAAGATCCGCATCTCGCGCGACCTGCCACATGCCTCCAAAGTGTTCGCCAGCGAGATCATGCACGGCGCGCCGCACCTGTCGCCCAGCCAGGTCGAGCAGCTCAACGAGCAGGCCAGGCACAACATCGAGTGCATCCAGCGCTGGATCGACCGCAAGCAGATCGCCCCCGTCGATGCTCATCACCTGATGTTCAGCATCTGGGCGGCGACCCAGACCTATGCGGATTTCGATTGGCAGATTTCGGCAGTCACCGGCAAGGCCAAGTTGGCTGACAGTGATTATGAAGCGGCGGCGCAGACCATCATTCGCCTGGTGCTGAAGGGATGTGAACCCGAGGCAGCCTGAGAGCCGCAATCGCGGGGCACGCCCGCTCCCACGTGGACTACCTGCACTGTCCCTAGGTGGCATGCAGTCTTCGTGGGAGCGGGCTTGCCCCGCGATAGGGTTGCAACTGACAACTATCGCTTAAGCCGCGACGCCCGCATCGGCAGTCAACCCCGCCTCCTCGATCGCACTGATCGCACACTGCTCATCGATATCCGAAGTATCCCCGCTGATCCCCACCGCTCCCAGCACTTTGCCGTCCTGATCACGAATCAGCACACCCCCCGGCGCCGGCACCACCGACCGCTCACCCAGCCCATTCAAGGCAGCGAAAAACGCCGGCCGCTGCTGCGCATCCAGCGCCAGCAGACGCGAGCCCTTGCCCAGCGCAATCGCGCCCCAGGCTTTACCGGTGGCCACCTGCGGCCGCAACAGGCTGGCGCCATCTTCACGCTGCAGCGCCAGCAGATGCCCACCGGCATCGAGCACCGCCACGGTCAGTGGTGCGGCGTTGATCTTGCGGCCAGCGGCCAGCGCGGCGTTCACCACGCTGACAGCGACTTTCAGAGTCAATGTAGTCATTGCAAAGGTCCTCTTATTGTTGTGAGAAGCCCTGAGGGCAGTTGAAATTCGATCGGACAAATAGAACACAACGACAATTGTTTTTGTATACAATATTTTTAGACGATCGTGCACGATCAGACGAAATGCCGTTTTCATGGGCATCCCGACGAAAGCCACCCGTCCCGATGAAAATGGATTGACCTAAGCCGCCGAGCGTGAATACACTCTGGCGCAGAGCAAGTTGTATACAATTACAAAATCGATGAGGCACAACCCATGAGCAAAATGAGAGCAATCGATGCAGCCGTTCTGGTCATGCGCCGTGAAGGTGTAGATACCGCGTTCGGCATCCCAGGGGCTGCCATCAACCCGCTGTACTCGGCCCTGAAAAAAGTCGGTGGCATCGATCATGTCCTCGCTCGTCACGTCGAAGGTGCCTCGCACATGGCCGAGGGTTACACCCGTGCCAACCCAGGCAATATCGGCGTGTGCATCGGCACCTCCGGCCCTGCCGGCACCGACATGGTCACCGGCCTGTACAGTGCATCCGCCGACTCCATCCCGATCCTCTGCATCACCGGCCAAGCACCGCGCGCACGTCTGCACAAGGAAGACTTCCAGGCAGTCGACATCACCAACATCGTCAAGCCAGTGACCAAGTGGGCCACCACTGTTCTGGAGCCAGGCCAAGTGCCTTACGCCTTCCAGAAGGCCTTCTTCGAAATGCGCAGCGGCCGCCCTGGCCCAGTGCTGATCGACCTGCCGTTCGACGTGCAGATGGCTGAGATCGAGTTCGATATCGATGCCTACGAGCCACTGCCAGTCAACAAGCCATCGGCCAGCCGCGTGCAAGCCGAGAAGGCCCTGGCCCTGCTCAATGACGCCGAGCGCCCATTGCTGGTTGCCGGTGGCGGCATCATCAACGCCGATGCCAGCGACAAGCTGGTTGAGTTCGCCGAGCTGACCGGCGTACCGGTCATCCCGACCCTGATGGGCTGGGGCACCATCCCTGACGACCACCCGCAAATGGTCGGCATGGTCGGTCTGCAGACCTCGCACCGCTACGGCAACGCCACCCTGCTCAAATCCGACCTGGTGTTCGGTATCGGCAACCGTTGGGCCAACCGCCACACCGGTTCCGTCGACGTCTACACCGAGGGCCGCAAGTTCGTTCACGTCGATATCGAACCGACCCAGATCGGCCGTGTGTTCACCCCGGACCTGGGTATCGTGTCTGACGCCGGCAAGGCGCTGGATGTGTTCCTCGAAGTGGCGCGCGAGTGGAAAGCCGCTGGCAAGCTCAAGGACCGTGGCGCTTGGCTGGAAGACTGCCAACAGCGCAAGTCGAGCCTGCAGCGCAAGACTCACTTCGACAACGTGCCGGTCAAGCCGCAGCGCGTCTACGAAGAAATGAACCAAGTGTTCGGCAAGGACACCTGCTACGTCAGCACCATCGGCCTGTCGCAGATCGCCGGCGCGCAGTTCCTCCACGTCTACAAGCCACGCCACTGGATCAACTGCGGCCAGGCCGGCCCGCTGGGCTGGACCATTCCAGCAGCACTGGGCGTGGTCAAGGCCGACCCGCAACGCAAGGTCGTTGCCCTCTCGGGTGACTACGACTTCCAGTTCATGATCGAAGAACTGGCAGTCGGCGCGCAGTTCAACCTGCCGTACGTCCACGTGCTGGTGAACAACGCCTACCTTGGCCTGATCCGCCAGGCGCAGCGTGGCTTCGACATGGATTACTGTGTACAACTGGCGTTCGAGAACATCAACTCGACCGAAGCCGGCAGCTACGGTGTCGATCACGTTGCCGTGGTCGAAGGCCTGGGTTGCAAGGCCCTGCGCGTATTCGAGCCAGGCGAGATCGCCCCTGCCCTGCTCAAGGCGCAGAAAATGGCCGAAGAATTCCGCGTGCCGGTCGTGGTTGAAGTGATCCTCGAGCGTGTGACCAACATTTCCATGGGCACCGAGATCAACGCGGTCAACGAGTTCGAAGACCTCGCCCTGGTTGGCAACGACGCGCCAACTGCGATCTCGATGCTCGACTGATTGCCTGACGCCCCCGCGCCGATTGTGCCGGGGGCCTTCATCTGCAAAGGAGACAACCATGCCTCGCTTCGCTGCCAACCTGTCCATGCTGTTCACCGAGCAGGACTTCCTGGCCCGCTTCAAGGCCGCCGCCGACGCTGGCTTCAGCGGTGTCGAATACCTCTTCCCGTATGACTTCAGCGCCGACCTGATCAAGCAGCAGCTCGACGCCCACGGCCTGACCCAGGTGCTGTTCAACCTGCCTGCCGGCGATTGGGGCAAGGGTGAGCGCGGCATCGCCTGCCACCCGGACCGCGTCGAAGAGTTCCGCAGCGGCGTCGACAAGGCCATCGAATACGCCAAGGTCCTGGGCAACACCCAGGTCAACTGCCTGGCCGGCATCCGTCCACAAGGCCTGCAATGCGCCGATGTGCGCAAGACCTTCGTCGACAACCTCAAGTTCGCCGCCGACAAACTCAAGGCTGCCGGGATTCGCCTGGTCATGGAAATGATCAACACCCGCGACATCCCAGGTTTCTACCTGAACACCACCCAACAGGCCCTGGAAATCCAGGCCGAAGTCGGCAGCGACAACCTGTTCCTGCAGTACGACATCTACCACATGCAGATCATGGAAGGTGACCTGGCTCGCACCCTGCAAGCCAACCTGAAGCTGATCAACCACATCCAGCTGGCCGACAACCCCGGCCGCAACGAGCCAGGCACCGGTGAGATCAACTACCGCTTCCTGTTCGAGCACCTGGACCGCATCGGTTACCAGGGCTGGGTGGGCGCGGAATACAAGCCGCTGACCACCACCGAGGCTGGCCTGGGCTGGCTGAAGACCCATAACGCTATCTGAAGGGCTGAACACAGGCCCCCTGTGAAACAACAAACCCTGTGGGAGCGGGCTTGCCCGCGAACACCGGCTGTTTCGCGGCGGTTCGACGCTTCGACAAGCCCGCCCCCACAGAGGCCTTGGCTCGCTTGAGATATCACAAATACAAAGAGGCAAATTCTCATGGCTAAAATCGGTTTTATCGGCACCGGCATCATGGGCAAGCCCATGGCCCAGAACCTGCAAAAAGCAGGTCACAGCCTGTTCGTCTCCACCCACCACGACGCAGCCCCGGCCGACCTGATCGCCGCTGGCGCGGTGGCCCTGGCCAACCCCAAAGAAGTGGCCCAGGAAGCTGAATTCATCATCGTCATGGTCCCCGATACCCCCCAGGTCGAGGCCGTGCTGTTCGGTGAAAACGGCGTTGGCGAAGGCGTTGGCCCGAACAAGGTGGTGATCGACATGAGCTCGATCTCGCCAACTGCCACCAAAGCCTTTGCCGAGAAGATCAAGGCAACCGGCGCTGCCTACCTCGACGCGCCAGTGTCGGGCGGTGAAGTCGGTGCCAAGGCCGCGACCCTGAGCATCATGGTCGGTGGCTGCCCGAAAGCCTTCGAGCGCGCCCTGCCGCTGTTCGAAGCCATGGGCAAGAACATCACCCGCGTTGGCGGCAATGGCGACGGCCAGACGGCCAAGGTCGCCAACCAGATCATCGTCGCCCTGAACATCCAGGCTGTCAGCGAAGCGCTGCTGTTCGCTGCCAAGAACGGCGCCGATCCTGCCAAGGTGCGTGAAGCACTGATGGGTGGCTTCGCTTCCTCGAAGATCCTTGAAGTGCATGCCGAGCGCATGATCAAAGGCACCTTCGACCCGGGCTTCCGTATCAACCTGCACCAGAAGGACCTGAACCTGGCCCTGCAAGGCGCCAAGGAGCTGGGCATCAACCTGCCCAACACCTCCAACGCCCAGCAAGTGTTCAGCACCTGCGTCGCCCTCGGTGGCGGCAACTGGGACCACTCGGCGCTGATCAAAGGCCTGGAGCACATGGCCAACTTCTCGATCCGCGGCGACAAGTAAGCCATTGCTAGCCTCACTGGCCTCTTCGCGGGCAAGCCCGCTCCTACAGGTTCAGCGCTGAACCTGAGAACTGTGGGCTACCTGCGGGGCCCGCGAAGAATCCACCAGCGATGAACTTGCAACCACAGGCCATCGCTGGCAACGCGCAACACCGCCCCTGGTTCAGCCTGCACGGAGGCAGTTCCAGGGGCGTTTTCGATTTTGCAGAACAACAAGAATTTGGGAGCCTGCCATGTCGGTCGATCCGCAACAATTACTCCGCGAGCTGTTCGACACAGCCATCGCTGCCGCCCACCCCCGCCAGGTCCTCGAACCCCACCTGCCCGCCGACCGTAGCGGCCGAGTCATCGTCATTGGTGCCGGCAAAGCCGCCGCGGCCATGGCTGAAGTGGTCGAAAAAAGCTGGCAAGGCGAAGTCTCCGGCCTGGTCGTGACCCGCTACGGCCACGGCGCCAACTGCCAGAAGATCGAGGTGGTCGAAGCCGCCCACCCGGTCCCCGATGCCGCCGGCCTGGCGGTAGCCAAGCGCGTGCTGGAACTGGTCAGCAACCTGTGCGAAGACGATCGGGTGATCTTCCTGCTGTCCGGCGGCGGCTCGGCCCTGCTGGCATTGCCGGCCGAGGGCCTGACCCTGGCCGACAAGCAACAGATCAACAAGGCGCTGCTCAAGTCCGGCGCGACCATCGGCGAAATGAACTGCGTGCGCAAGCACCTCTCGGCGATCAAGGGCGGACGCCTGGCCAAGGCCTGCTGGCCGGCCACGGTGTACACCTACGCCATCTCCGACGTCCCGGGCGACCTGGCCACGGTGATCGCTTCCGGCCCGACCGTGGCCGACCCGAGCACCTCGGCCGACGCCCTGGCGATCATCAAGCGCTACAACATCGATGCGCCCAAGGCCGTCATCGACTGGCTGAACAACCCCGCCTCGGAAACCGTCAAGGCCGATGACCCGGCCCTGGCCCGCAGCCATTTCCAGTTGATCGCCAAGCCCCAGCAGTCGCTGGAAGCGGCCGCGGTCAAGGCCCGCCAAGCCGGCTTCAGCCCGTTGATCCTGGGTGACCTGGAAGGCGAATCGCGCGAAGTGGCCAAAGTACATGCCGGCATTGCCCGGCAGATCGTTCTGCACGGCCAGCCGCTGAAGGCGCCCTGCGTGATCCTCTCCGGCGGCGAAACCACGGTCACCGTGCGCGGCAACGGCCGTGGCGGGCGCAACGCCGAGTTCCTGCTCAGCCTCACCGAAAGCCTCAAAGGCGTGCCGGGCGTGTATGCCCTGGCCGGTGACACCGACGGCATCGATGGCTCGGAAGAAAACGCCGGCGCCATCATGACCCCGGAGAGCTTCGCCCGCGCCGCCGCCCTGGGCCTGTCAGCCAGCGATGAACTGGACAACAACAACGGCTACGGCTATTTCGCCGCGCTGGATGCGCTGATCGTCACCGAACCGACCCGCACCAACGTCAACGACTTCCGCGCCATTCTGATCCTTGAGACTGCCCAATCATGACGCCTGATAAAAAAGTCAAAATCCTCGCTACCCTCGGCCCTGCGATCAACGGCGTCGATGACATCCGCCAACTGGTCGAAGCCGGAGTGAACATCTTCCGCCTCAACTTCAGCCACGGCGAACATGCCGACCACGCCCTGCGCTATCAGTGGATCCGCGAAGTCGAGCAGCAGCTGAACTACCCGCTGGGCATCCTCATGGACCTGCAAGGGCCGAAGCTGCGCGTCGGCCGTTTTGCCGACGGCAAGGTCCAGCTGCAACGCGGCCAGGCCCTGCGCCTGGATCTGGATAGCACCCCAGGCGACAGCCGCCGGGTCAACCTGCCGCACCCCGAGATCATCGCCGCGCTGGAACCGGGCATGGACCTGTTGCTCGACGACGGCAAGCTGCGCCTGCGGGTGACGGCCAAGCACAGCGACGCGATTGACACCGAGGTGCTGGCCGGTGGCGAGCTGTCCGATCGCAAAGGGGTCAACGTGCCGCAAGCGGTGCTCGAACTCAGCCCGCTGACTGAGAAAGACCGCCGCGACCTGGCCTTTGGCCTGGAACTGGGCGTGGACTGGGTGGCGCTGTCGTTCGTCCAACGCCCGCAGGACATCATCGAAGCACGCCAGCTGATCGGTGATCGCGCCTACCTGATGGCCAAGATCGAGAAGCCTTCGGCGGTCGATCAATTGCAGGCAATCGCCGAGCTGTCCGATGCCATCATGGTCGCCCGCGGTGACCTGGGCGTAGAAGTGCCGGCCGAAAGCGTGCCGCAGATCCAGAAACGCATCATCAACACCTGCCGCCAATTGGGCCGGCCGGTGGTGGTGGCGACGCAGATGCTCGAATCGATGCGCTTCGCCCCTGCCCCGACCCGCGCTGAAGTCACCGACGTGGCCAATGCCGTGGCCGAAGGCGCGGACGCGGTGATGCTGTCGGCCGAGACCGCCTCGGGCGACTACCCGCTCGAAGCGGTGCAGATGATGAGCAAGATCATCCGCCAGGTCGAGAATGGCCCGGATTACCAGGCGCAACTGGACGTCGGCCGGCCCAAGGCCGAGGCGACCATGTCGGATGCGATCAGCTGCGCGATCCGCCGCATCAGCGGCATCCTGCCGGTGGCGGTGCTGGTCAACTACAGCGAGTCCGGTGCTTCGACCCTGCGCGCTGCACGTGAGCGGCCACGCGCGCCGATCCTCAACCTGACGCCGAACCTGGTGACCGCCCGCCGCCTGAGCGTGACCTGGGGTGTGCACTCGGTGGTCAACGACCGCCTGCGTCAGGTCGATGAGATCTGCTCGACGGCGCTGGAAATTGCCCAGGCGCAAGGCATGGCCAGCCGCGGTGACACGCTGCTGATCACCGCCGGTGTGCCTTTCGGCAAACCGGGGACGACTAACACGCTGCGGATCGAGACGCTGATCTAACAAGCGTCGTGGGAGCGGGCTTGACCCGCGATCACTGAGCTGGAGCCACGCTCGCTATCGCGGGGCAAGCTCGCTCCCACGCTACCGTTGCACTGTTCGACACTGCGGAAAACCCGAGGCCCAAAGAGGCCCACCGCTCACCATCAACCTTGCTGACTGCCCATGTACACCAAAAATTTCGTCAACCCGTGCCCCGACTGGGCCACGGCGCTGCTCAATGGCTTCAGCCAGGTATTGCTGCAGCGCAACCCGCTGTGCGGCTTGTGCTGCCTGCTGGCAATCCTGCTGACCGCCCCCAACCTGGTCGGCGGCGCCCTGCTCGGCGCCCTGGCCGGCCTGCTCACCGCACAGCGCCGCGGCTATCCGCGCGCTGACCGCCAGGCCGGGTTGTACAGCTACAACGGCGTGCTGATCGGCATCCTGTTCAGCGCAGTGCTGCCATGGTCGGCGATCCTGCCACCGCTGATCATCGCCGCTGGCGGCCTCTCGAGCATCTTTGTCCAGCAGTGGCGCAAACGCGGCAACTGCCTGCTTCCGGCCTACACCGCGCCGTTCGTGCTGCTCGGCTGGGCCGCCCTGCTGCTGGCCGAACCCTCCAGCGCCGCTGCAGCGGTCGAAGCCAATCCCATACATGCCCTGGCGCGCGGCTTGGGTCAGGTGTTTCTCCTCGACCAGCCTTTGGCCGGCCTGTTGATCGCCATTGGCCTGTTCATCGCCAACCGCTACGCAGCGCTGTGGGCCCTGCTCGGCTCGGCGCTGGGCGGCAGCGTCGCGCTGCTGGCCGGTGAGGCGCAGACCGCCTGGATGGGCCTGCTCGGCTTTAACGCAGCACTGGCGGCCTTGGCCTTCAGCGCGCAACGCGAACGGCCCTGGCTGCCTATGCTGGCGAGCATCCTGGCGATTGTGCTGCAGCCGCTGTTCAACCTGCTGCCGATTGCCGGCCTGACCGCACCGTTCATTGCCGCTTGCTGGCTGCTGCACCTGGGTGCACGCTTGCCGCGTTTGCTCCAAGGAGGCAATCCACGCCGCTTGCACAGCTGAGGGGCAGCCCCTAGGCTCTGGCCATTGCACAATGGAACGCGCCCATGGATACCCCTGCGAGCCTGCGCGAGCGGCTCTACATCATCGTCTTCCAGACCGACACCGACGCTGGCAGACGCTTCGACAAGATCCTCCTGCTGATCATCCTCGCCAGCCTGGTGACGGTGATCCTCGACAGTATCGATGAAGTTCACCAAGGCTACGCCGGGGTGCTCGCCGCCATCGAGTGGGGCTTCACGGCGATCTTCCTCGCCGAGTACCTGACCCGCCTGTACTGCTCGCCCAAGCCATTGCGCTACGCCTTCAGCTTCTACGGCCTGGTCGATCTGCTGGCGATCGTGCCTGGGGTGATCGCCCTGTACTACAGCGACGCCCAGTACCTGCTGATCATCCGAGTGATCCGCATGCTGCGCATCTTCCGCGTGCTCAAGCTTGGCCAATACCTCAAGCAAGCCAACTACCTGATGGCAGCGCTGCGCGGCAGCAAGCAGAAGATCATCGTGTTCCTGGTCACGGTATCGACCCTGGTCACGGTGTTCGGCACCTTGATGTACGTGATCGAAGGCCCCGAGCATGGCTTTACCAGCATCCCCAAGGGCATCTACTGGGCCATCGTCACCCTCACTACGGTGGGCTTTGGCGACATCGTACCGAAGACTCCGCTGGGCCAAGTGCTGTCGTCGCTGGTGATGATCACCGGTTACTCGATCATCGCCGTGCCCACCGGCATTTTTACCGCTGAGTTGGCCAACGCCATGCGCGGTGAACAGCTGCAGCACGACTGCCCGACCTGCCGGAAAAAGCACCATGAACACGGCGCTGCATTCTGCTCACGCTGCGGCAATGCGCTATTTCCCAAGGCGGAATAACCAAAGCGTTTTTTGTTCTTTAAACGCCTGTCGAGCACCCGCTATAGTCGCTGGCAAACTGCCCACACTCTTCAAGAACAAGGAATGCGTCGTGAAAAAACTGTTCACTGCCTCGCTACTGGCCGCCGGGCTCACCCTCGGCAACCTGGCCCAGGCCGCGCCCACCCTGCTCAACGTCTCCTACGACGTGATGCGCGACTTTTACAAGGACTACAACTCAGCGTTCCAGAAGCACTGGGAGGCCGAGCACAAAGAGAAAGTCAACCTGCAGATGTCCTTCGGCGGTTCGAGCAAGCAAGCGCGAGCGGTGATCGACGGCCTGCCGGCTGACGTCATCACCATGAACATGGCCACTGACATCAATGCCCTGGTCGACAACGGCAAACTGGTCCCGGACAACTGGGTCAGCCGCCTGCCGAACAACAGCGCGCCGTTCACCTCGGCCACCGTGTTCATCGTTCGCAAGGGCAACCCCAAGGCCCTGAAAGACTGGCCCGATCTGCTCAAGGACGGCGTCCAGGTGATCGTGCCCAACCCCAAGACTTCCGGTAACGGCCGCTACACCTACCTCTCGGCCTGGGGCTACGTGCTGCAAAACGGTGGTGACGAAGCCAAGGCCAAGGACTTCGTCGGCAAGCTGTTCAAGCAAGCGCCAGTGCTCGACACCGGTGGCCGCGCCGCCACTACCACGTTCATGACCAACCAGATCGGCGACGTGCTGGTAACGTTCGAGAACGAAGCCGAGATGATTGCCCGCGAGTTCGGCCGCGACCAGTTCGAAGTAGTCTATCCAAGCGTGTCGGCCGAAGCTGAGCCGCCGGTGAGCGTGGTCGACAAAGTGGTCGACAAGAAAGGCACCCGCGCGGTGGCCGAGGAGTACCTGAAGTACCTGTGGTCGCCAGCTGCCCAGGAAATCGCCGCGCAGAACTACCTGCGTCCGCGCGACGCGACGGTACTGGCCAAGTACACCGACCGCTTCCCGAAAGTTGACTTTCTCTCGGTAGAGAAGACCTTCGGTGACTGGCGCACGGTGCAGAAGACCCACTTCAACGATGGTGGTGTGTTCGACCAGATCTATACCGGTCAGTAGGTTATCGGTTAGGGCCGGCCCCATCGCGGGGCAAGCCCGCTCCCACACTCTGCGCCGAGGTTGACGATTGGCGTGGGAGCGGGCTTGCCCCGCGATAGCGCCGGCACTGGCAACACACCCAGCTGAACTTCCCCCACATTCAGCCATCAGTTCCTTGAGTAACCCTTCCCCGCTCGCCCCGGCCCAAGGAGTACTCCAGTGCTGCGCTTTCTCACCCCGCTTCTACTCAGCCTGCTGCTGAGCACCCGGCTACTCGCCGCAGAACCCACCCCCACCGAGCAAACGCCCGAGGAGCCAGCCCCGGTGCTGCAAGGCGGCCTGCTCGGCGCCTTGGCTGACGGCCTGGACAGCGCAGCCCAAGACCTCGACCTCGATGCCCACCTGATCGACGCCTGGCGCCTGCGTACCGACCGCGCCGCCAAGGAGATGGAGCGTCTGGTCGATCGCCACTCAGCCAGCGACTCGCTGCAGCTGACCGGCAATTTCCTCCTGCTGAGCCTGACCTGGGCCGCCAGCTTCGCCCTGCTCACCACCCTCGGTCGTTGGTGCGCCAAGCGCTGCGCAGCGACTTCCCTGCTGGGTCAGCGCAAACGCGTACGCAGCCTGCTTGGCTATCTTCTGCCCTATACCTTGCCAGCCCTGGCCAGCCTGCCGTTGACGCTCTACGTCAGCCGCTTCCTCGATCCCTCGGTCGCCCGCGCATTGGGCCTGAGCCTGGCCTACGCGACCAGCAGCGGCCTGTTCTCGACCTCGATCATCCTTTGCCTGATCACCTTGTTCGACGCCGGCCACAAACGCCAAGCCGTGGCAGTGATCCGGCGCATGGCGCCGCGCCCGCTGTTCATGATTGGTTTTCTGGCAGCCTGGAGCGATGCCCTGACCAGTCCGCAGATCGCCCGTCAGCTGGGCGGCAACATCACCGCCAGCATTGCCGTATTGACCGGGCTGCTGGCGACCTTCGTCTTTGCCAGCCTGGTCCTGCGCCTGCGCCGCCCGGTGGCGCACTTGATCCGCAACCGCGACCTCAAGGACCGTTTGCAGCATCGCGCCGTGCAGGAGACGCTGCGGATCTTTTCCAAGCTGTGGTACTTGCCGATCCTGATGATGATCCTGGTGTCGGCGATCCACCTGATCGGCGCTGGCGAAGAAAGTCAGAAAGCCTTGCAGAACGCGCTATTGACCACTGTGCTGCTGGTCGCGGCGGTGTTCCTCAGCACCCTGATGCAGCACCTGCTGGCCACGCACGAGGGCGACGATCAACAGCGGGTACGCCCCTACAAAGAGCTGTTGCGCAGCCTGGTGCACGCCTTGCTGCGGATCGCCATGGCGGTGGCGTTCATCGAACTGCTCGGGCGGATCTGGGGCTTTTCGGTGATTACCTTCGCCCTGAGCAACAGCCTCGGCCAGGCGATCAGCAATTCACTGTCGAGCATCGGCTTGATCCTGCTGGTCACCTGGCTGCTCTGGGTGGTGCTCGACACGGCAATCCAGGAAGCGCTTAAGCCCGCTGTCGGTCGGCGCGCCTCGCGCCAGCCGAGCACCCGCACGCGGACCATCCTGCCGATGCTGCGCAACGCCATCAAGGTGATCCTGATCGTCATCTGCACCATCACCACCATGGCCAACCTGGGGATCAATGTCGCGCCGCTGCTGGCCGGTGCCGGGGTGATCGGCTTGGCCATCGGTTTCGGCTCGCAGCAACTGGTGCAGGACGTCATCACCGGGCTGTTCATCCTGATCGAAGACACCATTTCCATCGGCGATTGGGTGGTGCTCGATTCCGGGCATGCCGGCACGGTCGAGAGCCTGACCATCCGCACCCTGCGCCTGCGCGATGGCAAAGGATTCGTGCATTCGGTGCCGTTCGGCCAGATCAAGGCCGTCACCAACCAGTCACGTCAGTTCGCCTACGCGTTCTTCTCGGTGCAGTTCACCTACGACAGCGATGTCGATCAATCGCTTGCGTTGATCCACGAGGTGGGCAAGTCGATCAGCGAAGACCCGCTGCTGCGGATCAACCTGCAAGGGCCGCTGCAGGTGTTCGGGGTGGACCGGATGGATTTGAACGGCTTCGTGTTGACCGCGCAGTTCCGCACCATTTCCGGCGGCCAGTATGCGGTGAGCCGGGCGTTCAACGAGCGACTGAAAAAGCGCGTAGATCAGACTGAGAATGTGGCGTTTGCCCAGGTGTATCCCATGCCTGCGCAGGCGCGTGCTGTTTCGGCCTGAGCCAGTCTCATCGCGGGGCAAGCCCGCTCCCACGCAAGTCAGCTCCCGAGCGAGCAGTAGAGCGATTGCGTGGGAGCAGGCTTGCGTGGGAGCGAGCTTGAGTGGGAGCGGGCTTGAGTGGGAGCGGGCTTGCCCCGCGATAGCTTCAAACCTACTGACGGAATACCAAAGCCTTCAAACCACCCTCAACATCCACATCGGGAAACTCCGGGGGATTCTCCAGCCGCTCGACAAACTTCAGCGCCGGGGCCTGCTCAGCCATACCCTCGATCAAGAACGCCGAGCCGATCCCCGGATCGTTGACACAGGCCAGCACGGTGCCGCCCTCGCGCAGGAGCTCCGGCAGGCGGCGCAGGATCTTCGCGTAATCCTGGGTCAGGACGAAGCTACCGCGCTGGAACGTCGGCGGATCGATGATGACCAGGTCATACGGCCCATACTTGCGCACCTTGCCCCAGGACTTGAACAGCTCATGGCCGAGAAACGCCACCTGCCCCACATCATGCCCATTGAGCCGATGATTCTCCCGCCCACGCGACAGCGCCGACTTGGCCATGTCCAGGTTGACCACCTGCTCGGCCCCGCCAGCAATCGCCGCCACGGAAAAGCCGCAGGTATAGGCAAACAAGTTCAGCACCCGCTTACCGGCCGACTGTTCGCGCACCCAGCGCCGACCGTAGCGCATATCGAGGAACAGCCCGTTGTTCTGGCGAACGCCCAAGTCCAGCAAATAGCGCAGGCCATCCTCAACCACCTCACGTTGCTGGATCGGGCCGCCAACCAGCCACTGGCCGGGGCTGTCGGGCAGGTAGCGGTGCTGGATCAAAATCGCCTCGCCCGTCCACTGTGGGGTTTGAGCCAGGGCATTGAGCATTGCCTCCAATTCGGCCAACTGCTCAGGCGCGGGCTCGCGAAACAAGGCGACCGACAACACCCCCTGCAACCAGTCGACGGTGATCTGCTCAAGCCCCGGCCAGCAACGGCCGCGGCCGTGGAACAGGCGCCGGGTTTCCTGCGGGGCGGGGTCAAGCGCCGCAGTCAGGTGCAGGGCAAGGGTGGCGATGGCTGAGGTCATGGCGGGGATTCACACGGGCAAAAAAACGCCATTGTAACCGAGCATCGCCAACAGCCCAGTCATGCCCACATATTCGTCTGGCCAGGTTCAATCTGGCTTGAGCACCTCGACCCGTGGCGCCGGCTTGAACCACCAGCCCTGCTGCATGCCCGCAGCCGCCAGCAGGATCAGCGCTACGCCCAGCCACTGCAACGGCGCCAGCCGATGGCCGAAGGCGATCCAATCGACCAGGATCGCCGCGATGGGGTAGATGAACGACAGCGCGCCCGTCAGGGCCGTGGGCAGGCGTTGGATGGCGCTGTAGAGCAGCACGTACATCACCCCGGTATGCACGATGCCCAAGGTAATCAGGCTAGCCAGCGCCGACGGTTCAGCGGGCAGCCCGCCAAGCTTGACCCACGGCGCCAGCAGCAACACGCCTGTACTTACCTGGATCAGCGCGATCAAATGCGGGGGGGTGCCACTCAGACGCTTGATGATCAGCGCCGCCACGGCGTACAGCAAGGCCGCGCCCAAGGCCAGGGCAATGCCCAATAGATAGTCGTTGCCGCTACCCTGCCCGGCACCATGCGCGCTGACGATCGCCAACATGCCGAGAAACGCCACGCTCAGCCAGGTCAGCTTGGCCGCGGTGATCTTCTCGCCGAGAAACAGCGCCGCCAGCCCCACCAGCATGAAAGGCTGCACGTTGTACACCGCCGTACCGATGGCGATCGAGGCGCGTGAGTAGGAGGCGAACAGCAGTACCCAGTTGCCGACGATGGCCACGCCGCTGGCGATCGCCAGCAGGAACGCAGTGCGGCCGATCACCCCTGGCTTGAGAAAACCCAAGCCTGCGCAAATCAGCAGCAAGGTGCCGGCGCCGAATACGCAGCGCCAGAACACCACCTCCAGTACCGGCTGCCCAGACACCAGCACGAACCAGCCGATGGTCCCGGAAATCAGCATGGCGACCATCATTTCCACAGAGCCACGGCGCACTGAACTGTCCATCTCACACCTCCGCTTGACGATGGCCACAGTATGACGAGGGTCAAGCGCTACCTTCCAGCGGATAACCAAGGCTAAATGTCAGAATCGCCTTTACTATCAAGGCGAATCACCAATTTTGCCTGACGAGGTTAAAGATGACCGACGCTATAGACCAGCTGTTGATCAATGCCCTGATGGAAGACTCCCGCCGCTCGCTCAAAGCCCTGGCGCAGATCAGCGGGTTGTCTGCGCCCAGCGTCAGCGAGCGCCTGCGCCGTTTGGAGGAGCGAGGCGTGTTACGCGGCTACACGGTAGACGTCGACCCGCGCAGTTTCGGCTACCAGTTGCAGGCTATCGTGCGCATCCGGCCATTGCCTGGGCAGTTACAGGAAGTGGAGCGGCAGATCATTGCCATCCCCGAGTTCACCGAGTGCGACAAGGTCACCGGTGAAGATTGCTTCATCGCCAGGTTGCATGTGCGCTCGATGGAGCAACTCGACACCTTGCTCGATCGGATCAATGTGCTGGCTGAAACCAATACCGCGATCATCAAGAAGAGCCCGGTAAAACGCCGGCTACCGCCGATGGGCGAATAGCCTTATAGCGACGGCGCTAGCCCGCCCCAGGCGAGTATCCGGCTAATCCTATTGACTATTTTTTGTACACAAGAATGTCACTATAAGTGCCATTTTTGTGTGCACTTAGGTGAAGTAACGCACCACTAGGTTACATTGGACCCGAATAAAAAATTGACCACTTGATCAACTAAAAAACTCCTGAAAAAATAAAAACTGTTCATTTGGTCAACTTATAATTCCTTATTTTCATTAGGTTATATTAAAAAAAGACAGAATCAGATTACTGGCCTGCTTAAACTTGTATTGTTCCTGGCATGGAACTGGCTTTTGTGTGTTTGTGTTTTGTATACAAAGTTTACGAAACATAAATACACAATAACGCAGCGCCTGATCCTTAGGGCCGCTGCCTCGAGAACCCAGTGATGCCACTGCCTGCAACGATGAGATGACGAGCCCGTGCAGCTCGCCCGCTTATCGCCGGCAGCCGCATCAGGAGCCGCCGGAATGAGTAGCAGCCTCGACCTTGCCCCTGAACTATCCGTCGCCAGCACCTCCCCCACCTCGACCTTGGCCGGCCATGCGCCCGAGCTTGAACTCAGCCCGCGGCTGCACAACCGCGACCTCGCCCCGACCCGCAGCGAAGGTCGCCGCTGGGGGGGCTACAGCATCTTTGCCCTGTGGACCAACGATGTGCACAACATCGCCAACTACTCGTTCGCCATGGGTTTGTTCGCCCTCGGCCTGGGTGGCTGGCAGATCCTGCTATCGCTGACCATTGGCGCGGCGCTGGTGTACTTCTTCATGAACCTCTCCGGGTACATGGGGCAGAAGACCGGCGTGCCGTTCCCGGTGATCAGCCGGATCGCCTTCGGCATCCACGGCGCGCAAATTCCGGCACTGATCCGCGCGGTGATCGCCATCGCCTGGTTCGGTATCCAGACCTACCTGGCTTCGGTGGTGCTGCGGGTGTTGCTCACTGCGGTATGGCCGCAAGTGGCCGCCTATGATCAGGACAGCATTCTCGGGCTGTCGAGCCTGGGTTGGCTGTGCTTCGTGGCGATCTGGCTGGTGCAGCTGGTGATCCTCGCTTACGGCATGGAGATGGTCCGTCGTTACGAGGCGTTTGCCGGCCCGGTGATCCTGCTCACCGTGGCGAGCCTGGCTGGGTGGATGTACTTTCAGGCCGATACGCGCATTGCCTGGTCGGTGGCCGAGCCACTGAGCGGTTATGAGATGTGGCGCAATATTTTTGCCGGTGGTGCGCTGTGGCTGGCGATCTACGGCACCCTGGTGCTGAACTTCTGCGACTTCGCCCGCTCCTCGCCGTGCCGCAAGACCATCCGCGTCGGTAACTTCTGGGGGCTGCCGGTGAACATCCTGGTGTTCGCGGTGATCACCGTGGTGCTGTGCGGTGCGCAGTTCCAGATCAACGGCCAGGTGATCGACAGCCCGACCCAGATCGTCGCTACCATCCCGAGCACGCCGTTTCTGGTACTGGGCTGCCTGGCCTTCCTGATCGTCACGGTGGCGGTAAACATCATGGCCAACTTCGTGGCGCCGGCCTTCGTGCTCAGCAACCTTGCCCCCCGGCACCTGAACTTCCGCCGCGCAGGCCTGATCAGCGCAACCCTGGCGGTGCTGATCCTGCCGTGGAACCTGTACAACAGCCCGCTGGTGATCGTGTACTTCCTGTCTGGCCTGGGCGCCCTGCTCGGCCCGCTGTACGGGGTGATCATGGCCGACTACTGGCTGCTGCGCAAAGGCCGGATCAACGTGCCAGAGCTGTACAGCGAAAACCCAGCCGGCGCCTATCACTACACCCGTGGCGTCAACCTGCGGGCAGTGGCGGTGTTCGTTCCGGCGGCGCTGCTGGCGATCGTCCTGGCCCTGGTCCCGAGCTTCCACAGCATTGCGCCGTTCTCCTGGCTGATCGGTGCTGGCATCGCTGCCGCATTGTACCTGCTGATCGCTCCGCGCAATCGCCAATACCACGATGTCAGCGGCGAGTGCATCGCCGTCGACCACAGCAGCCATTGATCAAGGAGGAAGGTGCATGCGCATTCTGATCGTCAACGTCAACACCACCGAAGCCATCACCGAGGCCATTGCCGAACAGGCACGCAGCGTCGCTTCGGCCGGCACCGAGATCGTCGGCCTGACGCCCTGGTTCGGCGCCGAATCGGTCGAAGGCAACTTTGAAAGCTATTTGGCGGCGATCGCCGTGATGGACCGGGTCATGGCCTATGATCAGCCCTATGACGCGGTGATCCAGGCCGGCTATGGCGAACATGGCCGCGAGGGCCTGCAAGAGCTGCTAAACGTGCCAGTGGTGGACATCACCGACGCGGCCGCCAGCACCGCGATGTACCTGGGCCATGCCTACTCGGTAGTGACCACCCTGGATCGCACCGTGCCCTTGATCGAAGACCGCCTGAAGCTCTCCGGCCTGTATGAGCGCTGCGCCTCGGTGCGTGCCAGCGGGCTGGCAGTGCTCGAGCTTGAGGCCGATCCGCAGCGAGCGGTCGAGGCAATTGTCGAGCAGGCCGCACGAGCGGTGCAGGATGACAAGGCCGAGGTGATCTGCCTGGGCTGCGGCGGCATGGCCGGGTTGGATGAGCAGATCCGCCAGCGCACTGGCGTGCCGGTGGTCGATGGCGTCAGTGCGGCGGTGACCATTGCCGAGTCGCTGGTGCGGATGGGCTTGAGCACTTCCAAGGTACGGACCTATGCGACGCCGCGGGTGAAGAAGGTGGTGGGCTGGCCGATGCGGTTCGGCCGCTAGGATCGTAGTCGCCTGTACCGGCCTCATCGCGGGCAAGCCCGCTCCTACAGGCCCTGTAGGAGCGGGCTTGCCCGCGATGAGGCCGGTACAAACACCATCACTCCCGACAGTTAATGAGCTGGGCTAGCCGCTGAGCACTGCCACAAGCCAAGGTGAACCCCAAGGCCCCATGCCCCAGGTTCACCCACACATTGCGATACGCCGTAGCGCCGAGAATCGGCACCCCGGTGGGTGTCGCCGGGCGCATCCCGGCCCACTCCACCGCCTGCCGATAATCCGCCGCCTCAGGCAACGTCGCCTGTGCCAAGCGCTGCATGCTGCACAACCTGCGCGGATCGACTGCATCGTCGAAGCCAACGATATCCACCATCGCCGCCACCCTCAGCTGATTCTCCAGCCGGGCATAGACGATCTTGCGCTCATAGTCAGTGACACTCACCTGCGGAGCCCGATGCTGCGCCAGCACTGGCGCAGTCAGGCTATAGCCCTTGAGCGGATAGATCGGCAGCTTCAGCCCCGGCAGCGCCAAGCTCGGGCTGCGATGTCCGGCACACAACAGCAGGTGCTCGACGTCCAGCTGCCCAGCAGCCAGTTCCACTGCCGTCACCCGCCTGCCATCGTGCCGCAGCCCGGTAACCGCCTGGCCCAGGCGAAACTCACATTGCCCTGAAGCGCGCAGACGCTGCGCCAGCACCTGGCAGAAGCGATGACAGTCAGCGACTTCTTCGTCTGCGGTATACACCCCGCCAATGAACGGCGCATCGGCCAGCGCCGCGTCGAGCGCGCCAAGCTCGGCGCCAGCGAAAATCTGTTGAGTGGCCGGGTCGAGCCGATGCGCGCAAGCCCGAGAGAACGCCGCCTGGGTGCGAAACGCAACCAACTTGCCGTTGCGTCGCCAGGCAAATCCGTGCAGATGGTCCTCTTCGCGCCAACGCGCCATGACCGCCTGGCTGTGCAACGCCAGTTCAAGCAACTGGGCAGCATTGCGGCGGTTGACCGAGCCGCGACACGCCGCCACGAAGGCCGCCAACCAACGCCACTGGGCAGGGTCCAGACGCAGGCGCAGGCGCAACGGCGAGTCACCGCGCAGCAACCAGCCCAACGCCTGCCACGGCACACCGGTGTCGGCCAGCGGCGCCACGTAGCGATAAGACAACTGCCCGCCATTGGCAAAGCTGGTGGCGCTGGCCAGGCTGTCGCGCGCTTCGATCAGCTCGACCTGGCAGCCTTCACGCACCAGCGCGTAGGCGCTGGCCAGGCCGATCACCCCACCGCCAATCACGGTTACCCGCTTGCCCATGCCCTGCTCCTTGCTCGAATCCACCGCACAAGCATCGCAGATTCCGGGCTGCGCTCACCAGCCAGGGCCAGCCCTGATCAGGTCGGGCAGGTCTTCTTGCCACCATCCAGGCCCTGGCGCACATTGCGGCTGAGCAGGCTGGCTTCGCCGTCGTGCCAGGTCAGGGTGAGCACGTACAGGGTGTCGAAATCGTCATTGTTCCAGTCCTGGGTGATCACCCGCTCATCACCCAGGGCTTTGCCGGCCACGGCGTTGATCAGGTCCGGCAAGTAGCCGTGCGACCAGGCGGTGTAGACCGTGGCGTTGCGATACTTGTCGCTCAATAACTCGTCGGCCAGTTCGTCGTAATCATTGGCGCCGAAGTCGATATTGACCGGCAGGCCCAGGCGGATGGCGCTGGGGGTGATGGTCATCAAGGGACGAATGTAGCTGTAGCGCAGGTCCTGGCTGCCCTCCTCGACATGCCGGGAAGGATTGGCGGCGAACACGTAGTCGGCATCACCGAAACGCTCGGGCAGCAAAGTGGCCAGGTCCAGGGCGCGATTGAGTCCCTGGCAGTTCAACTGACCCAGGCCCTCGCCGGGCTTTTCGGCGTGACGCAGGAAAACCAGGGTCTGCGTACCATCGGCGGGCTGGTCGTGACTTTCCACCACATCCAGGCTCAAGGGTACGAGAATCGCGGCGAGCGCCGCGGCGAGAAACAGATGACGGCGTCGCATAAGCTGCGGCAACTTCATGGCGATGGACTCATCCGGCAAAAAAAAGGGAGGCGTCCGTGCCTGCGTTCCATGCTCGTCGCCCGGGGCGAGTTGCACACCAACTCCCAGACGAGGCCCATCCTTGACCGCCTTGGGTGAGCAAAATTCACTTTAGGGCGGTAACTTTGCCAAATGAAGTCGTTACCGGGACACGTTGGTGTCAGTCGTCGCGGGTCAGGACTTCGAGCAGTTCGATCTCGAACGTAAGGTCCGAGTTGGCCGGGATGGCGCCGACCGTGCGCTCGCCATAACCCAGGTGCGCCGGCACCTGCAGCTTGCGCTTGCCACCCACACGCATGCCCATCAGGCCCTGGTCCCAGCCCTTGATGACGCGACCGGTGCCGATCACGCACTGAAACGGCTTGCCACGCGACCAGGACGAGTCGAACTCGCTGCCGTCAGCCAGCCAGCCGGTGTATTGGGTGGTGATCAGGGCACCTTTGACCACGGCCTTGCCGTCGCCGGGCTCAAGGTCAATGATCTGCAATGGGTCGCTCATGGCGTTCTCTCTAAGGGCAAACGTAGGGCGCCGTTTTCTCAGGAATGCACTGGTTTGGCAAGCTCAGGCGGCGCCTCGTGCTGGCGCATCGACCACAGCACACCGCCAATCACCAGCACCATCGCCGCCGCTTCCAGTACGTTGCCGAATGGCTGTGGTGCCAGGTGTGAGCTAGCTCAGCTCATCGAAGGCTTGCTGGCCGGTCAGCTCCCGGGTCTGGTTTTTGAAGCAATACCAGGCGGGTTTCTGTTCGACGAATATCTGCAGGTCGAAGTCCCAGGCTTCCTCGCCATCGAGCAGGCCGACGGGGATAGCGTAGAAGTCATTGGCCTTGAGCCGGTAGTACAAATGGGTGCCACATTTGCCGCAGAAACCGCGTTGTGCCCAGTCGGAGGAATCGTAGACGCTTGGCGCGCGGCCTTCGATCAGTGGGGGGTTGCTGCAGTGTACGACCAGCAGTGGGCCGCCGGTCCATTTGCGGCACATGCTGCAGTGGCAGGCGCTGATCTGGGTGTTGTCGATGGTCGCGCTCAGGTGGGTTTCGCCGCAGAGGCAGGTGCCGGTTTTTTCCAGGGGCATGGCGGGGGTCCTCGGGGGTGGGCGGGAGCTTGGGAGTATAGACATTGGGCATTTTTTGGACGTGGGCTTATCCATTCGATGTGGCGATACCACTGGCCCCTTCCGCCCTTACGGCGGCTTACTTTTCTCTTGGGAAAAGTAAGCAAAACCGCTCGCTCCTACATACGGTCCTACGCTGCGCTTCGGGTCCCTTCGCGCCGGCGCCTTCCGGGCCCGCGCGGCCTACGATTTGCTGCGCAAATCTACATCTCGCGCCCTCGGCTACGCCGAAGGGTGCTAGCGCACCTGGCCCTCCAGACGCCTCTGCTCAGCCTCCTGAAGTCGCGAATCTGCGTCGCCTGGAATTGCGCGCACGAACATCAAGAGCAGGCGAATCGCTGCGCTCTCGCCAAAGCCAAAGCCAAAGCCGAAGCCAAAATTTGATTTTTCTGTTTTGTGTTGTTTGTTCTGGCCTCTTCGCGGGCAAGCCCGCTCCCACAGGGTTTGCGGGATTCGCAGCATCTGCGTGGTGTCAGTGCTGGCTCAACGCTGGACTTAAATCTACGCGGTACCTGTGGGAGCGGGCTTGCCCGCGAAGAGGCCAGAGCATCCACCACACCTGTCACTATCGCCAGATAACGCCAGCCCAGTCGCCGCCACTAACTTCGCGACTTCAGGAGGCCGAGCGTAGGTGTCTGAAGGGCCAGGTGCGCAGCACCCTTCGGCGCAGCCGAAGGCGCGAGATGTAGATTTGCGCAGCAAATCGTAGGCCGCGCGGGCCCGGAAGGCACCGAAGCGAGGGGACCCGAAGCGCAGCGTAGGGCCGGATGGTGGAGCGCACGGCTTTTGGTTACTTTTGGCCACGACCAAAAGTGACCCGCCGTAAGGGCGGAAGGGTGCCGAAATATCACCATCGTGAATGGATAATCACACAAAACACATTGAATCAGACAAATCAGGAAATCAGGAAATCAGGAAATCAGGAAATCAGGAAATCAGGAAATCAGGAAATCAGGAAATCAGGAAATCAGGAAATCAGCCACTACCCCCTCAAAGCAACACCACCTCAACCCGATCCCGACCCGCCTGTTTAGCCGCATAAACCCCAGCATCCGCCCGCAACAACAAAGCATCAGCCCCCTCCCCCGCCCGCCACCCAGCCACCCCAAAACTCGCAGTAACCCGCCCAACCCCCTCAATCGTCAAACTCCGCACCCCCTGCCACAACTCCAACGCCAACCACCGCGCCTGTTCAGCATCACTCCCCGGACACAGCACCATGAACTCCTCCCCACCCA
This sequence comes from Pseudomonas sp. NPDC088890, assembly GCF_044900155.1. Lineage (NCBI taxonomy): Bacteria > Pseudomonadati > Pseudomonadota > Gammaproteobacteria > Pseudomonadales > Pseudomonadaceae > Pseudomonas > Pseudomonas sp. NPDC088890. The sequence goes on along the minus strand of NZ_JBJDNG010000001.1, from coordinate 419,834 downwards.
ACCTGCAAAACACATCGCTACGGCGCAACCGCTGGCCAATATGCTGGCACAGGCTGCGCAACACATGGTCACCCACCGCATGCCCATGCTCATCGTTGATGCGCTTGAAATGGTCGATATCGAGCATGATCACCGCCAGCTCCAGACCATCACGCTGAGCCCGTTCCAGCTCGCTCTTGAGCCGTTCCTGGAAGTAGCGCCGATTATGAATACCGGTCAGCACATCGGTGATCGACAGCGCTCGCAGCTCTTCCTCAACCCGCTTGGTGTCAGATACATCCGTCAGATAGCCATGCCACAGGGTGCAGCCGTTATCGCCAATCTCCGGCGTCGCCTCGCCCCTCACCCAGCGCAGCCCGGCCCGCGGCAGAATCACGCGATACTCCTCCCGCCACGGCGACAGATGCTCGGCCGAGTAGCGCACCGAACGCCGTACCCGCTCCAGATCGTCCGGATGAATGCGCTCGAATACAACCGTCGCATCTTCGCCCAACAACTGCAGGTCGACCTCGTAGATGTCGTACAAACCCTGGCTGGCATAGGGAAAGCACGAATGTCCATCGACATCCAGGCGGTACTGGTAGATACCACCGGGCACCTCGGCGCTGAGCTTTTCCAGCAGCCGATCACGCGCAGCGAGCGCCTCATGCACCCGACGCCGCTCGGTCACGTCGATACAAATCGCCAGATAGCCCACCCACAAGCCCTGCTCGTCGAGCACCGCAGTCACCAGCATATTGGCCAACAAGTGGCTGCCGTCCTTGCGCACCAAAGTCCACTCGCCGGGCTCTGCGCTGGGCTCTTGCACGGTTTCGGCGAACATCGCCTGGCCGCCGGCGATCTCCCGCCCGTAACGCACGGTCAAGGCATGCGCTCGCTGGCCGAGTTCTTCAGCTTCGACCAGGTCGGCAAGGTTCAGCTGACCCACCGCCTCACCGGCCGCGTAGCCCAGCATGCGTTCGGCGCCGGCATTGAAGGTGCTGACCACACCCTTGAGGCTGGTAGCGATGATTGCCACCTGGGTCGCGGCATCGAGCACACCGCGTAACTGATTGTGGGTGCCGCGCAGGGATTGTTCACTGATGCGCAATTGCGCCGTGCGCTGTTCGACCAGCCGCAAGGCGCGCTGACGTTGGCTGAACAGGCTGTACAGCAAGGCGCTGAGCAACACGCTCAGCAGACCTCCGAGCAATGCCACTGTGTGCACTGCCGAAGAACGGTTGGCCTGCAAAAAAGCCTGGCTGGGCCGGATCGACAGCTGGTAGTGATGATCGGCCAAATGCAGCAAGTGGTTGCTGGCCATCGGGATTTGCGCGACCGGATTCTGCGAGTCGTACAGCACTTCCTGACCATTGCTCCCGGAGGTGTCGAGGATGCGCACCACCAGGTTATCGTCGACCGGCGGCGGCAGGCCCTCGGCGATCAGCTGGCGCATGCTCAGCAGCGCCATGACATAGCCGCTGGGCGCATTGTCTGGCCCGCGCTCGGCGAAGACTGGCGCCACCATCAGCAGGCCACGGGTATACACCGGCTCGACATTGATCATGTCCAACGGGGCCGACACCGCCATGCTCCCCGGCGCCGACGCTCGCGCCAATGTGGCTTCACGCAGTGGCTGGCCGAGCAGATCCAAGCCATAAGGCTGCCCCTGCAACGTGGCCGCTTGGGTATAGAGCACGGGATAAAAACGCTCGCGCGCCGCTGCTGGCTGCAACACGCCTTGCGCGTCCTGGTCGCGGATGTGATAAGGCTGGCCGAGCCAGGCACTGGCCTGACGCTCGAAGCTTTCTCGCTGCCCGGCCTCTACCCTGGGTGCCCAGGAATAGGCTTGGGTGCGATGCAACAGCGGTTTGACGTAGCCATCGAACTCACGCGGGGTGATTTCGCTTGAGTAGCTGAAGAATCGGCGCAGCCCGTCCAGGCGCTGCTCCTGATCATCGAAGCGCTCGGCGATGCGGCTGTAGCGCTCATTGGCCAGCAGCTCGAAGCGCTGGCGCAACTGCTGCTTGTAGAAGGTCTGTGCGGCAATGGCCAGGGCGGCCGTGAGCAGGCCGCCAGCCACCAGGGCCACCAGGGCGACCGCCCACGCGGACAGCGCCTGGCTGAACAGGCCGAACACCTTCGCACGCACGCCACACTTGGACATAGAGCATTCTCGTCACGTCAGCGTCCTGCGAATTGTCCGGCCCTAGCTATTTATAGCCATTGGCCACTAGCGACGCAATGTACCTCGTCGCCTCAACGCAGTTGCAAACGCCATGCCCGGTGAATCTTGCTGTTACGCGCAAAGTCCGGGTCGACGGTCTGAGCGCTGATCTCCTCCACGGCGTAGCGTGCGCTCAGGCTCTCGTCGAGCTGGAACTTGCGGAAGTTGTTGGAGAAGTACAGCACGCCACCCGGCGCCAGACGGGCCAGGGCCAGGTCGAGCAACTGCACGTGGTCCCGCTGCACATCGAACACGCCTTCCATACGCTTGGAGTTGGAGAAGGTGGGTGGGTCGATGAAGATCAGGTCGTAGCTCTCGCGGCAGTTCTCCAGCCAGGCCATTACATCGCCCTGCTCCAGGCGATGGCGATCGGAATAGCCATTGAGCGACAGGTTGCGACGCGCCCAGTCCAGGTAGGTCTTGGACAGGTCGACGCTGGTGGTGTCGCGCGCGCCGCCTTTGGCGGCATGCACAGTGGCAGTGGCGGTGTAGCAGAACAGGTTGAGGAAGCGCTTGCCGGCAGCCTCGCGCTGGATGCGCATGCGCATCGGGCGATGGTCGAGGAACAGCCCGGTGTCCAGGTAGTCGGTGAGGTTGACCAGCAGCTTGACGCCACCTTCGTTGACTTCCTGGAAGCGCCCTTCGGTAGCCTGACGCTCATACTGGCGGGTGCCACTCTGGCGCTCGCGACGCTTGAGCACCACACGCTGCGGATCGATGCCCAGCGCCTGGGGAATGGCCGCCAGTGCATCGAGCAAACGGCCTTGGGCCTTATCCGGGTCGATCGAGCGCGGTGCGGCGTATTCCTGCACGTGCACCCAGTCCTGATAGAGATCGACCGCCAGGGCGTACTCGGGCATGTCGGCGTCATACAGGCGGTAGCAATCGACCTGCTCGCGGCGGGCCCACTTGCCCAGTTGCTTGAGATTTTTCTGCAAGCGGTTGGCGAACATCTGCGCGCCTTCGGACAACCGCGCCGGTTCGCTGGCCACCGCCAGCTGACGCGGGCTGTCGACTTCTTGCGACTCGGACGAGCGTCGCTCGCCAGTGACGAACTGATCTGGTTGAACCTTGAACAGCAGCAATTTGCACGGCAGCGCGCCGTTCCAGAAAGCGTATTGCTTGTGGCTGCGGATCCCCATGCGCTTGCCCAGCTCAGGCGCACCGGTGAACACCGCAGCTTGCCAACCCAGGCAGGCCTGGCGCAGGCGTTCGCCAAGGTTCTGGTAGAGGTAGAGCAAGCTAGCTTCGTCACCGAGGCGCTCGCCATATGGCGGGTTGCTGATGACCAGGCCTTTTTGATTCTGGTCAGGACGCGGCTCGAAGCTGCCGACTTCACCCTGATAGATCTTCACCCAGTCCGCCAGGCCGGCACGCTCGACGTTGTTGCGCCCCGGTTGGATCAGCCGGGGATCGGCTTCATAACCACGAATCCACAGCGGTGGCTTGGCCAAGCCAGCCTCGGCGCGGGCTGCCGCCTCGTCGTGCACCTTGCGCCACAGCGCCGGCACGTGGCCGAGCCAGGCGCTGAAACCCCAACGCTCGCGCTTGAGGTTGGGGGCGATGTCGGCGGCGATCATCGCCGCTTCGACCAGGAAGGTCCCCACACCGCACATCGGGTCGGCCAGGGCGCCGCCTTCAGCGGCAATCCGCGGCCAGCCGGCGCGGATCAGCACGGCAGCCGCGAGGTTTTCTTTCAGCGGCGCGGCGCCTTGCTGCAGGCGGTAGCCACGCTGGTGCAAGCTGTGCCCGGAAAGGTCGAGCGAGAGGATCGCCTCGCCACGGTCCAGGCGCAGGTGCACGCGCAGGTCCGGGTTGAGCTTGTCCACCGAAGGACGCAGCCCTTCACGGTTACGCAGTTTGTCGACAATCGCGTCCTTGACCTTCAAGGCGCCGAAGTGGGTGTTGTCGATCCCCGAACCATGCCCGCTGAACTCCACGGCCAGGGTGCCATCGGCGGTCAGATGATCCTGCCAGTCGACGGCGTTGACGCCGTCGTACAGATCATCGGCGTTCTTCATCGAGAAGCGCTTGAGGACCAGCAGCACGCGGTTGCCCAGGCGCGACCAAAGGCACAGGCGGTAGGCGGTTTCCATGTCGGCCTCGCCACGAATCGCCGAGGTGTGCTCACGCACCTCCTCCAGACCAAGGCCACGGGCCTCTTCGGCAAGCAGGCCTTCCAGGCCCTTGGGGCAGGTGAGATAAAGTTCGAAACGGTCCGACATGAGTAATCCAGAGCCTTTGGCTATTTAAGTGACGGGTCGACGCATCGTCCCGCCGATGTTTACCCGAGCGCCCTTTTCACAGGCGCTCGGGTGGCGCTGCGTGCAGAGCAAGCGCCAGGCCACCCGACAGTTAAACGCTCCACCTGGGTGAAAACGCTTTGATCGTCGGGCAGTGTGAAAATTTCGTGGGTTCGCGGGGAAGGCGTGACCCTTCGTCGCATTACCAATTATTTCAGTCATGTGCCGGAAACAATGGCCAAATGACTGCAACCACCACTAAACCCTGATCATAGCGGGCTAAAGCCTAAACAGGGTTGAGTCGCATTTATTTACTTATCCTTTCATCGGCAGAAAGGTTACGTCCTTATGACAAATCGATCATTCACACTGTGACTCGCATTCGTTAGAACTGAACTCAGGTCGTTTCGCAATGGAACGACACTTCTGCTCGCGACGCCGGCAGCGAGCGCAAAACCGGCAGAAAGATTCTGCCCGGCCTCAGAGAGGCCGACGGGACATTACAGTCAACAAGTGAGGGCAACACCCTATGAGAAGACTTAAGCGTGATCCGTTGGAAAGAGCATATTCACGTGGCTACCAGTATGGGGTCACCGGCAAATCTCGCGAACTTTGCCCCTTCACCCTTCCATCCGTTCGCCAGGCCTGGATCAACGGCTGGCGCGAAGGTCGCGGAGATAACTGGGACGGTATGACCGGCACCGCTGGCATCCATAGACTCAACGAAAATCACGCCGTTGGCTGAACGAGGACATTGAATTCGAGTCACCATGCACGCCCCATCCGGGCGGCGGGCTACGGCCCAGGGGCCCCTTGATGGGGCCCTTTTTTATGCCCCGCCGTTACTGGCGCGGCATCGCAGCGATGGCATCCACCGCCTGGCGAATCAACGCCGGGCCCTTGTAGATGAAGCCCGAATAGATCTGTACCAGGCTCGCACCCGCGGCGATCTTCTCGGCAGCATGCCGGCCTTCGGTAATCCCGCCCGCAGCGATGATCGGCATCCGCCCGGACAGCTCGCCCGCCAGCACCTTCACCGTGTGGGTGCTTTTTTCCAGCACTGGAGCCCCCGACAGCCCACCCGCCTCGCCGCCGAACGGCAGGCCTTCGACGCCTTCGCGAGACAGCGTGGTGTTGGTGGCGATCACTGCGTCCATACCCGAGTCGAGCAAGGCCGCCGCTACCAGGGCGGTTTCTTCATCAGTCATGTCTGGGGCGATCTTGATCGCCAGCGGTACGCGCTTGCCATGCTCGCTGGCCAGTTGCTCGCGGCGCACGGCCAGGGCATCGAGCAGTTGCTTGAGCGAGTCACCGAACTGCAGCGAACGCAGGCCCGGGGTATTCGGCGAGCTGACGTTGACGGTGATATAGCTGGCGTCGTTGTAGACCTTCTCCAGGCCGATCAGGTAGTCGTCAACCGCGCGCTCGACCGGGGTGTCGAAGTTCTTGCCAATATTGATGCCCAGAATGCCGTCATAGCGCGAAGCCCGCACCCGCGTGAGCAAATGATCGACGCCTAGGTTGTTGAAGCCCATGCGGTTGATGATCGCGCTCGCCTCTGGCAGACGGAACAGGCGCGGCTTGGGGTTGCCCGGTTGCGCACGCGGGGTCACGGTACCGATCTCGACGAAGCCAAAACCCAGCTGGGCGAAGCCATCGATGGCCGCGCCATTCTTGTCCAAGCCTGCGGCCAGGCCCACCGGGTTGGCGAAGTTCAAGCCCATGACGGTCACCGGGGTTGCTGCCGGCTGCTTGCACAGCAAGCCATTGAGCCCCAGCCGGCCACCTGCGCCGATCAGGTCGAGGGACAGGTCGTGGGAGGTTTCCGGAGAAAGCTTGAACAACAGCTGGCGGGCCAGGGTATACATGGGCGGGCAAGACTCGGGGGTGAGTGAGGGGGCGATTATAGCCAGCACGCCGCCGCCGCGACAGGCCTTTACCGCACCTGTGGCATATCGCTTGCTTCGCTCAGGCTTCAAAGCCTATTGAGTACGGGCGAGGAGCTTCGTGAATACATTCCCCCGCGCAACACCTCTGGCCTGGGTCAACGGCAGCGATGCACCGGAAAAGCCCAGCCTGGACATTGGCTTCATGGCCCTGACCGATTGTGCTTCGGTAGTGGTCGCAGCCACCCAAGGCTTTGCCCAGCAACAGGGCCTGACCCTCAACCTCAAGCGCCAGGCCTCCTGGGCCGGCCTGCGCGATAAACTGGTCAGCGGCGAACTCGACGCGGCGCACTGCTTATATGGCCTGATCTACGCCGTGCACCTGGGTATCGGCGGCGTAGCGGCCAGCGACATGGCGGTGCTGATGGGCCTCAACCAGAATGCCCAGGCGATCAACCTGTCGCCGGCACTGCAACGCAAGGGCGTGACCAGCCCTGAAGCGCTGGCCAGGCTTGCGCACCAAAATGGCTCACGGCTGACCTTCGCCCAGACCTTCCCCACCGGCACCCACGCGATGTGGTTGTACTACTGGCTGGCCAGCCAAGGCATTCATCCGCTGCGCGACGTGCACAGTGTCGTGGTGCCACCGGCGCAGATGGTCGCTCACGTCCAGGCCGGGCGTATCGATGGCTTTTGCGTCGGCGAGCCCTGGTCGGCCGATGCCGTGGCCCAAGGCCAAGGCTTTACCCTGGCCACCAGCCAGTCGATCTGGCCAGACCATCCGGAAAAAGTCCTCGGTTGCGCGCGTGCCTTTGTCGAGCAATGCCCCAACAGCGCCCGTGCCTTGATCACAGCCATTCTCGCCGCCAGCCGCTTCATCGAGCAGAGCCCGGAAAACCGCCGCAGCACCGCCCAGTTGCTCAGCGGCACGGCGTACCTGGATACGCCGCTGGAAACCATCGAGCCGCGCTTGCTCGGCGACTACCAGGACGGCCTGGGCAACCGCTGGCAAGACCGGCACGCGCTGCGCCTGTTCGACCAAGGCCGGGCCAACCTGCCGTACCTGTCCGACGGCATGTGGTTCATGACTCAGTTCCGCCGCTGGGGTCTTTTGCGCGAAGACCCTGATTACCTCGACGTCGCTCGCCAGGTGCAGCAGCTGGCGCTCTATCGGGAAGCTGCGGCAGCACTCGGCGTGCCTTGCGCTGAGCTGCCAATGCGCAGCAGCCTGCTGATCGACGGCATCCGCTGGGATGGCAGCGATCCCCACGGCTATGCGCGCAGCTTTCGCCTGCATGCCATGGCTGAGACACCCAGCGCCCGTGTCGGTCTGTGAGGGGGACGAACATGCTACGCATCCTGCTGATCGACGACACCGAAAAGAAAGTGGGCCGGCTCAAGGCCGCACTGGTCGAAGCCGGCTTCGAAGTCATCGAAGCCGGTGGGCTGACCATCGACCTGCCCGCCTGCGTCGAAACGGTGCGTCCCGATGTGGTGTTGATCGATACCGAGTCACCGGGGCGGGATGTGATGGAGCAAGTTGTGCTGGTCAGCCGTGATCGACCGCGCCCCATCGTGCTGTTTACCGATGAGCACGACCCGCAGGTGATGCGCCAGGCGATCCAGGCTGGGGTCAGCGCCTACATCGTCGAAGGCATCCATAGCGCCCGCCTGCAGCCGATCCTCGATGTAGCCATGGCCCGCTTTGAGAGCGACCAGGCGCTCAAGGCCCAGTTGTTGGCGCGCGACCAGCAACTGGCCGAGCGCAAGCGCATCGAGCAGGCCAAGGGCTTGCTGATGAAGATGAAGGACTGCAACGAGGAGCAGGCCTTCACCCTGATGCGCCGCCAGGCCATGAGCAAACAGCAGAAACTGATTCAGGTGGCCGAGCAGATCATCGCCATGCACGAGATGCTGGGCTGAGCCTAACGGCCAGTATGCGCTGGCCGGCACTGACAAGCCAAAACCGCCAGCTCAAGATTGGCCCGGCTCTTGCTGAACAAATACCACAGGTAGCCAACGGCGGTTGCCCAACCCTCCGACAAAGACGTCGCTCTCCCCTCCACTGCGGTGGATCGGGTAGCGGCGTCTTTTTCGTTCCGGCCCTGCGCAGACAGGGCATGACTACCGTTGCAAGCCGCGCGAGGTGTTCGATGAGTACGAGTTTCTGGAAGTCCGGGCATGTGCCAACCCTGTTCGCCGCGTTCCTGTATTTCGACCTGAGCTTCATGGTCTGGTACCTGCTTGGCCCCATGGCGGTGCAGATCGCCGCCGACTTGCAACTGAGCCCGCAACAACGTGGCCTGATGGTCGCGACACCGATCCTGGCTGGCGCGCTGCTGCGCTTCGCGATGGGCATGCTGGTCGATCGCCTGTCGCCAAAAACCGCCGGCCTGCTCGGCCAGGTGGTGGTAATCCTGGCATTGGCCTGTGCCTGGTTGCTGGGTGTGCACAGCTATGAGCAGGCGTTGCTGCTCGGCGTGTTCCTCGGCGTTGCCGGCGCTTCGTTCGCGGTCTCGCTGCCACTGGCTTCGCAGTGGTATCCGCCACAACACCAGGGCAAGGCCATGGGCATCGCGGGTGCCGGCAACTCCGGCACCGTATTCGCCGCCCTGCTGGCCCCGGCGCTGGCGGCAGCCTTTGGGTGGAACAACGTGTTCGGCTTCGCCCTGATCCCGCTGCTGCTGACCCTGGTGCTGTTCGCCTGGCTGGCACGCAACGCCCCACAACGCCCCAAGCCCAAAGCCATGGCCGACTATTTCAAGGCACTGGGTGATCGTGACAGCTGGTGGTTCATGTTCTTCTACAGCGTCACCTTCGGCGGCTTCATCGGCCTGGCCAGCGCCCTGCCCGGCTACTTCAGCGATCAGTACGGGCTGAGCCCGGTGACTGCCGGTTACTACACCGCCGCCTGCGTCTTTGGCGGCAGCATGATGCGCCCACTGGGCGGCGCCCTGGCCGACCGCTTCGGCGGTATCCGTACCCTGCTGGGCATGTACAGCGTAGCCGCAGTGTGCATCGCTGCGGTCGGCTTCAACCTGCCCAGCGCTGCCGCGGCCTTGGCCTTGTTCGTCAGCGCCATGCTCGGTCTTGGTGCGGGCAATGGTGCGGTGTTCCAATTGGTGCCGCAGCGCTTTCGCCAGGAAATCGGCGTGATGACCGGGCTGATCGGCATGGCCGGCGGCATCGGTGGCTTCATCCTGGCCGCAGGCCTGGGCATGATCAAGCAGCACACTGGCGACTATCAGCTGGGGCTGTGGCTGTTCGCCAGCCTCGGCCTGCTGGCCTGGTTCGGCCTGCATGGGGTCAAGCAACGCTGGCGCACCACCTGGGGCTCGGCGGCGGTCACCGCGGCACGGGTCTGAGGCAGCCAACATGAGCCTGCAACTGAGCTTTGCCCAAGCCACGGCCACCGGCCCGCGTGCGGAAAACCAGGACGCTTTGCGCCTGGTCACCCCGGCACCGGAGCTGGCTGCCAGCAAGGGCTACCTGTTCGCCCTCGCCGACGGCGTCAGCCAGTGCGCAGACGGCGGCCTGGCAGCGCGAGCCAGCCTGCAGGCGCTGGCGCTGGATTACTACGCCACCCCGGCGACCTGGGCCGTGCCGCAGGCGCTCGATCGCCTGCTGCTGGCGCAAAACCGCTGGCTGCGCGCCCAGGGCAGTGGCCAACCGCTGTTGACCACCTTGAGCGCGCTGGTGATCCGCGGGCGGCGCTTCACCCTGGCCCACGTTGGCGACTGCCGGGTCTATCGCTGGCACCAGGGGCGCTTGCACTGCCTGAGCGAAGACCATGTCTGGGATCAACCCGGCATGCAGCATGTGCTCAAGCGCGCCTTGGGGCTGGATCAGCACCTGCTGGTCGACTACCTCGAAGGCGAGCTGCACAACGGTGAATGCTACCTGCTGCTCAGCGACGGCGTGTGGGCCAGCCTGGGCGACCAAGGCATCCTCTCGGTGCTGCGCGAGCACGCTGATCTACAGGAGGCGGCCAATACGCTGGTGGCCAGCGCTCATCTGTGCGGCAGCCAAGACAACGCCAGCGCCCTGCTGGTGCGGGTCGAGCAACTGGGGCCAGCAAACTTGGGAGACACCCTGGCACAACTGCAACAGTGGCCTGTGCCAACAGCGTTGCGCCCAGGGCAACTGATCGATGGCTGGCGGGTCGATGCACAACTGGCGCGTAGCCGCCAGTCATTGCTGTACCGCGTTCACGACAGCCAAGGCCACCCGTGGCTACTGAAGACCTTGCCCACAGGCCAAGAAACACAAGCCGGCGCCGCGCAGCGTTTGCTGCAGGAGGAATGGTTCCTGCGCCGCGTTGCAGGCCGGCATTTCCCCGAGGTGCATGCCGCCAGCCATCGCCAGCACCTGTACTACCTGATGCGCGAATACCCAGGGCAGACCCTGGCGACCCTGCTGACCGAAAGCGGCCCGCTGCCGCTGGTGCAATGGCTGGAGGTCGCCCGCCAGCTGCTGCAAGCGGTAGGCGTGCTGCACCGGCGCAACCTGCTGCACCGGGACATCAAACCGGACAACCTGCACCTGGGCGAAGACGGTCAGCTGCGCCTGCTGGACTTCGGCCTGGCCTATTGCCCGGGCCTATCCGAAGACGCCCCGCATGATCTGCCCGGAACCCCCTCGTTCATCGCCCCGGAAGCGTTCGAAGGGCAACCGCCCAGCCCCCGCCAAGACCTCTACGCGCTGGGCGTAACCCTGTATCAGCTGCTCACCGGGCACTACCCCTATGGCGAAATCGAAGCGTTCCAGCACCCGCGTTTCAACAACCCGATTAACCCGGCGCGCTATCGCCCAGACCTTCCCGAGTGGCTCCAGCGCAACCTGGAGCAGGCCGTCGCCGCAGACCCTGCGCAGCGTTTCGAAACCGCTGAGCAGTGGCTGTTGTTGCTCGAACGCGGTGACCGCCAGGAGCTGACCGGCCGCCCTCGGCCATTGCTTGAGCGCGAACCGCTGAAAGTCTGGCGGACCTTGGCGCTGCTATCGATGCTGTTCAACCTGATTGCGCTGTTCTGCCTGTTCAAAGGCTGAGCGGCGCTGCTGATGAGGAACACCCCAATGCATGCAAAAGTCTGGCTGGTGGGCGCAGGCCCCGGCGACCCTGAGCTTCTGACCCTTAAGGCGGTACGTGCGCTACGCCAGGCCCAGGTGGTGATGATCGATGACCTGGTCAATCCGGCGCTGCTCGAGCACTGCCCGCAGGCGCGAGTGATTGCCGTGGGCAAGCGCGGCGGTTGTCGCTCGACGCCGCAAGCGTTCATTCAACGGCTGATGCTGCGCCATGCCCGCCAGGGCCGTTGCGTAGTGCGGCTCAAAGGCGGAGATCCGTGCATCTTTGGCCGTGGCGGCGAAGAGGCACTGTGGTTGCAGGGCTACGGCATTGAAGTGGAGGTGGTCAATGGCATTACCGCTGGGCTGGCCGGCGCGACCCAGTGCGGTATCCCCCTGACCTTGCGTGGCGTCAGCCGCGGGGTGACGCTGGTCACTGCACACACCCAGGATGACAGCGAGCTGAACTGGGCAGGACTAGCCCAGGGCGGCACTACGCTCGTGGTGTACATGGGCGTCGCCCGCCTGGAGGAGATCCGCCAAGGCTTGCTCAGCGCCGGCATGCCTGGCGATACGCCTGTGTCGATGATCGAAAACGCCTCGCTGCCCAACCAGCGCGAATGTCGCAGCCAGCTGCAGCGAATGGGCTCAGATGCCCATGCATTCGGCCTGCGAAGCCCTGCGATCCTGGTGATTGGCGAAGTCGTCGGACATGCCGCCCAGCAGACCCTGCAGCAGTTGGCCAGCTAGCGCCCAGGACGAATTTCAGGCAAAGAAAAACCCGGCCTAGGCCGGGTTTTTCATGAACCTCAAACCAATTACTTGGACTGAGCTTCTACTTGCGCTTCAACGCGACGGTTAACAGCGCGACCTTCTTCGGTGGCGTTGTCAGCAACCGGACGGGTCTCACCGTAGCCAACCGAATCAACACGGCTGGATTCAACACCGTACTGCTGGGTCAGCACTTGCTTGACAGCGCTGGCACGACGCTCGGACAGCTTCTGGTTGTAAGCGTCTGGACCGACGGAGTCAGTGTGACCTTCAACGGTGGTGGTGGTCGACGGGTACTGCTTCATGAAGTCGGCCAGGTTCTTGATGTCGCCGTAGCTGTTTGGCTTGACGACCGACTTGTCGAAGTCGAACTTCACGTCCAGCTCAACACGTACGACTTCGGCAACTGCCGGGCAGCCGTCGGCGTCAACGGTAACGTTGGCCGGGGTGTCTGGGCACTTGTCGACGTTGTCGCAAACGCCGTCGTTGTCGCTGTCGGAGCAAACTTCAGCAACTGGAGCAGGAGCAGGAGCAGGCTGCTTGCCGCCGCTACCACCGAAGTTCAGACCCAGACCAACGGTTGGGCCCCACTCGGTGTTGCCGTTGTCGATGTTGTACATGGCTTCAACGCCAGCACGGGCGAAGAACATGTCGGTGATGTACCACTTGGCGCCAGCGCCAACGTTGGCGAAGGTGGAGTGGTCACGGCCGCTACGGGTAGCTTGGCCCAGGCTCTCGTGGGCGAAGCCAGCGGAGACGTACGGACGCAGCGCGTCGCCAACGGTACCGAAGTGGTAGGTGGCGTCCAGCTTGGTTTTGGAACCTTTGATGTCTTTGTTGAAGACTTCGCCACGAGCGTTGTGGGTCTCGTTGTAGCCCAGATCCAGGGAAACGTCGTCGGTCAGGAAGTAACCGAGGCGAACACCAGGATTGGTGCCGTCGTTCTTGAAGTTACGCTCGCTGTCGTAGTACTGCTTGGTGACGTTACCTTCGATTTCGACAGCGCCTTGGCCTTGAGCCAGAGCACCGAACGAAGTAGCAGCTACGAGCGAGCCAATGGCCAAGCCCAAAGTGTTTTTCAATTTCATCCGTTAAATCCCCATCTGGTGATAGTTAAGCGGTCCCACCAAAATCCGGGGGACAACTCGACGGCTAGTCTAGCAGAACTCGCCGGTGGTTAGAGACATTTGCCGGTCACTAAGTTTCAACCTCACCTGCAAATTTCTCTCTAAGCTTGTCGAGCGCACGCTTGTAACGCATTTTGGTTGCGCTCAAGCCCATGTGCATGATATCGGCGATCTCCTGGAATTCCAGCTCTGCGACAAATCGCAGCACCAGGATTTCCCGATCGATCGGATTAACATGCACCAGCCATTTGTCCAGGCCACCCTTCTCCTCGGGCTTTGGAGCCTTGTCTTCAGACGCCTCTTCAACAGGGTCAAGACTAAGGGCATCCATCAGCCTTCGTTTACGACGCTCCTTGCGATACTGGGTGATGCACTCGTTGTAAGTGATGCTGTAGAGCCAGGTCTTGAACTTCGATTTACCTTCGAAGTTCTTCAGGCCGTACAACACTTTCAACATCACTTCCTGACAGACATCGTCCGCATCCCGGTCGTTCCCAAGGTAACGCGCACAGACGTTGAACAAGGTCCGCTGGTAGCGCCGCATGAGCTCTTCATAGGCGCGAGTAACATGAAACAGCTCCTCATGCGAACGCGCCACCAACTCCTCGTCGGTGAGCTCGCGGGGGTCATAGCGCATGGGCAGCGAGTGAACTTTATTCAAAACGGATCTGGCCGACAGTCAGGTCAATTCGCCGCGCCGCCCCAAAGGGTCGGTTTTTCGCGGCGGCATACATTAACAGCTTTTGTGCGGTTAGCGGCTATCGACTCGCTGCTCGAGCAGTTCTCGATTCGACAACGACACCAGTTCGCCGTCATCGGTCAGCAACGTCGTCTTGACCGTGCCGATCTCTTCGATCTGCCCTTCGACCTCTCCAATCCGCACCTGCTGGCCAACTTGATAGAGTTCGCGAACGTAAATTCCGGCCAGGATCTGCCCGGCGATTTCCCGGCTACCCAGCCCCATGGCCAATGCAACTGCCAGACCAACGGTAATCAAACCGATGACGATGACGTGGTTGAGCAGGTCGGTCTTGACCTCGAGCTGGCTGATGGCCACCGAGATCGCAATCATGATCACCAGGCCCTGGGCAATGCGCCCAACGCCGGCTGCGTATTCCAGGCCAATGCCTTCAGCCGCACCCCGCGTCAGGCCGTTGACCAGTTGCGCCAGGAGCACACCGGCAAGCAGTACCAAGGCTGCGCCAAACACTTTGGGCAGGTACAGCGCAAGCATGTCCAGGGTCGCCGAAACCCGCTCAAGGCCGAGCGATTCCGCCGCCGAGACGAGGAAGATCAGCAGCACGAACCAGTAGACGATCTTGCCGATCAGGGTCGAGATCGGCACCTGGATGCCGACCCGGCTGAGCATCTTGGTCAGGCCGGTGCCGCTCATCAAGCGGTCCAGGCCGAACTTGGCCAGCAGCTTGGACAGCAGCGTGTCGAGCAGCTTGGCCACCACGAAACCGAGCAGCACCACGACCAGCGCGCCGAACAGGTTGGGGATGAAGTTCGCTACCTTGGTCCAAAGGGCGGTCATCGCAGTGACCAGGCTCTGGGTCCAGAGATCGAGTTCCATATTCAATCGGCCTTATCAGCTTTGCTGCCAGCGGCAGCGGTGCGGCGCACCGGCGCAACATGCGCCGAGCCATTGTTCACGGCGATCATCAGCGCCTGGCCCCAACGGCCAAGCAGGCTGAACAGAACGCCGGCACCAACCTGGCGGTTGGCAGTTTTCAGCACGCGCCCCAGGCACGCAGCGTCGTCTCGGTCCTGGCCGGACGGCGACGCGTTGAGCAGGTCGCGCAACGATTGTTCAAACGGATCGTGCATAGGCACCTCGCGCAGTGTCAGTCAAAGACGAGGGCGCCAGGCGATGGGTCACACGGCGCAGCATGACGATTGTTTCAAAATGCACCATTCACACCCACCGCAGCTTGCGGAACAACCACCACTGGCCCAGCGCCAGGCCCAATACCACCAGGCTGGCGAACAGGAAGCCATAGGGGCTGTCGGCACCGGGGATACCCCCGACGTTGATGCCCAACAAGCCGGTAATGAAGCTCATGGGCAGGAAAATGCAGGTGATGATACCGAAGCGGTACATGGTCCGGTTCATCCGCTCGCTGCGCCGCCGGTCTTCGCTCTCCAGCACCAGCGCCGCGCGTTCGCGGGTCAGCTCGAGCTCTTCCAGATAACGAATCAGGCTGTTGTTGAGCTCATTCCAGTAATCGGCATCGGCATCGGCGAACCAGCTCCACTTGTTGCGCGAAAGCTGGGCATAGATGTCCCGTTGCGGCGCCAGAAACCGTCGCAAGCCTGCGGCACGTCGACGAATCTGCTGCAGGCTGCCGTGCTCTGGACTATACCGTTCGTCGGATTCGACCTTCTCTTCTTCGATATCGACCAGCTCGGACAGATCGCTGACCAGGGCCTGGACCTTTTCGGTCAACAGCTCACCCATCAGCAACAGCAGCTCGGACGCCGACTTCGGCCCGCGCCCTTGATCCAGCAGCTGGAGAATTTCATCGCTGGCACGCAGTGGCCTCAAGCGCAGCGAGATGACCCGCTGCGCCTCGGCGAAGATGCGCACAGAGACCATGTCTTCGGGCTCGGCGCCCGGATTGAGGTTGACCCCGCGCAAGAACAGCAACACTTGCTCATTGGCCAACGGCAGCAGACGTGGACGAGTGTTTTCTTCCAGCAGTAGATCGCAACTGAATTCGCTCAGGCCACTTTCGCGCAGCAACCAGCTGCGGGTCTGCGGATGACTGCGGTCCCAATGCAGCCAGAGGCTCTCCTGCGCCTGCAATTGCAAGCCTTCCAATTCGGTCCGAGCGATAGAACGCGCGCCACCTTTGCCATCGAGCACCAGAGCATGGACCAGCCCCCACTGCGCGTTGTCTTCCTCGAACATTGAAGCTCCATCAGCGCGCGCGGCGCATCACTCCGGCATTTTCAGCGGGCTTGGCGAGATCAGCACGCCGTTGTTGTCGGCATACACGTACTCACCCGGGCGGAAGGTCACCCCGGCAAAGGTCACGTTGACGTTGAGATCACCCAGGCCGCGCTTGTCGGTCTTCATCGGGTGGCTGGCCAAGGCCTGGACGCCGAGGTTGGTCTGCGCCAGCACATCGACGTCGCGCACGCAGCCGTAGATCACCAAGCCTTCCCAGCCATTTTTTGCCGCTTTGTCGGCGATCATGTCACCGAGCAGTGCGCAGCGCAGCGAACCGCCACCGTCGACTACCAGCACCTTGCCTTTGCCGTCCAGTTCAGCCTGGGCTTTGACCAGCGAGTTGTCTTCGAAGCACTTGATGGTGACGATCTGCCCACCAAAAGAGTCGCGACCACCGAAGTTGCTGAACATCGGCTCCAGTACCTGGACCAGCTCTGGGTAGGCATCGCACAGGTCGGGCGTTACGTAATGCTGCATGGGAAAGCTCCTGTCAGGCACAACGAAAACAAGGGTTGAGTGCAAGGCTACACCGGGGACGGTGTCGCAGTCATCCGGGACCGAGCAGTCAGATTGATTGGCGCCTCATCGCGGGGCAAGCCCGCTCCCACGCCATTCGCCTGGCAGGACGATTGTCGTCTCATCGCGAGGCGAGCCCGCTCCCACGCCATTGTCCTGCGAGTCGAATGGCGTGGGAGCGGGCTTGCCCCGCGATGAGGCCACGACAGCCACCCACACGCTAAACCGCTGGCACCACCTGCGAAACCGCCACAGCCCCGTGCACCTGCGCCAATGGATCGCGCAGCCACCCCTCCACCAACGGCCACACCTGCTGCTGAGCGGCCTTGCTGACCAACATATCGACGTGTCCGAACGGCTCGAAGCCCTCTTCGCGCCCCAGCCGCAGAAACTGCTTGCGCTCGCCGCCCAACTGGTCGAACAACTTGCGACAGGCCCACACCGGATCCTGGAAATCGCCCGCCCCGGCCACCGCCAGCACCGGCACATCAACCTGCGCCAAGCCGGCCCACCAGTCGCCGTCCTTGCCACCGAAGCGGCCGAACAGGCCATGCCAGCGCATGCTTTCCAGCGCCAGACCGATCGGTTCATCTTCCGGGCCACGCTTGAGCCGCGAGCCGGAAATCTGCGCAAAGCGCTTGAGCACCAGACGCGCGCCCCACTCCACCGTCGGCACTTTCAACGGCCAATAGACGCGGCTGACCTGGGTGCCGAAGAACGCCGCACTGGCGACCCGTTCCGGCTCCAGGTAACCGCCGCCCAAGGCCGCAGCCAAGGTAGTGCCACCCAATGAATGGCCAAGCCAATGCGGCGCCTGGCCGGCTTGTTCCTGCACGAACGCAGCAATCAAGGGCAGGTCGTAGCGGGCATAGTCGGCCACCCGGTTATGGCGCCACTGGCGGTTGCGTGGCGACAAGCCATGGCCGCGCATCTCCGGAATCCACACATCGAACCCGGCACGCGCCAGAAAGGCGCCCAGGCCCACGCCCTTGGGCGAGAACCAGAAGCGCCGATTGGAAAAACTGCCATGCAGAAGAATCACCGGCACGCCCGGGCCACGGCTATGGTCGGCTAGCCCCAGGCGGGTCACGGCCAGTTCGACGCTCGGGTCGGGGCTGTTGCCGGCCTTGATCCGATACACGTCTTCACTGAGATCGCCGCGGCGCTCGGCACTTTGCAGGGCCACGGGGAAAAGGGTGCTGCTGCTTTGCATAAGGTACTTGTATGAAAAAGGGCGCGAACCATCACTGGAACTCGCCCCGAAGAAAACGGGCGCAGGCACGCGAAGGTGCCTGCGCATTGGCTGGATCAGGCTGCGCCTTGGCCTTCGGCCAGGAAGAACCAGGTCTCGAGTACCGAGTCCGGGTTCAGCGACACACTCTCGATGCCCTGCTCCATCAGCCACTTGGCCAGGTCTGGATGGTCCGATGGACCCTGGCCGCAGATACCGATGTACTTGCCAGCCTTGTTGCACGCCTGGATGGCGTTGGCCAGCAGCTTCTTCACGGCGGGGTTACGCTCGTCGAACAGGTGAGCGATGATCCCCGAGTCGCGATCCAGGCCCAGGGTCAGCTGGGTCAGGTCGTTGGAGCCGATGGAGAAGCCGTCGAAGTATTCGAGGAACTCTTCAGCCAGGATGGCGTTGGATGGCAGCTCGCACATCATGATCACGCGCAGGCCGTTGTCGCCACGGGCCAGGCCATTTTCGGCCAGCAGGTCGACGACCTGGCTGGCTTCGCCCAAGGTGCGCACGAACGGCACCATGATCTCGACGTTGGTCAGGCCCATCTCGTCGCGCACACGCTTGAGTGCACGGCACTCGAGCTCGAAGCAGTCACGGAACGACTCGCTGATGTAACGCGAAGCGCCGCGGAAGCCCAGCATCGGGTTCTCTTCTTCCGGCTCGTACAGCTTGCCGCCGATCAGGTTGGCGTATTCGTTGGACTTGAAGTCCGACAGGCGCACGATGACCTTTTTCGGATAGAAGGCCGCAGCCAGGGTGCTGATGCCCTCGACCAGCTTCTCGACATAGAAACCGACCGGGTCGTTGTAGCCAGCGATACGCTTGTCGACGCTCTCTTTGAGCTCCGCTGGCAAGCCTGCGTAGTTGAGCAGTGCCTTGGGATGCACGCCGATCATGCGGTTGATGATGAACTCCAGGCGCGCCAGGCCGACACCGGCGTTGGGCAGCTGGGCGAAGTCGAAAGCGCGGTCTGGGTTGCCGACGTTCATCATGATCTTGAACGGCAGGTCAGGCATGGCATCGACCGAGTTCTGCTTGATGTCGAAGCCCAGTTCGCCTTCGAAGATGAAACCGGTATCGCCTTCGGCGCAGGAGACGGTAACGCCCTGGCCATCCTTGAGCAGTTGGGTGGCGTTGCCGCAGCCAACCACAGCCGGAATACCCAGCTCACGTGCGATGATCGCCGCGTGGCAAGTACGCCCGCCACGGTTGGTGACGATGGCGCTGGCGCGCTTCATCACCGGCTCCCAGTCTGGGTCGGTCATGTCGGAAACCAACACGTCGCCTGGCTGGACCTTGTCCATCTCGGATACGTCGTTGATCACCCGCACCTTGCCGGCGCCGATGCGTTGACCGATCGCGCGGCCTTCGACCAGCACGGTACCCTTCTCTTTGAGCAGGTAGCGTTCCATGACATTGGCGCTGGCGCGGCTCTTCACGGTCTCAGGACGGGCCTGGACGATGTACAGCTGGCCGTCATCACCATCTTTGGCCCACTCGATGTCCATCGGCCGCTGGTAGTGCTGCTCGATGATCATCGCCTGCTTGGCCAGCTCGCTGACCTCGGCGTCGGTCAGGCAGAAGCGCGCGCGTTCGGCACGGTCGACTTCGACGGTCTTGACCGAGCGACCGGCCTTGGCCTCGTCGCCGTAGATCATCTTGATCGCCTTGCTGCCCAGGTTGCGCCGCAGGATGGCCGGGCGGCCGGCCTGCAAAGTGTTCTTGTGCACGTAGAATTCGTCAGGGTTGACCGCACCCTGCACCACGGTTTCGCCCAGGCCATAGGCGCCAGTGATGAACACCACGTCGCGGAAGCCCGACTCGGTGTCGAGGGTGAACATCACACCGGCAGTGCCCGTTTCCGAGCGGACCATGCGCTGCACACCCGCGGACAAGGCCACTAGCTTGTGATCGAAGCCCTGGTGCACGCGGTAGGCGATGGCGCGGTCGTTGAACAGCGAGGCGAACACTTCCTTGGCGGCGCGGATCACGTTGTCGACGCCGCGAATGTTCAGGAAGGTTTCCTGCTGGCCGGCAAAAGAGGCGTCCGGCAAGTCTTCGGCAGTCGCTGAGGAACGCACCGCGACCGCCATGTTGTCATTGCCGGCGGCCATGGCAGCGAAGGCTGTTCGGATTTCCGAATCCAGGCGCGCGGGGAACTCAGCTTCCATGACCCACTGGCGAATCTGTGCGCCGGTCTTGGTCAGGGCATTGATGTCATCGACGTCCAGCGCGTCGAGCGCGGCGTGGATGCGGTCGTTCAGCCCGCTCTGCTCGAGAAAATCGCGGTACGCCTGAGCCGTAGTGGCAAAGCCGCCCGGCACCGAAACGCCGGCACCGGCGAGGTTACTGATCATCTCGCCCAGGGATGCGTTCTTGCCCCCCACATGCTCCACATCATGGACGCCGAGCTTATCGAGGGAAACTACGTACTCTACCAAGGTGATCTCTCCACTAACTGTGTTGGAAAAGCTCAAAGGGCGCCCGCCTGCCTGAATTGACTGGGCCGGACGCTTGTGGCCTGGACCTGGAAAATAAGTGAGAATGCCGACAGCCGCATTCGGCAAACCGAACTTATCATATCCAAGAAACGTCATCAGCTTAAGGCCTAGGGTGCAAATGAAACGAACCGCGTTTTTCATCTCCGACGGCACCGGCATCACTGCCGAGACCCTGGGTCAAAGCCTGCTCGCCCAATTCGATAGCATCGGCTTCAATAAATTCACCCGCCCGTACATCGACAGCCCAGACAAAGCGCGGACCATGGTCCAGCAAATCAACGCTGCGGCCGAGCGTGACGGCGTGCGCCCGATCATCTTCGACACCATCGTCAACCAGGACATTCGTGAGATCCTGGCGACCTCCAATGGCTTCATGATCGACATCTTTTCGACGTTTTTATCCCCGCTCGAACAAGAATTGACTGCCCATTCGTCGTATTCGGTGGGTAAATCCCATTCGATCGGCGGCAACTCCAACTACATGGAGCGCATTGAAGCGGTCAACTTCGCCCTGGATAACGACGACGGCGCCCGCACCCATTACTACGACAAGGCCGACCTGATTCTGGTGGGTGTCTCGCGCTGCGGCAAGACCCCAACCTGCCTGTACATGGCGATGCAGTTTGGCATTCGTGCGGCCAACTACCCGCTGACCGAGGATGACATGGAGCGCCTGCAGCTGCCGGCGGTGCTGAAGAAGCATCACAACAAGCTGTTTGGCCTGACCATCGACCCCGATCGTTTGACCGCCATTCGCCACGAGCGCAAGCCCAATAGCCGCTATGCCAGCTTTGCCCAGTGCGAGTTCGAGGTGCGCGAGGTGGAGAATCTGTTCCGCCGGGAGAACATTCCCAACATCAACTCGACGCATTTTTCGGTGGAAGAGATTTCGGCGAAGATCTTGGTCGAGAAAGGGGTTGAGCGGCGGTTCAAGTAACCACTGAGGTTGGCGCGACCGCGGGAGAGCAAAGATTCAAGCAAGCCAGCAGTTCTGTCGAAGTTGCGTGGGAGCGGGCTTGTCCCGCGATAGCGTCAGTGAATTCTGCATGGTTATCGCGGGGCAAGCCCGCTCCCACGCAAGCGCAATCTACAACCGCAACAGACAACTGAACTGCGAATGAAAAAGCCCCGGCATCGCTGCCGGGGCTTTGGTTTAGCTCACCCCAGGGCTCAGGAAGGCACCACCGCCGCCTGGCCACTCATGGCCAGATCCACCAGCTCGCGGTTGGCCACCGCATACATCGCGTAGTCGGTCCCGGTAGCGTTGCGCAGATCATCCAGCATCGCGCGCCAGCGCTCGACCATCACCCGGTGCTGCTCGACCCACAGGGCCACGCGGGCGTCCATGTCTTCGGGCGCATCGACCATCTGCAACACAGAAATGGTAATGGCCCGCTGCTGCAGGTCGATATCGTCGCGGAACGCCTCGCGGGCCAGGGCCTGCCAATTGTTCTCCACCGGCAGGTTGCTGATCTCCTGCAGGTACCAGGTCAGGTCCAGCGCACTGCCCACGGCGAAGAACGCCTTGGCGACCTGGGCCGGATCGTGGCCGGTGACATCCGAGGCCTCGATGATCGGCAACAGGGTGTACAGATGGGTCGTGCCAGCGACCATCCGCGCCAGCAACTCCGGCACGCCAGCCTCGACGAAGCCCTGGTAGCGCACCTGCCAGCGTTCGCGGGTCGGCCCTTCGAGCAACTCATCGAGCTTGAGCCCCAGCTGGGCGATCTTCGGCCCGAAGTGGGCGCTGTCACGACCGGCGTCCTGCTCGTTACGCCGGCTGCGCAGGAACCAACGGGTCGCACGGCGGCCCAGGCGCATCAACTCGTCCATCAGGGTCAGCTGGATCTCGGCCGGGACTTGATAGTCGAGGGCCTCGATCTGGCGGAACCAGTGCGGCAAGTGGAAGATGTCGCGCACGATCACATAGGCCCCGGCAACGTTGGCCGGGCTCATGCCAGTGGACTCCTTGAGCCGCTGGACGAAGGTGATGCCCATGTTGTTGACCAGGTCGTTGGCGATCTGGGTGCTGACGATCTCGCGCTTGAGGCGATGACGCCGCATGGCCTCGCCGAACTGGCTGAGCAACGACGGCGGGAACGCGGTTTCCATATCACGGGTCAGGTAGTCGTCGTCCGGCACCAGCGATTTGAGCAGTTGTTCCTTGAGGTCGATCTTGCTGTAGGAGATCAATACCGACAACTCAGCACGGGTCAGGCCCTGGCCAGCAGCCAGACGCTCATTGAGCTGCTCTTCCGAAGGCAGGAACTCGATGGCCCGATCGAGCTTGCCGCGCGCCTCAAGGTCAGCCATCAGGCGCTTGTATTCGGCAATCCGCTCGCGGGCCCGACGCGCCGCCAGTGACAGCGCCTGGGTCTGCTTGTAGTTGTTGCCCAGCACCAGCGAGGCCACTTCGTCGGTCATGCTGCCCAGCAGCTGGTTGCGCTGCTTCTCGGTCATGTCGCCGCCCTGCACCACTTCGTTGAGCAGGATCTTGATGTTGACCTCGTGGTCGGAGCAGTCGACGCCGCCGGCGTTATCGATGAAGTCGGTGTTGGTCGCGCCACCATTGAGGCCGAACTCGACCCGGCCAAGCTGGGTCATGCCCAGGTTGCCGCCCTCGCCCACCACCTTGCAGCGCAGCTCGTTGCCGTTGACCCGCAGGGCATCGTTGGCCTTGTCGCCGACATCGGCGTGGCTTTCGCTGCTGGCCTTGACGTAAGTGCCGATGCCACCGTTCCACAGCAGGTCGACCGGCGCCTTGAGCAGCGCGTGCAACAGTTCGGTCGGCGTCAGGCGGTCGGCTTCGATGGCGAAGCGCTCCTTCATCTGCGGGCTGATGCTGATGCTCTTGGCACTGCGCGGGAAGATCCCGCCGCCTTCGGACATGATGCTGGTGTCGTAGTCGCTCCAGGCCGAGCGCGGCAGGTCGAACAAGCGCTTGCGCTCGGCGAAGCTGCTGGCCGGGTCCGGGTTGGGGTCGATGAAGATGTGCAGGTGGTTGAACGCCGCCACCAGTTGCAACTTATCGGACATCAGCAAGCCGTTACCGAATACGTCACCGGCCATATCGCCGACACCAATCACGGTGATCGGATCTTGCTGCACGTTGATGCCACGCTCACGGAAGTGGCGCTGCACGCCGACCCAGGCGCCACGGGCAGTGATGCCCATTTTCTTGTGGTCGTAACCGGCCGAGCCGCCCGAGGCGAAGGCGTCGCCGAGCCAGAAGCCATAATCGATGGCGATGCCGTTGGCGATATCGGAGAAGGTTGCCGTGCCCTTGTCTGCGGCCACCACCAGGTACGGATCGTCATCATCGTGGCGAACCACGTTGGCCGGTGGCACCACGCCGCCGTCCTTGAGGTTATCGGTGATGTCGAGCAGGCCAGAGATGAAGATGCGGTAGCAGGCGACCCCTTCAGCCGCGATCTCGTCGCGGCTGCCACCGAGCGGCAACCGCCGTGGCAGGAAGCCGCCCTTGGCGCCGACCGGCACGATCACCGAGTTCTTCACCTGCTGGGCCTTGACCAGGCCGAGCACTTCGGTGCGGAAGTCTTCTTCACGATCCGACCAGCGCAAACCGCCGCGAGCGACGTTACCAAAGCGCAGGTGCACGCCCTCGACCCGTGGCGAATAAACGAAGATTTCGAACTTGGGTACCGGCTTGGGCAGCTCGGGGATCAGCTTGGGATTGAACTTGAAGCTGAAGTACGACTTGTTCTGGCCATTGCCATCAGGCTGGTAGAAGTTGGTCCGCAGGGTGGCCTTGATCAGGTCCAGGTAGCGGCGCAGGATGCGGTCTTCGTTGAGCACCTGAACGTCGTCCAGGGCACTGTTGATGGCCTGCTCCAGACGCAATTGCTTGTCGTCCAGATCATCCTGGGTGAGCTTGCGCGCCAGGTAGAAGCGGGTCTTGAACAACCGGGTCAGCTCGCGGGCGATGTCGGTGTGGTTGTTCAGGGTGCTGGCGATGTAGCCCAGGTCGAAGCCCAGGCGAATCTGCTTCATGTAGCGGGCGTAGGCACGCAGCAGCGCCACGTCGCGCCACGGCAGGCCGGCGGTCAGCACCAGGCGGTTGAAGGCGTCGTTCTCGGCGTCGCCCTTGACGATGTGGATGAAGGCGTCTTGCAGGGTGTCGTTGAGCTGCTGCAGATCCAGGCTCAGGCCTTCGCTGTAGGTAAAGGCGAAGTCGTGAATCCAGAACTCGCGACCGCTGGCATGGCGCAGGCGATAGGGGAACTCGCCGAGCACCCGCAGCCCCAGGTTTTCCAGGATCGGCAACACATCCGACAGCGCCAATGGCGTGTCGGCGTGGTACAGCTTGCAATGCAACAGGCGCTCACCCAGTTGGGTCAGCGGCTGGTAGAAGCTCATCGCCAGCGGCTTGCTTTCACTCAAGGCCAACACATGCTGCATGTCGACCACCGCCGAATGGGCGGCGAAGCGCTCGCGGTAGCCGGCCGGGAAGCCTTTGGGGAAGTCGGCCAGGATGTTGGTGCCCTGGGCCTCGCCGAAGTTCTCCACCACCAGGGTCGAGTAGTCGTCATGCCACGAGCGGCAGGCCTGGATCACTTCGTTTTCCAGCTGCTGCGGGTCGATGTCGATCCGATTCTTCGGATCGACCCGCAAGATCAGTTGCACGCGTGCCAGCACCGACTCGGAGAAGAAGGTCCAGAACTCGCAGTCGCTGGCCTTCAGACGCTCCATCAGTACCTGCTGGATCTTCTGCCGCACTTCGGTCGAGTAGATCTCCCGCGGTACATAGGCCAGGCAGTAGCAGAAGCGGCCGTAGGGATCCTTGCGCAGGAATACGCGGATCTTGTTGCGCTCCTGGATCTGCACGATCGACATGACGGTACTGAACAGCTCGTCGATCGGCGTCTGGAACAGGTCGTCGCGCGGCAGCACTTCCAGCACCTGGGCCAGTTCCTTGCCCAGGTGCGCCTTCGGATCGAAACCAGAACGTCGCTCGACTTCCGCAACCTTGACCCGGATGTAGGGGATGGCATGCACGCTCTCGCCATACACCGAGGAGGTGTACAGGCCCATGAAGCGGCATTCCTTGATGACCTTGCCGTCGGCATCCAGTTGGCGGATCGACACGTAGTCCGGGTAGGCCGGACGGTGCACGCGGCTGGGCAGCGCGGCCTTGGCGAACGACAGCAGCAGCGGCTCGTTGAGGTAGGTGACGGCGTAATCTTCGATGCGCAGCTCTTCAGGCGTCAGGCCGACCCGCAGACGGCGCGGCAGGCCGAGGAAGGACTGCTCGTCGTAGTCGATCCGACCACCTTCGGCATCGCCCTGGACGGTGAATTCTTCATAGCCGAGGAAGGTGAAGTGGTTGTCCAGCAACCATTCGAGGAAAGCCTTGACCTCGGTCTTCTCATGTTGCGCCTGCGGGTATGGGGTCTGCTCGACCAGCGCCACGACCTCGCGCAGCTTGGCTTTCATCGGCTCGAAATCAGCCACGGCAACGCGCACTTCGGCCAGCACCTGCTCGATTTCGCGCGACAGCACGTTGAGCTCGGCGGCATTGGCGCAGCGGTCGATCTCCAGGTACATCAGCGATTCATGCCGCACGCCTTCGCCCTGGGTGCCCTTGGGCAGCAGCTCGAGCAGCTCGCCCTTTGCCCCGCGACGCACGCTGAGCACGGTGGTCTGCAGGGTGTGGATGCTGTAGCCACGGCGGTTGAGCTCGGTGCGTACCGAGTCGACCAGGAACGGCAGGTCATGGTGCAGCACCTCGACCACGGTGTGGGTCGACTGCCAGCCGTTGCGCTCGTAATCGGGGTTGTACACCCGCACTTGCGGGGTTTGCGGGTCGAAGCGCTCGATGATGCGCCAGGCAGAGAGGGTGCAGCCAGCCAGGTCGGAAAGCCTGCGCTGGGTAAGTTCGTCCAGAGAGATGATACCGAAGAACTGTTCGGCGAACAGCGCCACTTGTGGCAGTGACTGCTCGCTGATGTGCTGCGCCAGGGCCGTTTGCAGTTGATGCTGGAAGTCGGCTTTGCTGGCTGCGGTGAAGAACGCCATCTGTGGTACTCCGCTTGGGCTTTATTTTGTAAGAGAAGCGTCGTGCGCGTCCGCCTTGCATGGATCAACCATAGCTAACCCACGGCAAAACAGGACGATGAAACCGGGCGTTGAGCGTGATCGGCACACTCATCCATTGCACGATGGGTACCTGCAAAAGCGACTGCCTGCGGCTGTGCCTTTACGCGAACCCATCGACTGGGCAGCTTAACGACTGAGCGGTCATCCCGGCTTGCAGCGCTGCGACATATTCGGTCAATGGCCGGTAACATTCGTTTATGGATCCGCCCAAGACTGGCAGAATTCACTTTCACTTCACTTGACCCGAGCTGCCCATGCAACTGAAAACCGCCCTGCTCTTCGCCACCCCTTGCGATGACGAGGAAGACAACATGGCGACCCTGTGCTGCCACAGCGACAAGGGCCAGATGTTCTTGCTCACCCGTTATCCAGACGAAGACACGGTCGACCTGACCCTGGATGATGAGCCCTCGACCCTGGATGGGCTGAAGGTGACGCTCAGTGCCGAACGGCTGCTGCTGGAGGTGGCTGCGGGGGATACCGATGCACTCAAGGGGGATGACACCCTGGAGATCGTGTTGACCAGCCAAGGGACCGACCTGGCTGAGGTCGAGGAGACTCTGCGGATCATCCTCGAAGGCACCGGGACCTACGTCAGCGAGCTCTGAGTGATGGACTGAAGGTGCTGGCCTCATCGCGGGACTAGCGCTAGCCCTGAGCGGGCTTATCCCGCGATGAGGCCAGCACTGTAAACACACCACTCACTGAAACAATTGACAGCCAACCTTCCCGACAGGCATTGTCTGACAACCTGATCAATAGGCATCACCGTCCATGCTAGAGCTCCAGCGCCCAGACACCTTGGTAGAACGGGTCGTCAGCGCCATCCGCGCAGAGATCGATTCCGGCCGCCTGGCCGCCGAATCGCGCCTGCCTACCGAACAGCAACTGGCCGAGCAGCTCAATGTCAGCCGCTCGGTGGTGCGCGAGGCTGTGGCTCAGCTCAAGGCCGACGGTGTATTGATCGCTCGCCGCGGGCTCGGTTCGTACATTTCGCAAACGCCCAATGGCACGGTGTTCCGCTTCCCCGGCAGCAACGGGCGCAAGCCGGACCTGGTGCAGATGTTCGAGATGCGCCTGTGGATCGAAACCCAAGCCGCCGCCATCGCCGCCCGCCGCCGCGACGCCGCGGACCTGGCGAGCATTGCCAAGGCCCTCGAGCAGATGCTCGACAAGCGTAACGATCTGGCCGCCGCTGCCGCCGCCGATGTCGCCTTTCACCGCGCCATCGCCGAAGCCAGCAAAAACGACTACTTCGTGGCCTTCCATGATTTCCTCGGCGGCCAATTGGCCGCCGCGCGCCGCAATGCCTGGGAAAACTCCGCCACTCACTCAGTGGGGGGGTCGGCAGACGCCAATCGCGAACACCAGGCACTGTACCAGGCCATCGCCGACGGCGACCGCCACGCCGCTGCCGCCTGCGCCGAAGCGCACCTGCGCGCTTCGGCCAAACGCCTGAAAATCGACCTGCCCACCCTCGACTGAATACGGAGAACCCTATCGCGACCTGGCGAGGTTTTCACACGCACTAGTTAGTCTGACAACCTGATAAGCAGATCCACCGACAAGAACACCAAGGTACCCCTGCATGACTTACGACTACCTCATCATTGGTGGCGGCATCGTCGGCCTCGCCACCGCGATGGCCCTGCTCGAACAGCGCCCCGGCGCCTCATTGTTGATTCTGGAAAAGGAATCCAGCCTCGGCCGCCACCAGACCGGGCACAACAGCGGCGTGATCCACGCGGGGATCTACTACGCCCCGGGCAGCCTCAAGGCCGAACTGTGCAAACGCGGCGCCCAGGCTACCAAGGACTTCTGCACCGAACACGGGATTGCCTTCGACGTCTGCGGCAAGCTGCTGGTGGCCTCCAACGAGCTGGAAATGCAGCGCATGCAGGCGCTTTATGAGCGCTCGCAGCAAAACGGCTTGAAGGTCGAGCGCCTGGATGGCGCCGAGCTCAAGCAGCGCGAACCGAATATCGCAGGCTTAGGCGCGCTGTTTGTCGATGCCACCGGCATCGTCGACTACAAGCAGGTCTGCTACGCCATGGCCAAGGTGATCGAGCGAGCCGGCGGCGAAGTGCGCCTGTCGACCAGCGTGCAGGCCATTGCCGAGCACGGTGATTACGTAGAAGTGAGCAGCGCCGAGCACAGCTGGCGCGCCCGTCAACTGGTGGCCTGCGCGGGCCTGCAATCGGACCGCCTGGCGCGCTTGGCCGGGGTCAAGATCGACCACCAGATCATCCCGTTTCGTGGCGAGTACTACCGCCTGCCGGCGAGCAAGAACCAGATCGTCAACCACCTGATCTACCCGATCCCCGACCCTGAGCTGCCGTTTCTCGGCGTGCACCTGACGCGGATGATCGATGGCAGCGTCACCGTTGGCCCCAATGCAGTGCTCGGCTTTGGTCGGGAGAACTACCGCAAGCTCTCGGTGAACTGGGGCGATGTCGCCGAGTACGCGCGCTTCCCGGGCTTTTGGAAAACCATCTGGAACAACCTCGGCTCCGGCACCCGCGAGATGAAGAATTCGCTGTTCAAGCGCGGCTACCTGGAGCAGTGCCGCAAGTACTGCCCGTCGCTGCAGGTGGAAGACCTGCTGCCCTATGAAGCCGGCATTCGGGCCCAAGCGGTCATGCGCGACGGCAGCCTGGTGCACGACTTCCTGTTCGCCGAGACCCCGCGCATGGTGCATGTCTGCAATGCCCCCTCGCCGGCTGCCACCTCGGCTATCCCGATCGGCCAGATGATCGCCGAAAAGATCCTCAAGGCCCGCTGAACCTGCTGCACACACAACTACAAAGACAATAAGGAAACCTCAGATGTCGGTACATGAGGCGGCTGTGGCCGCAACGGAAACCCCCGATCAGAAACGCAAACGCCTGCGCAAGGTGGCCGCAGCGACCATCTTCGGCTCGATGCTGGAGTGGTACGACTTCTACCTGTACGCGACCATGGCGGCGATCGTGTTCTCGAAGATCTTCTTCGACGCCAGCAACCCGGCAGTGGCCTCGCTGCTGGCGTTTTCCACCTTCGCCATCGGCTTCATTGCCCGGCCCTTCGGCGGCATCCTGTTCGGCTACCTGGGCGACCGCTTCGGTCGCAAGCACGTACTGGTGATCACCTTCTGCATGATGGGCGTGTGCACCGCGCTGATCGGCCTGATCCCCAGCTACGCCTCGATTGGCATCTGGGCGCCGATCCTGCTGGTGGTGATCCGCATCATCCAGGGCCTGGGCGCTGGCGCGGAACTGTCGGGCGCCGCGGTGACCTCCTACGAGCACGCCAGCGAAGGCAAGCGCGGCAGCCAGGGTGCCTGGCCGGCGCTGGGGCTGAACCTCGGCCTGCTGCTGTCGTCGCTGACCGTGTACCTGCTGACCATGAACGGCAATGACTTCCTGCTCGCCGGCGGCTGGCGTATCCCGTTCATCGCCAGCATCGTGCTGGTCGCTGTCGGCCTGTGGGTGCGCAAGAGCATTCCTGAGACCCCGGACTTCAAGGAACTGGACAAGTCCGACGACAAGCCCAAGGTCTCGCCGCTCAAGCTGCTGTTCAAGAATGACCTCAAGGGCTTGGCCGTGGTGTTCTTCGTGGCCGTCGGCTACAACGCCCTGAGCTACATCTTCAAGACCTTCTCGCTGGCCTACCTGACCCAGTTCAAGGGTGTCGAGGCGCATGTCACCTCGCTGTCGGTGACCATCGCCAGCCTGGTGGCGATTTTCGCCGTGCCGTTCTTTGGCTGGCTGTGCGACCGCTGGAGCAGCAAGACCGTGCTGATGCTCGGCGGGGTGTTGTCGGCGCTGTTCGCCTACCCCTTCCTGCAACTGCTGGGCACTGGCGAGCCGACCAAGATCTACATCGCGATCGGTATTGGCACCGGCATCCTGGCGCCGATGATGTTCGCCCCACAGGGCTCGTTCCTCAGCCGCCAGTTCCCGACCCAGACGCGCTCCTCGGGGTTTGGCACCGGTCGCGAGATCGGCACCGCGGTGGCCGGGGGCCTGGCGCCGTTGGGCGGCCTGGCGCTGGTGGCCAACTCCGCGACCCACTCCACCGAAGGTGTGGCGTTGATCCTGACCATCGCTGGCGTGCTGGTGGTGGCGTTCGCCTTGTGTGACCAGGGGCGCAAGCACTCCAACTCGAAAAACTGATCGGCGAAAACTGATCGGCGTATCCAATGCGGGGCCGCCAATGGCCTCGCGTTCGCTCAGCGGTTGGCATGCACCGCCCGCCCACCTTCTGCGGGGCGGTCGATGTAGGCCAGGTCGAGGATACTGTTACGCAGCCCCTTGAGCGGGTTCCAGTGCGCCGAAGCGTGAATGTAGCGGCCCTGCAGCAGTTGCTGTTCCTCCTCGGTCAAGCCCGGCTGTGCAGTACGCCCCAGGGCGAACTCATGCAACTTACGGCTGATTTCATGCAGCGCCTGCGGCAATCGCCATGCCTGGCGCGTCTCATCCAGCTCAGCGAACGGCACCCCACTGCGCACCGCCAAGGCGTGCATGATGCGCAGGTAGATGCGCGACAGATGCCCGTACACCTCGCGCTCGCGCTGCAGTGCGGCATACACCTGTTTCTCTGGCAGCTCACGTCGGCCGCCGCCTGCGGGCATTTCCCAAGTGATAATGGTCGGACGCGGCGCTGGGCTATCGCTGTACTCACGTTCCAGCTGGGCCTGGGCCAGGAAATAGGCGCGACTTTGCGTCACCGGGGTGCGCAACGGCAGTCGATTGGACTGCGGCTTGCTCAACAGCACCCGTTCGACGCTGCGTTCAGGGTAACCACCGCCAATGTCTGAATGCACGCCAGGCAGCACGATGTCGTGCTCAGTGCGCACCAGCGGGTAGTTGTAACGTCGCTCATCGCCGGCCACCAGCTGTACCACCTGCTTGGCCACACCCGGCTCAAGGCCCAGGCGCAATCCCGAATAGCGGCCATTGGCCGGGCTGAAATTACCCTTGAGCGGCGCCACGATAGCCGCCACGGTATCGAACAATCCGACGAACTCAATGGTGATCTCGCAGCGTATGGCCAAACTTGCCAGCGCTTGCGCCAACTGGCTTTTTTCGCCCAGATGCAGATCGTTGACCAGATGCCGGGCCGCCGCCGCCCCGCGACTAAAGCCAAACAAATCGAACTCGAGCGTGACGGTGCGTCCGCCTGGATACGCCTGGCGCCAGCCCAGCAACTGCTCAACAATGGCCTGCACGGCTTGCGCCACCCGCGCCTTGACCCCAGTAGAGCCCCGCCCGGTCAGTTGATGATAGAGCGAGTCCTGCGCACCCCGGGTGGTGCCGATGCCTTCGACGTAGAGTGTGAAGCACTCGCGCAACGCGCCGTCAGGCAGTTCGGCCAGACCAGTGGGATACAGCTGGTGTAACAGGGCGACGTTAGTCGGTGCGTTGGCGTAGCTGCCCTGGCGCGTGTCGGCTGCAGCCGGGTTATCGTCAGCCCGCAGGCTGTTGCAGAAATTATTGCCCGTGCCGTCGAAGAACACCCCCAGACGCAGGGGCGTCGGGTGTCGCGGGAATGCCGCCGCCTGATGATCCGCCATGTCACTGCCCGTCCTGATTACCGAGCCTCCATCAAAAAACACAGTCACCGTTGGCGAGAATCAGGGTTTTTCCGCTTGCTCGTCGGAATCGGCCGAGGCCGCTGTCGTCTGTAACCCTTACATAAATTTGCGTGCCGCCATTAGTCGGCATGGGCCCGGATGGATTAAAGTATCACCCCCTGCCCGGGCTGCTCGTTTACCGCACCCCCGGCCCCTTTCCAGGAACCGTCGCCGATGGAACACCGTGAAGCGCTGATCGCGCTGCGCACCTTTCTTTCCTCCCAGATCCTGGGCCAGGAAAAGCTGGTTGAACGCCTACTGATCGTCCTCCTTGCCGACGGCCATATGCTGGTCGAGGGTGCACCGGGCCTGGCCAAGACCAAGGCCATCAAAGAGCTGGCAGAAGGTGTCGAGGCGCAGTTCCATCGCATTCAGTTCACCCCCGACCTGTTGCCGGCCGATATCACCGGCACCGAGATCTATCGCCCGGAAACCGGCAGCTTCGTGTTCCAGCAAGGGCCGATCTTCCATAACCTGGTGCTGGCCGACGAAATCAACCGCGCCCCGGCCAAGGTGCAATCGGCACTGCTCGAGGCCATGGCCGAGCGCCAGGTCAGCGTGGGCCGCAGCACTTACGACCTGTCGCCGCTGTTCTTGGTCATGGCCACGCAGAACCCGATCGAGCAGGAAGGCACCTACCCGCTGCCCGAGGCGCAGCTCGACCGTTTCCTGATGCACGTGAAAATCGGTTTCCCCGACGCCGCCGTGGAGCGGCGCATCCTGCAGCAGGCCCGTGGCGAAGCGCTCAATGGCGAGACCAAGCCGGAACGCCGGGTCAGCCAGCAGGCGATCTTCGCAGCGCGCAAGGAAATTCTCGGCCTGTACATGGCCGATGCAGTGGAGGAGTACCTGGTGCAACTGGTAATGGCCACGCGCACCCCAGCCAAGTTCGACAGCGAGCTGGCCGACTGGATCGCCTACGGCGCCAGCCCCCGTGGCTCGATCGCCCTGGACCGCTGCGCGCGTGCCCACGCCTGGCTGGCCGGACGCGACTTCGTCAGCCCTGAGGATATCCAGGCGGTGCTGTTCGATGTCCTGCGCCACCGGGTGATTCTCTCGTTCGAGGCTGAGGCGGCCGGGGTCGACCAGGACCGCGTGGTCCAACGCATCCTCGACGTTGTCGCAGTCGCCTGAGCCCATGCCCACTGCGACGTTGGCCGAACCCGGTATCCGCACCAGCCTCGGCGAGTTGATCGACATGCGCCACCGCGTGCGCGAGATCCAGCTGTTCTCGCGGCCCGGCCAGCGCAGCCCACTGGTCGGCCTGCATCATTCCAAGCTGCGTGGCCGTGGCGTGGATTTCGACCAGGTGCGGGTGTATCAGGCTGGCGACGATGTGCGCAACATCGACTGGCGCGTTACCGCACGCACCCAGGAGCCGCATACCAAGCTGTTCCACGAAGAGCGCGAGCGGCCGATCTTCATCATGGTCGAGCAAAGCCAGCGGCTGTTCTTCAGCTCCGGATTGATGTTCAAGTCGGTCCTGGCGGCCCAGGCTGCGGCGCTGTTCGGCTGGGCCGCGCTGGCCCATAACGACCGTATCGGCGGCCTGGTGTTTGGCGATAACGAGCACCATGAAGTCAAGCCGCGGCGCAGCAAGCAAAGCCTGTTGCAACTGCTCAACCGGTTGGCCAAGGTCAACCAGGCCCTGCACACCGAAGCGGTGCCGCAGGCCGACAGCCTGGCCCTGGCCCTGCGCCGGGCGCGCGAAGTGCTGCGCCCGGGCAGCCTGGCCATCGTCATTTGCGACGAACGCGCACTCAGCGAGGGCGTCGAACAGCACCTGTCGATGCTCTCACGCCACTGCGACGTGCTGCTGATGCCGGTCTCCGATCCGCTCGACCATGCCCTGCCCGCTGCCGGCCTGCTGCGCTTCGCCCAGCGCGGGGCCCAGCTGGAACTCGACACCCTCGATGCCAACCTGCGCCGCACCTACCACCAGCAGGCCGAAGCACGGATCGAGCGCTGGGAGCTGCTGGCGCAAAAGCTGCGCGTGGTGCTGATGCCATTGAGCACCCAAAGCGAGATGATCGAGCAGCTGCGCGAGTACCTCAACGCCCAGCGCCCAGGGAGCAGCAAATGAACCCGCTGGATTCGCTGCAGCCGTTGATCGCCCCCGCGGCGATTGGCTGGTGGCCGCCTGCACCCGGCTGGTGGGTGCTACTGGCGCTGCTACCGCTGCTCGCTTGGGGCCTGTGGCGGGTGCGTAAATGGCGCCCTGGCAAGCGGCGGATCGTGCGCGCCGAACAACCCCTGGACCCGGTACGGGTGGAAGCCCTGGCCGAGCTCGCGCGCCTGCCCCGTCCCTATGACGGCGCACCCGCAGGCGCCTGGTTGCAGCAGATCAACGCCTTGCTCAAACGCCTGTGCCGCAACCACTACCCCGGCGCCAACAGCCACACGCTCAGCGGCCGCCAATGGCTGGCGTTTCTCGATAACCGCTGCCCCGCTGCTGGCCTGACCCGCTGGATGGTACTGGTCGAAGGCACCTACAAACCCGAGTGCAAGCTCGACGACAAAGCGATAGCCGGGCTCAGCCAGGCGGTCGAAACCTGGATCCGCAAGCATGTTTGAGCTGGCCTGGCCGTGGATCTTCCTGCTGCTGCCGCTGCCGTGGCTGGCGCGCTTGCTGCTGCCAGCCGCCGACAGCGGGGAGCCGGTGCTCAAGGTTGGCTTTCTCAATGAGCTCGAAGGTCTGGCCGGCCGGCGCGCGCGACTCAACCTGCCGACCTGGCGCCAGCAGGCACCCTACGTCCTGATCTGGCTGCTGCTGCTGATCGCCGCCGCCCGCCCGCAATGGCTCGGCGAGCCGGTGCCGGTGGCGGCCAGCGGGCGTGACCTGCTGGTGGCCGTGGATGTTTCCGGGTCGATGGATTTCCCCGACATGCTGTGGAAGGATGAGGAAATCAGCCGTTTGGACCTAGTCAAGGCGCTGCTCGGCGATTTCCTCCAGGACCGCGAGGGCGACCGGGTGGGCCTGATCCTGTTCGGCAGCGAGGCTTACCTGCAAGCGCCACTGACCTTCGACCGGCGCACCGTACGCACCTTCCTCGATGAAGCGCAGATCGGCATCGCCGGTAAGAACACGGCGATTGGCGATGCCATTGGCCTGGCCGTCAAGCGCCTGCGCCAACGCCCGGCGCAGAGCCGAGTGCTGGTGCTGATCACTGACGGCGCCAACAACGGCGGGCAGATCCATCCGCTGACCGCCGCCCGTCTGGCCGCCCAGGAAGGCGTGCGCATCTACACCATCGGCATCGGCGCCAACCCCGAGGCCAGCGGCACTCCTGGCCTGCTCGGGCTGAACCCGAGCCTGGACCTGGATGAAGCCTCGCTGCGGGAAATCGCCGAGCTGACCCAGGGCACCTATTTCCGTGCCCATGACGGCGCCGAGCTGGACGCGATCGGCGACACCCTCGATCAGTTGGAGCCAGTGGCGCAGCAACCGACCCAGGCGCGCACCGCCAAGGAGCTGTATGCCTGGCCGCTGGCCCTGGCGCTGCTGCTGAGCGTGTTGCTGGTAGTCGCTGTGCAATGGCCGGATAACCTGTTGCAGCGGGTCCTGCGTCGCCCCAGCTTCTTGCAACCGCACCCGCAATGGCGCGAGCGCTTGAAACGTCTACGGCTTAGGAGGCGGCGATGATCGATCTCTGGCCACAATGGTTGCGCCCGCTCTGGCTGCTGGTCGTGCCGCTGCTCGCCTGGCTGCTGTTCAAGCTCTGGCACCGGCGCAGGCGCGCCGGGCGCTGGCAGATGATCCTGCCGCCACAATTTCATGCGGTACTGCTTGGCGGCGGCAGTGGCAGCAACAGCAAGTTGCCGTGGATCGCCTTGGGCCTGGCCTGGTTGCTGATCGTCCTGGCCTTGCTTGGCACCAGTTGGCAGCGGGTGGAAGAAACCCGCCAACGCCCCGCCGACCCACTGGTGATCATGCTTGAGCTAACCCCGCAGATGCTCGCCGAAGACAGCCCGCCCAATCGCCTGGAGCAGGCTCGGCGCAAGGTGCTCGACCTGCTCGAACACCGCCGCGACAGCCAGACCGCGTTGATCGTCTATGCCGGTAGCGCCCACACCCTGGTGCCGCTGTCCGACGACCTCGGTACCACGCGCAACCTGCTGGAAGCGATCGACCCGTCGATCATGCCCCAGCCCGGCCAGCGCGCGGACCTTGCAGTGCACAAAGGTCTGGCTTTGCTAGCCCAGAGCGGCTTGGGCCAAGGCCGCCTGTTGCTGATCGGCTCGGCCTTAAGCGATCAGGAGCGCGACGGCATCAAGCAGGCGCTAGGCCGCCAGGGCCCCAGCCTGCTGATGCTCGGCATCGGCAGCAGCGAGGGCGCGCCGGTGCGCCAGGTCAATGGCGAATACCTCAAGGATGAGCAAGGCGGTATCCTCCTCCCCCGCTTGGACAGCGCCAGCCTCAAGGCCTTCATCAATGGCACTGGCGGGCGCTATCGCCACGCCCGCATCGACGACCTGGACCTGCGCGGCCTGGGCCTGTTCGATAGTCCGCGCGGCTTGCGCAACGATGGCCAGACCCTGCAGTTGGACAGCTGGGCCGACCAGGGCTACTGGCTACTGCTGCCGCTTTTGTTGCTGGCTGCCTGTGCCGGACGGCGCGGCTGGCTGTTTTGCCTGCCATTGCTGCTGGCGTTGCCGCAACCGAGCCAGGCGTTCGAATTCAACGACCTGTGGCTGCGCCCTGACCAGCAAGGCCAGCGTCTGCTGGAGCAACAACGTCCGGCCGAGGCCGCACGCCACTTCGACGATCCGCAATGGCGTGGCATGACGCTGTACCAGGCCGGTGACTATGAAGGTGCGGCCAAGGCATTTGCCCAAGGCAGCACGGCCGCCGCCCACTACAATCGAGGCAATGCCCTGGCCCGTGCCGATCAACTGGAAGCAGCCCTGGACGCCTACGAGCAGGCCCTTGAGCGCCAACCGGAACTGCAAGCGGCACTGGACAACCAGGCCCTGGTCCAGCAACTGTTGCTGCAGCGTCAAGCCAAGGCCGAACAGCAACAAGCCAGCAGCGATGCCCAAGGCACCCCAGGCAGCGAAACCGACGGTAACAGCAGCTCAGCGGCCAATCAGGCGCAAGCCACCCCCGGCAACGAGGAGCAAGCGCCCGGCCAGGAGCAAGGCGACAGCAGCAACGGCCAGCCGCCGTCAGGCAATCAGGCCGGCGACGACGACAGCCTTACCCAGCCGCCGCAACGCCCGACTGCCACCAGCCTGGATGCCGAACAACGCCAGGCGTTGGAACAGTGGCTGCGCGAGATCCCGGACAACCCAGCGCAGCTGTTGCGGCGCAAATTCTGGTATGAACAGCAATTGCATCAGGAAAACCCACGATGAGTCGCTTCGGCGTCTTGCTCCTCACCCTGCTCTGGATCGTCCAGGTCCAAGCCCAACCGACCCTGCAAGCCAGCGTCGATCGCAGCCGCCTGCTAGCCGGTGAAACCCTGGAGCTGATCCTCGAAAGCCAGGATGTCACCCAGTTCGGCAAACCCGACCTGCGTGCCCTGGATGCCGACTTCGAAGTGCGCGGCACCCGTCAGCTGAACAGCCTGCACACCCTTGATGGCGAAACCCGCGCCAGCACCCGCTGGATCATCACCCTGCTGCCGCGGCGCAGCGGCAGCTTGAGCATCCCCGCGTTGCAACTGGGCCAGTCGCACAGCCTGCCCATCGACCTGCAAGTGCTCCAAGCCGATGCCAACCGCCCGGACAGCGCCGCCAAGGTGTTCGTCGAAGCGACCCTGGACAGCACTGAGGTCTACGTCCAGGCCCAGGCCGTGCTGACCCTGCGCATCTACCATTCGGTGTCGCTGTACGACGACAGCAGCCTCACCCCGCTGCAGTTGGACAACGCCAAGGTCGAGCCGCTGGGCGAGTCGCGCACCTATGAAAAAGACATCGACGGCGTGCGCCACGGCGTCATCGAAACCCGCTATGCGGTTTATCCGCAGCACAGCGGCAGCCTGGATATCCCCTCGCTGACCTTCACCGCCACCGCCGCCGACAGCGCCGAGCAGCGCGCCGGTCGCCAGGTACAAGTCAGCTCGCTGCCGCTGCGTCTTAGCGTGCGGCCGATCCCGGCCAACTATCCTGCCGACACCCCGTGGCTGCCAGCACGCAGCTTGACCCTGGAAGAACGCTGGAACCCCGACCCCAGCACCCAAACGGTGCAGATCGGCGATTCAATGACCCGCAGCGTCACCCTGCGCGCCGATGGCCTGTCCAGCACTCAGTTGCCGCCACTACCGGCCACCGAAATCCTTGGCCTGCGCCGCTACCCTGACCAGCCACTGCTGCGTAACGAGATCAACGAGCGCGGCATGACCGCCAACCGTGAAGAACGTGAAGCGCTGGTACCGACCCACAGCGGCGAGCTGACCTTGCCGACCGTCGACGTGACCTGGTGGAACACCCGCGAGGATCACCTGGAACACAGCAGCCTGCCGGCGCGCAGCCTCAACGTGCAGGACAACCCTGCCTTGAGTGCCGAAACCCCGGTCGGTGATAGCAGCTCTGCCAGCACCCTGCTGTGGCCTTGGCAGCTGGCGACCCTGGTGTTGGCATTGACCACGCTGCTCGGCTTTGCCTTGTGGTGGCGCGCACGCTCGCAGCCAGCGGTGTTGCGCGCGGCGCAGGCTGGCCCGAGCCCGCGTACCTTGCTCGATGACCTCAAGCGCGCCTGTCAGGCCAATGATCCGCAGGCTACCCGACAGGCGCTGGATGCCTGGGCACGCCAGCAGCCCGAAACCCTGGCCGAAATGGCGGCGCGCTTTGTGCCGTTGTCGGATGCGCTGGATGGATTGAATGGCGCGTTGTATAGCGAGAGCGGCCAGTATTGGCATGGCGATGAGCTGTGGCGGGCGATTGGGGCCATCCCGCCAGCCGAGCAATTGCTCGCGCCGACTGGGGATAGCGGCAGCTTGCCGCCGCTTTATCCCAAGTAGCGTTTCGCTGGTGTGGGTACGGGCCTCGTGCCGCGATGAGGCCCGCACATCCACCGCACATTGCGGATCGCAACTTGGGTTACCATACCCACCCGCAAAAATTCCATCGCAAGCAACCCCGACTCAACACCTACAGGTCACCCATGCGTCTGTTTCACACCTCCGACTGGCACCTGGGCCAAAGCCTGCATGGCCAGGAACGCGATTTCGAACACGCCTGTTTCCTGCACTGGCTGCTCGGCCAGCTGAAACTGCGCCAGCCTGACGCGCTGCTGATCGCTGGCGATATCTTCGACACGGTCAACCCGCCGGTCAAAGCCCAGGAACGCCTCTACGAATTCATCGTCCAGGCCCACGAGCAACAGCCCAAGCTGGACATCGTGATGATCGCCGGCAACCACGACTCCGGCTCGCGTATCGAGCTGCCCGCCGCGCTGATGCGCCGCCTGCGCACCCACGCCCTGGGCCGGGTGCACTGGCTCGACGAAGGCCAGCTGGACGCCGAACGCCTGTTGATTCCCCTGACCAACGCCCGTGGCAAGGTCAGCGCCTGGTGCCTGGCCCTGCCGTTCCTGCGTCCCGCCGAAGTCACCGGCCCGCAGTTGGGCGACGATTACCTGCAAGGCATCACCCAGGTGCATCAGCAACTGATCGCTGCCGGCCAGGCCAAACGCAAGAAAGACCAGGCGCTGATCGCCATCAGCCACGCGCATATGGCAGGCGGCTCGATCTCCGAAGACTCCGAACGCAGCCTGATCATCGGCAACGCCGAGGCGCTGCCAGCCAAGCTGTTCGACAAGGCCATCAGCTACGTCGCCCTGGGCCACTTGCACAAGCCGCAGAAGGTCAATCGCGAAGAACGCATCCGCTACAGCGGCTCGCCGATCCCGCTGTCGTTCGCGGAAATCAACTACCCCCACCAGGTGCTGGAAGTCGAGCTGGACGGTGCCGAGCTGGTCAGCGTCGAACCGCGGCCGGTGCCCCGCGCTGTGGCCCTGCAACGCATGGGCCCGGCGCCGCTGGCCGAGCTGCTCGAACAGCTCGCCGAGCTGCCGGTGATCGACCTGCTCGAAGACCCCAATCGCCAGCCCTGGCTGGAAGTGCGGGTACGCCTGGACGAGCCGCAGCCAGACCTGCGCCAGCAGATTGAAACGGCGCTGCAAGGCAAGGCCGTGCGCCTGGTGCGCATCAGTGCCGAATATGCCGGGCGCGGGACGCTGGAGGAGGACGAGCTGGAGTTCGTCGAGCTGAGCCAGATGACCCCGCAGGACTTGTTCAGCCGGGCCTGGGAGCAAGCCTACGGCAATCCCGTCGACGAGCAGGCCCTGAGCGATTTCGCCCTGCTCCTGCAGGATGTCCAGCTGGAGCAGGAGCAGCCATGAAGATCCTTGCCATTCGCCTGAAAAACCTCGCCTCGCTGGCCGGCCCGATCGACATCGACTTTACCGCCGAGCCCTTGGCCAGCGCTGGTCTGTTCGCCATTACCGGCCCGACCGGCGCGGGCAAGAGCACCCTGCTCGATGCCCTGTGCCTGGCCTTGTTCGGCACCGTGCCGCGGCTCAATGCGATCGGCCGCGAGGCCAAGGTGCCAGACGCCGACGGCGACATCCCCACTTACGATCCGCGCAACCTGTTGCGCCGGGGCACCGGCAGCGGCTTTGCCGAGGTCGACTTCGTGGGTATCGACGGCCACCGCTACCGCGCCCGCTGGGAGGCCAACCGCGCCCGCGACAAGGCCAACGGCAAGTTGCAGCACAGTCGCCAGAGCCTCTACGATCTGGACAGCGAGCAGCTGCTGGGCAGCGGCAAGAACGAATACAAGCAATTGGTCGAAGCGCGCCTGGGCCTGAACTTCGAGCAGTTCACCCGCGCGGTGATGTTGGCCCAGAGCGAGTTCAGCGCCTTCCTCAAGGCCGACGACAAAGAGCGCAGCGAACTGCTGGAAAAGCTCACCAATACTGCGATCTATACCCGCCTCGGTCAGCGTGCGTTCAGTAAATCGCGAGAAGCGGGCGATGCCCACAACGCCCTCAAGGAGCGCGCCAGCCACCTGCTGCCTATGGCCGTGGAGGCTCGCGCCGAGCTCGATCAGCGCCTGGAGCAGGCGCAACAAGCGCTCAAGGCCGAGCAGGCGCGCGAGCGCCAACTGCAACAGCACCGCGCCTGGCTCAGTGAACAGCACCAACTGCAAGCCCAGCACAGCGCCGCCAGCCAAGCCTTGCAAAGCGCTGAGCACGACTGGCAACAACTGGCCGGACAGCGCCTGGATCTGCAGCACCTGGAACGCCTGGCGCCGCAGCGCCACCCGTTCCAGCGCCAGCAAGCCGTGGCCAGCCAGCTTACGCCGTTGGCTGCTGCGCTTGCGGCGCAGCAAGACCAGCAACAGAGCCTGCAAGCACGCGCCCTGGAGCTGCAACACGCTCTGCAAGCGGCACGCCAGGCGCTGAGCCAGGCCCAGACCGTGCAAAGCGACAGCGCCCCGCGCCTGCGCCAAGCCTTCGCCGCCCAGGACAACCTGGCGCGTCTGGACAGTGAGTCAGCCAAGCTTGGCGACCTCGCCCGAGACGCCGAGCAGGCCGTCAGTGACGCTCAGCAGCAGTTGCAGCAACTCGACGAGCAGCAGCAGCGCAGCCAGCAGCAACTGGCCGCAATCGATGCCGCCCTGGCCGACAGCGCCCCGCTGGCCACATTGGGCAGCGCTTGGCAGGCCTATCGCGGGCAACTGCAGCAGCTGCTGCAAATCGGCAATCGCCTGCGCCAGGGCCGCGATGAACTGCCCGGCCTGCAAGCCCAGGCCAGCCAGGCCAATGCCCAGTTGCAGGAGCAGCGCGACGCCTTCGAGGTGTTGTTCCATGAAGCTGGCGCCGAGCCGCAGGCGCTGGCCGAACAGCTCGACCTGCTCGGCACTATGCTGCAGGAGAACCGCAAGCAGCAGCGCGCCGTGGAAGAACTGTCACGCCTGCACGCCCGCGAGCAAGAGCTGCAACAGAACATCCAGTCGCTGCGCGAACGTCAGCAACAGGGCCTGCACCAACGCCAGCAATTGATCGCCGAAGGCCAGTCGGCCAAGGCCGAGCTGGAAACCGCCGAGCAAGCCCTGACGCTGACCCGCCAGTTGCTCGAACGCCAGCGCCTGGCACGCAATACCAGCGTCGAAGAACTGCGCGCCCAGTTGCGCGATGGCGAGCCATGCCCAGTCTGCGGCAGCGCCGAGCACCCGTTCCATCAGCCCGAGGCGCTGCTCAATAGTCTTGGCCGACATGACCAGGCCGAAGAAGCCGCTGCCTTGGCTCAGGTGGAAAGCCTCAATGCGCGCCTGATCGACCTGCGCACCCAGGTCGGTATGGTCAATGGCCAGGTCAAGGAGTACCAGCACCAGCAGGGGCAATTGGTCGAACAGCTGCAACCGCTGCAGCAGCAGTTGCAGGCGCATGCCCTGTGGCCTTCGCTCAGTGCTCAGGACGACAGCAGCCGCAGCAACTGGCTGGAGGGCCAATTGCGCCGTCTGGACGGCGAAATCAGCCGCGACGAACAACGCCAGAGCGCGCTACTGACCCTGCAAAAGGACGCTGCCCGCCTCACCCAGCAATTGCAGGCCGCCAACGAAGCGCAACAGCAGGCGCAGCGGCGTCTCGACCAGCAGCACCAGGCACTCGACGCCGACCAGGAACGCCTGGAGCAGGCATTGGCCGATTTTGCCGGGGTATTGCCTGCTGACATTCTCCAGGCCCTGCGCGACGAACCTGCGCATGCCTTCCTGGCTCTGGATCAACAGGTGGCCCAGCGCATGCTCCAGCTGGAGCAGCAACAGGACGAACAGCAACAACAGCAGCAGCGCCAGCAACAACTGGAACGCCTGCGCGACCAGCAGCAAGCGCGCCTGCAACGTCAGGGCGAGCTGCAGCAGCAGCTGGCCAGTCTTGCCGAGCAACAGCAACAAGCGCGCGCGACCCTGGCCGAACTGTTGGCCGAGCACGCCAATGCCGAAGCCTGGCAGCAGCATCTGGAGCAGCAGGTAGAACAGGCGCGCAGCAGCGAAGCCATTACTGCCCAGGCGCTCCAGGATGCCAACACGCAAAGCCTGCAAGTGGCTGCGGAACTCAAGGCCAATCAACAGCGCCGCGAGGCCCTGGAGCAGGAGCACCAGGCGCTGCAACAGCAAATCAGCCAATGGCGCGCCGATCATCCGGAGCTGGACGACCAAGGCCTGGACCGGCTGCTGGCTATCGACGATGGCGCAGTGGCCGAGCTACGCCAACGCGTGCAAGCTGCCGACAAAGCCATCGAACAAGGCCGCGTGCTGCTGCAAGAGCGCCAGCAGCGCCTGCAACAACACAACCAGCACGCCATCAGCGAAATGCCCACTGAAGAACTGGAGCAGACCCTCAGCGAGCTGCAGCAACAACTGGCAGTGCATGAACAGCAGTGCGCCGAACTGCGCGCGCAACAGGCCGACGACCAGCGTCGCCAACAAGCCCATCAGGCCCTGGCCGCAGAGATCGAGCAGGCCTATCAACAGTGGCAACGCTGGGCGCGCTTGAATGCCCTGATCGGTTCGGCCTCTGGCGATGTGTTCCGCAAGATCGCCCAGGGCTACAACCTCGACTTGCTGCTGCACCACGCCAACAGCCAGCTGCGCCAGTTGGCCAAGCGCTACCGCCTTAAACGCGGCGGCAGTGCCCTTGGCCTGCTGGTGCTGGACACCGAGATGGGCGATGAGCTGCGCTCGGTGCACTCATTGTCTGGCGGCGAGACCTTCCTGGTTTCGCTGGCCCTGGCCTTGGGCCTGGCCTCGATGGCCTCGAGTACCCTGCGCATCGAGTCGCTGTTCATCGACGAAGGTTTTGGCAGCCTTGATCCTGAGTCGCTGCAACTGGCCATGGACGCCCTCGATGGCTTGCAGGCCCAAGGCCGCAAGGTCGCGGTGATCTCGCACGTGCAGGAGATGCACGAGCGGATTCCGGTGCAGATCCAGGTGCGCCGTCAGGGCAATGGTTTGAGCGATGTGGAAGTGTGCGGATGATCCTCTACTCGTTCCGCCGCTGCCCCTGGGCCATGCGCGCGCGCCTGGCCCTGCGCTATGCCGGCTGCGCCGTACAGGTGTGTGAAGTGGCAATGAAGAACAAACCGGCTGAACTGCTGGCACTGTCGCCCAAGGGCACGGTGCCGGTGTTGGCGACTGCCGACGGCGTACTGGAAGAAAGCCTGGATATCATGCGCTGGGCACTGGCGCTGAACGATCCGCAGGACTGGCGGCTGCAAGCAGACCCGGCTGCGGCGCAGCACGCTGAGGCCCTGATCGCACGCAACGACAGCGTGTTCAAGACCCAGGTCAACCTGTACAAGTATGCCGAACGCTACCCCGAGCATTCGCGGGAGCACTACCGCCAGCAAGCCGAGCCCTGGCTGGCGGAGCTTGAAGGCCTGCTCGAAGGCCGGCCTTATCTACTTGCCGGGCATCCAAGCCTGGCCGATGCTGCCCTGCTCCCCCTTATGCGCCAGTTTGCCGGGGTCGAACCGCAGTGGTTCGCCGAGGCGGCTTATCCGCGCGTGCGGAGCTGGTTGCAGGGGTGGCTGGCTTCAGAGCTGTTCAAGGCCGTTATGGCTAAATAGCTATTAGCCTGGGAGCGGAACCTGTGGGAGCGGGCTTGCCCGCGAACCAGGGCAAAGCCCTGGCCCT
This sequence comes from Pseudomonas sp. NPDC088890, assembly GCF_044900155.1. Classification (NCBI taxonomy): domain Bacteria; kingdom Pseudomonadati; phylum Pseudomonadota; class Gammaproteobacteria; order Pseudomonadales; family Pseudomonadaceae; genus Pseudomonas; species Pseudomonas sp. NPDC088890. The sequence continues at coordinate 374,948 of NZ_JBJDNG010000001.1, read as the reverse complement.
ACGCCGCAGTGTATGCTTTGCGGGCAAGCCCGCTCCCACAGGTTCAGTGCTCACACCGCGTTCTTGCCACTCAATGCCGCATGAAAATGGGCACTCTGGCGCAGGTACTGCTCGGTATAGCTGTGGGTGGCAGATGCCTTGCGGCTGGTGTCGGCGTGCGCATGGGCAGGCAACACGACAGAAGCGGAAATGGCGGAAGCGGCAATAACCGGGAAGAGATTGAAGTTCATCTGGGCTGACCTCGACATCGGTGGTTTGACAGTGGCCCGGGTGGGCCTTGGGTCAAACTTACGCCGCCAAGCTCTGCCACTGAAATTCATTGCAGCAGTAGCAATTATCACCCCGGTTGATAGTCGCTGTTGATAGCCCCTATTGATAGTCACTCGATGAACTTGAGGTCCGAGGGCGCATCCTGGGCCAGCTTCTGCACCGTCTCCCCGAGCTTGCCGCTACGCGGGTCGCGGCGCATGACCACGATCTGGTTGCTCTTCTGGTTGGCCACCAGCAGGTAGTTGCCACTGGGGTCCAGGGCGAACTCACGCGGATGATCGCCCTCGACCGAACGGCGCTGCAGCAGGGTTAGCTGGCCGTTATCCTTGGCCACTGCATACACCACGATTTCATTTGCCGTACCGCGGTTGCTGACATACAGAAAGCGTCCATCGACCGACAAGTGCAAGCCGCCCGAAGCCTTGGCAGCGGCGTCTTGGCTTTCGCTCAAGGCCAGGCGCTGGCGCTCGCTCAGGGCGCCATCCTCAACATCGAACACCACCACTTCGCCACTCATCTCCAGGGTGAGATAAGCGTGCTGGCCCTTGGCATCGAACAGCAAATGCCGCGGCCCGCTGCCTGGCGGCAGGCTGACCGAGGCCGGAATCGCCGCGCTCAGCGGCTGTTCGGTGCTGGCGCCGTCGTAGCGGTAGATGAACACTTTGTCCGCGCCCAGGTCGCTGGCATATAGGTGGCGGCCTTCAGGCGAAGGCACCAGCGAATGCACATGGGCGCCGGCCTGGCGCTCGAGGTTGACCTTGCTCGGCGCATGCCGCGCCTGCTGCACCACCGGCTTGAGCTTGCCGTCCTTGGCCACCGGGATCACCACCAGGCTGCCGCCCGGGTCGGCGGCGACCGCGTAGTTGGCGACGAACAAGTAGCGCTGATCGTGGCTGAGGCTGGCGTGGGTCGGCTCATCGCCTTGGCTGGCGACCTGGTTCAACGGTTTGATCTCGCCCTTGCTGCTGAGGGCAAAACTGCTGACCTGGCCCTTGGGCGTTTCATTGACCGCAAACAAGAGGCGCTGGTCGGCAGAGAGCACCAGCCACGACGGGCTGACGCTGTTGACCACTTGCAGCGGCTCGGTATCGATCTGGCCGCGTTCAGTGTCGAAATGGTAGCGGTAGATACCCTTGCTGGCGCCGTCGGTGTAGCTGCCCACCAGCAGGGTCGCGGCGTGGGCCTGGAAAACAAGGCTCATCAGACTAGCGGCCAGCAGGCGTTTCCAGGTCCGGTTCATCATCGTCGTATTCATCGTCATCGTCCGAGCCGTACACGGCACTCATACAGACTAGTTGATGCTCGCCCTGATCATCGTTGAGGCGCCACTCTTCACCCGTGCCGATTGCCGCGGCGACTTGCTCAGGGGTGAAGGTCCAGCGCTTGAGTTCGCGGCCGTCCATGCACTCGATCAGCAGACCGTTGGCGTCGAAGGTGAAGTCGAAGGCGTGCAGGCCGTCGATCAGGAGCATGTCGCTGGATTCGAGGGCGGTGGCGAGGGTGGTCATCGAAGGGGTACCTGAAGTGCAAAGATCCGCAGTATACCTGTGGGGCCGCTTTGCGGCCCCGTACACCGATCAATGAGCGAAGATCGAGCCGCCCTCCTTGCCCGCCAACTTCTGCGGTTTGATCAAGAACCGCGCCAGCGCCGGCAGCAGCCACAGCGCACCGAACATGTTCCACAGCAACATGAAGGTCAGCATCAGGCCCATGTCGGCCTGGAACTTGATCGCCGAGAAGATCCAGGTGCACACGCCAATCGCCAGGCACAAACCAGTGAACAGCACTGCTTTACCGGTCGAGCGCAGGGTCTGGTAATAGGCTTCCTGCAACGGCAACCCAGCCCGCAGGAAGCTCTCCAGGCGGCTGTAGATGTAGATGCCGTAGTCCACGCCAATCCCCACCCCCAGGGCCACCACCGGCAAGGTGGCGACCTTCACGCCAATGCCCATGAAGGCCATCAGCGCATTACCCAGCACCGAGGTCAGTACCAGTGGCAGAACGATACACAAGGTCGCGGCAAACGAGCGGAAGGTGATCATGCACATCACCGCTACGCACAGGTAGACCAGAATCAGGATGGTCAGCTCGGCCGACTTGATCACCTCGTTGGTGGCCGCCTCGATACCTGCATTACCCGCCGCCAGAAGGAACTGCAGGCCTTCTTTGTTATGGCTGTCGGCAAACGTCTTGGCCACCGCGGTCACCCGCTCCAGGGTCTCGGCCTTGTGGTCGTTGAGGAACACCAGCACCGGCGCCAGCGAGCAGTCGGCGTTGTACAGGCCATCGGCACGGGCGATCGAGCTGTTGAGCACATCCGGGTTACGCGACAAGGTCTCCCATTTCAGGTTGCCCTCGTTCATGCCCTTGATCATCTGCTTGGACACCGTCACCAGGGAGATCGCCGACTGCACTCCCGGGGTGTTCTGCATGGTCCACATCAGCTCGTCGATCGGCGCCAGGGTCGAGTGGATCGAGCAGCTTTCAGGTGGGGTCTTGACCATGATCACCAGGACATCGGAACTGGTCGAGTAGTTGCTGATGATGAAGTGGTTGTCCTGGTTGTAGCGCGAGTCCGGGCGCAGCTCAGGCGCGCCTTGGTCCAGGTCGCCGATCTTCAGGTTTTGGCTGTACCACAGCCCACCGGCGAAGGCGACCAAGGCCAGGGCGATGGAGATCGGCGCGACCTTGGCGCTGGCGAAATTGGCCAGCAGGCGCCAGAACGGATGCTCGCGGGTCGCATCCTTCTTACTGCGCTCGATCGCCTTCTTGCTGATGCCCACATAGGAGATGGCGACCGGCAGCAGGATCAGGTTGGTGAAGACGATGACCGCCACGCCAATCGAAGCGCCGATGGCCAGCTCGCGAATCACGCCGATGTCGATGATCAGCAGGGTGATGAAGCCCACGGCGTCGGCGAGGATGGCGATCATTCCTGGCAGGAACAGCTGGCGGAAAGTGCGTCGGGCAGCTGTCAGGGCATTGTCGGCGCCACTCGATTGCAGGGCGATGCCGTTGATCTTCTGCACCCCGTGGGAGATGCCGATAGCGAAGATCAGGAACGGCACCAGCATCGAGTACGGGTCGAGGCCGAAGCCCACTGCATGCATAAGCCCCAGCTGCCAGACCACCGCCACCAAGGTGGTGATGAGCACGGCGATGGTGCTGCGGATGCACCAGGTGAACCAGTACAGCAGGATCCAGGTGATCACCAGCGCCACGCCAAAGAACAGCGCCACCATCACCAGGCCATCGATCAGGTCGCCGACCTTCTTGGCGAAGCCGACGATGTGAATCTTCACATTGGGGTTCTGCGCCTGGAACTTGTCGCGGATCTTCTCTTCCAGCTGGTGGGAGAACTGCTGGTAGTCGAGCTTGATCTGCTTACCCTGATCCTGCGGATCGGGGTAGCTCTCCAATAGCGGTACATCGACGATGCTCGACTTGAAGTTGTTGGCCACCAGGCGCCCGACCTGGCCCGACTTGAGCACGTTGTCGCGCAACTGGTCGAGGCTGTCGGCCGAGCCGTTGTAGGTATTGGGGATCACCTCGCCGCCGGCAAAGCCTTCCTCGGTAACCTCGGTCCAGCGCACGCTGGGGCTCCACAGCGACTTGAGCCCGGCCCGATCGACACCGGGGATGTAGAACACCTCGTCATGGATCTGACGCAGGGTCTCCATGTAGTCCTTGTCGAAGATATCGCCATTGACCGCTTCGACCGAGATGCGCACGGTGTTGCCGAGGTTGGCCAGGTCGTTGCGGTGCTCGAGCATCTGTTCGATGAAGGGGTGCTCGAGCGGGATCATCTTCTCGAAACTGGTCGATGGCCGGATCTGCGTGGCCTGCCAGAACAGGAAGATGCTCACCAACAAGCACAGGCCGATCACTACCGGGCGGTTGTTGAAGATCAGCCGTTCGAGCAGCGTGGCCTTGTCCTGATGGTGCTGGTGCATGTCAAAGCTCTCCTGGCGAGTCATGGCCGCACCTCTTCTTCGGCGCCTTCGCCGTTGGCCAGGTGCAGCCCGCCTTGGCCGACCAGTAGCAGGCCGCCATCGGCCAGGCCACTGACCCCGGCCAAGGCAATCCGATCAGCACGGTTGTAGACCGTGAAAGTCTGGCCGTCGTCATGGCTGCGCAGCACGCTGCCGCCATTGCCGACCAGCACCAGGCTGCCGTCATCGAGAAGCGTAGCGCTTGCCAGGCCGAATTCGAGCGGGCCACGCGCGGCCTTGAGATCGATCTGTTGCCAGCTGTCGCCAAAATCAGTCGAGCGGTACAGGTTGCCGCGCAGGCCATAGGCCAACAGGGTCTGCGCCTGGGCGGTGCCGATCACGCCAAACAGCGAGCCCTCGTAGGGGCCTTGCACGGTGGTCCAGCTCTGGCCGTTATCGCTGGAGCGGAACATGCTGCCCTGCTCACCGACGATGAACAGGCCGGCGTCCTTGATTGCGGCAATGCCATTGAGGTGCAGCTGATCAGGGTTGTCCAGGCGCTCGGCGACGTCCTGCCAATGCTGGCCGCCATCGGTGGTTTCCAGCAGCGCACCATAAGCGCCCACGGCAAAGCCATGCTGGGCGTCGAGGAATTTGACGTCGAGCAACGGCGCTTCGCGGGAAAGGTCTTCGAACTGCTTGCTCCAGGTGGCGCCGCCATCGGTGCTGGCGAGGATCTGTGCGTCGTGGCCGACCGCCCAGCCGCGCTTGTCGTCGAGGAAGAACACTGCGGTGAGCAGTTGCCGGGTGGGCACCCGAGCCTGGGTCCAGGTCTTGCCCTGGTCGTCGGAGAACAGGATATGGCCGCGATCACCCACCACCACCAGACGCTTGCCGGCATGGGCAGCGTCGATCAGCAGGCTTTCGCTGGCCTTGGCAGATTCGGTCGAATACTCATCGGCAGCAGCAGCTTCAACGCTGCCTGTCCATATCCCCAGTGCCAGCACCAGCATCGCGCCGGTCGCCAGCGGCCAGGCACCACGCCTGGCTTGCGCCATTCCCCGCTCCCTCATGACCGTCCCCTGTTGTGTTCTTGTAAGTGGGTCAATTCATTGCAGGCACTGCGAAAACCCTGTGCCAGAGCCCTGCAATAGCTTTGGGCCATCCTATCGGGGATTTCTTGGGGAACACAACGAGTGGGACGTTATGTTTTGTTAAGCAGCCAAAAGCATCGCGGGGCAAGCCCGCTCCCACGCGTGGGAGCGGGCTTGCCCCGCGATAGGTTCAGCTCGGTTTCAGGCCAGGCTCTTGCTCACCACTTCATACACATCATTGGACAGCGCCCCAGAAGCCAGAATCCGCTCAAGCTCCGCCTTCATCAACGCCTGACGCGCCGCGTCATACTTGCGCCAGCGCGTCAGCGGCGCCAGCTGGCGAGAGGCAATCTGCGGGTTCAGCGCATTGAGCTCGATCACCAGGTCCGCCAGGAAGCGATAGCCAGAACCATCGGCCGCATGGAAGTTGACCAGGTTCTGCCCAGCAAAGGCGCCAATCAAGGCACGCACCTTGTTCGGGTTCTTCAGGGTGAACGCCGGGTGCTGCATCAATGCCTTGACCCGCGCCAGGCCACCGGGCAGCGCGCTGGCCGCCTGGACGCTGAACCACTGGTCCATGACCAGCGGGTTGTCCTTGAAGTGCTCGGCGAAGGCTTCAAGCGCCTTGGCGCGCTCGGCTTCGAACGGCGAGTTGACCAGCACCGCCAACGCGGTCAGGCGCTCGGTCATGTTGTCACACTGCTCGAACTGCTCCCGGGTCGCCTCCAGCACCTGCGGCTTGCCGCTGAGCATCAGGTACGACAGCGCGATGTTCTGCAGGCTGCGACGGGCGAAGTGCTCGGCCGCAGCGACATAAGCCGTCTTGCGCGAGACTTCGCGGTTGGCCTGATAACGCGTCCACAAGGCATCGAACAGCTGCTCGGCGATCTGCTTGCGGGCGAACTCACGGGCGGCGTGGATTGCGTCGACGTCCGCCACCTGGCTGATCTCGGTCAGGTACGCCTCACCTGGCAGCGAGAGCATTTCGGCGACCATCGCCGGGTCCAGCGACTCATTGCCCAGCACCGTGCCCAGCGCGGTAATCAGACGTGGGTCGAGGGTGAGCGCTTCGCCACGCTGGTGCTGGCCGATCAGTTCCTGCAACACCTGCACCGACAACTGCTGGCCGGCCTCCCAGCGGTTGAAGCCGTCGCTGTCGTGCTGCATGAGGAACATCAGCTGATCGCGATCGTAGGGGAAGCTCAACTTGACCGGCGCGCTGAAGCCACGCAGCAGCGAGGGCAGCGGCTTGGCGGCAACGTCTTGGAAGGTGAATGTCTGCTCGGCCTCGGTCAACGACAGCACGCGACTGCTGCCCTGGGCCGCGGCTTCGCCTTGCAGGCGCAGCGGCAGATCATTGCCTTGGGCATCCAGCAGGCCCAGGGCCACGGGGATCACGAACGGCAGTTTTTCTGCCTTGTCCGGGGTCTGCGGGCAGCTCTGGCGGAAGGTCAGGCTGTAGCGCTGAGCAGCGGCGTCATAGGCCTCGCTGACCTCCAGGCGCGGCGTGCCGGCCTGGCTGTACCAGCGCTTGAACTGGGTCAAATCGACGCCATTGGCGTCCTCCATGGCCTTGATGAAGTCATCGCAGGTCACTGCCTGGCCATCGTGGCGCTCGAAGTACAAGTCGCTGCCTTTGCGGAAGCCCTCGGCGCCGAGCAGGGTGCGGACCATGCCGACCACTTCAGCGCCCTTCTCGTACACTGTGAGGGTGTAGAAGTTGGAGATTTCGATGAAGCTGTCCGGGCGCACCGGATGGGCCATGGGGCCGGCGTCTTCGGCGAACTGGTGAGTGCGCAGGTAGGCGACGTCCTCGATGCGCTTGACCGTGCGCGAGTTCATGTCAGCGCTGAACTCGGCGTCGCGGAACACCGTGAAGCCCTCCTTGAGCGACAGCTGGAACCAGTCGCGGCAGGTCACGCGGTTGCCGGTCCAGTTGTGGAAGTACTCGTGCGCCACGACCCCTTCGACGCGCTGGTGGGCGGCGTCGGTGGCGGTTTCGGCACGGGCCAGCACACAGCTGGAGTTGAAGATGTTCAGGCCCTTGTTTTCCATGGCGCCCATGTTGAAGTCGTTGACCGCGACGATCATGAAGATGTCCAGGTCGTATTCACGGCCATAGACTTGTTCATCCCAGCGCATGGACTTCTTCAAGCTGGTCATGGCGTGTTCGCACTTGTCGAGGTTCTCTTCCTCGACATAGATGCGCAAGGTCACCTCACGGCCGGACTGACGGGTGAAGCTGTTCTCTACGCACCACAAGTCGCCAGCGACCAGGGCGAACAGGTAGGCCGGTTTCTTGAACGGGTCTTCCCAGGTCGCCCAATGCCGGCCGTTCTCACTCGGTCCGCTGCCGACCGGGTTACCGTTGGACAACAACACCGGATAGCGATGCTGCTCGGCAATCACCGTGGTGGTGAACGTGCTCATCACATCCGGGCGGTCGAGGTAATAGGTGATCTTGCGAAAGCCCTCGGCCTCGCACTGGGTGCAGTACATCTTGCCCGACTTGTACAAGCCTTCCAGCGCAGTGTTGCTTTCCGGGTGAATCTTCACCGTGGTGTCGAGAGTGAAGCTAGCGGCGTTGGGCTGCAGGGCCAGGCTGTCGTCGTCGAGCTGGTAGTCGGCGGCGGACAGCGGCTGGTCATCCAGCTGCACGCTGAGCAGCTGCAACTGCTGGCCGTCGAGCACCAGCGGCGGCAGCCCAGCGCCACGCGCGGGGTTGCGGCGCATCACCAGTTGCGCATGGACCAGGCTGTGGTCCTCGAACAGCTCGAAGGTCAGGTGCGTCTCGTCGATCAGGTACTCGGGCGCCTGGTAGTCCTTGAGGTAGATCACTTGCGGTTGTTCGGTGCGCATGTGGCTGTCCTTTTTACTGATGCACGGCCAGCTGGTAGGCCGTGTATTTGCGAATATTGATCACGCCGGTGTCGAAAATCAGGTACTGACCCTTGATCCCGAGCAGGGTGCCTTCGGCGATCGGGTCCTTGTCCAAGTTGAAGCTGACGATCTTTTTCGGATAAGCCTCGACCGGATAACGCATCTCTACCACCTCTGCTTGCGGCAGCGGCTGGATCGCTTGCAGGCCAAAGCGCTCCTGCAAGGTGCGGATGCCATCGGCGCAGGCATCGAAGATCTGTTCACGGATGGCGGGCAGGTCCAGCACCTCGGCATCGCCCTTGAGCAGGGTGCGCCAGTTGGTGCGGTCGGGCACCTGGCTGCGCAGCACATCTTCGACCAGACCGGACTGCTGGCGGGTGGCCACGCGCATGATCGGCAAGGCCTGGCTGGCGCCCTGGTCGAGCCAGCGGGTGGGCAGTTGGGTGGCGCGGGTGATGCCGACCTTGATCCCCGACGAGTTGGCCAGGTAGACCACATGGTCGGTCATGCAGAACTGCTCGCCCCAGGCCGGCTCGCGGCAGGTGCCGGCGTCGTAGTGGCAGCGTTCGGGAGCCATGATGCACATGTCGCACTGGGCCAGCTTGGTCATGCATGGATAGCAGTAGCCCTGACTGAAGCTGGTCTTGGTGCGCTTGCCGCAATGGCTGCAATGAATGGCACCGAGGTATTCCAGGCGCAGCGACTTGCCGATCAGCGGATTGACTGGCACGTGCTGTTCGCCCAGGCGAAAGCTGTACTGCACGACCGGTGCTTCAAGACGCACCGCCATCTTGCTCAAAGAGCCACGAGCGAGTTCGATCAATGTACCGAGTCCGACTTGAACAGAATGTTAGCGATCGGCGCGGATTTCGATGCGCACTCCTGCGGGCCCATGTAGCCGGTGCGCTGTTCTTCGGGCAGGTTTTGCATCTCCCAGGCGATCACCGCCTGCAGCGACAGCTCTTTCTGCTCGACGGTGAGCTTACGCCCGTCAGCCCATTTACCCAGCTCCACCGCCGTTTTCAGGCTCTGGTAGATTTCCGGGGTGATGTTTTCGATCATTTGCGCGAAGGTGGACATAGGGTCTCCTGAATCAAGCCGACAGTTTACGCCGGGCAAGGCCACCGCCCAAGAGGCCAGCAAGGCATCCGATGAGCAGGCCGCCGACATGCGCGGCGTTGGCGATCTGGCCGAAGCCGAGTTGGCTGATGACGCCCGACAGGCACACCACCAGCCAGATGAGCATCATCACCAGCACGCCCTTGGGCAGGCTGTAATGCGGGTTGGGCGCCAGCCACTGATAGAGCCAGACATAGCCGAGCAGCCCATACAACACACCAGACAAGCCACCAAACAGGCTCGGCCCGCTCACATAGTGCTGGGCCAGGTTGGATACCAGGCTGAACAACAGGGTCAGGCACAATAACACCCATGGCCCCTGGCGCAGTTCGATGCGCTTGCCCAGCTCCCAGTACCACAGGCCGTTCATCGCCAGGTGCAGCACCCCGAAGTGCAGCAGCATCGGCGACACCAGCCGCCACCATTGGCCTTCGGCCAGGCCCTGGGCCAGTGAGGTGAAGTACAGGTATTCACCCTGCACGCGGAAATCGAGGAAGGTGAACCAGCCGATAGTCGACAGGTTGTCGCCAAGGCCGGTAAGCCCGGCGACCACCACGCACAGCAGCAGGACCCCGGCCGTGACCTTGCAGGCCCGGGCCTGTTCAGCCAGTGACGGACGCTGCGGCAGATCGGCCTGGGTCTCGGCCGGCAGTTCGATCTGGTCATTGCCCTCGGGGTAGCGCTGGTACAGCTGGCGCACATCTTCAGCAAGGTTCGGCGGTGCCCACAGCACTTGCTCCTGGCCCTCCTCGACCACCCGATGCGGCACCTGCAGACGGCGCAGCAGGCTGACGAAACCACTGAGGTCGACCGCCAGCGGCAGGCGCAGCACTTCGATCACGTTCATTGATTGGCCTGCGGGCGGTCGACGTCGACCCAGACGAACTTGTGTGGGTCGATGCGGGTTTCATCATCCAACCGGTAGGCCACCAGCTTGCCGTACAGCACGGCGCTGTAATCCAGGCAGGCCAGGTTGGGGCGGATCGGCGCGGGCCGGCCGCTGCGCCAGTAATGGCCGACGAACAGCAGCGGCTCGTCTTCGTCGTAGCGCAGCAGGGCATTCTTCTGGGTGTGGCTGAGCGGCGTACTGGCCACAGCTTCAGGCAAGGCATCGGGCTGGAAGACGATATCGCCGTAGGTTTGCGGGTCTTCTTCCCAGAACTTGGTTCGGAAAAAGGCCCGGGTCAGGCCGTCGCCGCCGGTCAGGGTCAAGCCGTCCGGCAGGCGCATGTCGGTACCACGCAACAGGCGGTTGCACACGGTCGAGGCGAAGCTGCCGGAAACAGCCGAGGCCTGGACGAAATGCTCGTCGATGCAACCTCGGGGGTACTGCTGAGCCAGGGGCTCGATCAGGCGTGGGTCCCAGCAGGCGTGCACCAGGCGGAACCGACCGGCGTCGACAAACAGCGGCAGCTCATAGAACCAGGCAAGAAAATCATGCCAGTCGGCCGGATGCTGGGCGAATTGGGTCAGGGTTTCATCGATCAGCCGCGCATGGCGCGGGGTGTGCTCGCGCACGAACGTCTTGCCACTGCCCGGCAGCGCCGGAGTGACCCAGGCCAGGGCGTTGTATTCATGGTTGCCCATGATGCAGAACGCCTGGCCGGCCTCGACCATGTCGTGGACGATATGCAGCGCCTCACGGATGCGCGGGCCGCGGTCGACGATGTCGCCGAGGAACAGCGCCTGGCGCCTTGGATGCCGCCAGACACCCGCCACGCGCTTGTAGCCGAGGGTGTCGAGCAGGCGTTCGAGGGTCTGTGCACAGCCATGCACGTCGCCGATGATGTCGAAACTTCGCGCCGGATCGAGCATCAGTCGCCTCCACCTCCCAGGCGGCTGCCCCAGCCGAGTTTGGTGCGGCAGACCTCGTAGTAATTGTGGTCGAGCGGATGGATCAGGCGCAGTTTCTGCGGCTTTTTGCTCACCGTGATGGTATCGCCTGGGGCGCAGGTGAAGTGGTTCTGGCCATCACAGGACACTTGCGGATAGATCTGCAGGTCTTGCGAGACGACGATCTTCAGCTCGCTGTTGCCATCGACCACGATCGGCCGGCCCGACAAGGTGTGCGGATACATCGGCACGATGACGATGGCGTCGAGCTTGGGATGCATGATCGGCCCGCCTGCCGACAGGGCGTAGGCGGTGGAGCCGGTCGGGGTGGCGACGATCAGGCCGTCGGCCTTCTGGCTGCAGACGAACTGGCCGTCGATGTAGATCTCGAACTCGATCATCCGCGTCGATTTGCCGGGGTGCAGCACCACGTCGTTGAGCGCATCGCCCTGGCCGATGGCCTCGCCGTGGCGACGCACTTCGGCTTGCAGCAAAAAGCGGTTTTCCACCAGGTAATGGCCGTCGAGCACCTCGGCGACCTTGACCTCCAGTTCATCTGGGCGGATGTCGGTGAGAAAGCCCAGGCTGCCACGGTTGATGCCCAGTACCGGGATGTTGTGCCGGGCCAAGGCGCGGGCGGCGCCCAGCAGACTGCCATCGCCGCCGACCACGATGACCAGGTCGCAGACCTCGCCGAGCAGTTTGCGCGTGGAGGTCTGCAGGCCGTGGCCGGGCAGCACTTCGGCGATGGTGTCCTCGAGGATCACGTGCAGATGGCGGTCGAGGAGGAATTTTTTCAGTCGGCGAATGGTGTCGAGCACCTGGGAGCTGCCAAGGCGGCCGATGATACCGATATTGCGAAATTGCTCCATGGTGCTCCTGCAAGGCTCTGCGGCGGGTAACGATAACGAGGATTATGGGCGAAACGACCGGCCAGCGGCAAACCGGCTATGCTCGCAGGATGACGCCGTTCACCGACCTCAGCGACCTGCCCCGCCAACTGCAGCGCCCCCACGTGCGCGATCTGGCCTGGGCGATACTGTCGCCCCCCCTGCTGGACGACCCGCCCTGCCCCCAGCGCCACCCGCTGGCGGCCAGTGCCTGGGCCGCGGACCCACAGCGCCTGGCCCACTGGCTGCGGGCGCTGGATCGCGACGAGCACGCGTTGCGCGACTGGCTGGCGCGGCTCACCAGCCGGCGCCTGGGCCTGTACTACGAAAGTCTTTGGCAATTTGCCCTGAGCCACGCCCCAGGCGTCGAGCTGCTGGCCGCCAACCTGGCCATCCGCGAGGGCGGACACACGCTTGGCGAGCTGGACATCCTGCTGCGCGACTGCCAAGGCGTGCACCATCTGGAATTGGCGATCAAGCTCTACCTCGGCCCGCCTGGGGGCGATGGGCATGATCCGGCGCACTGGCTTGGCCCCGGTTGCCACGACCGCCTGGACCTCAAGCTGGCGCATCTGCTCGGGCATCAATTGCCGATCTCGGCTCGCCCGCAAAGCCGCGCGATTCTGGCAACGCTGGGGGTGAGCGAGGTGCAGGCGCATCTATGGCTGGGGGGGTATCTGTTCTACCCAAGCCCTGGGCATGCGCAGCCACCGGCAGGCGCCAATGCCCAGCATCTGCGCGGGCGCTGGCTGCATCGGCGGGATTGGTTGGCTTATCGCTCGCGCCTGGCGGATGGCCGTTGGCAGCCCTTGGCCCGGCATGAATGGCTGGCACCGGCGCGCATCGAGCAGCCCGCGTGCTGGACAGCCGAGCGTTTTGATAGCTGGTTGGCCCAGCTCGATGGCTTTGCTCCGGCGCAGTTGCTGGTCAGGCTGGAGCAAGGTGAGGATGGCGCTTGGCAGGAGGTGGAGCGGGTGTTTCTGGTGGCTGACAGTTGGCCGCACCTGCCTGATTGAGGGGTTGAGTGGACCGGCCTCATCGCGGGGCAAGCCCGCTCCTACAAGGAACTCAGCGGCCGGCCCACTCGACACCCATCTACTGGCTGTCAGGATGCATCAGCCACCGGCTCCGCCTGCGGGCAATGCGCCTGCGGATCGGCCGGCCAGAGCACCTTGCCCTTGCCATCGACCACCTGCTCAGCCCCGCACGGCAGTCGATTGGTGTCGAACACCACACTGCCATCCAGGCGATACAGCGCGCGCAAGCTGTGCACGGCATCGTCGCCATTACCCTGCACCTGATAGGCAAAGATCGCCCCACGCGCTTCATCGACTCGCACGTCCTGCCACTTGGCCGGCACCAGCAACTTGCCATCGAGGTTGTACAACGCGCGGTTGGCGTCGTCCGTGCTGCCTTCGGCAGCGAGCAGATGATGCTGGTCGGCAGTGAGCTTGACCGCCACGAACTGCTCCGGCTTGATCAACACCTTGCCCTTGGCGTCCATCACACCCACGGTCTGCACCGGACTGTCCATGCCAAAGACCTTGATCGATTTGCTTGGCGACTGGGCCTCGGAGAAGGCGAAGCGCTCTGACGTGATCACCCCGATCTGCCTGTAGCTGGGCTGGAATACTACCGTGCCCTGGTCCAGGTCGACGGTGCCGTAGGTGGCCAAAAATGCGCTCTGCAGCTTGCCGATGTGATTGAAGCCTGGGCGATGCCCACTCATGCCGAGCACACCCAGACCTGCATCACCGATCGAGTCGTACTGTGGCTCGATCAGCCATTTGCCGCTGTGATCGATCATGCCAGCCTTGCCGCGACCTTGTTCGGTGCGGCGCAGCTGCACCATGCCAGCGCTCTTGCCGAAGGTTTCACAGGTTTCGAAGGTGGCCTGGATGACCACCTTGCCTTGGTAGTCGAGATAACCGCAGGCGCTGTCGTAGGCGGTCTTGAACGCCACCAGCCCGCCACCAGGGGTACCCAGCGAGTACTGACCGATCGGGATCAGCAGATTGCCCGCAGCATCGGCCAGCCCCACGCCAGTGACGCCTTCCTTGGCGACCACCAGATGCCCATCGGCAGCGCTTTCGATGCTGTCGAACTCAAGTTTCTGCAACACCTTGCTGGCCAGGTTGTAACCCCAGCTTTGGCCATCGCGCTCAGCCAGCACCCAATTGCCGCGCTGGGTGAAATCGTCACGCACCACCATCGAGTCGAACAGTGGTTCGCTGACCTTCTCGCCAGTGGCGCTGAGGATGCCGCGCTTTTGGTTGACTTCGTAGACGATGAAATCGTTGTCGCCGCCGACGAAGACATCATCGAAAACTGCTGGCTGGACTTCCTTGCCCTGCTCATCCATGACCCCGACCTTGCCCTCGCGCACGAAGCCGAAGTAGCCCGGAGTCAGGCTGTACAACTCGTCGGTGAAGTTGGCTTTGAGCACCTGCTTGCCATCGCCACTGGCCAGGTTCCAGTAACCGTCGTGGCCAAAAATGAAGCTGTCGGTCATGGGTTGGGCGTAGATCGCCTGGTAATCGTTGTCCGGCCCTACGCGCAGCGCACCGGTCTGGTCGAGCACCGCGCATTGATCGTTGACGCAGACCGGGATGGTCATTGCGCTAATCGGCTTGAGCGCCTCGGGGGTCTGCTGGCAGCCCAGCAGTAGCGTGGAGAAGGTCGAGTACAGCGCTGCCTTGGCGGCAGTCGGGAGGTGTTTCATTTACACAGAATCCTTGTGCGATAGGTGAAGCGGATACGCCAGAGTCAATAGCTCAGTGCCATCATCCAGTTTGCTATGTCGGCACTGTTTACCCGATCTGAAGCAAAGAAATATTCCAGCCAGCGGGTAGAGTTAAGCCAGGTGCCAGCAAGAGCGCCGTTTTCGACCTGATGACCTGAACAAGAGGACCGCCCATGCTGTCATCCACCCCCGCGTCACACTACGCACGCCTGTCGATCGCCCTGCACTGGCTGATGCTGGTGCTGCTGGCAGCCGTGTACGCCTGCATCGAGCTACGCGGCCTGTTCCCCAAGGACAGCGCCGAGCGCAATCTGATGAAAGACCTGCACTTCATGCTGGGCCTGACGGTGTTCGTGCTGGTCTGGCTGCGCCTGGCCATGCGCATGCTGCGCCCGGCGCCGGCGATCGTACCCAAGCCCCCGGCCTGGCAGACGGGCCTTGGCCACCTGGTTCACGCGCTGCTGTACCTGATGATGATCGGCCTGCCGCTAGCCGGCTGGCTGATTCTCAGCGCGGCGGACAAGCCGATTCCGTTCTATGGACTAGAGCTGCCCGCGCTGATTGGCGCCGACCCGGATCAGGCCAAGTTCATCAAGGGCTGGCACGAGCGGATTGGCAGTTGGGGCTATTGGCTGATTGGCCTGCATGCCCTGGCCGGGCTGTATCACCACTACGTGCGGCGCGACAACACCCTGCTGCGCATGCTGCCCTACAAGTAACCGCGGCGGCCCTGCAGCCCGCCTGTGTGCACGAAAATCAGGCGGCTGCCGGGGGCAAACAAGCCTGCCTCGGCTTGCTCACGCAGGGCCAGCAGGGCCTTGCCGGTGTACAGGGCCTCGAGCGGCAGGCCGCTGTCGCGCTCGGTTCGCTCGATGAAGGCCAGCAGCTCGGCATCGATTCGGGCAAAGCCGCCACGGCAAGCATCGTGCAACTGGTAGCCGCTTTCGCCGACCAGGCCTGCAACCGTCTGCGCAACGCCGTGATCAGCGGGCACAGCCAGCGCCCCGTGTACCGGGCGCCTGCCCGCCTCGGCCAGGACCAGGCCGGCCAGGGTCGTGCCAGTCCCTGCTGCGAGCCACCAGCTATCGTAATCATCCCAGCCTAGCGCACCCAACTGGACCTGCGCCTGCTCGACGATAAGCCGGCAACCCTGCGCACCTGCCAAGCCACCTCCGCCTTCGGGGATGCACTGCCAACCTGGATAACGCGCCTGCCACGGCGCCCAGAAACCCGGTTCATGGCGCGCGCGGTAGCCGCCATAGCCGAGCCAGTGTAGGTGCATGCCCAGCGCTTGCAGATCGCGCACGGTTGGCGTGTCTTGGGGATGGCCGCGAAGCAGGCCGGCGGTGGCGAAGCCAAAGCGCTTGCCGGCGGCGGCAAGGGCGTTCAGATGGTTGGAATGATTACCGCCGAGGCTGATCAGGCCGGGGGCTTGGGCGTTTTTAGCCTGGATCAGGTGATCGCGCAGCTTGAACCATTTGTTGCCGCTGATCAGCGGGTCGATCAGGTCCAGGCGCAAGACCGCAGCTTGGATGCGGGCGTGGTCGAGCCATGGGATTGGCAACCGTTGCAGTGGGGCGATGGGGAGACAGTCGAAATCAGCAATCATGGGGCGAGTCTATCAGTTGCCTAGGCCGATGCCATCGCGGGGCAAGCCCGCTCCCACAGAGGTTGTGAAGATCCCTGCAAGAGCGGGCTTGCTCCGCTTAGCCAGCCCAGATGCCTACAGCTCAGCCGCCAAGCGCGAGCCTTGATTGATCGCCCGTTTGGCATCCAACTCTGCTGCCACATCGGCGCCGCCGATCAGGTGCACCGACTGCCCCGCCGCAACCAAGCCTTGGTGCAATTCGCGCATTGGCTCCTGGCCTGCGCAGATCACCACGTTATCCACCGCCAACACCTGCGGCTCGCCTTCGCCGATGCGCACATGCAGGCCGTCGTCATCGATCCCGAGGTATTCGACACTGTTGAGCATCTGCACCTGTTTGTTCTTCAAACCCGTGCGGTGAATCCAGCCAGTGGTCTTGCCCAGGCCATCGCCGACCTTGGTTTTCTTGCGTTGCAGCAGGTACACCTGGCGCGCCGGCGCGTGTGGCTGGGCTTTGATCCCGGCAACGCCGCCACGGGCTTGCAGTTGGGCATCGATACCCCACTCTTTCCAGAACGCTTCACGGTCCTGGCTGGTAGCCACGCCCTTGTGTACCAGGTACTCGGAAACGTCAAAACCAATCCCGCCCGCGCCAATCACTGCCACGCGGTTACCCACCGGTTTGCGCTCGAGCAGCACGTCCAGGTAGTTGAGCACCTTGGCGTGGTCGATGCCGGGGATGGCTGGGTTACGGGGGGAGATACCGGTGGCGAGGATGATCTCGTCAAAGCCGGCGGACACCAGCTCATCGACGCCCACCCGGGTATTGAGGCGCAACTCGACCCCAGTGGATTTCACTTTGTTGGCAAAGTAGCGCAGGGTCTCGAAGAATTCTTCCTTGCCGGGCACCCGCTTGGCCACGTTGAACTGCCCGCCAACTTCGCCCGCCGCATCGAAAAGGGTCACCTGGTGACCACGCTCGGCGGCCACGGTGGCGGCGGCCAGCCCAGCCGGGCCGGCGCCAACTACCGCGATGCGCTTGGCCTGGGCAACCGGCAGGTAGTTCAGCTCGGTTTCGTGGCAGGCGCGCGGGTTGACCAGGCAGCTGGTCAACTTGCCGCCAAAGGTGTGGTCCAGGCACGCCTGGTTGCAGCCGATGCAGGTATTGATCAGATCCGCACGGCCAGCAGCGGCCTTGTTGACGAAGTCTGGGTCGGCCAGGAACGGCCGGGCCATCGACACCATGTCGGCATCGCCTTCGGCCAGCACCGCTTCGGCCACTTCCGGGGTGTTGATGCGGTTGGTGGTGATCAGCGGAATCTGCACCTCGCCGCGCAATTTGGCGGTGACCTTGCTGAAGGCCGCGCGCGGTACTTTGGTGGCGATGGTCGGAATGCGCGCCTCATGCCAGCCGATGCCGGTGTTGATCAGGGTGGCGCCGGCCTTTTCGATGGCCTTGGCCAACAGCACGATCTCGTCCCAGCTGCTGCCGCCCTCGACCAGGTCGAGCATCGACAGGCGGAAAATGATGATGAAGTTCGGCCCTACCGCTGCACGCACGCGGCTGACGATCTCGATCGCCAGACGCATGCGGTTCTCGTAACTGCCACCCCAACGGTCGGTGCGATGGTTGGTGTGCGCGGCGAGGAACTGGTTGATGAAGTAGCCTTCCGAACCCATGATCTCGACGCCGTCGTAACCGGCACGTTGGGCGAGCGCTGCGCAGTTGACGAAGTCGTGGATCTGTTTCTCGATGCCCTCCTCGTCCAGCTCCTTGGGCTTGAACGGATTGATTGGCGCTTGAATGGCGCTGGGTGCCACCTGCCGCGGACTATAGGCATAGCGCCCAGCGTGGAGGATCTGCAAACAGATCTTGCCGTCCGCCGCGTGCACGGCGTCGGTGACGATGCGGTGCTTGTCGGCCTCTTCCTCGGTGCTCAACTTGGCCGCGCCCGAGTACACCCCACCTTCATCGTTTGGCGCAATACCGCCGGTGACCATCAGGCCAACCCCGCCACGGGCGCGCTCGGCAAAGTACGCCGCCATGCGCTCGAAGCCGCCTGGGCGCTCTTCGAGGCCGGTGTGCATCGAACCCATCAGGGTGCGGTTGCGCAGCGTGGTGAAGCCCAGGTCCAACGGGGCGAGCAGGTGCGGGTAACGGTCGGCGGCCATGGATGTACTCCCCATGTGGCGTGATCACGGTATGCGGGTGCCTCACGTACCACGCGGGCCCCGTCGTTTATCTGGTGACGACATTAAACAGCCGTTTGAACCGGCTCAATGATCGAAACTGACAACTTATTGATCCTGCTGCACAGCAGGTCTACCCTAGGACACCTTTGTTCCGATGGTGCCTGACCGCTTCATGCGCAAACTCCTGGCAAGCGCCCTGGCGCTGGTGATGATCGCCGCCCTGTGTGGCTATGGTTTCTGGACCCTGCAGCGTCCGGAAGGCCACTACCTCTCCGATTTGCGCATCGAACTGGCGCTCAACCAGGGGGTGCCGGGCGAGCACGGCAACCTGCTGGGCGTCGAGCCGCAGCTCAACCCCAGTGATTACCAGAACCTGCAACGCCTGCACCGCAAGCTGTCGGCCTATCTGCAACAAGCGCGCGGCCAAGGCTTGATCAACTCGCGCACAGTGGTCGTGCTGCCTGAACACATCGGCACCTGGTTGTGGGCGCGTGGCGAAAAAAACCAGTTGTACCAGGTCACCCAGCAGCGCGAGGCGGTGCAGTGGCTGGAGTTGAGCAACCCGCTGCGCTATGGCTTGGCCATGCTCTGGGCCACCGGCGATGATCGCCGCGCCGACGCCCACCTACGGATGAAGGCCGGGCAAATGGCCGCCGACTATCAAACCCTGTTTGGCGGCCTGGCCAAGGAGTTCGGCGTAACCTTGGTGGCGGGCTCGATCGTGTTGCCGGCCCCTTATGTGGAAAAAGGTGTGCTGTATGCGGGCAACGGCCCGCTGTTCAACAGCAGCCTGGTTTTCGGCAGCAATGGCGCCGTGCTCGGTCAGCCACAACTGCAGCAATTCCCCGACAGCGAGGTGCGCCGCTACATTCATGACGGTCGCAAGCACCCCCTGCAAGTGATTCAGACCCCCGCGGGTCGGCTTGGCGTGCTGGTGGGCAGCGACAGCTGGTACCCAGAAAACTACCGCCAGCTGGCTGGGCAATCGGTGCAGTTGATCGCCAATCCGGTGTTTCTCAGCGGCAAGGGCAGCTGGAGTGCACCTTGGCGCGGTAACCGCCATCAGGGTGCTGCCGCCAACCTGCCGGTGCAGCGCGGCGAGGTCAGCGAGCAGACTGCCTGGCAACAACTGACCTTGGCCGCCAACGCCGGCATCACCAGCATGAGCGTGTTTCTGCGTGGCCAGTTCTGGGAGCTGGGCGGCGATGGCCAAGGTTTTGCCAACCATGCTGGCGAGCAACTGGCCGGCAGCCAGCACCCTGGTGCGCGCTTGCTCAACCTGTGGTTGTGACCGATGCCGCGCCCCCGCGTACGCCTGGGTGACCTTTCGGTAGGTTTCGTCCAGCCGCTGGCCGAGGCATTGCGCCAGGCAGGCCACGACCCGCTGCCGCTGCTGCACCGCTATGGGCTGGATGCGGCGCGTGTTGCCGAGCCCTGTGCACGCCTGTCGATTCCGCGCTACATGCACCTGGGGCATGCCGCCATCGAGCTCAGTGGCGATCCGGCGCTGGGCCTGCGCATGGGGCAATTGAGCCGCCTTGCGCAAGCGGGCCTGGCTGGCGTCACGGCAGCCCAGGCACCCAGCGTAGGTGAAGCTGCGCGCACCTTGCTGCGCTACGAGCCGCTGTATGCGGCCAACTATCGCGGCCGCTCGCTGTTCATCGAGGACGCTCAGGGCGCCTGGCTGCGCTTCTACTCGATCAGCCCCTACAACGGCTACAACCGCTTCGTGGTCGACTCGCTGCTGGCCGGCTGGCTGGCCCAGCTGGGCCAGTTGGCAGGGGTACAGGTGTTGGCCGAGCGCATGGACATCGAATTCGACGCCCCGTGCTATGCAAGCCAGTACCAAGGCCTGTGCAGCAACAGCGTGCAGTTCGGCGCGGCGCACAATCAATTGCACCTGAGTCGAGAAACGCTGTCGCTGGCCAATCCCCAGCACTGCCCCAGCACTTGGCAGCACCTGTTACAGCTGTGCGAGGCAGAACTCGCCCAGCGCACCCGTGTGCGTAGCCTTGGCGAGCGCATTACCCATCTGCTCGGGCCATTGCTCAATGGCGGTCGGGAACCTGACCTGGAAGAGGTGGCGCAGCACCTGCAGCTGCCGACCTGGACCTTGCGGCGCAAGCTGGCCGAAGAAGGCACGCGGTTTCGCAACCTGCTCAACGACACGCGGCGCGACTTGGCCGAGACCTATATACGCGACACGGAACTGGCCTTTGGCGAGATCGCCTATCTGTTAGGGTTTGCCTCGGCTGAGGCCTTCCAGCGCGCATTCAAGCGCTGGACGGGCCTGACACCGGGAGAGTTTCGCCGCCATCAGCGGCGCACCGGCTAGAGCTCGGTGGCGTCGTCGACGGGTTCCGGGATGTCCAGTTCGTAGGCCTGGAATTCGAGCAGTTCTTCTTGATAATCGTCCATCGCCCTACGTCCTCTTCACTCATGACTTGTTTGGTGTCCAGGCCAAGCTAAGCCGGCCGGATGAACCATTGATGACAGTCTTATGAGTGGTAAACGTAGCAGGGGTTCGACACGTTATCAGGGGCAAGCTGTAACAGAAGTTTATGCGCTAGCAGCGCCGGCCTCTTCGCGGGCAAGCCCGCTCCCACAGGTACCGCGCTGGCTTCGAACTCAACGGGGTGCCTGTGGGAGCGGGCTTGCCCGCGAAGAGGCCGGCACAGCCCCCGTAATCAATTAAAGCGGCGCAGGAGCCGGCTCAGTGGCGGGAGCCTGTTGCTGCACTTGAATGGGCGTAGCCTCGCTAGGCGGCGCAATCGGCTGGGAGCCCTGACTGTCATCCACCGCCGGCGCTGGCTGGACTTCACTGGCAGGCGCAACCGCGGCAGGCGCAGGGGGCGCAACGGGCTCAGTCGCAGGCGCTGCAACCGGTGCCTCGACCGGTGCTGTAGCCGCAGGCTGCTCGCTGGCGGCAACCGCAGGCGTGCCCTGCGGTGCTGGCGCCAAGGCGGAAGGTGCCTGCTCAGGCAAGCCCAAGGCCGGCGCTGGTTTGTCAGCTTTCGGCGCCTCAGCCTGGGGCTGGGCCTTCTTGGTTTTCTTCGGTTTGGGCAGGAAGCTTTCGACCAAGGCGAAATAACGCTCGTAGAACTGCGGCGCAGTCACCGTCTCGCTGGCAACCTTGACCATGGAGTCGTCGCTAGAGCCAATGGGCATCGACACCGAGCCCAATACACCGACGCCAAGGCTGGCAGAGGTGTTGGATTTTTTCAGCGCATAGCGATCCTGCAGGGCGTTGGCGAACATGGTCGAGCGCTGTTCGTCGCTGCTGTCAGGCGCGCAGGTGACGTTGAAGCTGATCTGCAGGTGGTTTTCGCTGTTCTGCTGAAAGCTTTTGTTACCAGCGATCTGATTGGCACCGCTGCTGGTGATGATGTAGCCCTGGCTGAGCAAGGCACGACGGGCGGCCTCGCAGGAGCCGGCTTCACTGACCGGGAAGCTGCGCGAGAAGGTGCCCGAGTCATCGAAGTTCTCGTGCTCGTAGACTGCGGTTTTTTTTGAGGAGCAACCGGATACGCCCGCCAGCACAAGGGCCAGCCCGAGCGCACCGAAGACGGATGATCTGGACATCTTAGATACCGGAAAAAGACGAATGGCGCCTATTGTGCATCACATCACCCGGTACTGAAACCGCTGATCGGTGAAGACACTGTCAGGTTCGTGTAAATCTTGCGCCATGGAGAAACACTAGGCTTTAGAAACAAAAAAAGCGACCCGAAGGTCGCTTTCTCTGTGTTGCCTCAGGCGTTCAAGGGGCCTGGAGGCGAAGATGGCGCAGCGGACGGGACTCGAACCCGCGACCCCCGGCGTGACAGGCCGGTATTCTAACCGACTGAACTACCGCTGCGTATCATTCAGGCTTGCACCCGATTGAAACTGGGATCTGCTTTCCAAGTCGCACTTGGAAGTCAGGCACAAAAAAAGCGATATCTTGATCGCTTCTCTTGTTTCGCTGCGAGGCGTTCAAGGGGCCTCGTAGCAGAAGATGGCGCAGCGGACGGGACTCGAACCCGCGACCCCCGGCGTGACAGGCCGGTATTCTAACCGACTGAACTACCGCTGCGTATCGTTCAGGCTTGCGCCCGATTGAAACTGGGATCTAGCACCAAGGCTTGGCCTTAGTACCTCAGACCGGTGACAAGCACCCATCTGGAGAAAAGTGGCGCAGCGGACGGGACTCGAACCCGCGACCCCCGGCGTGACAGGCCGGTATTCTAACCGACTGAACTACCGCTGCGCATAGTAGACTTGCGTCCTGTTCCTCTCGATTAGGAAGCTTCTTGCGAAGGCTCCAAGTTCAGGAACATCTCAGGAAGTGGTGGGTGATGACGGGATCGAACCGCCGACCCTCTGCTTGTAAGGCAGATGCTCTCCCGGCTGAGCTAATCACCCATTGTGCTGCTTGTGTTGCGTGTTACGTTTGCTTCGCTGAGGCCGCGAAATTTACGCAGGTACCGATGCTAAGTCAATACCCCCATTGAATTTTTTTTCAAAAAGAGCGAAAACCATAGGTCTTCTGCAGAGTGGGCTTGCCGGTAAAGAGGTTGGCCCTGGCAACACTGCCATCCTCGCGCAGAAACGAAAAAGAGGCCCTATGGCCTCTTCGTCTCTTTATGCTTACCGCTCAGGTGTAGATCATCTTACGGCTCATGCCGCCGTCGACCACAAACTCCTGGCCGGTGACAAACCCCGCCTGCCTGGACAACAGCCAGGCCACCAGCGCCGCGACATCTTCCACGGTCCCTACCCTGCCCGCAGGATGCTGGGCATGGTCAGCTTCGCTCAATGGCTCGGCACGGCGCTGGGCAGGATCACGCGCATCGATCCAACCCGGGCTGACTGCATTGACCCGGATCTCCGGACCCAGGCTCATCGCCAGGGCGTGGGTCAGCGCCAGCAGGCCACCCTTGCTCGCCGCATAAGCCTCGGTATCGGGCTCGGACTGGCGCGCACGGGTCGAGGTCAGATTGACGATCGCCCCGCCATGGGCGCGCAGATAAGGTGCACAGTGCTTGGCCAACAGCATCGGCCCATTGAGGTTGACCGCCAGCACCCGATTCCATTGAGCCAGGCTCAAACTCTCGAGGGTGTGGTTGTGCGGGTTGGCAATGGCCGCGTTGCACACCAACGCGTCCAACCGACCAAACTGCCCAAGCACCTCGGAGACCCCGGCACTGACCTGGGCTTCGTCGGCGACATCCATGGTGATGAACCAGGCATTGTCGCCAAGTGCCTTGGCCACCTTGGCGCCGCGCGGGCGGTCAAGGTCGCTGAGTACCACCTGCCAACCTTCGCAGATCAGCCAGGCAGCGATGCCCAGGCCGATGCCGCGTGCGGCACCGGTAACCAGGGCTACTCGCCCGTTATGGCCCGGTTCGCCGCCCTTCCAGTCGATCACAGCGCAGCCAGCCCACGTGCCAGGTCGGCTTGCAGGTCAGCGACATCTTCCAGGCCCACTGCAATGCGGATCAGGCTGTCGCGGATTCCGGCAGCCTCGCGCTCTTGCGGCGACAGACGGCCGTGGGAGGTGGTGGCCGGGTGGGTGATGGTGGTCTTGCTATCACCCAGGTTAGCGGTGATCGAGAGCAGACGCGTGGCATCGATGAAGCGCCAGGCGCCGTCTTTGCCGCCCTTGACCTCAAAGCTCACCACTGCGCCGAAATCGCTCATCTGGCGCTTGGCCAACTCATGCTGTGGATGGCTGGCAAGACCGGCGTAGTGGACTTTCTCCACGCCCTCTTGCTGCTCCAGCCACTGCGCCAGCGCCTTGGCGCCCTCGCAATGGGCACGCATGCGCAGCTTGAGCGTTTCCAGGCCTTTGAGGAACACCCAGGCGTTGAATGGGCTCAAGGTCGGCCCCGCAGTGCGCAGGAAGCCCACCACTTCTTTCATCTGCTCGCTACGCCCCGCCACGGCGCCGCCCATGCAACGGCCCTGGCCGTCGATGAACTTGGTCGCCGAATGCACGACGATGTCGGCCCCGAGCTTGAGCGGCTGCTGCAGCGCCGGGGTGCTGAAGCAGTTGTCCACCACCAGCATTGCACCACGGGCATGGGCGATCTCGGCCAGCGCAGCGATATCCACCAGTTCTGCCAAGGGGTTAGATGGCGACTCGACGAACAGCAGCTTGGTGTTGGCCTTGATGCCCCGCTCCCAACCGCTCAGGTCAGCCAGCGGCACGTAGTCCACTTGCACGCCAAAGCGCTTGAAATACTTCTCAAACAGGCTGATGGTCGAGCCGAACACACTCTGCGACACCAGCACATGGTCACCGGCGCTGCACAGTGCCATCACCGTGGACAGGATCGCCGACATGCCAGTGGACGTACCCACGGCCTGTTCTGCGCCTTCCAACGCCGCCAGGCGCTCTTCGAAGGCACGCACGGTCGGGTTGGTGTAGCGCGAATAGACGTTGCCCGGTGTTTCACCGGCAAAGCGCGCAGCCGCATCGGCAGCCGTGCGAAATACATAGCTGGAGGTGAAGAACAGCGGGTCGCTGTGCTCAGCCTCCGGCGTGCGGTACTGACCGGCGCGTACCGCCAGGGTGTCGAAACCGACACCCTCGAGGTCGCTGTCCAGTCGCCCGGCATCCCATTGATCAGTCATGCCGTCGCTCCCAAATCAGTTGTTGTACAGGTCGATGATCGCGCTGACTGCCTGAGTCTTGACCTTGGCCGCATCGTTGCGAGCCTGCTCGATGCGTTCCAGGTAGGCGTCGTCGATGTCGCCGGTGACGTACTCACCGTCGAACACTGCGCAATCGAAATGCTCGATCTTGATCTTGCCGCCACCGACCGATTCGATCAGGTCTGGCAGGTCTTGGTAGACCAGCCAATCGGCGCCGATCAACTCGGCCACCTGGTCGGTGGTACGGTTGTGGGCGATCAGTTCGTGAACACTCGGCATGTCGATGCCGTAGACGTTGGGGTAACGCACCGCCGGAGCGGCGGAGCAGAAGTAGACGTTCTTCGCACCGGCCTCGCGGGCCATCTGGATGATCTGCTTGCACGTGGTGCCACGCACGATCGAGTCGTCGACCAGCATCACGTTCTTGCCGCGGAACTCCAGTTCGATGGCGTTGAGTTTCTGGCGGACCGATTTCTTGCGGGCGGCCTGGCCGGGCATGATGAAGGTACGGCCGATGTAGCGGTTCTTGACGAACCCTTCGCGGAACTTGACGCCCAGGTGGTTGGCCAGCTCCAGCGCGGCGGTACGGCTGGTGTCCGGGATCGGGATAACCACGTCGATGTCGTGTTCAGGGCGCTCGCGGCGGATTTTCTCGGCCAGTTTCTCACCCATGCGCAGACGCGCCTTGTACACCGAGACGCCATCCATGATCGAGTCAGGACGGGCCAGGTAGACGTGTTCGAAGATGCACGGCTTGAGCTGCGGGTTGGTCGCGCACTGCTTGGTGTACAGCTGGCCTTCTTCGGTGATGTACACCGCTTCGCCCGGCGCCAGGTCGCGGATCAGGGTGAAGCCGAGCACGTCCAGCGCCACGCTTTCCGAGGCGATCATGTACTCGACGCCTTCGTCGGTGTGACGCTGGCCGAATACCACTGGGCGGATACCGTTAGGGTCACGGAAGCCGACGATGCCGTAGCCGGTGATCATCGCCACCACCGCGTAGCCGCCGACGCAGCGGCTGTGCACATGGGAAACCGCAGCGAATACATCTTCTTCGGTCGGCTGCAACTTGCCGCGTACGGCCAGCTCGTGGGCGAACACGTTGAGCAGCACTTCCGAATCGGAGTTGGTGTTGACGTGGCGCAGGTCAGACTCGTAGATCTCCTTGGCCAGCTGCTCGACGTTGGTCAAGTTGCCGTTGTGCGCCAGGGTGATGCCGTAAGGCGAGTTGACGTAGAACGGCTGGGCTTCGGCCGAAGTCGAGCTGCCCGCAGTCGGGTAGCGCACATGGCCGATACCCATGTGGCCGACCAGGCGCTGCATGTGCCGCTGCTGGAAGACGTCGCGCACCAGACCATTGTCCTTGCGCAGGAACAACCGGCCGTCATGGCTGGTCACGATACCGGCAGCATCCTGGCCGCGGTGCTGAAGGACCGTTAGCGCGTCATACAGCGCCTGATTGACGTTCGACTTACCGACAATACCGGTGATGCCACACATGCGACGCAACCCCTACTTTGATGAAACTTGAGTGAAGAGCGCTCAAGGCCTGGCAGGCCCGAGCAACTGTTCCTTGAACGGAAGATCAGCAGGTACGCTGACCCCACTGGACATCCACTGACCGGTCATCCCTAGGATAAGGTTTTTTGACCAGTCAGCGACCAATAGAAATTGTGGTATCAGGCGTGATTCCTGCCACCATGGATCCTGTTGCACCGGCCCCAGGCTCAGCAGCCCGACCGCCACGACGACCAGCAAGGCACCCCGGGCGGCGCCAAAGGCCATGCCCAGGAAGCGATCGGTACCGGACAGCCCGGTTACGCGGATCAGCTCGCCTATCAAGAAATTGAGCATCGCCCCAACGATCAGGGTGGCGATGAAAAGAATGGTACAGCCGGCGATGACCCGTGCCGAAGGCGTCTGGATATAGCTTTCCAGGTACTGCGACAAAGAACCGCCGAACATCCAGGCCACAGCGCCCGCCACTATCCAGATGATAAGCGACAGGGCTTCCTTGACGAAGCCGCGCGTAAGACTGATCAATGTGGAAACGGCGATGATCGCGATGATCGCCCAATCAACCCAGGTAAATGCCACGGTGCTGCCTGCAGACGTTTGAGGCGGCGCATTTTACCAGAGCGGCGGGCCGGGGGTAAGCGGAATGTCGGGGGGTGAGGCATTGGCATTACCGGCATGGCCTCAAGGGACTGTTTACCCCGGCTACTGCTATCGCGGGGCAAGCCCGCTCCCACGTAGCAAGCGTAGACTCCACAATTCTGGCCTGGCAAGTACCGCGTGGGAGCGGGCTAGCCCCGCGATAGCCTCAGGCCAGGCAGCAAATACCTTGAACACGAAGGCGCCCGTGGTCAGCTACGCTCCGGCTGGAACCTGACCACGAAGCCCTTGAGCTTGTGCTGGCGATTGATCACATCACGCAGACGCTCGGCCTCGGCGCGCTCGATCAATGGCCCGACATACACCCGGTTCATGCCATCGGCAGAACGGATATAGGCGTTGTAGCCCTGGCTACGCAGGGTTTTCTGCAGATTATCGGCACCGGTACGATTCGACAGGCTGGCCAACTGGATCGACCAGCTCACCGGCAGGCCATTGGCGTCGATCTTCGACGGTGCTACAGGCTTCGCGGCGCTGGCTGCTGGCGCCGGCGCTGGAGTGGCCGCCGGGCGAGTCTCGACCTTGGCCGCTGGCGCCGGCGCTACCGGCTTGACAGCAGGTGCCTGGGCCTGCGGCGCGGCAGACGGCGCTGGCGCAATCGGCTGGCTCGGCGTGCTCGCCGGCGCAGTCGACTCATCGACGACCACTGGCGGCTGCTCGGACATATCCGTTACCGGCTGCTGCTCAGGCACCTGGATCGTCTCGACCTGCACTTGCGGCAGGCTCGGCATTGCCGGCGCCTGCGGCGCATCGACCTGGACCTGACGCATTTCGTCCTCGCGGGTGAACAACATCGGCAAGAAGATCACCGCCAGCGCCACCAACACCAGCGCACCGACCATGCGCTGTTTCATTCCCTTATCCAGCACTGCCATCTACTCCACCCTCAGGAGCCTGCCGCTCAAGCCATTCCAGGGCCTGACCGACACAGAAAAACGAACCGAACAGCACGATCTGATCATCTGCCGTCGCCTGCGCGCACTGCCCTTCCAAAGCAGCCTCGACGCTGGCATAAGACTTCACCGTAGCGCCGAGGTTCGTCAAGGCCGTTGCCAACTCAGCCGCCGGGCGCGTGCGCGGCGTAGCCAAAGGTGCCACGGCCCAGTTGTCGAGCAGGCCCTGCAGCGGCGCTACTACGCCTTGCAGGTCTTTGTCGGCGAGCAGGCCGAACACCGCCAGGCGCTTGCCCAGCGGCGGCCGTGCGGCGAGGCGACGAGCTAGGTATTCGGCAGCATGGGGGTTGTGCCCCACATCCAAGAGCAGCTCAATGCGCTTGCCTTGCCAGACCACTGCACGACGGTCCAGACGACCGGTGATGCGAGTATCGAGCAGGGCCTGGCGGACTTGCCCGGCCTCCCACGGCAAGCCCATCAGCAGGTAGGCCTGCAACGCCAGGGCAGCGTTTTCCATTGGCAAGTCGAGCAGCGGCAAGTCGTGCAACTCGACCGCCGCGCCATCGAGCTTGCGCCCACGCCACTGCCAATGATTGGCCGTCTCGGCCAGATCGAAATCGCGCCCGCGCAGCAACAGCGGGCAGGCCAACTCGCGGGCCTTGTCCAGCAGCGGTTGCGGGGGCAGCAGATCGCCACACAGGGCCGGCTTGCCCGCGCGGAAGATGCCGGCCTTCTCGAAGGCCACCGACTCGCGGCTATCGCCCAGGTAGTCGACATGATCGACGCCAATACTGGTAACCAGTGCGAGGTCGGCATCGACCAGGTTGACCGCATCCAGCCGGCCACCGAGGCCGACTTCGAGCACCACGGCATCCAGCGCAGATTGCTGGAACAGCCAGAACGCCGCCAGGGTGCCCATTTCGAAATAGGTCAGGGAAATCTCGCCGCGCGCCGCCTCGACGGCGGCGAAGGCTTGGCACAACTGCTCATCGCTGGCGTCGACGCCATCGATGCGCACCCGCTCGTTGTAATGCAGCAGGTGCGGCGAGCTGTAGACGCCGACCTTGAGGCCCTGGGCCTGGAGCAAGGCGGCGACGAAGGCACAGGTCGAACCCTTGCCGTTGGTACCGGTAACGGTCACTACCCGAGGTGCCAACTTGCCCAGCTCGAGCCGCTGGAGAACCTGTTGCGAACGCTCCAGGCCCATGTCGATGGCCGAAGGGTGCAACTGCTCGAGATAGGCGAGCCAGTCGCCGAGGGTACGTTGAGTCATTACGCGACGGCCGCCACTTCCTGAGCTTCGGCCGGGGTCGGCTGGCCAGTCATCTGTGCCAGCAGACGAGCCAGGCGCGGACGCAGGTCCTGACGCGAGATGATCAGGTCGATGGCGCCGTGCTCGAGCAGGAACTCACTGCGCTGGAAGCCTTCTGGCAGCTTCTCGCGAACGGTCTGCTCGATGACACGCGGGCCGGCAAAGCCGATCAGCGCCTTGGGCTCGCCCACGATCACATCGCCGAGCATCGCCAGGCTGGCGGAAACGCCACCGTAGACCGGGTCGGTCAGCACGGAAATGAACGGAATGCCTTCTTCGCGCAGGCGCGCCAGCACTGCCGAGGTCTTGGCCATCTGCATCAGCGAGATCAGCGCTTCCTGCATACGTGCACCGCCCGAGGCGGAGAAGCAGATCATCGGGCAGCGGTTTTCCAGCGCGTAGTTGGCGGCACGGACGAAACGCTCACCGACGATGGCACCCATCGACCCCCCCATGAAGGAGAACTCGAAGGCGCTGACCACAATCGGCATGCCCATCAGGGTGCCGCTCATGGAGATCAGGGCGTCTTTCTCGCCGGTCTGCTTCTGCGCGCCAGCCAGGCGGTCCTTGTACTTCTTGCCGTCGCGGAATTTCAGGCGGTCAACCGGCTCCAGATCGGCACCGAGCTCGGCACGGCCGTCGGCGTCGAGGAAGATGTCGATGCGCGCACGGGCGCCGATACGCATGTGATGATTGCACTTGGGGCAGACATCCAGTGTCTTTTCCAGCTCCGGACGATACAGCACGTTCTCGCAGGCTGGGCACTTGTGCCACAGGCCTTCCGGCACCGAGCTCTTCTTCACCTCGGAACGCATGATCGATGGGATCAGTTTGTCGACTAACCAGTTGCTCATGCTTTCTTTCTCCAGTATTTGGCGGGCGGGGACCGATCTGGCCGGCCATGCCCTACCCTTGAGCTCATATTCTTCAATGAAACGATGATGGACCGGCTCCGGGGCCCGCTACTGTGCGAAGCCACCCGAACGACCGAACCCTCTTCAATCTGTCATGCCAGCGTCATCGACACCGACTCTGCACCTGGCTGCGCCTGCAACAGCACGCGCGCCTGGCAGCACAAGGCTGCGATAGCTATGGACGATGGCGCGCGGCCAGCCGTCACATCTGCCTTCACGCCTGCTTCACCGCACGCACGAACGCCTCGATCTTGGCGGCGTCCTTGATACCCTTGGCCTGCTCGACTCCACCGCTGACATCCACCGCGTACGGGCCAACCTGGGCAATCGCCTGGCCGACGTTGCCCGGGTTCAGACCACCGGCGAGGATAATCGGTTTACTCAGACGCTGCGGCACCAGCGACCAGTCAAAAGCTTCGCCAGTCCCCCCCGGGACGCCGGCGACGAAGGTATCCAGGAGAATCCCGCTGGCATTGGCGTAGTGCTTGCACTGAGCTTCAAGGTCATCGCCAGGACGCACCCGCAAGGCCTTGATCCAGGGCCGGTGAAAACCGTCGCAGTCAGCCGGGGTTTCGTCGCCATGGAACTGTAGCAGGTCCAGCGGTACCGCCTCGAGGATCTCGTTGAGTTCGCAGCGCGAGGCATTAACGAACAGGCCAACGGTGGACACGAACGGCGGCAGCGCGGCGATGATCGCCCGCGCCTGCTGCACGTCCACCGCACGCGGGCTCTTGGCATAGAAGACCAGGCCGATGGCATCGGCGCCGGCTTCGGCGGCGGCCAGGGCGTCTTCGATGCGGGTAATCCCGCAGATCTTGCTGCGAACGTTGCTCATGGACGGCGAACCTTGAGTAATCGGTGAAAGGCCGGATGTTAGCAAATCACTTTTCGCCCGTCAGTCTGCCAAGGCGTCGAAACCGGTGAGAAAGTGTGGACCAATGTAACGCTGGGGCAAGACGAACTGCTCAGGGTACTCCACCTGCACCAGGTACAGGCCATACGGATGCGCGGTCACCCCGGCCTCGCGGCGATCGCGGCTTTGCAGCACTTCGCGGGCCCACTCGATCGGCCGCTCGCCACTGCCAATGCTCATCAGCACCCCGGCGATGTTGCGTACCATGTGATGCAGGAACGCCGTGGCGCGAATGTCCAGTACGATCATCTGGCCATGGCGGGTGACCCGCAGGTGGTACATGTGCTTGACCGGCGATTTGGCCTGGCACTGGCTGGCACGAAAAGCGCTGAAATCATGTGTACCGAGCAAAAACTGCGCCGCTTCGGCCATACGCTCGACGTCCAGCGGGCGGTGGTTCCAGGTGACTTCCTCGGCCAGGTGCGCCGGACGGATCGGATCGTTGTAGATGACGTAGCGGTAGCGCCGGGCGGTGGCCTTGAAGCGCGCGTGAAAATCCGCCGGCATCTGCTGTGCCCAAGCCACGCTGATGTCCCGCGGCAGGTTGAAGTTGGTGCCCATGGTCCAGGCGCGCTCATCGCGCACGGCATTGGTATCGAAGTGCACGATCTGCCCGCAGGCATGCACGCCGGCGTCGGTGCGCCCGGCGCAGACCACCGAGATCGGCGCATTGGCCACCTTCGACAACGCCTGCTCAAGGGCCTGCTGGACACTGGCCACACCGCTGGCCTGGCGTTGCCAGCCGCGGTAGCGAGCGCCTTTGTATTCCACGCCCAGGGCGATGCGCGAGTAGCCTTCGGCCGCCGATTCGGCCGCGTCGTTGTCGATGATGTCCAAGTAACTGAAACCTGTGGATGGAACGAAGGGCGGCATTATAACGACTACGGCAGCCTTCTGGGCTGCCGTTGCGGGGCTTGCATCAGGGGCCACGTCGCCCTCTTCGCGGGCAAGCCCGCTCCTACAGGGATCGCATGACCCTCAAGATCAATGCGGTACCTGTGGGAGCGGGCTTGCCCGCGAAAAGATCACCACCGACCTGAAGCCTTACACCAACCGGGAAAGCATCTCCTCGGCTTCACTGCGCTGACCGTCATCACCATCCTTGACCACTTCATCGAGGATGTCGCGCGCGCCCTGGTGATCACCCATATCGATATAGGCACGGGCCAGATCGAGCTTGGTGGCCACTTCGTCGGCACCGGAGAAGAAATCAAAGTCCAGGTCGTCCAGCGGCTCTGGCTCCTGCGCGGCGTCGGCAGCGGTGAATTGCGCCTCCAGCGATGGCGTTTCGAGGTTCTGCGAGAGCTTGTCCAGTTCGGCGTTGACGTCGTCCAGCTCCGAGGCAAAGTTCTTCGCTGCGGGCGAATCGTCTTCCAGCGACAGGGACAGGTCGAAATCGTCTGGCAGCTCCAGTTCGGAGATCGGATCGAACTCGGGAATCTCGTCGAACGCTGCCAGCTCAGCGGCCACATCCACCGGGGCTTCCTCGGCCGGAGCCGCAACTGGCGAATCACCGACATCCAGATCGAAGTCGGCCAGGTCGTCGACGCTTTGCGGCTCGGCCTCCGCCTGGGCCTGGGCCAGCAGCGCTTCGAAGTCATCATCGGCATCCGTTTGGCTAACTGCCGGTTCAACCACCTCGGGCTGCTCGAGCTGAGCCTCAGGCTCACTAGCAGGCTCAACCTCATCCAGGATCGGCGACTGCAACTGATCATCCAGCGCCAGGTCATCGTCCAGACTCAGATCGAAGGCACTGTCCAGGTCGCTCTCTTCGACGGGTGTCACATCGGCAAGTTCTTGCGGCTCAGGCTCGACGACAGGCTCGGGCCCAACCAGCGACTCAGGCTCGCCTGGTTCAGCAGCCGGGATATCCTGTTCGTCTTGCAGCAGCTCCTGAACGTATTGCTCGTCCAGCTCTGCCGCCAGGGCCGCCGCACCAAGGCCAGCAGCCGCCACGGCGACCATGGCCGGGAAGCGTTCTTTGAGCGATTCGACCTCAACCTTGTTCTGCTCATCGCCAGCCAGCTTGCGCTCCTGATCGGCAAAAGCGTTCTGGTCGCCTTGACGTGCGTAGACCTCCATCAGTTTCAAGCGCAGGTCGCTGCGCTCAGGCTCGGCGGCCACAGCCGTCTCCAGCAGATCGGCGGCGTGATTGAGGCGACCGCGCTGCAGGCTCAGTTCGACTTCGGCCAACAGCTTGTCGAGCGGATCTTCTTGCGGCTCTGGCGCAGGCGCCATCAGCGGGGCGACGACCGCAGGCTTCTCCGCCGCCGTAGCGGCCGCAGCAGAAGCCGCCACCACCGCTGGCGACAGCGTCACGCTCGGCGCCGACACATCCAGCCCATCGAAGCTGCTTGGCGGCAGGTCCAGATCCGGGCTGCGCTCACCCTCCTCCGACAAGGCGCGAGCCATGCGCAGGTGCTTCTCGGCTTCCTGCTGAGCCTTGCGCTTGCGTGCCAACAACAGCAGCAACAACAGCAGCACAAGGAACGCCGAGCCGGCAATCAGGCCCAGCAGCAAGGGGTTACCGAGTAGTTCATCGAGTGCACTCTGCTCCGTCTTGGCTTCAGCGCCCGGCGCGGCTTGCGGCGCGGTATCGACCGCAGCAGGGGCTGGCTCGACGACCGGTTCGGCTGGCGTCAGTTGGGCGTTGACGGCTGGTTGGGCCGGCGCAGGCTCACCCGGCAACGCAGCGACTGGCGGCGTCTGCCCGGCGGCGCCTTGGGCTTCGAGGCGAGCCAGCTGGTCATTTTTCAGTTGGATCAGACGCTGCAGCTTGTCCAGCTGGCTCTGCAGGTCGGTCATGCGGCTCTTGAGTTCTTCGTTGTCGCGTCGGCTGGTGTCCAGGCTCTCCTGGGCGACCGCCAATTTGTCGTTGAGCTCCTTCGCTCCAGCCGCCCCGGCCTGATTGCCAGGGCTGACCAGACGCAGGTTGTCGCCCTGGGCGATGCGCGATGGCGCCGCCTCGGCTGCGCCTCGGCGGGTCGCGTCGAGTTGGCGAGCGCGCGGCCCCAAACGGCGGCCTTCGCGCCAGGCGGCGTACTGCTCGGCCACCTCACGGTTCGCTTCGCCTTGGGCAATGCTCTGAATCTGCTGCTGATCCGGCAGGCGCAGGACCTGGCCGATCTTCAGCTGATTGATGTTGTTGCCAATGAAGGCATCCGGATTCAGTGCCTGGATCGCCAGCATGGTCTGCTGCACCGAGCCGCCCTGGCTGTTGCGCGCGGCAATCTGCCAAAGGGTGTCACGGCGTTTGGTGGTGTAGCTGCCAGCGCCGCTGACCGGCGCGCTGATGTTGGCCGCCGCAGGCTGCTCGCCCTGGGCCTTGGCCTGGTCGAGCAGGACGCTGTAGTCACGCAACAGACGGCCCTGCGGCCACATCACCTGGACCAAAAACTTGACCACAGGCTCGCTCAATGGCCGGCTGGAGGTAACCCGCAGCACGCTCTTGCCATTGGGATTGAGCACCGTGGTGAAGGTCAGGTCCTCGACATAGGGTGGATAGGCCACCCCGGCCTTGGCGAATTCTTCCGGCGACGCCAGGCTCGGCGCCACTTCGGCAGCGGAGAGGTCGCGCACGTCGAGCAATTCGATCTCGGCGTCCAGCGGCTGGTTCTGTGCCGACTTGAGGGTCAGCTCGCCCAACCCCAGGGCATTCGCCATGCCGGACGACAGCGCAGATGCTGCCGCCATGGCCAAAACCAGTTTGCGAATTCGAAGCATGACCTCTTCCCTTGTATGAATCGTCCCAAAATCTAAATGTGATATAGGACAAAATTGCTTAGAAGTATCTTTTAGAGCCTGTCTTTTATCAACAATTGAGCGATTTGAACGGCATTCAGTGCAGCGCCTTTGCGCACATTGTCGGTGGTCAGCCAGAGGTTGAGCTGATGCTCTTCATCAATGCCATGGCGTACACGACCAACATAGACCACGTCCTGGCCCACTGCGTCACCCACCGGCGTAGGATAATCATCCGCTTCGACCAGCTCGATACTCTCGGCCGCTTCCAGGGCCTGATTGACCGCCGCCAGATTCACCGGGCGGCGGCTTTGTACGGCCACACTCAAGCTATCGCCGAAAAACACCGGGACTTGAACGCAGGTCACGGAAATCTTCAGCGCAGGCATGTCCAGCAGCACGCGTAGCTCATTTACAAGGCGCCGCTCTACGGCGGTGTGGCCCTGCTCATCGCTGGCACCGACCCGGGCCAGCAGGTTGAAGGCGATCTGCCGGTCGAAGACGCGTGGCTCCAATGGACGGGCATTGAGCAGCTCTGCGGTCTGGCGCGCCAGCTCACTGACGGCTTCCTTGCCCTGGGCCGACACTGCCAGATTGGCCATGACCTGAACGCGCTCGATATCCAGCAGATCTTTGAGCGGCGCCAGGGCCACCGCCAGCGCAACGGCGGCAGCGCTTGGGCTGGTGATCTGCGCAGGCAGGGTCAGCTTGGCCAGCTGATCGCCATTGGCTTCCGGGACCAGCGCCAGCGCCTGATCGAGGCCACCTGACAGGTCGATGACCGTACAGCCGGCGGCATGGGCTTTGGCTGCGAAACTGCGGCTGACGGCCGGGCCCGCGGCGAAGAAGGCCAGCTGGGCCTGGCTAAAGTCGAAGCTGTCAACTTCACGCACACGCACTTTTTTGCCAGCGAACATTACGCTGCTGCCAGCAGACTCCATGCTGGCGAGCAGGTGTAGGGTTGTGACCGGGAAGCTGAGTTCTTCGAGGATCTGCACGAGGGTTTCACCGACGCTACCGGTGGCGCCGATGACGGCGATGTCTAAGGGTTGGCTCATGGGAAATCCTCTGCGGGTTCGGCGGGAGCGGCACTTTACTTGGATTATCGGGCTTGGGGTACCTTCAGGGCATTTGAATAGCCTTGGATGCGCTATTGCTATCGCGGGGCAAGCCCGCTCCTACGCCAGCCCGGCCTTGGCCGCGAAACTTGCGTGGGAGCGGGCTTGCCCCGCGATAGAGCCTTAACAGCCCCCTAAAGCAAAAAACCCGCGCTCAGCAAGAGCACGGGTTTTCGGTCAAGCCAGGCGCAATCAACGCTCGAGCAAGATCCGCAGCATCCGCCGCAGCGGCTCTGCAGCGCCCCACAGCAACTGGTCGCCTACGGTGAAGGCACCCAGGTACTGCGAACCCATGTTGAGCTTGCGCAGACGGCCAACCGGTACATTCAAGGTACCGGTGACCTTGGTCGGGCTCAGCTCCTGCATGCTGATCTCACGCTGATTCGGCACCAGCTTCACCCATGGGTTGTGCTGGCTGATCATGCCTTCGATATCGGCCAACGGCACGTCTTTGTTCAGCTTGATGGTCAGCGCCTGGCTGTGGCAACGCATGGCGCCGATGCGCACGCAGATACCGTCGACCGGGATCGGGCTCTTGAAGCGGCCCAGGATCTTGTTGGTTTCAGCCTGGGCCTTCCACTCTTCGCGGCTCTGGCCGTTCGGCAGCTCCTTGTCGATCCACGGAATCAGGCTGCCGGCCAGCGGCACGCCGAAGTTCTCGGTCGGGAACGCTTCACTGCGCATGGCCTCGGCCACTTTGCGGTCGATGTCGAGGATGGCGCTGGCCGGGTTGGCCAACTCATCGGTGACCGCAGCATTGATGCCGCCCATCTGCTTGATCAGCTCGCGCATGTTCTGGGCGCCAGCACCGGAGGCGGCCTGGTAGGTCATGGCGCTCATCCACTCGACCAGACCGGCTTCGAACAGGCCACCCAGGCCCATCAGCATCAGGCTGACGGTGCAGTTGCCGCCGATGTAGTTCTTGGTCCCGGCGTCGAGCTGCTGGTCGATCACCTTGCGGTTGACCGGGTCGAGGATGATCACCGCGTCATCCTGCATGCGCAGGGAGGAAGCGGCGTCGATCCAGTAACCCTGCCAGCCGGCTTCGCGCAGCTTGGGGAAGACTTCGTTGGTGTAGTCGCCGCCCTGGCAGGTCAGAATGACGTCGAGGGTCTTGAGCTCTTCAATGCTGTAGGCGTCCTTGAGCGGAGCAATATCCTTGCCCACGTTCGGACCTTGGCCACCCACATTGGAGGTGGTGAAGAACACCGGCTCGATCAGGTCGAAATCCTGCTCTTCGAGCATCCGCTGCATGAGCACGGAACCGACCATTCCACGCCAACCGATCAGACCTACACGTTTCATCGCAACTACACCTTTGCTAAAAGTGGGCCGCCACCGAGACAGAACGGTGGCGGGCCAGAGAGATTACAGATTCCGCAGCGCTGCGACTACTGCGTCGCCCATTTCCTGCGTACCGACTTTGCTGCAACCGGCCGACCAGATGTCGCCAGTGCGCAGCCCTTTGTCCAGCACCAGGCTGACCGCCTGCTCGATCGCCTCGGCAGCGGCGTGCTGGTTGAAACTGTAACGCAGCATCATCGACACCGAGAGGATGGTCGCCAACGGGTTGGCAATGCCCTGCCCGGCGATGTCCGGGGCCGAGCCGTGGCACGGCTCGTACATGCCCTTGTTGTTGGCATCCAGCGACGCCGAAGGCAGCATGCCGATGGAACCGGTCAGCATGGAAGCTTCATCCGACAGAATGTCGCCGAACATGTTGTCGGTCACCACCACGTCGAACTGCTTGGGCGCCCGCACCAGTTGCATGGCGGCGTTATCGACGTACATGTGGCTCAGCTCGACGTCCGGGTAGTCCTTGGCCACGTCTTCGACCACTTCACGCCACAGCTGGCTGGACGCCAGCACGTTGGCCTTGTCTACCGAGCACAGCTTGTTGCCACGCACGCGGGCCATGTCGAAGCCGACGCGGGCAATCCGGCGGATCTCGCTTTCGCTGTACGGCAGGGTGTCGTAGGCCTGGCGCTCGCCGCTCTCCAGCTCGCGCTGGCCACGTGGGGCACCAAAGTAGATGCCGCCAGTCAGCTCACGGACGATGAGGATGTCCAGGCCGGCGACGATTTCTGGCTTGAGCGAGGAGGCATCGGCCAGTTGCGGATAGAGAATGGCCGGACGCAGGTTGGCGAACAGGCCCAGTTGCGCACGGATTTTCAGCAGACCGCGCTCCGGACGGATGTCGCGCTCGATCTTGTCCCACTTCGGCCCGCCAACGGCGCCGAGCAGTACAGCATCGGCCTTGCGCGCACGCTCCAGGGTTTCATCAGCCAGCGGTACGCCATGTTTGTCGATGGCCGCGCCACCGATCACGTCGTGCTCCAGGGCGAAGCCAAGCTGGAACTTGTCATTGGCCAGCTCCAGCACCTTGACCGCTTCGGCCATGATTTCCGGACCAATGCCATCACCTGGGAGAATCAGAATCTGCTTGCTCATGCTTTCCTCTATCCATTCAAACGGCGCGCCGGTAGCGGCTTCGCCGGAAAAAACTAGCGCTCAGCCCACAACACCAGCACGTCGGTGCTGAACGAGCCATCGGCTTCGATCTGGTAATACTGCCGCACTTCCTCGCCCATCGCTTGCTGCAATTGGCGAATGGCCACGCGCAGCGCATCAGGGGTGCGCATGCGCTCGACCCAGGAGTTCCACTCAAGGCGCAGGCGCTGGCGGCTGTGGCTGCGCACATGCAAACCTGCCTCGCTGACCTGGCGCTGCCATTCGGCGGCCGAATAATCGCGCACGTGGCTGGTGTCGCGCAGCACTTCGACGCTCTGCAAGTAGGTATCGAGCAATGGGCTGCCCGGCGACATGACATCGACGAACGCCGCCACCCCGCCCGGCTTGAGCACCCGGCGCACTTCGCGCAAGGCCAGGCCCAGGTCGCTCCAATGATGCGCGGAGTAGCGACTGAAGACGAAATCGAACGTGGCATCGGCGAACGGCAAGCGTTCCGCCGCACCGCGTTCGGTAGTGATATTGGCCAGGCCGCGTTGTGCCGCGGCGCGGGCGACCACGTCGAGCATCGAGTGCGACAGGTCATAGGCGACGACCTCGGCAACCAATGGCGCGACGT
This sequence comes from Pseudomonas sp. NPDC088890, assembly GCF_044900155.1. Classification (NCBI taxonomy): domain Bacteria; kingdom Pseudomonadati; phylum Pseudomonadota; class Gammaproteobacteria; order Pseudomonadales; family Pseudomonadaceae; genus Pseudomonas; species Pseudomonas sp. NPDC088890. Next base: position 335,613 of record NZ_JBJDNG010000001.1, on the reverse strand, counting down.
GGAAACTGACATGACCGGCACCACAGCCGAGGTCCAGCACCCGGGCGTCGGCATGGCCGGCGAGCTCGGCCTGCAGCAGGGCAAACTCGCTGCCTTGGGCATGCACGGCGCTGCTCAGGTAGGCATTGGCCTGCTCGCCGAACTGGCGCTGAACGACGTCGGTGTGTTGGCTACTGGTCATGGATCGGTCCTTATCGGGTTTTGCCTGTGCCGGCGCTATCGCGGGGCAAGCCCGCTCCTACACGATGAGCGCTGCCCCTTGTAGGAGCGGACTTGCCCCGCGATGAGGCCGGTACCGTCACTTACACACTTCAGGCATCGCGGAACAACCACGGCTGGCTCTGGCGATGCTTGCCCTCGAACGCCTTGATCGCATCGGCGTCCTGCAAGGTCAGGCCAATGTCGTCCAGGCCGTTGAGCAAGCAATGCTTGCGGAAGGCGTCGATCTCGAAATGCAGCACCTTGCCATCTGGACGGGTCACCGCCTGGGCTTGCAAGTCCACGGTCAACTGATAGCCAGGGTTGGCTTCAACCTGCTTGAACAGTTCATCGACTTCCTCATCGCTGAGGATGATCGGCAGCAAGCCGTTCTTGAAGCTGTTGTTGAAGAAGATGTCGGCAAAACTTGGCGCGATCACGCTACGGAAGCCGTACTCGTCCAACGCCCAAGGCGCGTGCTCACGGCTGGAGCCGCAGCCGAAGTTCTCGCGGGCGAGCAGCACGCTGGCACCCTGGTAACGCTCGTGGTTGAGCACGAACTCTTTGTTCAGCGGGCGCTTGCTGTTGTCTTGATAAGGCTGCCCCACATCCAGGTAGCGCCACTCGTCGAACAGGTTCGGGCCGAAACCGGTGCGCTTGATCGACTTGAGAAACTGCTTGGGAATGATCTGGTCGGTATCGACGTTAGCGCGATCCAATGGTGCGACCAAGCCGGTGTGCTGGGTGAAGGCTTTCATGCTGCGCTCCCTTGGATCAACTCGCGGACATCGATGAAGTGACCGGTCACCGCGGCGGCGGCGGCCATCGCCGGGCTCACCAGGTGGGTACGACCACCGGCGCCTTGGCGGCCTTCGAAGTTACGGTTGGAGGTCGAGGCGCAGTGCTCGCCGCTTTCCAGGCGATCCGGGTTCATCGCCAGGCACATCGAGCAGCCGGGTTCACGCCATTCGAAACCGGCTTCGATGAAGATCTTGTCCAGCCCTTCACGTTCAGCTTGCGCCTTGACCAGGCCCGAGCCCGGTACCACCAGCGCCTGCTTGACGGTGGCCGCGACCTTGCGGCCTTTGGCAATGTCGGCAGCGGCGCGCAGGTCTTCGATCCGCGAGTTGGTGCACGAACCGATGAACACCCGATCCAGACGGATATCGGTGATCGCTTGGTTAGCACTGAGGCCCATGTACTTGAGCGCCCGCTCGATCGAACCGCGCTTGATCAAGTCTGGCTCGGCAGCAGGGTCCGGTACGCGCTGATCGACCGCCAATACCATCTCGGGCGAAGTGCCCCAGCTGACCTGCGGCTTGATTTGCGTAGCGTCCAGCTCGACCACGGTGTCGAACACCGCATCTTCGTCGGAGACCAGGCCCTTCCAGGCGGCCACTGCCTGGCTCCACTGAGCAGGCGTCGGCGCGTAGGGACGCCCTTCAACGTAATCGATAGTGGTGTCATCCACTGCCACCAAGCCGACCCGGGCACCGGCCTCGATGGACATGTTGCAGATGGTCATGCGCCCTTCCATCGACAGATCGCGGATGGCGCTACCGGCGAACTCCATGGCGTGGCCATTGCCACCGGCGGTGCCGATCTTGCCGATCACGGCGAGGACGATGTCCTTGGCGGTGACGCCCTCAGGCAATTTGCCTTCGACGCGCACCAGCATGTTTTTCATTTTCTTGGCCACCAGGCACTGGGTCGCGAGCACGTGCTCGACCTCGGAGGTACCGATGCCGTGGGCCAATGCGCCAAAGGCGCCGTGGGTCGAGGTGTGCGAGTCGCCGCACACCACGGTCATGCCTGGCAAGGTCGCGCCCTGCTCTGGGCTGATGACGTGAACGATGCCTTGGCGCTCGTCGTTCATCTTGAATTCGACGATGCCGTATTCGTCACAGTTCTCGTCGAGGGTCTGCACCTGCAGGCGCGACACCTGGTCGGCGATGGCCTCGATGCCGCCCTTGCGCTCAGGGGTGGTTGGCACGTTGTGGTCGGGCGTGGCGATGTTGGCGTCGATGCGCCATGGCTGGCGGTTAGCCAGGCGCAGGCCTTCGAAGGCCTGAGGCGAAGTCACTTCGTGAATGATGTGGCGATCGATGTAGATCAAGGACGAGCCATCGTCGCGTCGCTTGACTTCATGCGCATCCCAGAGTTTGTCGTAGAGCGTTTTGCCAGCCATCAGACTGTTCCTCATCAGCGTGTTTCTATGCCAATAACCCCTTGGCTTGTACGGTCGATGCTATGGGGTTAAATTGAATAACTCAAATTCATAATTTTTATGCTTTGGATAACCTTAAGGAATACAAAAGGTGGACCTGGCCAATCTGAGCGCATTTATCGCCATTGCCGAGACGGGCAGTTTTTCCGGGGCCGGCGAACGCCTGCATTTGACCCAGCCGGCAATCAGCAAACGTATCGCTGGACTTGAGCAGCAACTGGACGTCCGCCTGTTCGATCGTTTGGGCCGGGAGGTCACCTTGACCGAGGCCGGGCGAGCATTGCTGCCGCGGGCTTATCAAATCCTCAACGTGTTGGATGATACTCGACGTGCGCTGACCAATTTGACCGGCGAAGTGAGCGGTAGGCTGACCCTGGCAACAAGCCACCATATTGGTTTACACCGTCTACCCCCGCTTTTACGGGCTTTCACCCGCGAGCACCCGAAAGTAGCGTTAGATATTCAGTTCCTCGATTCGGAAGCGGCCTACGATGAAATTCTCCATGGCCGCGCCGAAATTGCCGTTATTACGCTGGCTCCCGAGCCGCACCACTTGGTGCGGGCGGTATCGGTGTGGGACGACCCGCTGGATTTCGTCGCCTCCCCGGAACATCCATTGACCAGCAACGGCGCAGTCAGCCTGGCCGACGTCGCCGGCCACCCGGCCGTGTTCCCGGGCGGCAACACCTTTACCCGGCACATTGTCCAACGCCTGTTCGAAAGCCAGGGCTTGACCCCGAACATCGCCATGAGCACCAACTACCTGGAAACCATCAAGATGATGGTGTCGATTGGCTTGGCCTGGAGCGTGCTACCGCGCACCATGCTCGATGAGCAAGTTGCACCCATCGCTTTACCCGGCGTAAAGCTGTCGCGACAGCTAGGCTACATTCTGCACACCGAGCGAACGCTGTCGAACGCGGCCAGGGCGTTCATGGCCCTGCTCGACAGCCACGCAGGGCCCGCCTGACCGTTCGTCAGCACGGCATTTCACTCTCAGGGACGCGTCATTCGCCAAAGGTCTGGTAACGATGCCCAAATCAGTTAATCGCTTTGCGCGCCTGCCGCGCATTCCTGCGGCCGACCCGCAGGCGTCGGAACAGGCTTGGCAGAATGCCCCACAACTATTGGCCGCCCTCAATGGCGCACGCCTGGGCGCTTGGCTGTGGGACATCGAGAGCGGTCGGGTCAGCTGGTCGCGCGGCACCCAGGCATTATTCGGCTTCGACCCGCAGCGGCCGCTGCCCAGCGACATCGACTACCTCGACCTGCTGCCTGAAGAGGACCGCGCGCGCACCCGCCAGGCCTTTCAGGCGGTGGTCAACGGCGAACCGATCGAACAAGCCATGCGCCATCGCATCCGTTGGCCAGATGGCAGCCTGCACTGGCTGGAGATCAACGGCAGCCTGACCCAAGACCGCCATGGCCGGCGGCAGATGATCGGAGTGATCCGCGAGATCACCCGCCAACGTGAACGCGAAACCGCCCTGATCAACTCGGAAAAACGCTTCGCCACCCTCTTCCACCTGAGCCCCAATGCGATTCTCCTGACCCGCCGTAACGACGGCATGCTGTTCGAGGTCAACCAGCACTTCGAAGACATGTTCGGCTGGCCCGGCGCGCAGATCGTCGGCAAGACCAGCATCGAGCTCGGCCTGTGGGTCAATCCCGATCAGCGCCACCAGGTGCTGGAAGCCACCCGCATCACCAGCGGCCCGGTGACCATGGAAGTGCAGTTTCGCGCCAGCAGCGGCAAGATCCACGACGGCATCCTCTGCACCCAGGGCATTGAGCTTGAAGGCGTCACGTTCCTGCTCAGTACCTTCGTCGACACCAGTGAACGCAAGCGCGCCGAACAGGCACTCAAGGACAGCCAGGAGCGCCTGGACCTTGCCCTGGACTCAGCACAACTGGGCACCTGGGATTGGCACATCCCCAGTGGCATGCTGTATGGCTCGGCCCGCGCCGCACAGCTGCACGGGCTCGACCCAGTACCCTTTCACGAGTCGTTCGATGCCTTTTTCGAAGGCGTGCCGGAACAGGAGCGCAATGTCATGCGCCAGGCCTATCGCAGTTTGCGCGAAGGCCCGGCGGGCAATTACCAGATCACCTACCGGGTGGAGTTGGAAAACGGTGCCTCGCGCTACATCGAAAGCCGCGCCCGGCTCTACCGCGACGAACAAGGCAATCCGCTACGCATGGCCGGCACCTTGCTCGACATCACCGACCAGGTCGAGCGCGAACTGCGCCTGAGCGCGTCGGAAGAGAAGTTCGCCAGCCTGTTCCAGGTCAGCCCCGACCCGATCTGCGTAACCCGCCAGGATTCTGGCCAGTTCATCGAGATCAATCCGGCATTCACCCAGACCTTCGGCTGGAACGCCGAGCAAGTGATTGGCCGTACCGCCGAGGAGATTGGCCTGTGGGCCGAATCGGCCGAACGCGCGCACCGCATCGAGCGGGTAATCCGCGAGCAGGACTTGAGCAATGTCGCGGTGGTGGTCAACCACCGCAGTGGCGCAGCCCTGACCTGCGTGATTTCCAGCCGCCTGATCACGGTCGACAACCAACCCTGCAGCGTCACCTCGCTGCGCGACATCACCCAACAGCAACGCGCCGAAGCGGCGCTCAAGGCCAGCGAGGAGAAGTTCGCCAAAGCCTTTCACTCCAGCCCCGACGCTATCACCATCACCGAGCGTGGGACCGGCCGTTACCTTGAGGTCAACGATGGCTTCTGCCGACTGACCGGCTACAGCGCTGCCGAGGTGGTCGGGCAGTCGGTGTATGAGATCGGCATCTGGGCCGATGACAAACAGCGCAGCGCCCTGCTCAACGAGCTCAAGGAGCGCGGCCGGGTGCATCACCGGGAGATGCTCGGGCGCAACAAGCGCGGCGATATTCTCACCGTCGAAGTGTCGGTAGAACCCATCAGCCTCAACGAGAGCGATTGCCTGCTGCTGACCGCGCGCGACGTCAGCCAACTGAAAAACGCCCAGGCGCAGATCCGCCACCTGGCCTACCACGACCCACTGACCAACCTGCCCAACCGCGCCTTGCTGATGGATCGCCTGAGCCAACAGATCGCCCTGCTCAAGCGCCACAATCTGCGCGGCGCGTTGCTGTTCCTCGATCTCGACCATTTCAAGCACATCAACGACTCGCTCGGCCATCCAGTCGGCGACACGGTGCTGAAGATCATCACTGCGCGCCTGGAAGCCAGCGTGCGCCTTGAGGATACCGTGGCGCGCCTGGGCGGCGATGAGTTCGTGGTGCTATTGACCGGCCTTGAAGGCAGCCGCGAGGCGGTCGAAACCCAAGTGCGTGAGCTGGCCGACACCCTGCGCGAGCTGCTCGCCGAGCCAATGTCGCTCGATGGCCAGCGCCTGCAAGTGACCCCCAGCATTGGGGTGGCGTTGATCCCCGACCACGGCGCAACCCCTGCCGACCTACTCAAGCGCGCCGATATCGCCCTGTACCGGGCCAAGGACTCCGGGCGCAACACTACCCAGCTGTTCCACACCACCATGCAGAAGGCCGCCAGCGAGCGCCTGCGCATGGAGAACGACCTGCGCCTGGCCTTGGCCCGGGGTGAACTGGCATTGCACTTCCAGCCCCAGGTGGATGCCCGCGACAACCGCATCGTCGGCGCCGAAGTGCTGCTGCGCTGGCACCATCCGCAACTGGGCCAGCAGCCACCGGCCCAGTTCATTCAGGTACTCGAAGAAAGTGGCTTGATCCTGGAAGTTGGCAGCTGGATCCTCGACGAAGCCTGCGATGCCTGCGCCCATATGCTGCAGGACGGCCTGATCGATGCCGACGATTTCAGCCTGTGCGTGAACATCAGCCCTCGTCAGTTCCGCCAGAACGATTTCGTCGAGCGAGTGCTGCGCAGCCTCGACGACTATCGCCTGCCACGGCACATGCTCAAGCTGGAGATTACCGAAGGCATCGTCATCCAGAACCTGGAGGACACCATTGCCAAGATGCGCGAGCTCAAGCGCTATGGCGTAAGCTTTGCCATGGATGATTTTGGTACCGGTTATTCATCGCTGACCTACCTCAAACGGCTGCCGGTGGATGCGCTGAAGATCGACCAGACCTTTGTCCGCGACGCGCCGATCGACCCCAATGATGCCGAGATCGTCCGCGCCATCGTGGCCATGGCCCGCAGTCTTGAGCTGGCGGTCATTGCCGAGGGTGTGGAATTGACCGAGCAGCTGGAGTTTCTTGAGCGGCTGGGCTGTCACCTGTACCAGGGCTACCTGCACAGCCGGCCACTGCCGCTGCAGGAGTTCCGGCAGATGCTGCTGGAAGCGCCAGCTGACTACTGAAAGAAATACGTGGGCTTGCCACGCGATTCTCGTTTGCGAGGCCGGCTTCGCCACTTGTGCCTTGGCAAATCGCGGGGCAAGTCCGCTCCCACGCTATGTACATCCATAACATGTACATCCATGACACGTAGAAAGGGCACCCGAAGGTGCCCTTTGGTACATCCCGACAAGCTTAGTTCAGCGCAGGTTTGTCGCTGTTGATCGGGATGCGTTTGGCCTTGGCCTCTTCCGGGACGACGCGCAGCAGATCGACGCTGAGCAGACCGTTGGCCAGACCTGCCGACTTCACTTCGATGTGATCGGCCAGGCGGAACGACAACTTGAAGGCCCGCTGGGCAATGCCCTGATGCAGATAGGTCACTGCCGCGGCGTTGCCTGCGTCGCGCTTGCCTCCGCTTACGGTCAGCACGCCTTTTTCAACCTGCAGGTCGAGATCGTCTTCCTGGAAGCCAGCTGCGGCAACCACGATGCGATAGTGGTCATCGCCATGTTTTTCCACGTTATAGGGTGGGTAGCTGCTACCCGCCTCGTTACGTGCCGCGGATTCGAACAGGTCATTGAAACGGTCGAAGCCAACGGAATGGCGGAACAGTGGTGCAAGAGAGAAAGCGGTAGTCATGGTCATAAACTCCTGAGATTCAGCAAGTAAGTCATTACGCGACCCGACTTCGGCATCGCGTACTCAAGAGATAAGGTCCAGGGAAAAGGTTTCAAGTGCAGACCGCAAAATTTTTTTCTAGCTCTTTGTGGGAGCGGGCTTGCCCCGCGATAACGCCCGCACTCACACAACAGGTTCTATCAGGCTACCGCCTCGCACCGCGCCTCACGCCTATCCACCCCCAGCAGCTGGCTGATCCGCTCACAGTCATCCACCCGCCGCAGCTCTGCAAACATCACCACTGCCTCGGGATAACTGCGGGTCAACATCGCCATCCACTGCTTCATGCGCCCCGGCGCATAGCGCGGCGACAGCTTGGCCTGGGCCTGGCGCCAGAACTCTCGCAGCAGCGGCAGCAACGCTTGCCAATCCAACGGCTGGTAATCGCGCCCATCCCGCGCGGCAGCGATCTGTAGGGCCAGATCTGGCCGCGACACCAGCCCGCGACCGAGCATGATGTCCTCTGCCCCGCTGACCTCACGGCAGCGCCGCCAGTCATCCACTGTCCAGATTTCGCCGTTGGCGAACACCGGCACTTTGACCACATCCTGCACGCGCGCCACCCATTCCCAGTGTGCCGGCGGCTTGTAGCCCTCAACTTTGGTGCGCGCATGCACCACCAGATGCGCAGCGCCACCCTCGGCCAGTGCCGTGGCGCAGTCCAGTGCGCCGTCAGGGCTGTCGAAGCCCAGGCGCATCTTGGCCGTCACCGGTATATGCGCCGGCACCGCCCGCCGCACCTGGCTGACAATCGCATGCAACAGCTCCGGCTCCTTGAGCAGTACCGCCCCACCGCGCGACTTGTTCACGGTCTTGGCCGGGCAGCCGAAGTTCAGGTCGATCACCGGCGCGCCAAGCTCGCAAGCCAGCACGGCATTTTCCGCCAGGCACACCGGATCCGAGCCGAGCAGCTGCAGGCGCATCGGCACGCCCGCCGCCGTGCGTGCGCCCAGGCGCAGCTCCGGGGCGAGCTTGTCGAATTGCGAAGGCGGCAGCAGGCGGTCGCAGACGCGGATGAACTCGGTAACGCACCAGTCGATGCCGCCGACGCGGGTAAGCACGTCGCGCAGAATGTTGTCGACCAGCCCCTCCATCGGGGCCAGGGCAATTTGCATGAAGGGGTCTCGGCGAAAAAGGCGGCAGTCTAGCAAACAATCACAGCAGTTCAGGCACCGATCAGCGCCTGACCGTAACCCTCGATAAATTCCGTCGGCATGCGCTTAGGCTTGCCAGTGGACAGTTCGATGCAGACAAAGGTGGTCTGCGCCCGCAGCAAGATTGCACCATCGCGTGGGCGCTTAAGCTGAAAGCGCCGGGTCATGCGCAGGCGCTGGTCCCAGTCGATGATCCAGGTAGCCAGCTGCAGCTCGTCGTCTTCGTAGGCGGCGGCCAGGTAGTCGATTTCGTGGCGAACCACGGCCATGGCCCGGTCCAGACGGCGGTATTCGGCCAGGTCCAGCCCCAGGCGCTGCGAGTGGCGCCATGCGCAGCGTTCCAGCCAAGTGACGTAGACCGCGTTGTTGGCGTGGCCGAGGCCATCGATGTCGTCGGCACCGACGCGAAGGTCGATGATAAATGGCGATGCCAAATCCCAGCTCATGCCCGCTCCCAAAGTCAGTGAACGGGCGGAGTGTAACCCAAGCTCAAGCGCTTTGCCGGGTAGGTTCCTGAGTGCGCGCGAGCAAATCCAGCACCGCTTCGCTCAGGCGCGGATCGGCCAGCACTCGCTGGTGGCCGCCCTCTTCCAGCAGCATCAGGCGGCTGTCGAACCAGGCCTTGTGGATAAGCTGCGCCTCGCCGACCGGGACTAACTGATCGTCAGCCGCGTGCACCACCAGGCCCGGTAGCTCCAGCTGGTAGCCACTGACGTCCAGGCGGGCGATCTGCATGCCGACATCGTGTTCGATCTGGCGAATGAACGCTGCCCTGGCCCGCGCAGGTAGCCCTAAACGCTGAGCAAAGCCGCGCAACACGCCGATTAACTGCGCAGGCGCGGCGATACTCACTGCGGCCTCGGTGCGCAACCCCCATTGCAAGGCCAACATGACACTGGCGCCGCCCATGGAATGGCCAATCACCGCCCGCAATGGTGGTAACTCTGCAGCGGCTTCGAGCAGCGCGCGGGCGAACAGCACCACGTTGGCTTGCTGACCAGGCGACCGGCCATGGGCTGGACCCTCGAGGGAGACCACCGTGTGACCCGCATCGACCAATGCCTCGATCAGCGCCGCAAATTGCGTCGGACGCCCTTCCCAGCCATGTATCATCAACACGGTAGGGCCATTCCCCCAGCGCAGGGCCGACAGTCCGAAGCGCAAGGTGATCCGCTCAGCACGCGCCAGCAGCGGCAGTTCCCACGGTCTGGGTGGCAGGTTGCGGGGCGTCATGAAGGCCCGTCGCATCTTGCCGGCAACATGCTCGGGAGCCAGCCGACCGAGAGTTCCGTTGACGCCGCGAATCCAGCTCAGGGTAGTCATCGTCTTGCTCCAGGGTTGAGGTTGCTCAGATCACCGCCGACTTGGCGGCGCGCAGGATACGGTCGGATAACTCGGTGCCGCTCAAGGCGCGAGCCAGGGCCAAACCACCGACCATCAGGGCCAGGTCGGCAAAAGCTTTATCGATGTCTTCCGGGCAATCGACCATCTGCGCCGTCATCAACTCGACATGCTCGGCCAGCACCTCGCGAAACGCTTCAGGCAGGCGCTGCATTTCGCTCAGGGAGTTAGGTAGCGGGCAGGCGTGCTGGTGAGCGTCACGGTGCTTGCGCGAAAGGTAGAAAGCCGCGGCCAAGGCGCGACGCCCGGCACCATCCAGCGCTGGATCGACCTGGGCGAGCAAGCCTCGGCGCTCGCCGAGCAATTGGCGAAAAGCCTCCAGCATAAGCTCGTCCTTGCTGTCGAAATGCGCGTAGAAACCACCCACCGTCAACCCAGCCGCACTCATCACCTGGCTCACACTGGGGTCCGCCGGGCCTTGCTGGATCAGCGCACTGCAGGCTGCGTCGAGAATGCGCTCGCGGGTCTTGCTCTTCTTGTCGCTCATGGCCTGCCTCGCAAATATTATGGTTGAAATATTATCCCTATAATATTTTTAGGCAAGCGAAATCTTCGACCTCTGGTCGGCGCTCAAGAAAAGTGGAATTACAGACAAACAAAAGGCCCATTCAATAATCGAATGAGCCTCTAAAGTCCCGCAAAACGCGGGTAAAAATGGCGTCCCCTAGGGGACTCGAACCCCTGTTACCGCCGTGAAAGGGCGGTGTCCTAGGCCACTAGACGAAGGGGACATGTAAGCTTCGTAGAGATCCGCTTTCACGAATCCTGGCAAAATGGTGGAGCTAAGCGGGATCGAACCGCTGACCTCCTGCATGCCATGCAGGCGCTCTCCCAGCTGAGCTATAGCCCCGAAAACAAAAGGCCCATCCAATATGCGAATGAGCCTTTAAAGCCCCGCAAAACGCGGGTAAAAATGGCGTCCCCTAGGGGACTCGAACCCCTGTTACCGCCGTGAAAGGGCGGTGTCCTAGGCCACTAGACGAAGGGGC